>LFSR01000058.1 GCA_001513155.1 Syntrophomonas sp. DTU018
TACAGCGCAAACAGCAGGGCTAAAGCGCCACCAGCGGGGGCAAACAGTGCAAGATTTTCCATGGTCCTCCATCAACTCCTTACATTAGTGCGTCTAATCAACAATCCCACCCTAAATGACTTTGCACCGGCAATCTCAGCAGTTATCACCTGATAAACGCAGCAAAAACAAGAAATGCAATCTCAACAAGGCAATAACCAGGTTTGCTGCGCCTCGCAATGACAGGGTGAGGGCTATTTTTACAGCAGCGACAGCAGCAGGGTAGTTATCAGGAATACCACTGCAATATAGGCAGTTAACTTGGAAAAGAAATCATCCAGCCCCTTCTTTTTCCCAAATATTGCCTCGCTGCCGCCGGCAATGCTTCCAGACAGACCAGCACTCTTTCCTGACTGGAGAAGTACTGTAGCGATTAAGCCGAGCGAACAAAGTATTTGCACGATTAGTACCACGGTTTTGAGCACGTCTTCACCTCCGTTAACCACATTCCTTAAAAGCCGTCTTTTAATTTTAGCATAGTAACTTTAAATAAGACAAGGAAACTACCTAATATAGGTTATAAAAGGCTTTTAAACCGCGGTACCGGGCCATGTTATCCAGTTCTTCCTCGATACGCAGAAGCTGATTATACTTGGCGACTCGATCAGTACGTGCCGGTGCTCCCGATTTAATCTGACCGGCATTGGTGGCTACGGCAATATCGGCAATGGTGGAATCCTCAGTTTCTCCGGAACGGTGGGAAATTATGCAGGTATAGCCGGCCTCTTTCGCCATTTGAATAGTCTGCAGGGTTTCCGTGAGGGTGCCGATTTGGTTTACTTTAACCAGGATACTATTGCAAACCCCCATCTCAATGCCCTGTCTCAGTCTCTCCGGATTGGTGACGAAGAGGTCATCGCCCACCAGCTGAATCTTATGCCCTAACCTGTCGGTAAGCAGTTTCCAACCTTCCCAGTCATCTTCGGCCAAACCGTCCTCCAGAGAGATTAAGGGATAGGTGTCAGCCAGGCGGGTATAAAAGTCCACCATTTCTGCCGAGGTCAGCTTCTGCCCGCTGCTCTGCAGGTGGTAATATCCATCCTTGTATAATTCAGTGGCAGCTACGTCCAAAGCCAGGTAAATGTCTTTGCCGGGAACATAGCCCGCCATCAGGATAGCTTCTACAATAACTTCCAGTGCTGCCTCATTGGATGGGAGGTTGGGAGCAAATCCGCCTTCATCTCCTACGGCTGTAGCCAAACCCTTTTGACTCAATACTTTTTTCAGACTGTGGTACACTTCCACACCCATGCGAATAGCTTCCGCTACGCTCTCCGCCCCAACCGGCACGATCATGAACTCCTGAATATCCACATTGTTGTCGGCGTGTTTGCCTCCGTTGAGGATATTCATCATCGGTACCGGCAGATCCCGGGCATTTACCCCGCCTATATACTGGTAAAGGGGCAGATCCAGGAAGTTGGCTGCCGCCCGGGCTACCGCCAGGGATACGCCCAGAATGGCATTAGCCCCTAATTTTCCTTTATTGGGAGTCCCGTCCAATTCGATCATAAGCTGATCGATTTCCACTTGCCGGGTGACATCCTGACCAACTACTTTAGGGGCAATAACAGTATTGACATTATTTACCGCGTTTAATACCCCTTTGCCCAGGTATCTTTCCTTGTCTCCATCCCGCAGTTCCACGGCTTCATGGGCTCCGGTGGAAGCCCCGGAAGGCACTATAGCCCGTCCCATAGTACCGTCTTCCAGCACCACTTCTACTTCAACAGTGGGATTGCCCCGGGAATCCAGCACTTCACGAGCATATACATCGATAATGGAACTCATCTTTTCTACTCCCTTCACAACATCAGTTTTTATGAGAAATAGGTATTCTGTTACAAATCCGACGTCTTTGGTATCATTTCTGTGAAAACAGCTTTTTTTGTGTCATCGCGAGGCACGAAGTGCCGTGGCGATCTCGTTCACATACCTGCAGCCACCGTTAGAGATTGCTTCGCTGCGCTCGCAATTATCACCTGAAGAACAGGCCACGATAAATGAAAAGTCCTCTTATGTGTCATTGCGAGCCCCTGAAAGGGGCGTGGCAATCTCATTCATAATCAGCCGGGCTTACCGG
>LFSR01000035.1 GCA_001513155.1 Syntrophomonas sp. DTU018
ATCCTTATCAGGGTTGTCCGCCATGGTAAAGCGGCCAATGCCGGTGGGAAGCACAAAGCGCAGCCGGTCGTGAGTGGCTTTTTTGTCGCCCAACATCCCATTGTAAATAGCTTCAGCATCGTAACCGGGTCCTTGTACCGGCAGGTTCAAACTCTGCAAAAGGCTGCGAATGCGGGAGGTTTCTTCAGGCTTCATTAATCCAAGTTCTTCAGCCAGATAAGCGGCCATTATCATCCCCATGGCTACCGCTTCACCATGGCGATGATCCCGGTAATTACCCAGTTTTTCCAGGGAATGCCCGAAGGTGTGCCCCAGGTTCAACACAGCTCTTAAACCCTTTTCCCGCTCATCCTGTCCTACAATCTCGCTTTTGATACGGCAGCATTCATAAACAACATGCTGCAGGCAGGCCTTGTCACGTTGGCTGAGCTGGCCGGCGT
Source organism: Syntrophomonas sp. DTU018 (assembly GCA_001513155.1). Classification (GTDB taxonomy): domain Bacteria; phylum Bacillota; class Syntrophomonadia; order Syntrophomonadales; family Syntrophomonadaceae; genus DTU018. The sequence goes on from LFSR01000035.1 coordinate 441, forward strand.
GTTCCTCCAGGTAATTGAAAAGGTTCTTGTCCCAGGCTATCCCGTACTTAGCAACTTCCCCCAGACCGCTTAGATAATCCCGCTCTTCCAAGGTATCCAGGGTGCTTAAATCTGCTATCACCAGGCGCGGCTGGTGAAAAGCTCCGATCATGTTTTTACCCCGGGGGTGATTCACTCCCACCTTGCCCCCTACACTGCTGTCCACCTGAGCCAGCAGGGTGGTAGGTATTTGGATAAAGGAAATACCTCGCTGGTAAATAGCCGCGGCAAAACCGGCCAAATCCCCCACTACTCCTCCTCCTAAAGCCACGATAACACTGCTGCGGTCCAGCTGCAGCTGCAGAGCCCGGTCAACCACCTGCATGGTTTCTTCCATGTTTTTATATTCTTCACCATCGGGGATTAAAGCGCAGTGTACCTCCAGACCTGCCTTCTGCAGCGCCTCTTCCACCGCTGCACCGTAGAGGTTGAAAACCGTGGGATTGCTGACCAGTAAGACCCGGCTGCTGGTTATTTGGGCCGTCCACCGACCGCAATGAGGCAGTAAACCAGTGCCAATACGAATCGGATAAGATCTGTCCTGCAAGGGCACGGTCAGTTCCTGCATGGCAATTACTTCTGACAAACCTATAACACTCCTGATTCCTGGCTGAGCCGATTTATGATATCATCTACCACACTGTCAATGCTGCGCCCGCTGGTTTCCACCACATAGTCAGCATTTTCATAAAAAGGCTTGCGCTCCTCCAGCATGGCAATAATATCGTCAACGGTCAGATTCTTTTTCAGCAACGGACGGGTACCTTTTTTGCGGCTAACTCTCTGGAATATCTCTTCGGGATCAGCCACCAGGCATACCACAATGCCGTTTTCTCTCAGCACCTGTATATTCTCTTGATCCAAGACTACCCCTCCGCCGGTGGCAACAACCAAATCCCTTTTACCGGCTAACTTTTTAGCCATCAGCTTTTCTTCGGAACGAAAGCGAACTTCTCCATAACGTCTAAACAACTGGCTGATGGTCATCCCGGTCAGTTTTTCAATTTCCCGGTCCATGTCCACAAATTCGCGATTGAGACGTTCCGCTAGTTTAGTCCCTATTGAACTTTTTCCGGTACCCATAAATCCCGTCAAAATTATGTTTTTGCCCATTTCCACACCTTTTTCAAATAGCTCCGGTATTCCCGGAAAGCTGTCTGCAACTCCTCCATATGATCGCCCGCAAATTTCTCACTGAATGCCTGTGCCAGGCCGTATGCCATCATGGCTTCGCCCACTACCGCCGCCGCCGGCACAGCACAAATATCCGAACGTTCCACCTCAGCCTTTTCTTCCTGCCAGGTTGCGGTGTTTACACTGGTTAACGGTTTATACAAAGTGGGGATTGGTTTCATATATGCTCGGATCAGGATGGTTTCTCCGTTGCTGATCCCTCCTTCCAACCCTCCGGCCCGGTTGGTCTTCCGTTCTATTCCGCCTGTACCGTTCAAATATATGGCATCATGCACCTGGGAACCAGGTAAACGGGAATTAGCAATGCCTTCCCCTATCTCGAAAGCCTTGATTGCCGGTATGCTCATCATCAAAGCTGCCAGGCGGCTATCCAGACGCATATGCCAGGCGGTATGACTTCCCAATCCAGGGGGGACTCCCAGAGCTCCTGTTTCAAACACCCCGCCCAGGGACTCGCCTTCTTCCCTGGCCTGGTCTATCCTGGCCATCATCCGCCGGGCTGACTCCGGATCGTAGCAACGCACCGGCGATTGGTCCAGAACCTGCTGCACTTCAGCCAGGTTCTGCCGGGTTACCTCCACCGGCAGTGCTGGCACTCCGCCAATTTCAATTACCTGACTATAGATATATATGTCAAAAGCCTCCAAGAATTTCTTAAAAAAAGCGCCGGCTGCTACCCGAGCGGCTGTTTCCCTGGCACTGGCTCTTTCCAGCACATTGCGCAGGTCACTGTGATGATATTTCATCCCGCCGGCCAGGTCAGCATGGCCAGGCCGGGGTCTGGTTACCCTGCGATCATTCACCCGGGAACAGGGGCCGGGTCCCATAATATCAGACCAGTTTTCATAATCCCGGTTCCAGATCACAAAGCTGACCGGGCTGCCCAGGGTAACTTCATTGCGTACTCCCGATAGTATAACCACTTCATCCTGTTCTATTTTCATACGGCCGCCCCGGCCATATCCCTGCTGGCGCCTGCTCAGTTCCCGGTTTATATCTGCCGTGCTGATCGGCAGCCCTGCCGGAAGCCCCTCGATAATACCTACCAGGCCTGGTCCATGTGATTCTCCTGCTGTTGAAAAACGCAGCATCAAATCCTCCTACTTCTTTTTAATATATCCTCCCCGGAATTGCTTGGGTTCCATCAGTACCACAAAAGCTCCCGGATCCCGCTCGTAAATATAATCAGACACTGCTTTTATCATATTGCGTTTTACCACCATATGTAAAACAGTTTTGGGACCAGCTTTGCCCGTAGCTTCCCAGCAGGTTACCGGATAGCCGGCTTCCCGCAACGCATCCACCAGGTCGCAGTGATCCCGGTCAACTATTACCTGCACACCCCGGTATCCCAGGGCCAGCTTTTCTTCAATAAAGCTGCCTACCAGAACTCCCATGGCAAAACCACAGCAGAATACCACCAGTTTGACGGGGTTGTTCAGGGAACCAACCACTAAACCCAAAGCCACAGTGTATACCATAATTTCAAAGAAACCGATGATTGCGGCAGGAATCCGGTCGCCCCGTATAATCAGAATCATGCGAATGGTTCCCAGGGATACATCGATAACACGAGCAAAGAATATAAATAATAATTCCAGAAACATTGCTTAGCTGCTCCTTGTTGTTATTATTATGTTTTGGGAGGTTCGGTAGATATCCGCACCCTTCCGCCTACCGGATTTACAATAATGTATAACTGATTATTATACTTGTCCCGCAGAGTAACTGTTCCTGCGCTGGAAGGTACCCCGTTACTGGCAAAGGAACACATAATCATGCCATTGCTTTTCTTGGGAAAAGTGGTGGATCCCACATAATGAATACCTTCGCTCAAAGGTATCTCTTCTCCATTATATTCATATTTGTTGGCATGCGGTTTAAATTCTACATACTGAGGCTCCCCGGTGGTTATAGCCTTTTGCCGGGCACTGCGCAGGGTCCAGGCCATCTGTTTGGCATCCTTGGCCAAGGTGTATTTGCTTATGAAGGGGTCGAAAAAAGGATAGGCTGTCAGCAGGATTATGCCTAGCAGAGCTACTACCAGCAATAGCTCAATCAGGGTTACTCCTCTGGAGTTCAAGACCATGCTTGACCACTTCTTTCATGTAGTCCACCGGGGGATCTATACCCAGCAATATCTTTAAAGTAAGGGCACCCTGATAGACAAACATGGATAGCCCGTTAACGGTGAGCAGCCCCTTTTGCCTGGCCATAGCCAGGAATTTAGTCTCCAAAGGATTATACACAATATCACATACCACGGCTCCCTCTGCAACCCCATCCATTGATGCTGCCGGACTGGCTTCTACCTGGGGATACATTCCCACCGGTGTACAGTTAACAATCAAATCAACCCGGGCAGCAGCCTGGGACCAGTTATCAGGGCCGGCCAGCTTTCCCTGAGCCCGGGCCGATGTATTATGAGTCACATATTCAGCCAGACGTCCCGCCCTTGCTTCATCAGTATCCAGAATGGTTATATCCCGGGCACCGTTTTGAGCCAGAGCCAAAACCACAGAGCGGCCTGCCCCTCCGGCTCCCAGCACCAGGCAGTGTTCCCAGCCCTTTACCCCTGCCTCCTGCAGGGCGGCTATGAAACCCGGTCCGTCGGTATTGTAACCCACCAGCTGATCCCCTTCTACTGCCACCACATTTACCGACTGGTAAAGCTCGGCCTCAGGTGCTAAACGATCCAATAAGGGGATAATCGCTTCCTTAAAGGGAATGGTCACGTTGACCCCTTTGAACCCCAGGGCTTTCAGACCGAAAACCGCTTCCCGCAGTTGCCCGGGGGGTACTTGGAAAGGAAGATAGATGGCTTTAATGCCCATTTTGTTAAACACAGCATTGTGCATTGACGGTGATTGGCTGTGGCCCAGCGGGTTGCCTAACAGGCCCAGATAAGCCATATCCGTATAAAACATAAACTCCCCCCGTATAAGTGAAAGCGAATGCGCCGCATTCGCCCCATATATTTGACCCATATTTCAAATTATGGCTCTATCCCGCAGTGAATTCAACCATATTGGTCTGCCCGCCAGGTTACGGGCTTATTTTGTGGGAAAGCGGTCCTTTCTGAGACGACGCAGCACAAAATATTCCATGGCTCGGGAGAATTTAGTACCTACAAATTCACGGCGGGCGATAGGAACCACCAGTATCGTAAAAAGACCTGCCCGGTTTCCTCCTAATACATCAGTGAATATTTGATCGCCTATTACCGCTGTTTCTTCCGGCTGGACTCCCATCAGCTCCACCGCCCTGCGGAAAGCCCCCCGGCGGGGCTTTTTGGCCCGGCTTATAAAAGGTATACCCAGGCTTTGAGCCACCTGAACAACCCTTTGCTGACCGTTATTGGACAATATACAGGCCTTGAACCCCTGGTCCAGAATAGTCTTGAACCAGGCAGCAATCTCCTCACGGATATAGTTGCTGTTCCATTCAGTAATAGTATTGTCCAGGTCAAGAATAAAGGCCTTGATATTTTTTCCCTGCAGCTCATCCAAGGGAATATCCAACAAAGAATCCACATACATGTCAGGATATAAAATGCCGGACTTGCTTTTAGTTTGGCCGCTCAATAGCTACTCTCCTAACTTCTCCCGGATTACCCGGGCGGCTATTTCCGGACTCACTGGATTAACATGATAACCTGTGCCCATTTCCACACCATTGGTTACTATTAAACGGGGAGTAATCTCCATATTCCAATGATGGCCTGGTTGATAGGCTACATTTATAGGTGCAGTATTAAATACTATATTATACGAAGCATTCTCCAACTTGTCCATGAGGACAGTGAGTAACCGTTTCACTACAACGGCCAGATCACTTATTTCCTGATCAGTGATTTCCCCATAGTGCTCCGTATGGCGCCGGGGTACGATCCAGGTTTCATAAGAATACCGGGAAGCATAAGGACACAGGATCGTAAAATAATCGCTTTCCCATACTATACGCTTTCCCTGAGCCCGTTCTTCTTCTAAGACTTTACACATAAGGCAAGCGTGATTTTCTTCATAGTAGCGGGACATGATCCTGCAGGTCTCTGGAACCATGGGCAGACCTACCATCTGGCTGTGGCTGTGACTTAGAGAGGCACCCGCGAAAAGTCCGCGGTTTTTATAGATCTGCAGGTATTTCATGCGCTTATCCTCCGCCAGGGTATTATAGCGCTGGCGCAGCATTTTAAAAACCAGCTCTATATGCTCTTCCGGCAGTTCGTGGAAATCCACATCATGGCGGGGTGTCTCCACGATAACTTCATGCTGGCCAAACCCGTCAGCTCGCGTAAATATGCCGTCCATCTGGGGAGCAAAAGAGCCTTCCGGGTTGAATGCCGAATACTTGTTGGGAACTGTCCGAACCTGCCAACCTGGTGTATCGGCTGCCGTGCCCTCCTGCCGGTAAGAAGCTAATTCCGGCGGAGTGGTGGCTTCCTGCCCTTCGCAGAAGGGGCAAAAAGCATTGGCAATAGCGTGCTGGGCTCCGGAGCGGTTGATGGGAAAGTCACGGGGTTTAAGTTCCACATCGGTGGCAATCACCACCCAGCTGTTCTTAAATAAATCCTGACGCAGTTCTGGCATAATACAAGACCTCCTTGGCCATCCAAAGGCTGATCCATTTCTGGACTGCAGACTAAGCCGTACATTTATCATTAATACTAATTATATACAAACTGCTGCCTAATCTTCATAAATACTATGTCCAATTCCCATATTCCTTTCCCCTGCCCTGTGCTTTTCCGTCAGCCTGTCCCCTGCTCGCAACCGCATTTTTGACTCTTCCTGCCGGACCCAGGATTATCAAGGGAAAAGCTTGAAAACTAAATGNNAGCAGAGAGCCGCCGGTTGGTGCAAGGCGGCAGCAGATGTCGAACTCGCCGGGAAGCTTTACAGGTGATAAGCCTGTAACGGAGATACCGTTATCATCAATAGAGTGGACAAATGTGGGGCTATGGCGCAGTTGGGAGCGCGCTTGAATGGCATTCAAGAGGTCGAGGGTTCGAATCCCTCTAGCTCCACCATTATTATATTTGTCAATAAGGGTGGTACCGCGGGAATATACTCTCGTCCCTGAGCAGGATGAGAGTTTTTGCTATTTATAGGCAATAATAATTCAGAAGGAGGACGTTTATGGAGCATAATAGCAAGTATGACTTTAAGGCTATTGAAGCTAAATGGCAGGCCTATTGGGAAGAAAACCATTTTTACAAAGTAACCGAAGATCCTTCCCGCCCCAAGTATTATGCTCTGGAAATGTTTCCTTACCCGTCCGGAAATTTGCACATGGGGCACGTGCGCAATTATGCCATCGGTGATGTAGTAGCCAGGTTCAAGACTATGAATGGCTACAACGTTTTGCATCCCATGGGCTGGGACGCCTTTGGCCTGCCGGCTGAAAATGCAGCTATCAAACATGGCGCTCATCCGGCTAAGTGGACCTACGCTAACATAGATAACATGAAAGCCCAGCTAAAGAGCTTGGGGACCAGTTATGACTGGGACCGGGAGGTTACTACCTGCAATCCCGATTACTACAAATTTACCCAGTGGATGTTCCTGAAGCTCTATGAACACGGCCTGGCGTACAAGAAAAACGCCGCTGTGAACTGGTGTCCATCCTGCCAGACGGTTCTGGCCAACGAGCAGGTGGTAGACGGTGCCTGTGAACGCTGTGATACCACAGTGGAGAAAAAACAACTGGAACAGTGGTTTTTCAAAATTACCGATTATGCCCAGCGACTGCTGGATGATCTGGAAAAGCTGCCCGGCTGGCCGGAAAAAGTCAAAATTATGCAGAAGAACTGGATCGGCCGCAGTGAAGGCTGCCAGTTCTCCATGCAGATCGAAGGTATGGATGAAAAGCTGACGGTGTTTACTACCCGTCCGGATACGGTATTTGGAGTAACTTTCATGGTAATGGCACCGGAACATCCCCTGGTGGAAAAGCTGGTAGCCGGAAAGCCTGAGGAAAAAGCGGTAAAAGAATTTGTCAGCCGGATGCAGTTGGTGAGCGAAGTAGCTCGTACCTCTGCAGAAGCGGAAAAAGAAGGGGTTTTCACCGGGGCCTATGCTATCAATCCTATGAATGGTGAAAGAGTGCCCATCTGGATAGCCAACTATGTATTGATGGATTACGGTACCGGTGCCATCATGGCGGTGCCGGCCCATGACCAGAGGGACTTTGAATTTGCCCGCAAATACAATATTCCCATCCGGGTGGTTATCCAGGGTGAAGACACTCCCCTGGACGGCAGCCAGCTAAGGGAAGCTTATGTGGGCCACGGCCGCATGGTGAATTCAGGCTCTTTTGACGGTCTTTCCGTGGAGGAAGGCAAAGCCAGGGTAATCGCCTACATGCAAGAACACGGAATTGGTGAAGGAACTGTTAATTACCGCCTGCGGGACTGGCTCATATCCCGGCAGCGTTACTGGGGAGCACCTATTCCCATAATCTACTGCCCCCAGTGCGGCACGGTACCGGTACCGGAAAAAGACCTGCCGGTAATGCTGCCCATGGAAGTAGAATTTCGTCCTACCGGTGAATCTCCTCTTAACTATGTCGAGGAATTCTATAAAACTACCTGTCCGGTGTGCGGGACGGAAGCCCGCCGGGAAACAGATACCATGGATACCTTTGTATGCTCATCCTGGTATTTTGACCGCTACTGCAGTCCTCACGAAACGGAGATACCTTTTACCCGGGAGGCAACTGATTACTGGATGCCGGTGGATCAGTATATCGGCGGAGTGGAGCATGCTATTCTCCATTTGATGTATGCCCGCTTCTTCACCAAATTCCTGTATGACATCAAAATGCTCAATGTCGAGGAACCTTTTACCAACCTGCTTACCCAGGGAATGGTATTAAAAGATGGTTCTAAAATGTCCAAATCTAAAGGCAATGTAGTCAGTCCGGAAGAAATCATCGATACTTACGGAGCCGATACTGCCCGCCTGTTTATCCTGTTTGCTTCCCCGCCGGAGAAGGATCTGGAGTGGAGCGACCAGGGAGTAGAAGGGGCGCATCGCTTTTTGAACCGGGTCTGGCGCCTGGTAATGGAGACTGTTGATCTCCTGCGGGAGGTTAACCTGCCGGCTGAGTACAAGGAACTGGATGCAGCCGCCAAAGCACTGCGTTTTAAGACCCATGCTACTATTAAAAAGGTTACTGATGATATTGAAACCCGCTTCAATTTCAATACAGCTATCAGCGCTATTATGGAACTGACCAACGCCATTAATGACTATCGCAGCCAGGAAGAACAGGATTTGTGCGTACTCAAGGAAGCCGTCCAAACCCTGCTGGTACTGCTCTGTCCCTTTGCACCCCATATCACTGAGGAGCTGTGGTCCAGGATGGGCAACCAGACCAGCATTCACCTGCAGTCCTGGCCCGCTTATGACCCGGAAGCCCTGGTGCAGGATGAAATTGAAATAGTATTGCAAATTAACGGAAAAGTCAGAGACCGTATTATGGTTCCGGCTGGTGCTTCTGAAGACGAACTACGAGCCATGGCGCTGAATAATTCCAGAATTCGGGAGTTGACAAAAGATCAGAATATAGTGAAAATAATAGTTGTGCCAGGAAAATTGTTGAATGTTGTAGTTAAACCTTAAGTTGAGGTACCAATGATGCATTGGTATATATTTTACACCCCCCGGGGATGGGCCGCTATTCTTAGTGAAAAAAGAACCTTGTTCGCAACGGTTTTGCCCACCCCCTCCCCCCTAAATACCTTTCATCATCATATAAAGAAAACCGGGTATGATACCCGGTTTATTCCATTGGATGACTATTCTGTTCCCATTGTTAACAAATTCCGGGATTATTTTAACGGCAAAATAATAGACCACTGGGATGTGGAACTGGAACTGTCCCGGTTCAGTTCCTTTGCCCGGGATGTTTTGCTGCTGGTGCACCGCATCCCCTATGGGGAGATCATGACTTACGGTCAGGTTGCCCGGCAGTTGGGCAAACCAGGAGCCGCCCGGGCAGTGGGCCAGGTAATGAGAAAGAATCCTATGGGTCTGGTAATACCCTGCCACCGGGTGGTGTCCAGCACCGGTTGGGGAGGATTTTCCGCTGCCGGCGGCCTGGAATTGAAAGCAGCCATGCTGCGTATGGAATGGCAGCAGACCGGCCAAATTCCTGCCCTGGCCAGGCGCCTCTCCCTTGATCAGATGCTGCTGTCTACTAACAGTTGAGGAGCATCGGCCCACAGGTTCTCCAGCTGGTAGTATTCTCGTTCTTCCTGGCGAAAAACATGCAGGATTACCGAGTTAAAGTCCAATACTGCCCATACTCCCTGCTGGATGCCTTCCTTGCGGACGGGATTAATTCCCTGCTCCTGCAGTTTTTCCAGGACATGATCCACGATGGAACGAACCTGAATCATGCTTCGTCCGCTGGCAATCACAAAATAGTCGGTAATAACTGTGAGTTTGCGTACATCCAAAACCATTACATCCAGTGCCTTTTCCTCCAGGCAGGCATCAGCAATCATCCTTGCCAGCTTTTCTTCTTGATTCAATAACAACCCTCCTAAAGATTAGTAACCATTGCTGTAAGCACCACAGGGATTCGATACCTTTATCATGTTCGCTTTCATTCCCGCAAACTTATATTTATACTGCTGTTCAGCAACCTTCCACAGCACTGCATTTTTGCAGGTAGTGATTGCGGACTTCTATGGAACGGGGGTGAATAATTCGCCCCTGATCAATGCAATAGCGAATGGTGCTTTCCAAACCAAACAGCATGCCTTGCTCCAAACTGCGTTCCGTCAAGCATTGGAGACGTTCCAGCCCGGGATAGTCCCGGCCGGGTTCAATCATATCAGCCAAAAAAATGATCTCCTCCAGGGGGCTCATGTCCAGAGCACCCAGGGTATGGTTGGCTATGGCTGCCAGCATTTGGGGATCTCTTAAGCCCAGTTCCTCCTGAACTAGGTAGGCTCCTACCGGCCCATGCAGCAAATCGGGAACCAGGCGGTCTACCGGGTGACTGATCAAGCCCTGGATTTCCGCTATGTCCAGCAATTGCTGGCCGGATAATCCCTTGGCATAGTCATGGAGCAGACCGGTGGTATAGGCTTGTCCGGGATCAACCCGGTGCAGCTCAGCCAGGCGACGGGCAGTTTCTGCCACCTGCAGGCTGTGCTGAAAGCGATTGGCCGACAGGCGTTTCCGGATTATTTCAATGATATCCTCATCACTGTATTTCATGATTTAAACTCCTCTGTACAGAGAATGGTCATAAATATATTTCTCTACTGCCGGAGGCAGCAGATAGCGGATAGGTTTGCCCTGCTGCACCCGAGACCGCAGATCACTGGAGGAAATATCCACGGCTGGTATCTCCAGAAAATCAGCCTGAGGCCAGAATTCCTCCGGAACCCCCTGCAGGGCCGGATCATTCCGGTCCAAATGGTAATTGGGCCGGGTCACCACAATAAAACGGCACAGGGTAACCAAGCGCTGCACATCCTTCCAGGTATCCAGAATGTACAGGGAATCCATGCCCATGATGAAAAATAAATCAGCATCAGTATAAGCCCGGCGCATAGACTCGATAGTATCTATAGTATAGGAAACCCCAGAGCGGTCTATCTCCAGGGTAGACATTTCAAAGACGGGGTTATCGGCAATGGCCAGCTGAAGCATAGCCAGGCGATGTTTGGCCTCCAGAACATCGGCGGCATTCTTATGAGGCGGATGAGCGGCAGGCATAAAAATAACCCTGTCCAAATTGAACCCATAAGCCGCATATTGCGCGGCTACCAAATGGCCATAATGAACCGGGTCGAATGTTCCTCCTAAAATGCCGATTGCTTTTCTATGTGTCAATCTATCACCTGAGTTAATAATGTTCAAATCTAATTAAATGATAGCGGGTAAACCTTCAAAATGCAAACCTGCTCCCCCGTTGATTTGACATGCTGTTTGCCTGTGCTTCCTTTAGAAGACCAAAAACCCTATAATAATACTATTACGATAGGGAGTATTACAAGTGGAAACAAAAGTACAGTTGGTTTTTCATAATAACGGGCTGAGAAGCTATATCGAAGTGGATCTCTGCGCCCGCTGTCCCCGGCAGGATGACAAGGGATGCTGCGGGTTTTATTCGCCGGTTTTTTATGCCACCGATCTGGTATACCTGCTGCATAACCAGCCTCAACTGCTGGAAGAAATATTTCAGATGGACTGTATCACCGTCCTGGACGCTTCGGTCACCATCAATCAGCAACCTGATAGGGACAGCTACCGCTGTCGTTTTCACAGCCGCCAGGGAGGGTGCCTTCTGCCCCAGCATTTAAGAGAATCAGTTTGCCGTCACTTCGTTTGTCCGGGTATCGGCTGGGAAAACCATCCTGAGCTGCAGAAGTGGAAAAAGTTTTTTGAACAGCTGGCTGATTATGAGATCCAGTTGAACAATGGGGCGGCTGAATATATAAAAACCAAAGGACTAACCCTGCGCAGCCCCGCCGACCGGCAGCAGGTCATTCGGGCTATGGAAGAATACCTGCACCAGCAAACCCAAACCCTGCCAGCCTTTTTTGAGGAAGTACCCGCAGAGGAGACAGCTGTAATAAGCTGTCAGCTGCGTTTCGGCAAAGAATGGACTTTGTAATTATAGGGAGGGAATAAGGTGATTGAATGGGAGGCCAACCGGGCCATTCACAACAGCATCCTGGAGTGCATCGGCCGAACTCCGATGGTAAGCTTAAAACGCCTGGCTGCCGGTATTCAACCTGAGATCTGCGTCAAATTGGAGTTCCCCAATCCCAGCGGCAGCCTGAAAGACAGAGTTGCCTATAAAATTGTCCGCCGGGCTGAGGAACGGGGCGAATTGAAACCAGGTATGATACTTCTGGAAGGAACCACCGGCAATACCGGCATATCCACCGCCATGGTGGGAGCAGCCTGCGGCTACCGGGTAATAATTGTGATGCCCCAAGGTATGAGTGAGGAACGCAAAAAAACTATTCAGGCTTATGGAGCGGAACTGGTGCTTACTCCCGGTGCAGAAACTGATGTAGACCTGGTTTTGGAAGAAGTAGCTCGCATCAAGAAGCAGTATGCCGGGCAGGTGTTTGAAATCGGGCAGTTTTATAGGGAGGATAATATTCAAGCTCATTTCAACAATACCGGCCCGGAAATTTGGGAGCAGACCGGAGGCAAGCTGGATGCCTTTATAATGTGTCAGGGTACCGGCGGTACGGTTACCGGAACGGCTAAGTATTTAAAGAGCAGAAACCCGGATATAAAAGTATTTATCTCTGAACCGGCTGACTCACCAATTCTATCCAAGGGAATCATCGGTCACCACAAGGTACAGGGGATAGCTGACGGACTCATTCCCGAGATTCTGGACCTGCAGTATGTAGACGGCATAGTACTGGTCAGTTCGGATGAGGCCATGGAAATGGCGCGGCAGATGGCCCGGCAGGAAGGTATCTTCTGCGGAACTTCATCGGGATGCAATGTACGGGCGGCATTTAAGGTAGCTGAGAAGTATCCTCATTTTAAGCGCATCGTAACCATGGTGAACGACAATGGCCTGCGCTACCTGTCTACAGAACTCTGCGGCAGCAAACCGGAGCGTGAACTGCTCCAGCGGGAATACCAGCTAAGCGCAGAAGACCAGCAAAAGCTGGCCCAGTATAAATTGGAGATAATCGAGTAGCCATACCTTATCGGAATGGGTAATTGGGACGGTGATGTTTTTGCAGTTACCGAAACGGAAGCCCAACAGATTGAAACATTTCAATTATAGTCAAAATGGTGCCTATTTCATCACAATATGTGTAAAGGATAGGCGGAATCTATTGGGTAAGGTGGTAGGGGGCGATGATTTTAGTGCCCCTTATGTTCACCTATCAGAATACGGTAAGGTTGCGGATAAATACATTGGCAGAATCCAAGGAATTAATAAATATGTGATTATGCCGAACCATATTCATATGATAATTGTAATAGATAACCAGGAAAACGGGACGATGTGGGCATCGTCCCCTACGCAGTCAATTCCCCAAATGATAAAATCATTGAAAACCTTGATTTCAAAGGAAATTGGTTTTTCTATATTTCAACGATCCTATTACGACCATATCATCCGCAACGAAAAGGATTATGAGCGAATATGTGAATATATCGATACCAACCCGATGAAATGGAGAGAAGATGAATATTACGCTGAAAACTCGTAGGGGGCGATGCCCACATCGCCCCGCACTTCCTTTAAATTACCGGATATGGCCGTCGCCGTAGATTATAAACTTGGTGGTAGTCAGCTCAGCCAGTCCCATGGGACCGCGGGCATGAAGCTTCTGGGTGCTGATGCCGATTTCTGCTCCGAAGCCGAATTCACCGCCGTCGGTAAAGCGGGTGGAGGCATTGGCATACACCGCTGCTGCATCCACTGCCGCCAGGAAACGACGCACATGGCTGTAGTTTTCACTGACTATGGCTTCGCTGTGCCCGGTGCCATGAGTATTGATATGGTCGATAGCCGCTTCCAGACTGTCCACCACGCGCACCGCCAGGATCAAGTCCAGGTATTCCTCGTCCCAGTCTGACTCCTGGGCTTCTTTTATACCGGGAACAATCTGACAGGTCCTCTGGCAGCCGCGAATCTCCACCCCGGCTTTCTGCAGTTCGGCAATAGCCCGGGGCAGGAATTCTTCTGCCACAGCCTGGTGAACCAGGAGGGTTTCAGCGGCATTACATACCGACGGCCGCTGGACTTTGGCATTTATGATAATGGGCAGGGCTTTATCAAGATCAGCATACTCATCCACATACACATGGCAGTTGCCCATCCCGGTCATGATTACCGGCACGGTGGCATTTTCAATTACCGCTTGTTTCAGCCCCTTGCCGCCTCGGGGGATCAGCACATCAATATAATCATTCATCTTCATCATGAAAACCGCTGCTTCCCGGTCTTCACTGTCCACCAGCTGAATCGCACCTTCCGGCAAGCCTGCCCTAGTGGCGGCATCGGCTATCAAGCGTGCAATGGCCCGGTTGGAATTCAAGGCCTCTTCCCCGCCCCGCAGCAGGATGCTGTTGCCGGCTTTTACACACAGAGCGGCGGCATCGGCAGTCACATTGGGGCGTGATTCATAGATAATGCCAATTACTCCAATGGGAGTCCTGACCCGGCCTACTTCCAAGCCGTTAGGACGTCTGGTAATTCCCAGCACTTGTCCTACCGGATCCGGGAGAGCTGCAATTTCCCTTAAACCCTTGGCCATATCCTCGATGCGTTTTTTATTCAGCATCAAACGTTCCAAAAGGGCTGAGGTCAAACCTGCTTTTTCTCCCTGCTCCAAATCGACCCGGTTGGCTGCTAAAATCTCCTCTGTGCCCGCTACCAGCGCATCAGCCATGTCCAGCAGAGCCTGGTTTTTTAACGTGGTGGGAGCCACAGCCAACTCCCGGGCAGCCAACTTGGCCATCCTGCCCTGATGTAACAATCTTTCCCTGAGTTGATCATTCATTGCCTTCTCCTCCATCTATGCGAATTCACTCTTCAACCCACAGGTTGTTCCGGTGAATAACCTCGTCATAGTCCTTGCTGCCCAGTATCTTTTCAATTTCCGTGGATTTCCTGCCGGCTATCTGGGCTATTTCCTCAGCACTGTAATTTACTATCCCCCGGGCAATTTCCGTTCCCTGTTCATTGAGAACCGCTATGATTGCTCCCCGTTCAAAATCACCTTCAGCTCTGATAACTCCTGAAGGGAGCAGACTCTTGCCCCGTTCCAGGAGAGCCTGCTGCGCTCCGGCATCAACAACCACCGCCCCCTGGGTAACTGAGCCGAAAGCAATCCACTTTTTCCGGGCATGCATGCGCTCACCCCGGGGAATAAACAGGGTGCCCAGCTGTTCCCCTTCTACTACCCGGCGAATTACGTTCTCCTCAGCACTGTTGGCAATTACCATGGGTATGCCTGCTGCCATGCACATGCGGGCAGCTTTTAGCTTGGTATGCATACCGCCGCTGGAAAAGCTGCTGCCCCGGTTGCGGGAATGTTTCTCCATTTCCTCTGTAATCTCTTCAACTTCACTGATCAGGTGAGCATTGCGGTCAACCCGGGGATCGTTACTGAAAAGCCCATCCACATCTGACAGGATCAGCAGCAGGTCAGCATCCACCACCCCGGCTACCAGGGCCGACAAGGTGTCGTTATCGCCGAATTTTATCTCTTCTACTACTACCGTGTCATTCTCATTAATAATAGGGATTACTTTCATGGATAGAATAGCCAGGAAAGCATTGGTGGCGTTCAGATAACGCAGCCGTTCATCGAAGTCATCCCGGGTGATCAGCACCTGGGCTACAGTCTTGCCATACTCAGCAAAGAGCTTTTCATACAAGTGCAGCAAAGCACCCTGGCCAATAGCCGCCAAAGCCTGTTTCTCCGGCATGGTTTTGGGAATCCTTTTATAGCCCATACGGGTAGCCCCTACACCAATGGCTCCGGAACTGACTACCAGCACCTCTATGTCCTGATTATGTAAATCGGCGATTTCCCTTACCAGAGATTCAATACGCCGCAGGTTCAGCTGTCCGTTGCTGTGAGTCAATGTACTGGTGCCAATTTTGATAACTACCCGCCGGCATTCCTTAAGTAGTTCACGTCTGCTCATGATTCTCTCCTCAAACCCTCCGGGGCGATGTGGGAACCGCCCTATTATTGTCTGGGTCATTGTTGTAAAAATGGCTTCCTTTTATGTCATCGCCATGGTCGCAGCCACTTGGCGATCTCTATTTCCCAGCCTGGGTGCCTCGTTTGAGATTGCTTCGCTGCGCTCGCAATGACACAAAAGGTGACTTTTCATTCATCGTCGCCTGTGCCACAGGTGGTAATTGCTGTGAAAATAACTGCGCTGTGTCATCGCGAGGAGCGTAGCGACGTGGCGATCTGTTAACTCACACCGTTAGTTGCCATAGAGATTGCCACGCGCTACGCGCTCGCAATGACACAATTGGGAGCTATTTTCACAGCAATGACATAAAGGATAGTCTTTTCAGATTCTAGCCTCCTACTCGGAATACTCAAATTCCAGGTCTTTGATGCGTACCGTATCTCCTTCCTGGATCCCCATATTCCTCAGGGCTTCTTCCAGGCCTATCTTCTCTATAATACGCTGGAAACGCTGCAGGCCGTCATCGGTGTCAAAGTTGGTCATAGCTACCAGTTTTTCAATGCGCTTGCCCTTTACTTCAAATACGCCGTCTATTTTTTCGATGGTAAAAGGCTCTTCTTCTTCAAAGCGGCGAACTACTTCGGCTTCTCCAGCCAGAACCTTTTCCCGGGGAACCAATGACAGCAATTGCCACACCCGGTCGATAAGGATGTCTGTTCCCTGGCCGGTAGCCGCGGAAATAGGCAATACCGCATTACCGAATTCATCCTGGAGCTTTTTTAAGTTGGCCTGGGCCTCGGGTAAATCCATTTTGTTGGCGGCGATTAAAAAGGGCCGGGCGGCCAGTTCAGGGTTAAAGGCTTCCAGTTCCTGACGCAGCACCAAGTAGTCCTGCAGGCAGTCCCGTCCTTCAGTTTCTGCGGTATCCAGGACGAATACCAGCACCCGGGTGCGTTCAATATGGCGCAGGAAGTCATGCCCCAGGCCGGCCCCCTGGTGAGCACCTTCTATCAAACCCGGTATATCCGCCACTACGAAGGATTCATGATGGCGGGTCTGCACCACTCCCAGGTTGGGTACTAGAGTTGTAAAAGGATAATCAGCGATTTTGGGTTTGGCAGCGGAAATAACTGAAATCAAAGTTGACTTCCCGGCATTGGGAAACCCTACCAGTCCAACATCCGCCAGGAGTTTTAACTCCAGCCTGATCCACCGTTCTTCCCCCGGTTCCCCGTTTTCTGCTATATTGGGAGCACGGTTCACCGAGGAGACAAACCGGGCATTGCCCCGGCCTCCCCGGCCTCCCCGGGCCACAATCACTTCCTGTCCCGGTTGGATTAAGTCAGCCAGAACTTCGCCGGTACTGTCATCCCGGACCACCGTCCCCACCGGGACCCGTATCACCAGATCTTCCCCGCTGGCCCCGTGCATATTTTTACCCTGCCCGTGGGCACCTCGTTCGGCTTTGAAGTGTCTGCGATATTTAAAATCCATTAATGTACTAAGGCCTTCATCAGCCACCAGCACCACGTTGCCGCCCCGCCCGCCGTCTCCGCCGGCCGGGCCGCCCATGGGAACATATTTTTCCCGGCGAAAAGCCACAATACCGTTGCCGCCGTCTCCGCCTTTGACATATATCTTGGCATAATCCACAAACATAAGGTTCACTCCATCACTGCTACCGAAACCGGTTCAGTTTCTCCGTCCATGCTTATGAAAACCTGCACCTTGCCGGGTTCACTCTCCCGGACGGATACCGATAGGCGCTTATCATCAGCCTGAGCGGCCGCCTTTATTATGCTTTGCAGAGGTTCCTGGTGTTTTTCCAAAACCTTAATGGATGATACCTGTAAATCCTGAAAGCGCATATTGATGCCCCTTTCCCGGGCCATCAAAAGCTGCTGGTAAAAATACAAAGCCGCTTCAGGAGTTTGGCTGTTGAAAATAATCCTTTCCTCAGCCATCTCCTCCACCAGGGAATTAATATACTCCCTTATCGCATCGCTGCGGCCCAAATCCAGGTAACCGCTGATAACCTGCAGATGATTGCCGAAATCGTGGCGTATATTCCGCAGCAGCTGTACCACCTGCTCCTCTTTCATAAGCTAGTTTCCCCTCTTAATAGATTTATAGCAAAAAACCCCTGAATCTCTCCAGGGGTTTTGACCTCTAATCCATTTACTATAGGGTAACCGTTTCTTCCAGGGGGTATACACTGACCTGTTTGCGATTCCTGCCAACCCGTTCGAATTTCACCCGGCCGTCGATAACCGCAAATAAGGTATCGTCTCCGCCGATCATGACATTTTTACCGGGATGAATCTTGGTACCCCTCTGACGCACCAATATATTGCCGGCCCGTACAATCTGGCCGTCATAGCGTTTGACTCCCAAGCGTTTGGACTCGCTGTCGCGGCCGTTCTTGGAACTGCCGACACCCTTTTTATGAGCAAATAACTGGAGATCAAATACGAACATCTATCAACACCTCCTGTACTCAACTCGTACAAATCCCGGGTAGGCTTGCATCATGGAATTGATTCCCGACTCCAGTGTGGAAAGCAAAACCTGGGCCTTTAACTTATCCTCCTGGTCAAGTTCCCCAGGAAGCTGACAGCTCAGCCATCCTTTTTTGATCTCGTACACCGGTTCCCGGGATAAATGCTTAATCAATCCCAGCAACGTTGTCTGGGCAACCGCGGAAACACCGGCACAATAAATGTCCTCTCCTTCCGGAGCAAATCCAGCGTGTCCTTCCACGGTAAAGGCCTGAATCTCATCGCCCTGACAGGTAAAGGTAACAACTATCATCAGCCTTCGATCTTTTCCACCTTAATCTTGGTATACGGTTGACGATGGCCTTGTTTGCGGCGATAGTTCTTACGCCTCTTGTACTTGAAAACAACAATTTTCTTTTCCTTGCCCTGTTCCAGCACTACTGCGGTAACCTGAGCGTTGGGAACTACGGGGTTTCCCACCTTCACGTTATCGCCATCGCTGATCATAAGTACCTGGTCCAGAGTAAGACGGTCTCCCGGCTGAGCGTTCAGTTTTTCTACTTTCAGAACGCTGCCTTCAGTAACTTTGTACTGTTTGCCGCCTGTCTGGATAATTGCATACATTAGACAGACACCTCCACATTTTTTAGACTCGCCAGTATCCAGGTAGGCCAACGGGCCATTTAGCAAAACCTGTACTGTGCGGTTGCAAAAATGTGCAACCTCCATAAGAGGTTATCACACTCGGGACCGCAAAGTCAAGCGGGACCTCAGAGCCCGGCTTCGGTAATGATGCGGTAGTCATAGATTGCCAATTCCGGGTTGGCCACCAGCTTAATTTCCTTGCCGGTCCGCCTTTTTATATATTCCAAATTCTTGGCATCATTTTCAATATACTGGAGCAGTTCCGGGTGGGCTTCACAAGTAATCTCCGGGTTTTCAAGATAACCCAGGTTGGCCAGCTTGCGCTTGACCTCACAGGACAGGGCAAAGAGGTTTAAGGTGCGCCCCCGGCCATTGCAG
Source organism: Syntrophomonas sp. DTU018 (assembly GCA_001513155.1). Taxonomy (GTDB): domain Bacteria; phylum Bacillota; class Syntrophomonadia; order Syntrophomonadales; family Syntrophomonadaceae; genus DTU018. Next base: position 19,861 of record LFSR01000035.1, read on the forward strand.
TGAACACATTCGTCGGTAAAGAATTCCGATATTCCATAACGTGACTTTTTGCGGGTCATCTCCAAAAAGCCCAGCCCGGTCAGCCCGATAATCCGGGTATGGGCCTTGTCCTTCTGCAGTTCGGCCCGCAAAGCCGCCACCACTTCTTCCTGATTGTCTTTGGTTTTCATGTCAATAAAATCAATTAGAATAATACCGCCAATACTGCGCAGGCGCAACTGGCGGGGTATCTCCACCGCCGCTTCCATGTTCAGCTTGTAGACGGTTTCTTCAAAGTCATCTTTACCGGTGTATTTGCCGCTGTTTACATCAATAACGGTCATAGCTTCGGTCTGATCAAAGATAAGATAGCCGCCGCTTTTGAGCCAGACTTTGCGGCGCAGGGCCCGGCGAATCTCTTTTTCCAGACCGTATTTTTCAAATAAATCCCCTTCTTCAAACTGGACACGAAAGTGGGCCCCTCCCTTTTTCTCCCGTATGTACCTGTTGATACGCTCCTTTAATTTAACATTGTTTATTACTACCCGGGTGATATCGCTGTCCAGGTAATCCCGCAGGGTTCTTTCCAAAACATCAATATCTTCATACAGCAAACTGGGGGCTTTGCTGGTTTCAAAGCGGCGCTGTATTTCTTCCCACACATGCAGGAGTTCCTGGAGTTCTCCCAGTATCTCCTGGTCATCAGCCTCCAGGCAGGCAGTCCGGAGTATAACCCCTACCCCGTCCGGCTTATGAGCCTCCACCAGGCGGCGCAGGTGTTCCCGGCGGCTGTCCCCGGTAATCTTCCGGGAAATGGATACCTCATTCTGATGGACCAGCAAAACTACAAAATGACCGGGAATGGTCAGGTCACAGGTAACCCGGGCACCCTTTTCGGAAAAAGCCTCTTTTTTCACCTGTACCATAATATCCTGTCCGGTTTTTACCAGATCAAAGATATTGCGGCTTTTTTTCAATCCCGGTATCACGATGTCCCCGGCATACAGAAATGCATTTTTGGCCAGTCCTATATCCACAAAGGCACAGGACAGGCCGGGGATTATATCCTTAACCTTTCCTTTATAGATCTTGCCCACATTTTCGTTTTGGTCCGCCCAGAAAACTTCCACCAGGCGGCCATCTTCCACGATGGCTACCCGGGATTCCCAGGGGTACACTTCTGCAATTATTTCTCGGTTCATGCATCTACCCTTCCAACGGACTGTAGAGTCGTTCGTTTACTCGGATATAATTGCCTTCCCGGAATACATCGAGTATGGCTTCAGAAGGAACCCCTTGCTGCTGCAAAAGATCCAGGAGTTCATCATAGCGGATATTGAGAGGTTCCCCGGTACCCACCCAGATCATGAGGCAAAAGCATTCATCACTAGGCTGCAAGTCCAGTTTATAAATACCTCTCCGAAGGTCTTTGTCAACACCCTTCTTTTTGCCTCGACTTCTGACCGGCAGGCTATCAGACTTAAGAATATTTTGACATATATTGCTGATATCCTCCTCCGGCATGCGGATAAGAAAGCCATAGGCTGCACAGTTGACCGCCTTCATCAGGGATGGGGCGTTATCATCAATGGGGCGGACTTGTTCAATGCGAGCACCTGCCGGCAGCACCTGGTTCAGCTTATCCCGCAGTTCATCAAGGGGCATGGCCTGGGCCAGTTCCAAGTCAAAATACTCTTTTTTTCCCCACAATCCCACCGGCAAAACCGTACCCATGGACAAGCGGATATGGGGATTGAACCCTTCGGTGAGAGCAAAGGGTATCTTAGCCCGCCGCAGAGCCCGTTCCATCATATGCATGGTGTCCAGATTGGATAAAAAGCGCAGTTCCGGGCCAATGCTGTACTCAGCTCTAATGCGCACCAGCAATCTCCCCCCTCAGGTCAACTTCCACTTCAAAGCTGGGGCAGACTCCGCAGCCAGTGCAATCCTCCAGGCGGCAGTCCAGGGTGGTCTCGCCCCGCAGGGCTTTTTCATTTTCATGGCGCAGAAAGGCCTTGCTTATGCCGCTGTCGATGAAATCCCAGGGAAGCAATTCCTCATAGGAACGGGGCCGGGTAACATAAAAATCAGGATCGATCCCAGCTTCAGCCAGGGCTTTCTGCCAGTATTCAAAGTGAAAATACTCAGACCAGCCGTCAAAAACCGCCCCGTTTTGCCAGGCTTTGTATATTACCTGTCCCAGCCTCCGGTCTCCCCGGGCTATCAGGCCTTCCAGGTAGCTCACCCGGCTGTCATGAAAACTGAGTTTAATGCCTTTGCGCCGGCGACGAGTCATATAGTTGATTTTCTGCTGCAACACCTCAATGCTGTCCTGAGGCTGCCATTGAAAAGGAGTATGGGCTTTAGGAACAAAACAGGCTATGCTGGCCCGGACCTCCACCGGGCGCGGCGAGTATTGATCGCCGATGCGCTTGACCTCCTGCAACAAGTTCAATATACCGTCCAGATCTTCTTCAGTCTCGGTGGGCAGCCCAATCATAAAGTAAAGCTTTATTGACAGCCAGCCCGACTTAAAAGCGGCTTCCACCGCTTCAAACAGCTGCTGTTCACTGACATTCTTATTGATGACATCCCGCAGCCGCTGGGTTCCTGCTTCGGGCGCCAGGGTCAGAGTGGTTTTACGCACCTTCTGAACCTCATTGGCCAAATCGATGGAAAACGCATCCACCCGTAAGGAAGGCAGAGCCACCCCCACTCCCTGAGCCCCATGTTCTTCCACCAAGCCCTTGACCAGGGGATGGACTCCAGTATAATCCAGAGTGCTTAAGGACGCCAGGGATATTTCCTCATAACCGGTATTTCCCAGCTGAGCCCGGGCCTGGCGCCGCAAGGTTTCCAGACTCCTTTCCCTTACCGGCCGGTATACCATCCCTGCATGACAGAACCGGCACCCCCGCTGGCATCCCCGCATAACCTCCAGCACCGCCCGGTCATGGACAACAGTCATATAGGGGAGTATTGGCTTGTCCGGATAGTAAGCCGTATCCAGATCAGCTACGATTCTCTTGCGAACCCGCCCGGGTACATCGGGATGGACAGGTTCCATGGAAGACAAACAGCCGTCACTATTGTAAGTTACCTTATACAAAGAAGGCACATAAATCCCTTCCATTTGGGCCAGCCGGAGCAGTTTTTCCTTACGAGGCAGGTTTCTCACCCGCTCCACTTCATCCAGTAACTCCGGCAAAGCTTCTTCCCCATCCCCGATCATAAACAGATCAAAAAAGTCGCTGAAGGGCTCCGGGTTGAAAGCTACCGGACCGCCGCCCAAGATCAGAGGGTGCTCGTCAGTACGCTGGTGGCTGAAAACCGGTATACCAGCCAGATCCAGCATGTTTAAAATATTGGTAGCGGACAGTTCATACTGCAGGGAAAAGCCCACCACCTCGAAATCAGTCAGGGGGCGGTATGACTCCAGAGAATAAAGGGGAATACCTTCTTCCCGCATTATTTTTTCCATATCCGGCCAGGGAGCAAAACAACGCTCCAGTACATGGTCAGTGGTTTCATTTATCAAACCGTACAGTATCCGGCCGCCGATATGGCTCATACCCACTTCATATACATCAGGGAAAGCAAACACCATTTTCACCCGGCTCTTGTCCCAGTCCTTCTTGATAATATTCAGTTCATTGCCAGTGTAGCGAATCGGCTTGGATACCCGGGGCAAAATCTCCCGGAATAACTTGTCCTTCATCTTGTTCCTCCGCTTCTGCCATTAAATACCGGTATTATATATATTACCATAAACCCCTGATGTTAATCTTGGCCCTCGCTTCCCAAGGTTTTCTTAAAGTATTTATCTATATAACATGAGTTCTGCTCATGTGTCATCGCGAGGAGCAAAGCGACGTGGCGATCCGAGGCAAGCTGTTTCATGTGTCATCGCGAGCGCACAACGCGTGGCGATCCGAGGCAAGCTGTTTCATGTGTCATCGCGAGCGCACAGCGCGTGGCGATCTCTTTTCAATATCAATCGTAATTCTTGTGTGAGATTGCCACCTCCTGCAGAGGCTTTCAATGACACATACGAAAGCCATTTTCACAGCAATTTCATCTGTATACCATTTGTACTGTATTGTGTTACTACTTATCTCTTCAAGCAAATCAGCGGTAGAGTATTCTCCCGAACATTTTCCTGCTGACCGACGATCCAATATCCGCGCATAAAAAGACCCTAAATTTTTCAAATCTAGGGTCTCTATACCTGGGTGAGGTTGCAAGATTATTAGAGTTCAGCACTTTAATACCTACCAGATCCACTTCCTTTATCATACTATTGTTGGTTTCCCCAGTATTCCTTCTAAATAACTTATATGAGTATTATCTAGTCGTTTTGTAGGTTTAGCAGAGTTGTTTATATACCAGTAAAGAAAACGGAATAGATATCTACAATAGACAATGATAGCTCCAACATCTGGATAATTCTTCAGGTTATCTTCCAAAGCCCACCGTGTGGAAATCTCATTGGCTCCCAAATCGGGTAAACATATGACTAGCAGAGTAGGACCTGGACAAATAGATAGCTGCTCGCATACTTTGTTAAAGATTTTGTTTGTAACCTGCATGATTTGCTCTGTTGAAGACATTGTACCTACTTTCATATCAGGATGACGAAGGTTTTTTGCTATACGAGATATTTCGGCATAAAGAGGTTTGCTATCAATGGTAAGAAGTATATCAATATTCTTATTACTCTCCTCCAAGGATTTAACTTCAATATCCTCTAAAATACCAACTAAAGCAAAGCGACACATTATAACCATTTCAAAGCCTGATCATAGCCTCGAGCAAGGTTTTCCTGTTTAAGATTCATGAGCTTATTGCGCAATACCTTAGCTTTGCCAGTTTTCTTAGCAACAATCTGCAAACCCTGGTTAATTAATTGCCAGTGTCCTTCTTCATAGAGCCTACAGGGAAGATAGTACCCATTAAAGGATTCCAAAGTTTCGGCATCTAAACCTTGAGCCTGTGAAAGAGCCAGTTGATACCAATTATTACCGAATACTTGCCTGATTAACTGACAACTCTCTGTATTTACCCATTTACAGAAGGCCTCACATACCTCTACATTATTGCGATAAATCAATAGGAACGTTCATACCAAATATCTCCAAGTATATAAATTAATCCACTATCGCCTTAAGCAAGGCATCTCTGGCATCTTGATAAAACTGAATATCAATTTTGGTTGCCATATCATCTGACAGATCGAACAACTGTCTCCTGCAATTAACCGGCATTAACAGAGAAGTAGCACCTTTCTCTACAGCAATTTCAGCAAGGGTAACTGGGTTATGGATCGGTTCAATGGAACGGAGTGAGCATACATCCCAGGAGGATGAAAGCCTTGTAACTGGGTTATGGATCGGTTCAATGGAACCACCCAAGTTTAATTCCCCCACTATGATAAGGCCCCCACGAATGCTCTTCTTAAGCATTGATGTACATAAAGCCACTAAAGCAGCGACGCCCAAATGAGCTCCAGATTTGGCGGCGTCGAAAGCTCTCAATTGAACAGTAAACTCATGGTGGCGAGGGTCTTTATCTCCTACCAGTTGTTTAGCACGGGCATAAAGATTCTGTTCAGCGTAGCTCATACTTTCGCGAAATGCCGGTGGCACTGGTTTGTTAAGTATTTTAAAAGAACCAATACCAAAAGGGGCACCATGAGTACTCAGTAATAGTCACAAGATATTGCTTTTATTCCTTTATCGGCTATTACGGAATTGTTTTATGGGAAAAAGATTACTCCCCTTATTATCCTGGATGAGCCGCAGCTAGCTACTCCGGATTTCTTGAATGAGCTGCACTTGATTTTCGACTTTTCTAAGGATGCCAATAACCCATTTATCCTGGTTTTATGCGGAATGCCATCTCTTCTTAACAAATTGTCCCTTGCGCATCAGCAGCCTCTTAATCAACGGCTCATTATGCGTTACAAGATGCAGCCGCTTACCAAAAACGTAGTTGCTGCCTATGTTGACCACCATATGAAATTGACAGGAGCTAATTATCCCATTTTCACTGATAATGCCATTGAGGCCATGGCCACGGTAAGCCGTGGATGGCCTCGCCTGGTAAACAGTCTGGCTTACACCAGTCTGGTTTATGGATACCAAAAGAGTCTGACCCCTCCGTAAGAGGAGCAAACTTACTTTAGCGTTCAAGTAAAAGTGTAATTTTTTCTATTACATCTGCCAGAATAGNNATCTGCCAGAATAGCGCCTTTCACGGGCAGTTCTTCACTGAGCACTACTTCAAAAGGATACCCTTTGATCTTTGAAGTTATCGGACAAGCAAGTAATAGACCAGTTTTATGGTTATATGTTTTTGGAGAAAGAACTAAGGCTGGTCTTTTGCCCGCTTGTTCATGTCCGGCTTGCGGATTAAAATCCAGCCAAATAACGTCCTCCCTTTGGGGAATATAATCTGCTACCATAGTTCTCTCCCCATAGGCAAACCAAGATCTATTTCCTGATGAAGATTATCCTGGGTAATGCCTTCCAATAATTCTTCTAAGGACAGTTTCTTTTTACGTATTATGATGAGCTCATCTTTGAAGCTTATGTCTACAACAACCCCATCGCTTATTTCGGCTTGTTCGGCTATCAATTGAGGTATCCGTAATCCAAGACTATTTCCCCATTTAGTTACTTTCGTTTGCATGTTCCCACTCCTACCTATCTGTTAATACATAGTGTATACATCGCTAATATTTCATGCAGCTTTTGCCGGATACGTTCCTCCACCATGGCCATGCGCTTGCGGATCCGGTAAAGTTCGCTGCTGGCCCGGTCTGCTACCTCCTGATTTACTATGGCAGCAGTGATTTCGCTGTACAGGTCATCCAAAACAAACATGGAATGAGCATAGGAAGCTAGACGGGGTGCCACCGCCTGCATGGTGTCCATGTATTTTACCATTCGTTTTACCCCTTCCAGCAGCTTACCGCACGACTCCAGTTCCCGGGGAGTCAGCACAAAGCCCTTGCCCAGTTTAGCCATAACTTCAGGAATGTTTTCCATAAGAGGCAAGGGAACACTGGAATTGGCCTCCAGCATGCTTCGGGCTTCGGTAGTCTCATCCATCCAGTTTTGAATCTGCCGCTCATTAACTGAAGGTTTGAGCTGGCTCAAAAGCTTCCGGGCGGTTTCCGTAAGGGCAAAAGTTTTTATTTCATCCAGGATCTTATGGAACTCCAGCAGTTCCAGGGTGGTATTATTCATTATTCATCCTCCTTAAGCCTTGTTGAAAAACGGGTTCCGCATATGTCATCGCGAGGAGCGAAGGGACGTGGCGATCTGTAAATCAAACCGTTAATTGACAAAGAGATTGCCACGCGCTGCGCGCTCGCAATGACACAATTGGGAGCCATTTTCACAGCAATGACACGCACAGTGATTTTTCGTTTCATCGTAGCCTGCACCACAGGTGACATCTCTCCCCTCTTAACCTCGCTGTAAATAATAAAAAACCGGACTGCAGCAGAACTAACGGCTGTTCAGTCCGGTATCCACCCTGGTGCCAGAAAACCAGGAATAAAAAAACCATGCCCATGCACGGTTCCTGTCATTATTTATTCATAATGATAAGAATGCCTGCCGCTGTTGTTCTGCTGCAAACCCATACACCACCAGTCCCTGTCTGCAGGGACTTAGTGTACCGTTTGCAACCGTATTAAACTACGGTTAGTTGTGAACAACCTCGGACATAAATGCATTCCTTTACCTTAACATTGGTTTAATTGTATGACATCACAAGCAATGATTCAAGTCTCCTATTCATCCTAGCAATCACTAATCTTTGCCAGGGGGCCTTTTTCAAACAGGCATTCAATCAGTTCCGCTTCAGTGACCAGGCCCTGCACCTGGTGATCCTCGCTGATAACCACCACCAGCAGGTAATAGGTAGGACTGCTGGCCTGCAGAATGGTTTTCACTAAGGTCTCCGGCTTGCTGACATACTGCTGGGCGGGCAGGTGGCCATGTCTGGCCAGATCACCTTTTTTGTTGACCAGGTAGCGCATAAAGGAATAAGCCAGCAGCTGGCCCTCCCGCCGGGCTGACCAGAATAAAATTATTCCAGCCAGTATTAGATTTAAACCTGTCAACCAGCTGAGAGTCTCATAAATGCCCCAGATTATCAAAGCCGCGCCCGCTATCTGCCCCAACCGGGCCACTCTGGCAGTAGCCTTTTTATAACCCTGCCGCCGGGATAGCTGGGCTCGAAGTATTCTGCCTCCATCCAGAGGGAGGACAGGAAGCAGGTTAAACAATCCCAGGAACAAGTTTACAGTGGTAAAGAATTCTGCTTTGGCCATGGACAGGTAGGGAGTCAGAAAATAAAAAACTGCCGCCAGGGTTAAGCTGCAGGCTGGTCCGGTAACGGCAATAATGGTTTCCTTTTCTGGATCCAGTCCGGTAAAGTCTTCAACTTTAGCCTGCCCCCCAAAGGGCAGCAGTTCTACTTCTTCAACGGTTACCTGCAAACTGCGGGCCGCTACTAGGTGGGCCAGTTCATGCAGCAGAACAGCCGTCAAAACCAGCAGCACTTCCAGCCCCAGTCCCAGCCACACGTATACCAGGGCTAAAAGCAACAGCAGCGGATGGACCTTTAATCTTACCCCAGCCAGCCTGCCCAATCTCATGATCAGGGAAAGAGACTTTGCGGATCCAAGGGCCCATGTTCGTCGCGCAGTTCAAAATAAAAGGTTTTCCCGGTCTTGCCCAAAATCTGGCTCTGATTCACCTGCTGGTTTTCCCTTACCAGCACTTCCTGCAAACCCTGATAGTAAGAGAACAGCTTTTGCCCGTGTTTGACCAGTATGGTTCTTCCCTCATCATTACGGGATACTTCCACCACTTCTCCAGACAAAACCGGGCGAACCGGAGTATTTTCCTTAACTATCAGGGTTACCCCGGGGTGAAATTCCTGTTTACGGCTGTCTTCGTTCCAGCTCCACCCATAACGCCGGGCTACGGTCAGGTAGCTGCAGGGAGTCTGCATCTGGCTGTCGGCTAAAACCGGCACTTCTTTATCCGTCATGCGGCTGCGGGTGTTCTTTATCAGCAGAGCCAGTTTTTCTTCCACTCCATAATCTTTCAGAACATAATTGCTCAATACCGCTTCTACCAGGTAGCGGCTGCTGTGATCTGACTGCAGGGACAATCCCACCAGCATAATGATTATGATCACCGCCAGCAGGCGTATGCGAAAACTGCCTATCATCCCTATCACCTCAGTGATCTTTTTGACCCCTTGTCCCGGCTGCAGCGAGCACAAACTTGAAAGAACCGGGCAGTAAAGTATATCTTGTTAATGAGGAAAATATGACAGGGCTGCAGGGAGAAAAAGTTTTAGTGTTGAATAGTTTATTATTGTAATATTGTAATAGTAACAAATCTTTAACACTGGGGGTATTGCCATGAAAACCCGAATAACCGAATTGTTTGGTATCGAATACCCGATCATCTGCGGAGGAATGCTGTGGCTGGCTACGCCCGAACTTTGCGCCGCCATTTCCAATGCAGGAGGATTGGGTAATATTACTGCCTGCAACTACGACACCGGCGAGGAATTGCGCCAGGCTATCCAGCGTGCCCGGGAACTGACCAGCAAGCCTATCGGCGTAAATATTACCCTCATGCCCTCCATGCGCTTCACCGATGAGATTTTTGATGATTTCTTTAAGGTATGTGCGGAAGAAAAAGTGGAAGTAATAGAAGTGTCAGGCAGGCCGGCAGTAAAATACCTGGATATGCTGCATAAAGCCGGTGTAAAGGTAATGCATAAGGTGGGAGCAGTTCGTCACGCCAAGAACATAGAGAGATATGGTTATGATGCTGTTATTGCCGCAGGTATCGAGGAAGGGGGACATCCCCTCAATGATGACGTTACCACCATGGTGCTGGTGCCCCGCATTGTGGAAAGTGTCAGCATACCAGTTATTGCTACAGGCGGAATTGCCGATGGCCGCGGATTGGCGGCAGCTCTGGCACTGGGGGCAGAGGGTGTGCTGATGGCTACCCGTTTCATCGCTACCAAGGAATGCGCCGTCCATCCCCGGGTATGGGAAGAACTCATCCAGCGCCAGGAGCATGAAACTACCCTCATCTGCAAAACAGTGGGTCTCCAGGGTCGTGCCTTGAAGAACAAACTGGCCGAGCAGGTATTGGAACTGGAGAGCAAAGGAGCCAGTTTGGCAGACTTGGTTCCCCTGCTGTCCGGCCAAAAAGCCAAGACTGCCTGGCAAACCGGTGAGGTGGATGATGCTGCTCTGATGGTGGGTCAGTCTATCGGTCTGGTAAAAGAAGTGACTACCTGCAAGGAGCTGATTGAGTCCATGGTGGAAGAAGCCCGTACTATTTTGGCCAATAATCTGGCTCGCTTTAATAACTAGTAATTAACAATTAATTGACAAAGCAGCGTGCTGTGGGGAATAACCTGTCCCACAGCACGCTTCCGTTTAAGCTCAGAATTGGCTTTTAGTATAGCCAGACAAGATAGTTAAAAAACCAGTTTGCGCCCTCTGATATTAACGCTCAAGATCAATCCCACCGCCACCAGATTGGTAAGCATGGAACTGCCTCCATAGCTTATGAAGGGCAAGGGTATACCGGTTATAGGCATGATGCCGATGGACATGCCAATGTTCTCAAAGATATGAAACAGCCACATGGCAGTAATACCGGATACCAGAAGGGTCCCAAACAAGTCTTTGGCTTGAAAACTGATATAGATAGCCCGCAGCAGCAGAATGGCATACAGCAGGATAACAGCGGCAGCGCCGATGAAGCCCATTTCCTCACCGATAACTGCATAAATAAAGTCGGTGTGATGCTCGGGCAGAAAATTCAGCTGTACCTGGGTGCCCTTAAACAGACCCTGTCCGGTCAGTCCTCCGGCTCCTATGGCGATCAGAGACTGAATGGTATTCCATCCAGCCCCGCGGCCTCCCTGACCATCTTCATAGGGGTTAACGAAAACTGTCAGCCGTTTGATCTGGTAATCCTCAAGAGGTAACCACATACCAAACTGAAAGTGCAGAAATAGCGCCAGGGCCACCATACCTGCTGCCGCAGCTATTAAACCGCACAGAACACGGGGATTAGCTCCAGCCACAAACAGCATTACCAAGGTCATGGCGATGTAAACCAGCGCCGTACCCAGATCTGGCTGCATTAAAATCAGCAGAAAGGGTACTCCCATATATAAAAAGCAGGGTAAGATCTCGCTGAAAGTGGTGAGCATCCCTTTGCGACTGTTGAGAAAGTCTGCAAAGGTAATGGCCAGCATTACCTTGGTAAATTCAGCCGGCTGAACCGCCGGCAGCGGACCCAGGCTAATCCAGCCGGTGGTACCACGTACTTCTTCCCCCATTACCAGCACTGCTATCAGCAGAAAAATAGAAAGCCCGTACAGGATAATGCTGTATCGCCTTAACTGGCTGTAATCATAGCGCATTATCAGCATAGCCGCTGCCAGACCGATCCCCACAAAGACAGCTTGTTTTTTCACATAGTAATAGGGATCCCCGGCGATGCTCTGACTGGCGCTGGACAATACTACCAGCCCAATGCCCATGATGAAAAATAAGCTTATGAGAAATGGTTTATCTATGAACTTGAGCCGTTTTACATTCAAAGTCAAACTTCCTCCTGTCCCATTAATTATATCGACACCAGTTCGCTGATGTCTACCTGACTTCTTTAGGCAGATTCGGGAAGATCCGGGAAAATACCCGGCAAAAAAATTCGGGGACGTTAAAGCTGCCTTCTCACCAGGGAGAAGACAATTTAAACGTCCCCGTATCTTCCTTAAAAAAGCAAGGAGGGGAAAAGAGGGGGTTACTGGTTAACTGCCCGGCGAAAGCCTCGTACGGGTATGCTGGCAATTAGGGCCACGGAGTCATCCTCATTGGCCAGATCTACCACCAGGGCATCCTCATCTATATCCAGGTATTCTTTGATGACTCGAATTAAGTCTTCCTTCAAAGCGTTAAGCAGTTCCGGCGAGCTGGAGCTACGGTCATGTACCAGCACCAGGCGCAGGCGTTCCTTGGCGATGTCTTTGCTGGACATAGTCTCTCGATTAAAAATTCTGCTGATTATATCAAACAAAGATCTCTCCTCCTTTGTTACCGGGCCAGTTTTATCATTTTCTTGAAACGTTCCACCAAATTGCCGGCTTCATCTCCTTGAAACAAAGGTACTTCCTCGCCCATGATCCTCCGGGCAATACGCCGGTAGGCGCCTCCAGCCCGGGAGTTATTGTCCAAAACGGCCGGCTCCCCTTTGTTAGTAGAAACTATAATCATTTCATCCTCCGGAACCACCCCCAGCAGCTCTACAGACAGGATGTCAATTATATCATCAATATCCATCATGTCTCCCCGTTTAACCATAGATTTACGCAACCGGTTAATAATCAAGCGTGCCCGGGTCAATCCCGCTGCTTCCAATAAACCAATAATGCGATCAGCATCCCGCACCGCTGATACTTCCGGGGTTGCCACTATAATAGCATCATCCGCACCGGCAATAGCATTTCTGAATCCCTGTTCGATACCGGCGGGGCAGTCCACGAGAATAATATCAAATTCCTTGCGCAATTCATTGGTTAAGTTTTTCATCTGATGCGGGGTCACAGCGGTTTTGTCCTTGGTTTGAGCTGCCGGCAGCAAATACAAGCTTTCAAAACGCTTGTCCCTTATCAGAGCCTGTTTTAACTTGCAGTGTCCATTAACCACATCCACAATATCGAATACGATCCGGTTTTCCAGGCCCATCACTACATCCAGATTTCGCAAGCCAATATCCGTATCCACCAGGACAACCTTGTTCCCCATCATAGCTAAAGCAGTACCCAGATTGGCAGTAGTGGTGGTTTTTCCTACCCCTCCCTTGCCAGATGTTATTACAATGACTTTCCCCTTCATGGTTTACCTCCCATCATATTTTTAACTTCTCAATTATCACCTTGCCATCACGAATACGGGCTACCTCCGGGTCACTATTGGTCACCACCTCACCATCAGGCGGACGGGTAATATGATTGGCAATCCTAATCTGCGTGGGATTCAAACGATAGGCAGCCACAACTGCGCTGGTATCTCCGCCTGCACCGGCATGGGCTATACCGCGCAGGGATCCCATGACCAGAATGTTGCCTCTGGCTACCACCTCCGCCCCCGGATTGATGTCTCCCAGTATCACTAGATTGCCATTGCTGTATACTTTTTGGCCTGAACGGAGGTGGCGGCACAATAAAAGGGTTTCAGCATATTCCGGCATGCCCTCCAGAACCGGCTTGTCAGAGTTGGCTGTATCCCGGCTGTTACTTTTGCTGTTCATAAACCCCTTCAGGTGCAGTCCGTGATCCAGGAGTATGTCTTCAATCTCCCGCACCTGCTTTTCAGTCAATTGCTTGCTGCCTACATCGATGCTGACCAGGGTTCCCAGCAAGTAATCATCCAGAGAGTTAAGCTGTTTTACCAGACTCTCTTTCATGGCACTGAAGGTCTTTTCCCCGCTTAGATCCACCCACAACTCCCCGTTGGCTTTTCTCAGGGTAGTAGACACAGCCTTGCCCTCCATTCTCATATGCATCCAGAGTAAACTCGACAAGAGTATCATCCTATTAATTCAATTTATTCCATAATTTACCTTTGATGAAAAACAAAAAAAGAGAAGTATTTTTCATGAAATACCTCTCTTTGCGTCGTGCAGCCCAAAAAAAATCTCTCAAGGTTCGCCAGATTGATTCGACACTAGCATCCGGAAGGCTACAGAGGGTTATAATTCAGAATAGCTGTTCCATTTAAGGGTTCCTCATTCCACTGTTCTATGGCAGTCCCTTCCGGGTTTGGGATATCTGTTCCGGTCTCAACCGGTGTCTCCAGCACGTTCTCATTAGGAGTGTTTACTCCCCTATTAAGGGAAGGGTTGCTATTGGTCTGATTCTGGGTACCAGTTGCATCCTCAGCCAAATGATCCTTTATACCGAAGTAATGTTCAAACACATCCCGGCATACCAGTCCTGCTGAGCCTCCGCCGCTGTACCCATATTCCACTACTCCGGCAAAGGCAATTTCCGGGTTATCAAAGGGGGCAAAGGCAATAAACACCCCATGGAATTCTTTTAATGGGTCGTCACCCCGACGTCCCGTCTGAGCAGTACCGGTCTTGGCTCCTACCTTTATGTTCTCGGGAAAATGAGCAAACAAAAAGTAGGCAGTTCCTCCCGGTTCCGTTACCGCCAGCATGGCTCGCTTGGTTTCAGCCAGGGTCCTGGGATCCACATCTACCCGATGGCGCACCTTGGGTTTAACTTCTTTGAGGACTTTGCCGCTGGGGGAAACTATCTTTTTCAATATATGGGGTTCCATCAAAGAGCCGCCATTGGCAATAGTAGCTGCGTAGTTGGCCAATTGCATTACGGTATAGTCATTGTAGCCCTGGCCAATGGACATGTTATAGGTATCAAAAGGCTGCCAGGTAGTTTCAAAATTATAGTCTATCTGGTACTGGGCCTCCAGCTGGGCTTTTTCGTTTTTCTTGCGCTTTTCGATTTCAGCCCGTTCCTCTTCGCTGGCTGCTTCCTTCAACAGCCGGTTATACTTTTCTTCCAACTCCTGGCGCAGTTTGTTATACTTCCGGTCGATCAACATTCCGTTTAATTCCTTTTTCCATTGGGAAGTTGGCAGCAGTCCGGAAATCTCGTGAGGCAGATCAACGCCTGTCCTCTGCCCCAGCCCAAACTGCTCGGCTATGTGAACTATCATTTCATTACCGGCACGGCGTCCCATTTCCTGAAAATAGGTATTGCAGGAAACTGCCATAGCCGAGTAGTAATTCACCTGGCCGTGGACTCCGGTACATTTAATATAGGGTGCCAGCCAGTAACGTCCTCCGCAGCTTACCGAGTGGTCTATGGGGTTCATGCTGCCCGATTCCAGGGCTGCCATACCCGTAACCGGCTTAAAGGTAGATCCGGGAGGATAACTGGCCTGAATAGCCCGGTTTAATGCGGCTCCGGGGTTCATAGGATCATAATCTCCCTGGGGAAAATAGTAAGCAGCTTTTTCGGTGCTGATATTTCCCTTCCAGTCATCCGGATTCAAAGCTGGCATACTGGTCATGGCCAGTACTTCACCCGTACGCACGTTCAGGACTACCGCCGATCCTACTTTAGCCTTGGGATAGGTTTTCTGCAGCTCTTCCAGGGTCTTTTTCATGCTTTTGTCCAGCACCTGCTGGAGTTCATAGTCTATACTGAGGTAAATGTTATTGCCCTGCTCCGGTTCCAGGGTAACCAGTTCCCGGATGGGCCGGCCGGCAGCATCAACCTCTACCCGGCGAGCCCCGTCCTTGCCCCGCAATACACTCTCATACTGTTTTTCTATTCCCGATTTCCCTATCAAGCTGTTGATAGAATAGGTGCCATCTGACTGGGCCAGTTCCTCCTCACTGATAGAATGAATATAGCCCAGCAAGTGGCCTGCTAAATCCCCGCCCGGATAATAACGGAGCGGTTCTACGGTTATTAAAACCCCGGCCAGTTCCTGGCGGTTTTCTTCAAGTTTAACCACCAGTTCCCAGGGAATATCCCGTATGATTGTAATTGGTTCATACAGCCGGTGCTTCTGGATCTCAATCTTTTCTTCAATATCCTCCCGGGTGATTTCCGGATAGTACTCCTGCAATGCCTCCACCAGGCGGTCCAGAACACCTTCATCTACCTCATTATCCATGAAATACAGGTTCAGGGTATATACCAGCTTATTGGCGGCCAGGATATCACCGGAACTGGCGTAGATTTCTCCCCGGGGAGCTTTTATGGATATCAGGCGTATCCGGTTTTCTTTGGCCTGGGTTTGATAGCGCTCATTATCAAAGAGCTGTATAACCATCAGCCGCACACATAAAACCACCATGAGGAGGATTACAATGTACGAGTATATTCGCAGTTTCCTTTTTAGTTCATCGGCTTTCAATTCAATTCTCCCCCGCTGCCCGCATCAGTCCATCATAAATGTAGTAATAATACCATATATATATAGGCCCAGCCAGTAGCAAGTTATATAAGCACTGGTAGAGAACACTATAGACAACTTCCAGATCCAATACAGTGCCGTTAGCCATTAGCAAAACTGCTACCACCAAAGAGTTGATAAAAGTTCCTGCCACAACCGTTATAATGCCCACCCATAAATTCTCTTTAAAGACATTGCCCTGGGCTTTACCCATTATATAACCGGTCAGGCCTTTGGCCAGCACATTCACACCTATAAAGCGACCAATATATAAATCTTCCAGCAGACCGCAGAAAACCCCATAAAGGGTACCGCGTCTTTCACCGCGGAAAACAGCATGAAACACCACAAAGATCAACACCAGATCAGGTATCGAGCCTTTTATGCTGAAGTAATGAAAAATCGTTGATTGCAGAAAAATGGACAGAACAGGCAGTAATGCCAGGATAAAGTAGTACACCGTTATTCACCCGTTTCCTCATCCTCCACTGGAGGTGGATGGTAATTGGTGATTACGAGAACCTCTTCCAGGCGGTCAAAATCCACCGCCGGTTTCACTTCGGCACTTAGCAGCAGACCGCTGGGTTCCCGGTTAACCTTGCTGACTGTGCCTACAACTATACCCTTGGGATAATTGGCTGATAATCCGGAAGTGATTACCCTATCATTCTCCTCGATGGATGAATAGTAAGGAATGTTGTTCATGCGCAGCACATCGCTGCTCCCGGTACCTTCCACAATACCGTTGGTTTCCCGGGAGCGCTGCAGGATTACTCCTACCGCCATTTCCCGGTCGGTAATCAAGCTGACCTGAGCTGAATTCTGGCTTACACTGCTGATGCGCCCAACCAGGCCATCCGGGTGAATAACCGGCATGCCTCGTTGGATGCCGGCATTTGCTCCCACATTGATCAGCACGGTTTTATTCCAGTTGTTAGGGCTGCGAGCTATAATCGCCGCGGCTTGCAAATCGTAAATATCCAGGTTATCTTCCTTAAACTCCAGTAGTTCCTGTAAGCGTTTGGCTTGAGCTTCATATTCCCGCAGGGCTTGATTGTCAATAGCCATCTGGATGTTACGCTTTTCCAGTTCATTAATACGATTTTGCAGAGTCCGTTTATCACTTACCAGATCGCCGATGTAACCCCAGTGACCTCTGATATCATTTATACCATTTTGCAGGGGTGTATATATGCCATGAACTGCTTTTTCCAGTAAGGTTATGTCCTCACGCGGCAAGGATGTCTGGTTCATGGTGATGAAGGCACCAATTACCACCACCAGAATCAACCAGAACCATTTGCTTTTCAGCAGTTTAAACAATTCTCCTCACCCGAGTTTCTTATATTAATTTCTTGGGGCCAATCAATACCTTTTTCAATACCTCAATATTCTCCAATACTTTGCCGGTACCCAAGGCTACTGCCAGGAGGGGATCTTCACAAAGATAAACGGGCATATTGGTTTCCCGGCTGATCAGTTTGTCCAGCCCTCTTAACAGCGCACCTCCACCTGCCAAAACAATTCCTCGATCCATAATATCAGCAGCCAGTTCAGGAGGAGTCTTTTCCAAACAAACCCTGATACCGTCCATCATTTCCTCTACGGTCTCCCGCAAGGCTTCCTGGATCTCCAGGGAAGTTACCTTTATGGTCTTAGGCAAGCCGGTAACCAGATCCCGGCCGCGTACCTCATAATATTCCTCTGGGCCTTCCCACAAAGCCGAGCCGATGGAGATCTTGATATCTTCAGCTGTGCGCTCTCCGATGAGCAGGTTATAATTCTTTTTCAGATGCTGCAGAATGGCATCATCCATGTTGTCTCCGGCAACTCTCACCGACCGGGAAGTTACTACTCCCCCTAAGGAGATGACTGCCACTTCGGTGGTCCCGCCGCCGATATCTACAATCATGTTGCCGGTGGGTTCATGTACCGGCAGTCCGGCGCCGATAGCTGCTGCCATTGGTTCCTCAATCAGATAAGCTTCCTTGGCCCCCGCCTGCAGCGCTGCTTCGCGGACCGCTCTTTCTTCTACGGTAGTACAGCCTGAGGGTATGCTGATGATGACCCGCGGGCGAACTACGCCCATACGCTGACCTAAGACCCGGTTTATAAAATATTTGATCATAGTCTGGGTAACGTCAAAATCGGCAATTACTCCATCCTTCATAGGGCGTATGGCTACAATATTGCCGGGGGTGCGCCCTATCATCCGTTTGGCTTCCTCTCCTACCGCCAGAACCTTGCCGGTGTCATTTTGTATAGCAACTACGGAGGGTTCCCGGAGCACAATACCTTTGCCGCGCAAATGCACCAGAGTATTAGCTGTGCCAAGATCAATTCCCAAATCTTTGCTAAACACTTTCGTTATCCTCCTTCAAACCAAAAACCAATCGCAGTTTATATTTATATAAGACCTAGACTTTTTAAACTGCAATACTTCTGTTCTCCAATTATAATGTGATCTAATACATCAATACCTAACAGCTTTCCGGCCTCTACCAGGCGCCGGGTTATATCTATGTCCTCAGCGCTGGGATTAGGGTCACCGCTGGGATGGTTGTGAACCAGAATTACCGAAGCAGCGCTTCTTTTGATGGCGGTCTTGAATACCTCCCGGGGGTGAACAATAGCGCTGTGTAACCCCCCTTTGCTAACATCCTCAATAAAGATGATGCCTCCTTTACGGTCCAGGTACAGTACCCGGAAATGCTCCTGGGGCAGGAACCGCATGTCCTCCATCACCAGGTTTTTAACATCATCAGGAGATTTTATCACTATTTTCTGTTTAACATCCGCAGATATACGCTTGCCTATTTCCACCGCCGCTTTCAGCAAAGCAGCTTTGGCCGGACCTATCCCCGGATGGCTGGTAAGCTCTTCAATACTGATATCCCTCAGAAAACGCAAACTGCCATCATGAGCTGCTAATACCTGCTGAGCCAGCTCCAGGGCATTTAAACCGCTAGTGCCTCCTCTAATTAAAATGGCCAGCAATTCTGCATCGCTTAAAGTTGATTCCCCGAAACGCAGCAATTTTTCCCGGGGTCGCATATTCTCCGGCAGCATTTTGATAGCTACATGATACTCCCCCATGAAAGCCTCCCCTTAAATTGTAGCTTTTATTGGAACCATTATGTTGCTCATCATTATAGGAAATACGAAAGCTAGACAGTAATCCTTACCTGCTAATCAAAAATCCTTCTAATTAGACAGGGCAGCATTTAGAATATCCAGCCCGAAATTTTTCAGAGTCTGGGCCAGTTTAAACAGGGGCAGACCCACTACATTTAAGTAATCCCCATGTATTTCCTTTACAAACAGCGCCCCCAAGCCCTGAATGGCATAAGCCCCGGCCTTCCCTAAGGGTTCTCCCGTGGCAATGTAACGCCTTGCTTCTTCCTCGGTAAAGGAACGGAAAACTACCGCCGTGTGATCATAATCTACCTCAGTTTTTCCACTGGCAGCATCAATAACCGCATAGCCTGAATAAACCGAATGTTCCCGCCCCTGCAGGGTTAGCAACATTGCTAAAGCATCCTCATGGTTGGAGGGTTTGCCCAGTATCACATTGTCTACTACTACAACGGTATCCGCCCCGATAATTAATCCCTGGGTATAATGGGGCGCTACCGCCGCTGCCTTTCTCAGGGCTAAAGTTTTTACTGCTTCGTGAGGTTTCAGGTTTCTGTCTACTGATTCGTCCACATCCGCACTGTCAACGGTAAAGCTGAGCCCCATTCGGCTTAATATTTCATAGCGCCGGGGTGAAGACGATGCCAGGATAACAGGCGGGTACTTATCACGGTTATTGGTTCTTTCAAGGGATTCCGTCTGCAATTTGATTGCCAACCACCTTACATTTTACGATATATCAGATAAGCCAGGACGAAACCAATCAAAGTAAACCCGCTGATTTTAAGCATAAAGCCAAAAGAAACAGTAAATACCTCTAAATCTAAAGTAAAGTTGGGTATCCCCAGGCTCCGGGCATTATCTAACACTGCCAGAGAGGGCCATATGTGAGTTAAAGCTTGGCCCAGCCAGCCTCCGGCAATTCCTCCCAAGACTAAAAGGATTACCAGAACTGGCCACCCAGGGGAACGTGATCCTTTCATGGCTGTGAATCCTCCGGCTTAACTTTTTTCAAGTTTAGCACTCCCCTATGGTTAAAACAAGGAAGGAAAAAAAGAAGAAAGCTCTCTAAAGGAGCTTTCCGGTGATACTATAGTTAACAAAGTGTTATCGGTTTAAGGCCAGATTGAAGCTTAAGACTTCCAGGTTTACTGACAGATCCACATTGCGCAGAATAACTGAATTGGGGACCTTTAAAATCCGGGGAGAAAAGTTCAATATAGCCTTAATGCCTGCCTGCACCAGACGATCGGTGACATCCTGGGCAGCGGAAGCAGGTACGGTAACAACCCCCACCCGGATATTGTTCTCTTTAACCCTATCCTGCAGCACTTCAAGAGGTTCCACTTCTACATTGCCCAGCTTGGTACCGATCCTGGCAGGATCAACATCCAAGATAGTACTGATATGAAATCCTCTTTCCGCAAATCCTTGATATAAGGCTAAAGCTGATCCCAGCTTACCTGCTCCAATCAAAACAATATTCCAGGTTTGGTCAAGACCCAGTATTTTCATTAAGTGCCCATACAACTCATCAACTCGATAGCCTACCCCACGGGTACCAAATTCTCCGAAATAAGCCAAATCCTTGCGTACCTGAGCCGAACTAACTCCCACGCCCTTGGCAATATCCCCAGAGGAAACTGTAGCAACACCTTCGTCAATCAACTGGTGTAAAAAACGGGAATAAACAGAGAGCCTCATTACCGTTGCTTCGGGTATCTTATAGATCTTCAAGCTCCCACTCCTTAGAAATAATTCAATAAAGCTCATTATTTAATTTTTATCTATAATTGTACCATTTTTGTGAAATAGTTCGCAATTATAACCAGAAATAATGAAAAACAAAAAACTCTCGCCTGTAGAATCATGGGAAGAGAGCTTGTCTTATTATATAAATATATTTATCAACTTGTAAAACAGCAATGCTACCAGGGCAGATGAAGGAATGGTGACAAACCAGGCAATAACTATTTGGCGGGCGATATTCCAGCGCACTCCCCGCAGCCGCTTGGCGGCTCCTACACCCATGATAGCTGAAGAAACCACATGGGTAGTGCTCACCGGAACACCTAAGAGACTGGCACTATAGATGACTGATGAAGCAGTGAAATCAGCAGCAAAACCATTGATGGGCTCAATGCGGAAAATTTTGCCCCCCATAGTGCGAATGATTTTCCATCCGCCCATAGCCGTGCCGGCAGCCATAGCCAGGGCACAGGCCACCTTTACCCATAAGGGGACCTGAAAAGTACTTAAAAAGCCTTCACCTACTAAAACCATAGTTATTATTCCCATGGTTTTCTGGGCATCATTGGATCCATGAGCAAAAGAGGCCATACAGGCTGAGACCATTTGCAGCTTGCGAAACTTGTTGTTGATCAGAGCAGGGGATCCTCCCCGGAAAATCCAGAACAGGAGAGTCATTACCAGGCTGCCTGCCACTAGTCCTACCACTGGTGAAATAACCAGTCCGGCAAAAATCTGCACAAACCCCATCCAATTTACATGATGTAAGCTGAATCCGGCTATTACTGCGCCTACCAGTCCTCCGATCAAGGCATGGGAGGAACTGCTGGGGATACCAAAATACCAGGTAAACAGATTCCAGAATATAGCTCCAATCAGGGCAGCAGTCATCACCGAAGGGGTAACCAGTTCCGGGGAAATTATGTTCTTTCCTATAGTGGCAGCAACGGCTGTTCCGCTTAATGCTCCGAGGAAATTCAGGGTTGCAGCGATCATGATGGCATTGCGAGGGGATAAGGCCTTGGTAGAAACCGAAGTAGCTATGGCGTTGGCGGTATCATGAAAACCATTGATATAGTCAAAAGCAAGAGCTAATATGACTACTAGTACGACTAAACCAAGACTAAACATATTTTACAGCGACTCCCTTTAGTAGGTTACTTACATTTTCACAATAATCCAGAGTTGTTTCCAGATGTTCGTAAATCTCTTTCCATTTTATTATATCAATTACGTTTTCGGTGTTCTCAAAAAGAAGGGCTATTCCTGCTCGATACAGGTAATCCCCTTCATGTTCATAAGCGCGGATGGCTTCACAGGATTCAATGATTTCCCGGTGCTTATTACGTATGTCCGGCAGCAGATCAACGGCAGCCTTTATTTCCTCAGCGGCAGCCTGGAGAACATATACCAGTTTTAGCACATTGACATGTTTGGGGCGGCCTGCTTTATAGAGAATGACCTTTTCCATAGTCCCTTGTATATGGTCCAGAACATTGTTAAGTTCCCGGGCCAGCAATAAAATATCCTCCCGGTCAAAAGGAGTAACAAAGGAATCATTGATCTCGTTCATTACCACGGCTAAAACCTGGTCGCCGCGTTCTTCAACTTCCTTAATCATGTCCAATGTCTCGGAAGGATCCTGGGGATTTTCAAAAAACCGCTTGAGGATTTCTGCTGCTTCCAAAATAGACTCCGACAATTGGTTGAAATAGGTGAAGAATTTTTCATCCCGTGGTTTCAAGCGAAAACCCACCTGAATACCTCCTTAGTTAAAATCTTCTGTAATCTGCACATTCATTATAGCAAATATCCACTTAGTTCCGTTGTTAATAATTTGTTAACAAAATATTAATCAGCGGTAAAATACCGTCGTGCCTGGTCCAGCACATAAAAAGAACCAGTAACCAGCATATACTGATTGTCCTGGAGATAATGGATTCCCTGTTCAACAGCCTCTACAATGTTTTCCGTGGCTTGCACCGGAATTTCAGGGAATAGTTCTTTCCAGGCTTCATAAACTCGATACCAATTGGAGCCACGTTCACCCTTAGGCCGGGTAATTACGCAGCGGCAGGTATTCTGGCCGAGATACTTCAGAGTATTCCAGGCATCTTTGTCATTTACCATGCCGCATACCAGTACCCGGTCGCGGTCAGGCAGCAGGTCATGCAATGACCGGGACATGGACCGGGCAGCATGAGGATTGTGAGCAGCATCAACCAAAACCAGTGGTTCACGGCTGACCATTTCCAATCTTCCCGGAATATAAGCATCATAAAGAGCATTTAAAATATGCTGGTCCGTCACTTTCCATCCCTGCCCTTCCAGCACCGATATAGCAGTGAGAGCACAGGCCAGATTCTCCCGCTGATAAGCCCCCGGCAGGGAAAACCAGACTTGATCCAGACTATGGGTAGGGGCGGCGATATTAACATATTGCCCGGTCAGGGTTTGCCGCTCTCCAACCACAACCTGGCTCAAGGCAGAACTGTACAGGGGAGCCTGCATATCCGCAGCATAATCTGCCACCACTCGCAGGGCTGGTTCAGGCAGGGGCCCGATTACAGCGGGAACACCTCTTTTTATAATCCCAGCCTTGTTGTAGGCTATTTCTTCTAAAGTATTCCCCAAAACTGCGGTATGATCATAGTCTATGCTGGTTATAACTGAAAGGAGAGGTTCAATAACATTGGTGGAGTCGTAACGCCCGCCCAGCCCCGTCTCCATGACCGCAATATCCACTTTCTGATCAGCAAAGTACTGATAGGCCACAGCGGTCAAAACTTCAAACTCGGTGGGATGTTCCTTTCCGTTGGCGCGCATTCTGGCTATGCAGTTATCAATGACATCCAAGTAGTGATTAAAATCGCAGCCGGATATCTCCTGTCCATTTATGGTGATACGTTCAAAATAGGAATGGAGATGGGGAGAAGTAAAACGGCCCACCCGGTAACCGGCACTGGCCAAAATAGCTGATATCAACAAAGAAGTCGATCCCTTGCCATTGGTACCTGCCACATGAACACATGGTATTGCCAGCTGGGGATTTCCCAATTCATCCAACAAAGCCTTTATTCTCTCTAAACCCGGGCGACTGCCGAAAGTCCCCAGCCTGGCTAGTTTATCCTCTATGACTGTTTCAAAATCTCTAGACGTTGCAAAATACCCTCCTTTTTAACCCTGGCTTCCTCAGCTTTGGCTTTTTCCTTGGCAATAACTTCCTCAGGAGCCCGGGCCAAAAAAGTGGCATTGGCCAGTTTGGACTCGGCCTTCTGCAGGTCAGTTTCTGCTGCCTTCAGTTCTTTTTCCAGTCTTAAAATTTCCCGTTCGATATCAATGACGCCTTCCAGGGGTACATAAATCTCGGACCAGGCGGTCAGAGCTGAACCCGCTTGAGACGGTTTGGAATCCAGAGTATTTACTATCTCGATTCTTTCAACCTGGGCCAGCCTGCGGATATATTCCTTGTTTTCCTCAAACAGGGGCATCCTGGCTGGGTCCTTCACCACCAGAATAGTATTTATCCGGGTACCAGGCGCAATGTTAAACTCAGCCCGTATATTGCGCAGGCTGCGAATAACACTCATCAGCTGCTGCATATCCTCCATAGCCTGGGGCCAAGATTTATCCTTGACCGGCCAGGGGTCAAGCATGATGGTTTCATTATGCACAGGCATATTCTGGTAAATCTCCTCGGTAATAAAGGGCATGAAAGGATGCAGCAGGCGCAGTATGTCAATCAGCACCTGGTGTAGGACATTCTGGGCAATCTGGCGCGCCTTGGGATCAGCGTTCTGCCCTAATCGCAATTTGACCATTTCAATATACCAGTCACAGAATTCATCCCAAATAAAATCGTAAAGGGTCTTGGCCGCTTCACCCAGGTCATATCTTTCCAGCATCCGGGTAACTTCTTCCGCAGTTATACCCAAACGGGATAGGATCCAGCGGTCGGCCAGGGTCAAATCCTGCTCAGCAATGGTCTGGGGCTGGAAGCCTTCCATATTCATCAGCACAAACCGAGCTGCATTCCAGATTTTGTTGGCAAAGTTGCGGGTGTTCTCTACCTTTTCCCAGTGGAAACGAACATCATTGCCGGGGGTGACACCGGTGATGAGGGAAAACCGGAGAGTATCGGCCCCATACTTCTCAATTACCTCAATGGGATCTATGCCATTGCCTAACGATTTGCTCATTTTGCGGCCCTGGGCATCCAGTATTAACCCATGAATGTTCACATCATAGAAAGGAACCTGGCCGGTATGCTCCAGACCAGAGAATATCATGCGGGCCACCCAGAAGAAAATAATATCCCGGCCGGTAACCAAGACACTGGTCGGGTAAAAGGTCTGCAGATCAGGAGTGTCATCCGGCCAGCCCATAGTGGAAAAGGGCCACAGGGCACTGCTGAACCAGGTGTCCAGAACATCCTCATCCTGGCGCAGTTTATCATTTTTACAGCTGGGACAATGATCAGGGTCAGTCTTGCTGCATATCACTTCACCGCATTCATCACAATACCATACCGGTATACGATGGCCCCACCATAGCTGGCGGGAAATACACCAATCACGGATGTTTTCCATCCAGTTCAAATATATCTTGGTGAAGCGCTCCGGCACAAAGCGGATATCTCCGTCTTTTACCCGTTGAATAGCCGGCTCAGCCAGGGGTTTCATGCGGACAAACCACTGTTTGGAGATCATAGGTTCAATAATCGTATCACAGCGCTGGCAGTGACCAACCGCATGCTGGTGGTCTTCAATCTTTTCCAGCAAACCTAAACCTTCCAGATCAGCTACTACACGCTTGCGGCACTCAAAACGGTCCAAGCCCTGGTAAGGTCCGGCATTTTCATTCATAACGCCCGTGTCGGTCATTACCGTAATTTGCTCCAGGTTATGGCGCAGCCCCATTTCAAAGTCATTGGGGTCATGAGCAGGAGTAACCTTTACGGCACCAGTACCAAATTCCTTGTCCACATACTCATCAGCTATCACCGGTATGGCCCGGTTCATCAGGGGCAGAATCACATTGCGTCCTATCAGATGGCGGTATCTTTCATCTTCCGGATGTACTGCCACTCCCGTATCGCCCAGCATGGTCTCCGGGCGGGTGGTAGCTACCACCAGGTATTCATCACTGTTCTCCACAGGATAGCGAATGTACCACAGCCTGCCTGCCGTATCCTCATGCTCTACTTCAATATCGGAAATGGCTGTCTTACACTTGGGGCACCAGTTAATTATGTAATCCCCCTGGTATATCAGCCCTTTGTTGTACAGGTTAACGAACACTTCCCGTACAGCTCTGGAGCACCCTTCATCCATGGTAAACCTTTCCCGGGTCCAGTCGCAGGAAGAGCCCAGCAGGCTTAACTGCTCGGTAATCCTGCTGCCGTATAAGTGCTTCCACTCCCAAACTCTTTCCACAAATTTTTCCCGCCCCAGGTCGTAACGGCTTAATCCCTCCTGGGCCAGAGCTTCTTCCACTTTAGCTTGAGTGGCTATACCCGCATGGTCGGTTCCCGGAAGCCATAAAACATTGTAACCCTGCATTCGTCTCCACCGGATCAGGATGTCCTGCAGGGTGTTATCTAAAGCATGGCCCAGATGCAGAGATCCAGTAACATTGGGCGGGGGCATTACTATGGAAAACGCAGGTTTATCGGTATCTCCGCTGGGAGCAAAGTAATTGCGTTCTTTCCAGAATTTATACCATTTGTGTTCCACCTGACCAGGATCATACACAGGCGGTAGTTGGGGAGTTGTCGACATGAAACTGGCCTCCTTATCGGTAAAAACCTCTATTATTTATTAATGTAGCTATCCAAAGTATTTGCCTGGTAATATCCTAATTATAAATAACAAATAACCAACATTTGCTGATTATACATTCTCAATTTTACTTAATAGTTAATCCAGCAGCAAGTTTATTCAGCAAAACACCCTGCTTATGTTAACCTAGATTTAGTTACTGCTGTGAAAACGGCTTCCTTTTCTGTCATCGCGAGGAGCGAAGCGACGTGGCGATCTGTTAACTCAAACCGTTAGTTGACATAGAGATTGCCTGCGCGCGCGATGACACATAAGGTGACTTTTCACTCATCGTGGTCTGTTCTACTGGTGACAATTGCTAGAAAGGAATGTTGAATATGACTCCAACCCCGTCACGCATATCCCTTGGTTTTTTCCCTACTCCGCTGCATGAATTGAAAAATCTTTCCGCTCATATGGGCGGGCCCCGCATATGGATAAAAAGAGATGACTGCACCGGTCTGGCTCTGGGCGGAAACAAGGTGCGCAAACTGGAGTATATTCTGGCCGATGCCCTCCAGAAAAAGGCCGACGTTCTGATTACTGTGGGGGCAGTTACCTCCAACCACGCCCGCCAAACGGCAGCCGCAGCGGCTGTGCTGGGACTGGAATGTCACCTGGTACTTATCGGCCGCCCTCCGGAAGTTAAGCAGGGGAATTACCTGCTGGATGATCTGCTGGGAGCTAAAACCGTCTGTGCCCCCAGCCGGATGGTGGACGATACGGTGGCCCGGCTGATAGAAGAATACCGTGAGCAAGGGAAAAATCCTTATTATATACCTGCAGGCGGCCATAATATCTGGGGAGCTCTGGCTTATAAAGATGGGTTTCAGGAGTTGGTTGATCAGGCTGATTTTCAGATTGATGCTGTTTTCAATGCTATCGGTACCGGCACAACTCACGCCGGGCTGGTACTGGGAAAAAACAGCCTGCAGCATCCTGCTGAAATAATCGGTATCAGTGTGGGCGGATCCCACACCTGGTGTTCCGAGCAAATACTGGAGGTGCTCCACGAAGGGGAAAGGATGCTGGGGTTGACCCCTACTCCAGCAACAGACCTGCATATTGAAGAGGGCTATGTGGGAGAAGGTTATACCCGTCCCTATCCGGAATTACGGGAAACCATAAGACTGCTGGCCCGCACGGAAGGCATACTGCTGGATCCGGTCTATACAGGCAAAGCCATGGTGGGAATGCTGGACCTGATTCGCCAGGGCCGCTTTGCCCGGGAGCAGAACATAGTTTTTTGGCACACCGGCGGAGCACCGGAACTGTTCACCAATAGTCAATACCTGTGCAGCCTGATATAAGGCAATATACGAGACGGAAAGCAGAGAAAAAATAGGCCCTGCCCCTGCCTCACACAACCAGAGGCCAGAACAGGGCCGTACCTAAATCTTTTACCTGCCCAATGATTCTTCCATGACGGTTAGGGCAGTATCATCTCCGTACTGCAAAATGGATTCCAGGTGCATAATTGCCGGCACATGGTTGCGAATATAGAAACGAGCGGCATCTATTTTGCCCTGATAAAAAGCCAGATCCCAGTGCTCCCGGCCCAGTTCCTTAATCTTGTCCGCTGCTACGGCTGCCTGGTCCAGCAGCAATGTACCGCAGCACAGCTGGGCGGTGGCATGTAATATGCGGGTAGCATACAGGGGCAGCATCTCCCCCCGGCCCTGCTGTCTGAATTCATCCATCATAGCTTTGATGCGTTTATAGGAAGCCAGACCTTTCCCCATTATGGCACTTTCAGCGGTGAAATCATCTCTGCTGGCTATGGTATTTATGATACATTCCATATCCTGCAGCCAATCCGCGAAAACCTGGCCCTGCTTCAGATTCCATTTCCTGTTCACCAAGTCCATGGATTGAATGTAATTGGTTCCTTCCCATATGGAGTAGATTTTACAATCCCGCGCCAGCTGAGCCAGAGGGTACTCTTCGGAAAAACCGTAACCGCCGTAAAGCTGGATGGCATCTCCCACCAAAGGCCATACCATATCGGAACAATAAGCTTTGACCAGCGGGGTCATGACCTCGATACGATCCCGGGCTTTCTGGCGCTCCTCCTTATCGGTACTGTGGCGGCTTACATCGAAATAATAGTAGGTCTTGAAAGCCATGGCCCGCATCCCTTCAGTACAGGCTTTCAGGTTGAGCAGAATCCGCCTGATATCCGCATGTTTTATGATAGGAACCCGGTTGCCTTGCGGATCGTTATAGGGTCTTCCCTGCACTCGTTCCCGGGCATATTCAGCGGCATGGAAATAAGCCATGGAAGCCAAGGTATAGCCTGCCATGCCCGTGTCCATGCGGGCTCCGTTCATCATCTGAAACATCTGGGCTATCCCTTCGCCCTTTCCCTCAACAGGGGGATTCCCCACCAGTATCCCCCGGCAGTTATCATTCTCACCGAAGTTGAGGGCAGCCGTTGCCGAGCCTTTAAGGCCCAGTTTGTGCTCAATTCCCACAGTAGTCACGTCATTGTCTTCTCCCAGACTTCCGTCAGGATTCACCCAGATTTTAGGGACAATAAACAGCGATAGTCCTTTGGTGCCGGGCAATGAACCTTCTATGCGGGCCAGAACCATATGAATTATATTGGAGCAGATATCATGGTCTCCCGCAGTTATAAATATTTTCGAGCCTTTGATTTTGTAAATCCCCGGTTCGCTGGTGGGATATGCTTTGGTCAGGATGTCTCCTACATCCGAGCCACTGCTGGCTTCGGTCAGGCACATGGTACCGCTCCACTCGCCCCTGCACAATGGAGGCAGAAAGGTTTCTTTGTCCCACTCCCGTCCAAAAGTCTGGATCAGTTCCAGAACACCCCCGGACAGGTTCAGATAAGGGATAAAAGCGGGATTGCCTGCGGTAATCATTTCAATGATCGCAGAATACAGCACCTGGGGCAAAGTGCCTTCCCCGTCCTCCAGCAAATTTGCAATCCCCCAGCCTTCCTGATTCAAAAACCGGTAAAGGGAATGAAAAGAAGGCGGTACTGTTACTTTTCCCTTTTCAAAACGGGCCTGAATGGTATCTCCTTCTTTATTGGTAGGGGCCACCTTTTCCGTGACAATTTTCAAGGCTTGATCCAGTATGATATCAATATCGTCATGACTATAGTAATCTCGATATTTATCAAAACTAAATATTTTATCGGTATCCAACCATTCCCCGATAATAAACTTTAAGTCCCTATTTGAATAAATAAAGTCGCCAGCCATGATTTCCCCCCCACTGGTTACTAGTTGATGTTTTCTATGATGAAAGCGCAAGCAGGCCCGCCGCTGGCGCACATGGTAGAGCAGGCATACCGCTCGCCCCGCCTTTTTAGCTCATTGATAGCCGCCAGAATAATTCGGGCACCGGTCATGCCCACCGGATGGCCTAAAGAAATCCCTGATCCGTTTGCATTGCAGCGCTCCACAGGAACGTTCAGTTCCTGCATGCAGGCTAAGGCCTGGGCAGCAAAGGCTTCATTGATCTCCCAGTAGTCAATGTCATTTAAAGTCATACCTGCGTATTTCAAAGCCCTAAGGGTAGCCGGTACCGGTCCCATCCCCATAATCTTCGGTTCCACAGCAGCGGAAGCAGAAGCAACCACCCGGGCCAGTGGCTTTATTCCCAGCTTTTTGGCCTTCTCCTCTGCCATCAGGATCAAAGCTGCGGCACCATCGTTGATGCCGGAAGCATTGAAGGCTGTTACAGTCCCCTCTTTCTTAAATACCGGTTTTAACTTGGCTGCCATTTCCATGCTGGCGTTGGCATTAGGGTGCTCGTCAGTATCGACCACCTGAATGCCCTTTTTGGTTTTAACTTCTACAGGAATGATTTCATCCTTAAACAGCCCGTCGGCTATGGCCTTGCAGGCCCGCTGGTGACTGAGCAAAGCATATTCATCCTGCTGTTCCCGGGTGATGTGATATAACTCAGCAATATTCTCGGCGGTAACCCCCATATGATAGCCTTCAAAGGCACAGATCAGTCCTCCCAGCATCAGGCTGTCCTGGACCACTTCACCATCATTGAGGCGGTAACCCTTGCGAGCTCCAAACAGCAAATAGGGTGCATTGTTCATGCTCTCGTACCCCACTGCAGCTGCTGTTTCGATCCTGCCCAGCATTATCTCCTGGGAGAGAATATCTGCCGCCCGCATGGAGGAAGGGCACTGCTGGTGAACGGTAGTGGAAACCGTTTCCACCGGCAGACCAGCATTTATGGTCACCCAGCGGGCTGAGTTGCCGGGGGAGCCATACTGGTTGCACTGGCCGCCGATCACCTCTTCTATCAGGTTGGGGGCTATGCCATATTTGTCGATAGTTCCTTTAAGAGCCAATGCACCCAGTTCATGGCCCTTGAGACCGGACAGGGAACCCATAAAATCCCCGATCGCTGTCCGGGCTGCCGCTACAATAACTGCCTTTTGCATATTTCCTGCTCCTTTCCCTGTTTAAGTTCCTGTAAATTCCGGTTTTCTCTTTTCTATAAAAGCTTTCATTCCCTCCCGCTGATCCCGGGTAGCAAAACAGCTGGCCCAGGCGACGGATTCAAACTCGATCGCCTTGACCCCATCCATGTCAAAAGCCTGGTTGATGCACTGTTTGGCCAGTTTCAGAGCTACAGGCGGTTTGCTGGCCAGCATTTCAGCGGTTTGGATTGCTTCTGCCAGTGCATCATCTGCCAGTTGATTGATTAACCCGTACTCCAAAGCCTGTTGAGCATTTATAGGCTTCCCGCTGAAGATCATCTCTTTTGCCCGGGCTGCTCCTATCAGCCGCGGTAAACGCAGGGTTCCTCCTGCTCCCGGGAAAATACCCAGGTTAATCTCCGGCAGGCCTAACCGGGCGGTGTTGTCGGCAATCCGCCAGTCACACACCAGAGCCAATTCCAGCCCTCCTCCCAGAGCAAAACCGGAGATGGCCGCCAGCACTGGTTTGGGAAAGGCTTCGATCCGGGCAAAACAATGCCGGAAGGAAAAAGCCCGGGCTTGTTCCGGATTGAAATCCAGCATGTCATTGATGTCCGCACCTGCTGCAAAGTGTTTTTCCCCGGTAATTATGACCGCCTTGACTTTTTCGTCTGTTTCCAGTTCCATAAAGACCTGTTCCAATTCTTCAATCATCTGGTGATTCAAGGCATTCAAGGCTTGCGGCCTTTGCAGCGTGACAATCCCGATCATTTCATGTCTGGTAAGAGAAATACAGTCATAGGCCAATATCTCAACACCCCCTGCCGCATCTATTGCCGGGCTCAAACCTGCTGCCCGGCAACCATGGCTTTCAAACTCTTGCGGTCAGGTTTGCCCACAGGTGTACGGGGCAGATCACTTAAGAATTCAACCTCTTTAGGCACTTTGTAAGGGGCCAGTTTTTCCCGGCAGCGTGCTATCACTTCTTCTTCACTGAGCTTGGCTCCCGGTTTCAGAACTATAAATGTCTTGGCCACTTCACCGCGCTTGGCATGAGGTATGCCAACGGTGCAGGCATCCTGAACCTCAGGCATGGCGTAGCATACTTCATCAATCTCCCGGGGGTATACATTGAAACCGCTGCTGACTATGATGTCTTTCTTCCGGTCCACGATATAAAAGAATCCATCTTCGTCCATATAGCCGATGTCACCGGTATAAAACCATCCATCCCTCATTGCCTTGGCAGTTTCTTCCGGGTTATTCCAGTATTCGCGCATCAGCTGAGGCCCGCGGAAGATAATTTCTCCGGGCTGACCGGGAGGCATAATCTCCACCCCGTTAACACTGTCAACCACCAGCACATCTGTATCCACCCAAGGTACTCCCACACTGCCGATCTTGCGAGTGTGATGGGCTGAATTTGAAGTTATCTGCTGGCAGCTTTCCGACATACCATAACCTTCTACAATGCGGCATTTGCATTTTTCCTCAAACTGGCGAATAATTTCTTCCGGCAAAGCTGACCCGCCGCAGAATATACCGCCCCGGAAGCAGGAAAAATCCGTTTGCTGAAAACGGGGGTGGTTCATCAGCAGGATGAGCAAGGTGGGAACAGCCGGGAGAGTAGCCGGTTTGTACCTTTCAATAGCATCAAATATGGCATCCGGGTCAGGCACCGGAACAGTAACCAAACTGCCGCCGCATACGAAATTGAATCCTACAGCAGCCATAAAACCAAAGATATGGCTTATAGGAATAATGGACAATGCTCTTATATCCCCGGCTTTCATGGTAGTGTAATTGTTGGTTACCCACTGGCCTATGCGAACCGCTTTGGACATGACGTTGTGATTGGTTAGGACGCAGCCTTTGGGAACACCGGTTGTTCCGCCAGTGTATTGCAGGCGGACAATGTCATCGGGAGTCAGTTCCGTATCTGGCTCAGTGTTGTCAGCTGCTGCAATGATTTCATTAAAATCATAAATCGTATCACCTTTTTCCACTTCAACCGGCATAGTGGGTACCTGAAATACAATGATCCGTTTCACCGGGGAGTCCGGCTCTTTCATAACTTCGATGGCTTTTTCTGCGAACATAGCCATGACTATAATCGTTTCAGCACCGCTGTCCTTGACCTGGATTGATATTTCCCGGACAGTGTAAAGGGGATTGGTGGGTACCTCAATGGCCCCGATTTTAAGGAGTGCTTGGATAGACAGTACATATTGGGGCAGGTTGGGGGATATTATGGCCACCCGGTCACCCTTTTTTACTCCCAGACTGGTGAGAGCATTAGCCAGACGGCGGGCTATATCGTTGGCCAAACCATAGGTGATCACCGTTTCCCCCTGCATGACATAAGGCTTACCCGGATACTCTTCCGCCCACTTGTTAAACCACCATTTCGGGGGTTCCGTGGGGTACCGGGGGGACAGTTCGATCTTGTCGTCATAGTTTGCCTGCCACAGAGGCCGCAGCCTGGCAACTTCTTCCTCAAAAGCTTTTAACCATGGTTTTTCAGACATAGACACCCTCCTCACCAAATAATCCCTTGTTAGCTCAAACAGTTCCTCCTGCTGGTTTTCTGAACGCAACATTCATGCCAGGCTGCTCCAGGCCCGCAGATCAGGGCTGCGGCGGCTCCCGCCAGGATAAACCCTTCTTCATGGCCCAGAATCTTATGGGTTTTGATACATAATTGTATCAAAACCAGGTTAGACAGGTGCCGCAAGCAGAAAAATCCTTTAGTCGTATTCAGATTATTTAGAAAATTGATACACCTGTGTATCATTGAATAAAACCATATTTTCTTTGGATGTGGCTCCTTTTATCCATTTTTTGATTCACTTTAGTATCATTACAATATAGCCAAGGTTGAACTGTATTTCTTTGGGGGTTTTAACCGTGAATTTGGAAAGAGAAAAGTGGCTGGCGGTGGCTGAATATCTGTCACACCTGGGCAGGGATCTGAAAATTAAGTCCTCCTTGAAAGTAAAAGATTTCATGCGCCAGGACCCGGAACTGCTGACGGCAGAAGACAGCATAAAGTCGGCGGTAGAAATCATGGTCAGCAATAATATTGACGCAGTCCCTATTGTGGATGAAGCAGGCAATCTTCAGGGTTTGGTTACAAAAACCCTGGTTCTGCGGGAAGTATTAAACGGCACTGATCTGGAGCAGCCCATCGGTAAAATTATGATCAGCCAGATACAATCCATTGGTCCGGAAGAAGATGTGGCAAAGCTGATTACTATCAATGTGGGCAATCTGCCTGTTTTAAGCAATCAAAAGGTCGACGGGATGGTAACCCTGTCAGATACCATCAGAGCTTATTTCAGTTCATTAATTGCCCTGCACGCAGAACTAACCGCGGTAATCAATTCCACCCATAACGGCATCCTGACGGTAAATGAAGCCGGGGAAATAAGCCTGGTCAACAAAGCTGCTGAACTGCTCCTGGGCATTAAACAGGAAGAGGTGGCAGGCAAAAAGATCAGTCAGGTTTTACCTCAAAGCAAGCTGCCGGAGATATTGGCCAGCGGGAAAGAGCGCCTGGGACAAAAGGTGGTTTACAACGAGAAAGTATTTATCTCCAACCTGACCCCGGTAATGGGCGATAAACAGATTATCGGAGCAGTGGAAGTTTTTCAGGATATTTCCGAACTGGAAATGATATCCGAAGAGCTCAACTATACCAAGCAAATGAAGGAAGAGCTTTTGGCTATCATCGATTCCTCCTTCGACGGTTTTCACATAACTGACAGTGAGGGCAAAACCCTGCGCATCAACAAAGCCTTTGAGCGGATCACAGCCATACCTTTCAAGGATTTAATAGGCAAAACCATAGCGGAATTAACAGAGGAGGGGGTATACTCTCAGGATCTCCTAAAACTGGTGCAAAAGAAACGTGAACCGGTAACCATCTCCCAGGAATCAAAACCGGGAAATACGGTTATGGTCACAGCCAACCCGGTGGTTGATGAACAGGGCAATTTGTTCAGAGTGGTTATCAATGTGCGGGATATATCGGAGCTTAATGAGTTAAGACAACAGCTGGAACAAGCCCGGACCCTAAGCCATCACTACCAGGGAGAGCTGAAGCGCTATAACCTGGCGGATCAATTTGTCGTTCGCTCCAAAGAAACCAGAGATCTGGTGGATCTCTGCGTGCGGCTGGGACAGGTTGATGCCACGGTGCTGATCAAAGGTGAATCCGGGGTGGGCAAAGAATTCGCTGCCCAGATAATCCACTCCAACAGCAAGCGCTGGGACAAACCTATGATAAAAGTAAACTGTGCCGCTATTCCGGAAAACCTGTTTGAATCAGAACTTTTCGGCTATGAACCGGGGGCTTTCACCGGTGCCAGCAAAGAAGGCAAACCGGGATTGTTTGAGGTAGCCCACGGCGGTACCCTGTTTCTGGATGAAATTGGGGAAATGCCTTTAAATACTCAAGCCAAACTGCTCCGGGCCATACAGGATAAAGAGATTACCCGGGTAGGGGGTACCAAACCCATCAAGGTAGATGTCCGCATTATTGCGGCTACCAACCGCAACCTGCAGGAAATGGTGCAGAACAAGGAGTTTCGCCGGGATCTTTTCTTCCGGCTGAATGTCATTCCGGTAACCGTCCCTCCTTTAAGGGAACGCAAGTCGGAAATCCCCTTTCTGGTAGATCATTTTGTTAAAAAGTTCAACGCCAAGTATAATTTTAAGAAACGCATTGATGAACGCCAGATAAAAGCTTTGATGAACTATGACTGGCCAGGTAATGTTCGGGAACTGGAAAACTTGATTGAGAGAGTACTGGTCACCTCTCCCGGAAATATAATCCGCCATATCGATCTTATCGATCATTATGAGGCTGAGCAAAGGGATTATAAAGCGATTAATTATGAAAAGTATATCGGCTGCAAGCTGCAGGATGCAGTAGAACAACTGGAAAAATTCCTGATTCAGAATTCCTTGGAAACCCTGGGTACCACCCGCAGAGCAGCCCAGGAATTGGGGGTAAGTCAACCTACCATAGTACGCAAAGCTGCCAAATACAATATCCCGCTGAAGAACAAAAAAGAAGGGAATCATCTTGGGGGCGGTACAACTGGAGGATTTTAATTTGCACAGAACTGGGAGGTATAACATGAGCTGGAAAGTTGGGCGCAATGATCCCTGCCCCTGCGGCAGCGGCAAAAAATATAAGAAATGCTGCGGTTTACTGGGTGATATCCGCAACGCTTCTTTGGATCCCTTTGCCAGGTACAATGAACTCCTAACCGAAATAAAATTTAAATTAGACCGCTATTTTGCCGGTACCATAAAAAGGGTGCGTCGCGAAAACCTGCAATATTTTCTGCATTATACCGTTAACCGCAGCCTGCCTCCGGAACATGAATCACTATACTCTGACTGGCTTTGGTTTGATCGCCCTTTACCGGATCGTCCTTCCTATGCCGAACTCTACCTGCAGGAAAATGCTGAGTTTATGGAAGTTCCCCTGCGGGAGTGCCTGCAAGCCTTAGTTGATTCGTCCCTTTCTATATATCACGTAATGGAAGCCCAGGATATGATTCTAAAGGTTTGCGACCTGTTCACCGGTGAGGAACGGGAAGTGTTATTAAAAGAACCCTGGCAGGGGTCTTTGGATCGACCGGTGCTTATTCTGGGACGATTGGTCAAGATAGACCAGGGGCAGCTGTTTTCAGGAATGGTCTTGTTGAGTGAAGACCCCGATGGTCAAAAGGCGGAATTCCTCAGAGCTCATTATGATTATTGCCAGCAGTTAGGGCTTTACCCGGCAGGACTGCCTGCCGAAGTGAACTACGGTCTGTTCGACCATGCTCATAAGAAAAAACTGTTCAGCCTGCGGGATATGCGCAGCGCCGCGGTGAACGCCGATACTGCTCAAAACCTGCACCGCCAGTTAGCTGAGCTGGAGCAGTTTACCTTAGCTCATTGTACCGAACAGGTGGCCTGGTTCATGCCATGCCGGGAACACTATGGATATGTACGAGTAGCAGTTGGCCCCGATTTCGTCGCCGCTGCTGCTGACGTAATAGATGACGTAATATACCTGCAGCAACAGCTAACTGCCCTATTTCCCCATCTGAAAATGGATCTGGTGCATAGCTCCCTGCGCCGTTCCCACCCGCCAGCCGATAAAGCCTCCATCTGGCTGACCATAATGAAAGACCAGCATACAGAAATTTGGCTGGATACACCCCACGAGGAATTAGAAGGACAAACTCCCCGCCAGTTGCTGGATGACATTGAAGGCCGGAAGCGTCTCCTGGATATGCTCCGTGAATTTTCGGCATCGGTTCAATCTGAAGACCAGCTGGAATTCATCAATTTCATGAAAGCCCGGGTGGAGGGGTCTGGAAAGCCGTAATTTCATCCAGGGACTGAAGAAGCTCATTTATGCCTTCACCACTGACGGAAGATACACCTAGAGGGATCTGCTCTACAGGAAGCTGCAGTTCTTTGCGGATCATAGCCAAATTCCTCTGCCGTGCTGACCGGGACAGCTTGTCGGCTTTGGTAGCCACTACCATGTAGGGTATCTGGTGATGCTCCAGCCAATCTTTCATAAGCCGGTCATCTTGGGAAGGAGGATGGCGAATATCCACCAGCAGGATGACACCCCGCAGGGTTTTCCGGCTGGTCAGGTAACCTTCTATCATTTTAGCCCAGCGAGCTTTCTCGCTGCGGGAGACTTTAGCGAAACCATAGCCGGGCAAATCCACCAGATACCAGGAATTATTAAAGCAGTAGTAATTGATAGAGCGGGTTTTGCCAGGAGTGGAACTGGTCTTGGCCAGATTTTTCCGGTTGGCCAGGCGGTTGATCAAAGAGGATTTGCCCACATTGGAACGTCCCACAATAGCAACTTCCGGCAGCCCGGCAGCCGGAAGCTGGTTCACATCCACATATACCCCTACAAAATCAACTTGTTTGACTTTCATACCTTCACCCATTGTTCTTCGCTGCATAAAGCAATTCCTAAATCTGAGAGTCCTTTGCCGCAGCCACGAAAACACTCCTGCATAGCTTAGGCAGGAGTATTAGACGGTCGAGTGACCTACGGCGAGCCGTTGCAACCCACGGCGAAACTGCGGGCGGCGAAGGGAAGCGAGAAACAGGAGGTTTCGAGCAGATGGAATTGCTCTTACTCATTGATAAGGGTTTCCTTCAGCACCTCATCCATATGTGCAACCGGGATAAACCTCATTTTACGCCGCACATTGGCCGGTATATCCACCAGATCCTTTTCGTTTTCCACCGGCAGGATTACGGTGTCGATACCAGCCCGGTGAGCGGCCAGAACCTTTTCTTTCAAACCGCCAATGGGCAATACG
The DNA here is from genome assembly GCA_001513155.1 of Syntrophomonas sp. DTU018. GTDB lineage: Bacteria > Bacillota > Syntrophomonadia > Syntrophomonadales > Syntrophomonadaceae > DTU018. The sequence continues at coordinate 58,372 of LFSR01000035.1, forward strand.
CGACCCCGCAGGGTTATCTCGCCGGTCATGGCTACGTCTTTCCGGACCAGTTTGCCCGACATAGCCGAAGCCAGGGCGGTAGCTATCGTTATCCCGGCGGATGGGCCATCCTTGGGGATTGCCCCTTCCGGCACGTGCAAGTGGATATCATAATTCTCCCGGATATCATCAGGAATACCCAGTTCATCAGCCCGGGAACGCACATAGGTCAGGGCAGCCTGGGCTGATTCTTTCATAACGTCGCCCAGCTTACCGGTTAAAGTTAAATTACCTTTGCCTTTCAACAGGGCTACCTCTATGGAGAGTATATCTCCTCCCGCTTCAGTCCAGGCCAAGCCGGTAGCCACACCCACCTGGTGTTCTTTTTCCGCCACCCCAAAACGATACCGGGGTTTGCCCAAAAACTTGCTCAGGTTACCCGCAGTAACACTCACCATAGTATGGGGATCTTCCACTACCTGGCGGGCAACCTTGCGGCACACGGAGGCAATCTCTCTTTCCAGATTTCTTACCCCCGCTTCCCGGGTATACTCCCGGATAATCTTGCGAATAGCCCCCTCGGAAAAGGTTATATGATGTTCCTTTAACCCGTGCTCTTTGATCTGCTTGGGTATAAGGTGATCCATGGCTATGTGTACCTTGTCTTCCTCAGTGTAGCCACTGATTTCAATAACTTCCATACGATCCAGAAGCGGTTTGGGAATGGTATGGGTAGAATTGGCCGTGGTTATAAACATTACCTTGGAAAGATCGAAAGCCGTTTCCAGGTAATGATCGCTGAAATTGGAATTTTGCTCGGGATCCAGAACTTCCAACAACGCGGCGGCAGGATCCCCCCGGAAATCCATGGTCATTTTATCTATTTCGTCCAATAAAAATACGGGATTTCGCGAACCGGCCTGCTTCATACCCTGCAGCACCCGGCCCGGCATGGAACCTACATAAGTGCGCCGGTGACCTCTTATTTCCGCCTCATCGCGAATTCCTCCCAGAGACATGCGCACAAATTTCCGGTTCAGTGAGCGGGCCACTGACTTGCCCAGGGAAGTCTTGCCCACTCCGGGAGGTCCAACCAGGCACAAAATGGGCCCTTTCATCTTTTTGGCCAGTTTGCGGATAGCCAGGTACTCCAGAATGCGTTCCTTGGGTTTTTCCAGTCCATAATGATCCTCATCCAGAATCTGCTGGGCCTTCTTTAAATCCAGACGGTCTTTGGTTTCTACCGACCAGGGCAAAGACAAAAGCCAATCCAGGTAGTTGCGGACTACTACCGCTTCTGCCACCATGGGCGGCATTTTTTCCAAACGTTCTAATTCCTTATAGGCTTTCTCATAGGCTTCTTTGGGCAATTTGGCGTTATTAATACGTTCTCTTAATTCCTCAACTTCAGCTGCCCGTTCGTCTTTGTCGCCTAATTCCTTCTGAATGGCTTTCATCTGCTCACGCAGGTAATATTCCTTCTGGGTTTTCTCCATCTGCTTGCGGACCCGGATGTTGATCTTGCGTTCCAATTCAAGAACTTCCATTTCCTTGGCCAGCATCTCACATAATATCTCCAGACGCTGGGGTATGCTCCGGGCTTCCAAAATTCTCTGCTTATCCGGGATGCGCAGGGATAGATGGGAAGCGATAACATCCGCCAGACGGCCAGGTTCCTCAATGGCTACTACTGCGACTACCGTTTCCGGAGGTATCTTCTTGCTCAAGCGGACGTACTGTTCGAACTCGGAAATAAGAGCTCGCATGAGAGCATCCAATTCCGGAGTTTTCTCCACATCGTCTTCTTTAAATTCCTCAACCTGGACCCGTATATAGGGATCGGTAAATACAACCCCTTTTACCTCGGCCCGGTGCAAACCTTCTACCAGCACCCGCATAGTGCCTCCGGGCATCTTTAAAACCTGGCGGATTTCCGCTATGGTACCAGCGGCATATATGTCATCAATTTCCGGTTCATCAGTCTGAGCTTCTTTCTGAGTAGCCAGAAATATTTCCTTGTTATTCATCATCGCCTCTTCGATGGCATTAACGGATTTTTTCCTGCCTACATCCAAATGAATAACCATATATGGGAAAACAAGCACCCCACGAAGAGGCAGCATGGGAATCTCGCGGTAGGTGGTCTGATTTTCCATTTTTCAAACACCTCCAAGCACATTCATTCTACTATATGTCGTTATCGGGCGCAATAAGGCCTCCCATGTGCTTTGGTCCGTGCCAACGGCATTTGGCCTGCAGGGCAGTTTTCTTTTTTACCTCACCTACCAAAGCCCGGCTTAACACTTCATCCAGATTTCTTACAGGAATTATTTCCATATCATCAATGCTCTCCAGGGTGGCCATCCAATTATCAGCGGGAATAATAACCCGCTTGATGCCAGCTCTCCGGGCAGCATCAATTTTGCTCAATATCCCTCCCACCGGGCGAACCAATCCCTGTACTGACAGTTCCCCGGTCATGGCCAATAGATTATCCACCGGCTGATCGGTAATAGACGAATAGACGGCAGTTGCCATACTGATCCCTGCCGATGGTCCATCTACCGGGATCCCGCCGGGAAAGTTCAAATGAATGTCATAGTTGCGGGTATTTATTCCATAACGGGAGCGCAGTACTGTCAGTACGTTTTCTACTGCCCCTTTGGCCATGCTCTTACGGGTATAGCTATGACCAGCTCCACCTACCTGTTCCTCCTCGATGACTCCAGTCACGGTCCAGGTTCCCTTCCCCGCGGCTGCGGGAATACTGGTTGCTTCCACTTCAATAATAGTCCCAGCCGTTGCTCCGTAAACCGCTAACCCATTTACCACTCCCACTGTAGGCCGTTCCTTGGGTTTTATATCCGGACGGGGAGAAAAACGCCCGTTGTTTAGGACTTTTTCCACTATAGGTTTGGTAATCCGTAATTTCAGTTCCATTTGGGCTATCCCGGCAGCAAGCTGCACCATATTCACCGCCTCCCGGCCGTTGGAAGCAAATCTGGTTATCTCCGTCAGGGCATCATCGTCTATTTCGAAATTCAGCCTCTCCAAAGCATTAAGCACTATGCGCTGGATATGTTCTTTCTCCAATGGCTTGAAGAATATCTCCAGGCAGCGGGACCTCAGCGCCGGAGGCAGTTCCTCCGGGTTACGGGTAGTGGCCCCCACCAGGCGAAAATCGGCGGGGAGTCCGTTGCGGAAAATATCATGAATATGTGCCGGTATATTGGGATCATTTTCGTTGTAATAAGCACTTTCCAGAAGCACTTTGCGGTCTTCCAAAACCTTTAACAATTTATTCATCTGCATGGGATGCAGTTCGCCAATCTCATCAATAAACAAAATACCGCCATGAGCTTTGGTACACGCTCCCGGTTTGGGCTGGGGAATGCCTGCTGAGCCCATAGCTCCAGCACCCTGGTAAATAGGATCGTGCACTGATCCGATCAGAGGATCGGCGATATTGCGCTCATCAAAGCGCATAATGGTAGCATCAACTTCTACGAATTTGGAATCAGCGTTGAAGGGTGACCAGGGATTGGCCTTGGCTTCTTCCAGCACCAGACGAGCGGCAGCCGTTTTCCCTACTCCCGGAGGTCCATAAATGATGACATGCTGGGGATTGGCACCGCAGAGGGCCGAGCGCAGCATGTCTATTCCTTCCTCCTGGCCGATCACATCCGCCAGACTTTTAGGCCGGGTCAGGCTGGATAAAGGCTCACTGAGTTTTATGCTGCGCATCTGTTTAAGCTTAATAGTTTCCTTTTCCGACTCCCTGAACATTACAGTCTTTCTGCTCTGTTGGCCTTTGAGCAAATTCCAGAAGTATAACCCGATGATTACCGCAAAGATGAACTGGACAATATACAGGATGCCGCCATATTGCAGGAAGAAATCATTCATAACCGCAACTGTTCCTTTCTATCGTACTGCACCTATTATTCCCGCGGCATCTGCAGAGAATGAAAGTTTGCCAGCAGTAAAAAAAGGTAGCTTTCGCTACCTTTTTCCTGTTCAGTATAGATTTATTAAGTTGCCTAGTTTACCCGCCGTTTGGCATCCACCGTTACTAACAGCGGCTTTTCCTTTTTCAGGATAACATCTCTGGTGATCACTACTTTGGTTACATCCATGCGGGAAGGTACTTCGTACATAACATCCAGCATGATGTCCTCGATGATGGCTCTTAAACCCCGGGCTCCCGTATTGCGGCGCAGAGCTTCCTCAGCTACCGCATGGAGAGCATCGTCGGTGAACTCCAGATCTACACCATCCAGCTCAAACAGCTTCTTGTACTGTTTGACCAGGGCATTCTTAGGTTCGGTCAGAATGCTCACCAGGGCATCGATATCCAGGGCATCCAGAGTGACAATGATGGGCACCCGGCCGACAAACTCAGGAATAAGCCCATAACGCAGCAGGTCCTGGGGAAGTATCATATTCAGTATCTCACCAATGCTCTTTTCGCCTTTGCTCTTGATATCGGCTCCAAAGCCCATCACTTTTTGATTGACCCGGCTTTGAATAATCTTGTCAATACCCTCAAAGGCTCCGCCGCAGATAAACAGGATATTGCTGGTATCTATTTGGATAAACTCCTGATGGGGGTGCTTGCGTCCGCCTTGAGGCGGTACACTGGCAACTGTTCCCTCCAGGATTTTCAGCAGAGCCTGCTGAACTCCTTCACCGGAAACATCCCTGGTTATGCTGGGATTATCGGTCTTGCGAGCTATTTTATCTATTTCATCGATATAAACTATACCCTTTTCTGCTTTCTCTATATCGTAATCAGCGGCTTGAATTAATTTCAGCAGGATGTTCTCTACGTCTTCACCCACATAACCAGCTTCAGTTAATGATGTGGCATCGGCAATAGCAAAAGGAACATTTAATATCCGGGCCAAGGTCTGGGCCAGCAGAGTCTTACCGCTGCCGGTAGGCCCCAACATCAATATGTTGCTCTTTTGCAGTTCCACATCATCCAGCTTGGTACCCAGGTTGATACGCTTGTAATGATTATATACAGCCACAGACAGAGCCTTTTTGGCCCGATCCTGACTGATTACGTATTCATCCAAAATCTCGCGGATCTCCTGGGGCTTAGGAATATCCCCTAATTCAAACCCCAGATCATCAGCCAATTCTTCTTCGATTATTTCATTGCATAGTTCAATGCACTCATCACAAATGTATACTCCAGGTCCAGCTACGAGCTTCTTAACTTGATCCTGGGTTTTACCGCAGAAGGAACATTTCAGTTGTCCTTTATCGTCTCCATATTTATGCATCTGTTCACCTCTTTTGCCCTAGAGAACTACTTCTTGGATTTCTTGGGCTGGGTCATTACCTCATCAATAATGCCATATTCCTTAGCTTCCCATGCTGTCATAAAATAATCCCTATCTGTATCTTTTTTGATTCTCTCCAGGGGTTGCCCGGTACGCTCTGCTAAAATTTTGTCCAAATTATCCTTCAAGGCCATAATCCGGCGAGCATGAATCTCGATGTCTACGGCCTGCCCCTGGGTGCCGCCCAACGGCTGGTGTATCATTATCTCAGCATTGGGCAGAGCAAAGCGTTTGCCTTTTTCTCCGGCAGCCAACAGGAATGCTCCCATACTAGCCGCCAGACCTACACATATGGTAGATACGTCGGGCCGGATATGCTGCATGGTATCATAAATAGCCAGACCAGCACTTATAGATCCTCCCGGACTGTTTATATAAAGATTGATGTCTTTATCTGGATCTTCGGCTTCCAAAAACAGCAACTGGGCTATGATCAGATTGGCTACGTTGTCATCAATAGGGCTGCCGAGGAAAATGATGCGATCTTTAAGAAGACGAGAATATATATCATAGGAACGTTCGCCCCGGTTGGTCTGTTCTACAACAATTGGCACTAAATAGGACATGTTTTTCACCCCTTATTAAAAGCTATTCTTAGTTACATTATCGTATTCAAACACAACTTACTCATTACCTGCTGTATCAGATTCATTTTCATTATTTTCAGCTTCGGCTTCTGCATCTGCTTCAGCCTCGGCTTGGTCAGCTTGAGAAGGACCGTATTCCTCTATTTTGGCATGGTCTATTAAGTACTGCACTGCTTTATCCATTTTTACACTGTATTCCAGTCTGTCCATAATCCCGGCCAGGTTTTGTTTGGCCTGTTCGGGATCAACTCCCATGCTCTTGGCAGCCTCTTCAATCTGCTTATTCATTTCTTCATCTGAAACTTCAATACCTTTTTCTTCAACTAACTTTTCCAAAAGGAAATTGACTTTAAGAGTTCTTTCCGCTTCCGGGCGCAGGTCATTCTCAACTTCTTCCTGGTTACTGCCCGTAAACTTGTAATACTGCTCCAGACTTAACCCCTGAGAGGCCAAGCGCTGGGCAAACTGCTGCAGCATGAGCTCGATTTGAGCGCGCACCACTGATTCTGCCAAAGGAATCTCCGTGGCCGCAATAGCTTTGTCCAGGACTTCCTGCTTCAGCAATTCTTTCTTCCTGGCTTCCATCACCAGCACCAGATTGTTGCGTATATCTTCACGGAATTCAGCCAGGGTGTCAAACTGACTGACTTCCTGAGCAAACTCATCATCCAGTTCTCTAAGTTTACGCGTTTCGATACTCTTTACTTTCACTTTGAACAATGCTTCCCGGCCAGCCAGATTTTCATTATGGTATTCTTCCGGGAAAGTAACGTTGACTTCCTTTTCCTCGCCGGCCTTTACTCCTATCAGCTGTTCCTCGAATCCAGGAATAAAGGTATTGGAGCCTAGTTCCAGAGAATAGTCTTCTCCGCTGCCGCCTTCAAAGGCTTCCCCATCAATATAACCGGTAAAGTCAATGGTAACTACGTCACCTTTTTCTGCAGGCTCATCAGTCTTTTCCACCAGCTGAGCATAACGGGAACGTATATCTTCCAGACGACGCTCCACATCCGCGTCGGTAACTTCCAAGCGAGGGATTCGGACTTCCAGGCCCTCTACCTGGCCCAGTTTGATGTCTGGTTTAACCGCTACCCGCACCTTAACTTGTACCGGTTCTCCTTCGTTTATTTCCTGTACATCAAAATCCGGCTGGGCAATAGGCTCAATATTGAGTTCGGTTAAAGCCTCTTCATAGGCAGCCGGAACAACATATTCCAAAGCATCCTGGTAGAGAATTTCTTTGCCAAAATGAGCTTCCAACAGCGGGCGGGGAACTTTGCCCCGGCGGAAACCTGGGATGCTAACATGTTTGACCACTTTGCGGTAAGCATGTTCCAAACCCTGCTCGAATTTTTCGGGGGCCACTTCAATGGCGATGTAAGCCTCACTGTTTTCTATCTTTTCTAATACAGCTCCCATTTATGCTCCTCCTATCTAATACTGATCGGCTAAAAACCTTAATTTGATGCTCTTGCGAAGCCATCCAGAATAATCCTCTTAAAAATGTAACCTATTATTACTTAAAACACAACACCTCGGCAATGTTGCCGAGGTATAAATTTCATTATGGAGCGGAAGACGAGATTCGAACTCGCGGCCCTCGCCTTGGCAAGGCGATGCTCTACCACTGAGCTACTTCCGCACATAATTCTATCGTTATATAGAATAATGAATAAAACCGCTTTCGTCAAGTAGTGTTGCCCAATCTTCGCCATATTATAAATCCCGGTCTTCCAGCAAAGCTTTAATGGTGGCGGCATCAAGTTCACCCGTAGCGGGCAATCCCTGATCACGCTGAAAATCCCGCAAAGCATTGGCAAATTCACTTTTATCTGCAGGTTTGCCTGATAAATAGCCCTCTGCAATTAAACGGCTGACAAACCGGTCCAACTCTTCCTCACTGAGAAACTGATAGGAAATCACCCTGTCATCATAAGCAGTGGAGTAGGAGGAGTAAGGCCTGGGCTGAGAGCTGTTACCGGACTGAGAGCCAGTATGAGAACTGACACCGGAACCAGGCTGAGAGCCGGAAACATTAGGCTGCGCCCCATACTTCCAATGCTTTAGTTCCTGAATATCTTCATTATACTGGGCGGACGAACTGGAGCTATTGGATATATCAGCGATGATTTCCGCATCGCCGGGAAACTCTTTTTTCTGCTCAGCAGCAGTTGTCTCAGCAGGAACATTGGTTTGAGCAGGTCTTGTTTCCGGGTTGCTGCTGCAGCCTGTCAGCGTAATACCAAAAACAACTCCTGCCAGAATACCCGTTAAAACAAGTCGATTAATAACTGTGGCAACCCGCATAGCCAATCAACACCATTTTTACTAATACATCATAAGGATAATTACTGGGGCTTTTGACCACGGTGCTGGTCCAAATACTCCATTAATAAGGTACCTAGCTTCAAGATGAATATTCCCTGGGCCCATTCCAAATCCGCATCGCCCAGTTCATCCTGGCGCAGCAGTACCAGCGACAGATCAGGATTAGTGTTAAAAAACTGGGCCAGGTCGGCGATCATCTGATACTCCAGTTCCTTAAGGGTCAAGAGGCCATGATCTGCCAAACGAAAGGCAACCACTATATCAGCACTCTTAAGGGTTCTCCTGATATCCCGGATAAACTTTTCCAGATCTTTTCCGGGAATAGTAGTAATCATTATCTGCTCTTTTTCTATTTCTATAATAACATAACCCCATTGATACTGACTCTGGTGATTGTAACTTAACCATAAAAAGCTGGCCCGCTTATCATCCTCATACAGCAAGCGGAAACGGCGGTTTTGTTTTAAAATTTCCTGGCATAAACGGGGATTGCTCACCCTGGCTGTCTGCCAGTCAATCTTCAAGGGCTGGTTTATCATCCGCAGGGTATTCTGTTCCATTTCATCCAGGGACAGTATATAAGCCTTGACAATCTTTTCCCCGCGTAGCTTGAGGTATCTGATATCTGTTTCATCATGAGGATGCAGTTTTTCCATCAGCATATGCAGGTTGTGATCAAAAATTTCAATTAGATCAGGTAAGACCACAAACATGGGATCGCTTACCCAATAGCGTTCCCCCATGGGAAGCAAACGGGTTATGCTGATCATACCGGGAACAATGTTCTCATGGACCCGGTTTCCGAACCTGCCGTAGACTTCGCAGCGCTCCCCGCTGAATATATCCTCAAAGATCAGGGAGTTAGCGCCTTTGGGATACACCCGGTAGGCTCCTACGTAGCTCATCATCAAATTGAAGGAGGCGGTTTTTAAATAGGGAGGGAAGCGGCGAGCCTGGTTTTCCCAGAAAAGGTTAGCGATAGTAGTATGATTGCTGTTAATATCATCCATGCAATAATGAGCCCGGAAAAACTGCTCGTAGACCCGGCGGGTAGGTTCATCCCAAAAACGGCCGGCAGTATTAACCAATTCAAAATACTCTTTCCGCGAATCCTGTTCAGACTGGTTCCACACTTGTTTAATGCCGTAAGCAAACATTTGCAGGTGCTGCAGGACTTCCTCATAGGCACTGACCTTTTCCCGATCATCCAGTTCTTCCCAAGCCGGATAGGACACTATTTCTTTAGAGAAATCCAAAGGATAGCGCTTAAAATGCCGTTCTATCAATTGGGTATGCTTGCTGATCAGACCGGTGGGCAGACCGAATCGCTTGGCAGTACGGGCAAAGCTAACCCTCTGGTTGGACAGCCGCAGGTAGGTATGTTCCAAAGCTGCCAGCCAGCCTCTCACTTTCGATACCTTAGGCTGGTAAATGGTAGCAAATTCGTTCCACATGTATAGTATCCAGGCCAAGGTAACATAGTCACGATTGCTGCTGTACAGATCGAAGGCGGTGGAGGCTACCCGGCGCAGTTCTTCATTGGGCCAGTTATAGGCGGTAATGAAAGAGCTCAGTTCCTGGCGGTCGCGATGCTTTCTCACTTTTATAGCTATGGCTTCAGGCTGCAGAAGTTCCTGCTGCAGGCGGCTTTTATCCAAGTTTAACTTGGTTCGGATTACCGAAGTGGGAAAGAAATACTCACCGCGGCTTTTAGCCAGCAGTTCCAGGGCTTCCATATCATTCAGCAGTGACTCCAGCAGTACCCGGCCGCGGACATCCTCCAGGGCCTGCAACGGGGTCATGCCCTCCAATTCCTGATGGGCAGTGTGCAGCCATTCTTCCAGGTATTTGTCATGGAGTATCTCGGCAATTATTTCTTCAGCTTCTTCTTCACTGGCAAAATCATACCCTTCTGCCCAGCGATAGGGGGCCGTTAAGCTGACTCTTTCCAGCATGCCCTTCAGCATCTGGGTTGCCCAGTTCAGATCATTATGGTCTTCCGAGGCGATTATAATACTGGCGCTGGTCAAATAGAGGCGGCGCAGCAATCCCCGCCCCACACCCCAGGTGAACTTGAACCAGCGGTCGTTACGCTCCAAAAGGGTGAATTCCCGGCCTGCCAGCAGGCTCTCCCGCATGGCCAGGCGGTCTTCTTCGCTTAAGTGCAGGGTGCGGGATTTCATACGGGATTTTTTTATGCCATGGGTAAGATCAATAACCAGACCGCATAAAACCTCAGCATATTCTTTCAAGAATACGCAAGGATCATTAACGCCTTCATATACCCTTAAGGAATTAACCTCTTCCAGGAGGTAGTTTTTATGTTCGGAATAAACCAGGAAGGGGCGCCCCAGCATCATGGGGGTATTGGCTATCTGCACAATGCGGGTCAAGAGCAGCATGCCTTCTTCTACCAACCGGGTATGGGGGCCAAAGTCCCGTTCCACCACATACTGGCGATGGCAGAAAATATCGCGAATACCTACGGCATTGTTTTTTATCCACTGGACCTGGTAAATAGACAGGTAGGACTCTTTAAGGGCAGTAAAAACAGGACGAAGATATTCGTCCATTTCCTCTTCTTTTTCAGCCATGTAGAATTCTATAATCGGCGATACGTCGCGATGGAAGCGGTAATCAATAACATACCAATTCCAGAACAGGTTAAAAAAACCCTCAGGTATGTCCTGGGATTGGGAATATGAAGTAAACCGGGCTTTTCCCGAAGCTTCCCAATTATAAAAATAACGGCGGGCATAACTTATCAAATCGGACAGCGCTGCTTCCAGCTGCGCACCATAATTCTTCTTTTTCGCCCGAGGAAAGTGAATCACCAGACATCCGCTGTTTGCACCGCAACACTGTTCATAGGATTTACCGCTGCCACAGGTGCACAGGGTCTGGTGACTTTGGATATTCGCCATGCCGTATCCCCCCGCGATACAGGCTTGCTCCAAAGCATGGATGAAAAGTCAGGCAACCCCAAGCCACATACACTCATCGTCCTAAAATTAGGCCATGTTTGGTCTATCTATTAACATCATAGCAGATAATTCCCCTAGCGAAAATAAATTTTCTGACTTTTATAAACAATATCCAACCAACCCAAGGTTACCTGACAGTCCATTATTGCTGCTGCATGATACTCTGGTATAAGCTGGAGGATAGGTAGCCGCTGTGGGGATCCCATTCTGTCAAACGCTGCAGGGTTTCCCTGGCTAACTGGGGACGGCCGGTATAATGGTAGGTACAGGCCAAATAGAAAAGACTGTCATCATAATAGTTGGAGTCAGGGAATGATTCTAAATAGAGCAGGTAATATTTTTCTGCTTCAGCATAATTTTTCTGGAGAAAGTGAATACGGGCCAGGTAATACAGGGCTTCCCGGTTTAAATAACTGCCCGATTGCATGGACACTACTACTCCCAAATTGCTGATGGCCGTTTGCCAATCCTTATCCAAATAAGCCTGATACCCAGTTCGGTAGTAATGCTCTTCTTGCTCTGTATCATACGCCGAACCTTCCATGGAAACTTCCTCAACTGCTGCCGCAGGTACGGTTTCTTCAGGGGTCTGGTTCTGCTGATCCAGCATACTGGTCAACTGCTGAATGCGCTGCTGCAGTACTTCGGTATATTCCGCGTTCTGCCGCTGGTTGCTTAGCAAGACATGTACTTGCAGCAAGAGCACCAGGCATATCGCTCCCATCAGAATCAGCAGGCGCCGCTGGGTAAAAATGGGGCGCTTTTGTGTCTGGACAGATGTTTCTTCATTAATTAGGTGTTTTTTCCGGCTCTCCGGCAAGGCCAGGTATTTTTTCAGGGTACTGTTTTGCTTATCAATTTCCAGGCCTTTGCGCCATACCCGATGAGCTTCCGGCCGGTTACCCTCTGCCAGATAGCTCAGCCCCAGCACCTGGTACAATGACACATATTCATCATGTTCCTCCATCAGTTGCCGCAGCAACTCCTGGGCTTCACTAAATTTCTTCTTTTCCAGCAGGGCTAAAGCTTCCTTATATCTTTTGAGCCAAAATTGAAAAGCAGGCTGGCGCAGCTCTTTTAAGTTGGTTTCTGCCACATTATTCTCAGGGTCCAGGCGAAGGGCTTCCTCCCAGCAGCGTTCCGCCCGTTCAAATTCCCCCAGGATCTGATAACACCTGCCCGTCATATTCAGTACCAGAGTATTGTCAGGCTGGATCTGGTAAGCCTGTACCAGCTTATCCAGGGCACCGCTGATATCATGCTCCTGCATCCGCGCGGCGGCAGAGGAAAGCAAATCGTCAATTTGATTGATATCAGACCTTTTCATAAAACCATGTCACACCCTCAATCCTGTTTTTGGTTGTACAATTCTCCATTTACTGGAAATTACCTTCCAAAATATGTAAATTTTATTCCTGGCAAGATTCTTCTTAATTGGCAATAGTCTACTGGGTCGTCGTTTAAGCTAACTCCATATGCTGTTAATAAAACACTTGAGGTGACATACTTTGGTATATGCCAGCCGCTGCTTGCGCTTGATGCCTGAACCTATGCAAGGCCCTGACGTGGCATTAGTGCAGCAAATTCTCCAGGAAACCAATATATATGCCGGCACTGTTACCGGGGTTTTCAATGAGGCCTGTGACAAGGCGGTAAGAGAGTTTCAAAGACGGGAAGGCCTTAAACCAGATGGAGTAGTAGGAGTAAAGACATGGAGCCGGCTGCTCACTAAATCCTGCTCTCATATGGAAAATCCAGCCATCCAGCAAAGCCCCGGCGTTCTGATCACCATAAACCTGGATAAACGCAGATTATATTTCAGTGTTCCCGGTCGTCCCACCAAAACTTATCCGGTGGCAATCGGCAAAGCATCCACTCCCACACCCCTGGGCAACTGGACCATCGTAGCCAAAGCAGTCGACCCGGGCGGTCCTTTTGGGGTCCGCTGGATGCGTCTTTCCGTACCCTGGGGCGGATACGGAATTCACGGGACCAATAACCCCAAGTCTATCGGCAAGGCTGTCAGCCATGGCTGTATCAGGCTATACAATGAGGATGTAATTGAAATGTATGACCAGACGCCTTTGGGAACACCAGTTATGATAATGGGCCGGGCTTATACGGGCAGGATACTGAGAAAAGGAGATCGGGGCAGTGATGTTCGCTTTGTCCAGAGTATTTTGAAGGAATTAGGATATTACCGGTTCAAGCTGGATTCCTATTTTGGCAGTCGAACGGAAGAAGCGGTATTAGCCTTTCAAACAGCTGAAGGTATTCTGGCCGACGGCATAGTAGGCCCGGAAACTTTAAATGCACTCCAGCAAGCCCGGGACATCAAGCGGGGAAATGTGGACCCTTAATCCTGTTCATAAGGCTGAATAGCCTCCGCTGGGCAGCTATCAGCGCATTCGCCGCAACCCGTACAGATGGCTGGGTCAATTGTATATTTACCTGCTGAACTGATGGCGCTGACCGGGCAAACATCCTCGCACAGTCCGCAAACAGCGCAATCTTCTTCGATAATCACGTATATCATGAATAAGTCTCCTGTTAAAGCTGGGAGGAAATGACCATCCTCTGAATATGGTTGGTGCCTTCAATAGTGGACAAAACCCGGGCATCCCGTACCAATTGTTCAATCAGGGTTCCCTTGATATATCCCCGGGCTCCCATAATATCCGCAGCCAGGCAGGTAACCTCTTGAGCGATGGTGCTGGATGCCAGTTTGGCCATGGCGGAAGCAACACTGTAATCCCCTCCCCGGTCGATCAGCCAGCAGGCCTTCCAGGTCATTAACCGGGCCATTTCAATCCTGGTGGCCATATCCGCCAGGGCAAAGGATACCGCCTGGTGTTTTTTAATAGGAACCCCAGATTGGAGGCGATTTTCGGCAAAATTAAGGGCCTCTTCCAGGGCGGCCCGGGCTATACCCACAGCCAGTGCGCTGACCAGAGCCCGGCCTACATCAAAGGTCTGGGTAAGCAGCAAATACCCGCTGCCAGCCTCCCGGCTCTTTATTACATGCTCGCCAACAATATTGACATCCGCAAACCTTATCCGTCCCACCGGCGCCAGATTTATGCCTGAGGTATGATAAATCTCTTCGATTTTCACTCCTGCAGCGTGGTGGGGAACCAGAAAGATGCGCAAGGAGGCCTTTTTTTTAAACATATCAGTGGCAGCAACCACCGTTATAAAACGAGCTATACCGGCATTGATCACATAATCCTTACAGCCGTTAAGCAAATAGCCGTTGTGGTCAGCGGCAGCCTGAGTGCTGATAATATTAAGGTCAGAGCCTCCTTCGGGTTCGGTTAGGGCAAAGGCCGCCGCTCCTGCTTGGGCACCGGTCAAAAGCGGCAGGAATTCCTTTTTCTGCTGCTCGTTTCCTGCCAAAATAATAGGCTCAGCAGCATGCAAGGTAGCTGCTACAATAGCAGCCAATCCAGGCGAAACCGCAGCCAGCTCTTCCACCACCAGGGCAGTGGAAAACAAATCCAGCCCCAGGCCGCCGAACTCCTTGGGAACAGTGGGGCACAGCAAATTCATCCGTGCCAGCGAGATCAGCATTTTCTCCCGGTGGATACCCTCCTCCTGCAAGGCAAAAGGCGTGATCTCCTGAGCCGCCATGGATTTAACGGATTCAATCAATTCCTGCTGTTTTTTAGTTAATGAAAAATCCAACTTCAACTCCCCCCTGACCTTTTCCACTCCAGGTACTCAATGTATCTCATTACCTCATTGATCTCCTCATCGCTGAGCCGGCCCAGGAGATTTACCAGCTTAACAAAGCGTTCATCCCGGTCACTGGAGGTCGGCTGTGGAGGATGGCTGCTGCTCAGCGAGTCTACAAAATACTCCAGAGGCTTGTCTAATACTTCGGCCATTTTCTCCAACTGAGACAGGTAAAGACGACGCTTGCCTTTTTCATAATTGGAAAGAGCCGATTGAGAACAGCCCACCAAGCGAGCTAGTTGTTCCTGGCTCAGCCCTTTTTCTTCTCGGGCAGCTTGAATCTTCATACCAATATCCCGGAAACTCATGGTACAACCTCCATCTCCATCTTATTATAAAATGTGGGCAGATCTCAATTGTTGACCCGGAGAATCTCCGTAACCTGTAACCAGCTTTATTTTCAGCCCCGGGTAAGTTAGACTGAATAAAGCGAGAGCAAAGGAGCCGGCTATGAAGTATCGCATTATATCCGTGGGCAAAATCCGCGAGCCTTTTTTCCTTGACGGTATCAATGAGTACCTGAAGCGCTTGCGCCCTTACACCAGTATTGAGCTAGTAGATGGCTTAGAAGAAAAGACCAATCCGAAAGCATCGGAAAAAGAGATTCAAAGGGTGCTGGACAAAGAAGGAGAACGTGTACTGGCTTTGGTGTCTCCAGACGAGCTGCTGGTGGCTCTGGACAGCCAAGGCCGGCAGTTAAGCTCTGAGCAGTTTGCCGCTTACATTGATAAGTGGAATGCTTCCGGGCTGGCCCGGGTCAACCTGGTGGTAGGTGGTTCCCATGGCCTGTCCCCTGCCGTCAAGG
The DNA here is from genome assembly GCA_001513155.1 of Syntrophomonas sp. DTU018. Taxonomy (GTDB): domain Bacteria; phylum Bacillota; class Syntrophomonadia; order Syntrophomonadales; family Syntrophomonadaceae; genus DTU018. Next base: position 74,141 of record LFSR01000035.1, read on the forward strand.
AAAGAGCTGATTTTATCTTGTCCTTTTCTCCCATGACTTTTCTGCACCAGATGGCCGTGTTGATTCTGACCGAACAGATCTACCGCGCCTTTAAGATTATCCGAGGTGAACCTTACCACAAGTAGTTTGCTGGGAAGCAATTTTTACAGAGGAGAAACCGCCTATGAGTATCACCTTCCAAGCTATTAAACCTGAACATTTGCCATATGTACATGATATTTATACTCATTATGTGCTGAACAGCACCGCCACTTTTCAAATTGTTCCTCCCACCCTGGAGGAAATGGCGGAAATGGTCTTTTTTGATAACCCCAGGTACCAGACTTTTGTAATTCTTGACGGTGAGGTTATCTGCGGCTATGTTCTGCTGACCCGGTTCCATAAACGGGAAGCCTATAACCGTACTGCTGAAGTAACTATTTATCTGCATCCTGACCATACCGGCAAAGGCATCGGCACCCAGGCCCTGCAGCATATTGAGGAATTTGCCCGTGCCCAGGATATCCATGTGCTGGTGGCATTAGTCTCCGGTGAAAACCAGCCCAGCATTAAACTGTTTTCCCGCCAGGGATACAGCCAGTGTGCCTGCTACCGGCAGGTAGGAGAAAAATTCGGCCGGCTGCTGGATATGGTAGCTTATCAAAAAATACTGGATTAACAAAAGCGGGTGCCATTTCTGACACCCGCTCAGACTGTCAAAGAAGTATATTAGCGGTTAGACGTTCGAGATTGCCACGCCCCTCCGGGGCTCGCAATGACACATAAGATGGCCTTTTGGTATGTCATCGCGAGGAGCGTAGCGACGTGGCGATCTCTTTTAGCAACTTTTTTGACACTCTCAGCGGGTGCCATTTCTGACACCCGCTGTACTGCTTAGCGCAGGTAGCCTAACTTGCGAGCCTCAAATGTCAGCCAGTCTCTGAAATCAGGATGGGCAACCTTTATTAAAGACTCTGCCCTCTGTTTGAGGTTAAAACCTTTCAGCCAGGCAACTCCGTACTCAGTGACAATGTATTGCACATCGTTGCGAGTGGTAGTTATCATGGCGTTGGCCTGCAGGGAAGGTACGATACGCGACCGCACTTCCCCATCCTTGGTTTCGTAGGTGGAATACAAGGCCAGGAAAGCTTGTCCGCCTTTGGAACGCCAGGCCCCTTCAATGAAGTCCATCTGTCCCCCGGCCCCGGAATACTGCCGGTTGCCGATGGCATCCGAAGCACATTGCCCGGTCAGATCCACCTCCAGAGTGGAGTTTATGGACACCACATTGTCATTGAGACCAATGTTGTAAGGATCGTTGACGAATTCCGAGTCATGCATTTCCACCATGGGGTTATCGGCAATGAAATCATACAAGCGTTTGGTGCCGAAAGCGAAACTGGCTACCCATTTACGCGGCATCAGTTTCTTGCGGGCGCCGGTTATGACTCCTGCTTCATAAAGATCCACCATACTGTCACACAGCATTTCCGAATGGATGCCCAGATCTTTCTTGTTGGTCAGATACTTGGCCACCGCATTGGGTATGTTACCGATTCCCAACTGCAGACAGGCTCCATCCGGGACTCTCTCGGCTATATACTGGCCGATTAATTCATCTTTTTCAGTTAAGGGGAAAGTGGGAAGTTCCACCAGGGGTTGGTCGTTTTCAATAATAGCAGTCAGTTCTGAGATGTGGAAATGATTATTGCCATAAGCACGGGGCATATATTTATTTACTTCTGCCAGAATGACACATCCCGGATTGCGGCGTATAAATCCGTAAACATAGTCAGGATTGACTCCGGTACTGAAAAATCCGTGCCGGTCCATGGGCGAGACCACCATCACAGCGGCATCCAGCCCAACCCGGGCAGTCATCATGGGACCATCAAACAGTCGATGAGGAACATAGGAATAGAAACCCTGGTCCAAGAAATAGCGCTCCAGGGGCCCGGCATACATGGCGTCTATCATATTGCCGTTGGCGATGATTTTTTCCAGCAGCTCGGGATTATGCATGGTGGTAGGCCGGGCAGACAATGAACACAAAAACCTTACATTCTTCAGGTCTCCTGATGCCATTCTAAGACCAATTGCACTTTGCAGTGCAGCTGCCTGGGCGTTTATCGCACCTGAAGCTACTAGCATGCCGTCCTTAATGAACTTAGCCGCTTCCTCGGCGGACATAAGCTTGCTTTTATACATCTCCTGCCACTTTTTTCCATATTATTCCCCTCCCCGGTTGCTTACTCGTACACTTTTTCTCCTTCTGCGAAGGCACTGAACGCATCCAGTTCACTGTTGCGCTTGCTGTTGGAGGCAATCTCCTCAGCTCTCTCCTTATACCACTCATGCTGGATAATAGAATTCATAATTTCATTGGTACCTACCCAGATCATGGACAGGCGCAGATCCCGCACGATTTTTTCGATGGGATAAACATCGGTGTAACCAATTCCGCCCATAACCTGCATAGCCAGATTGGCTACATCCCAGCATTGTTCACTCACAAAACGCTTACATTCAGAGGCCATGCGCCGGCAGCGGCTAGGTTTTACTTTCCCGCTGTCCAGAGCCAGAGCAGTAGTGTAAATCATAGCCCGGCAGGTATCCAGTTTGATAACCATGTCCGCAATCTTGAAGTTTACTCCCTGGAAGTTCTTTATGGTGGTACCAAAAGCTTTGCGCTTGGTGCTGTAGTCTGTGGCTATTTCCAGAGCCGGCCGGGCAGCGCCGATGGTCATGGCCGCAGTGCCAAAACGTTCGGGAATCATCATCTGGGAAAACACTGCATAGGCTCCGTTGACTTCTCCTATGACGTTTTCCTTGGGAACCCGGACATTTTCGAACACAACCCGGGCGGTTCCTCCTCCTCTTGATCCCATCAGGTTGTAGAGGTATTCAGTCTTTACTCCCATTTCTCTCTCCACCATAAAGCAGGTTATTGATTTGTGAGGTGGAGCCTCGGGATCAGTTTTGGCATAGACCAGGAAGAAATCAGCCCCTTCTCCGCCTACAATAAAGCGCTTTTGCCCGTTCAGAATGAAATCATCGCCATCACGGCGGGCTATGGTAGTAGCCCCAAAAAAGTCCGATCCCCCCCGGGGTTCAGTCAGACACTCCGCTGCAAATTTTTCGCCTTTGCAAATAGGAGGCAGATACTTTCGCTTCTGCTCTTCTGTTCCAAAATGAACCAGGGCTTCCGTCACCACATCTCCGCTGACCCCCCAGGTGCAGCCAAAGATGTAACCCGGTACACATATCTCCTCGGCTACAATAATATCGTCCTGCCATTGCCCCCCGCGTCCGCCGTATTCTTTGGGCACCCTGATGCCGATCAGATTGCGGCGCCCTGCTTCTTGCATAAATTCTTTGGGGTACCTGATTTTGTCAGCATCCATGTCCAGGATGTACTCCCGGGGCAGGGATTTTATCAGATCCCGGGTTTCATCCCGCAGTTTTAACTGTTCGGGTGTCATCAGATAATCAAACATGCGATCATCCTTTCCCTCTTATGATGTTTTGATATAATTTTATCACGTTTGTAATAAGTTGTGGTAAAAAAATCCCGGAATACTTAAAAGATTAGCTAAGTGGGAAGGCAAGGGCGGGATTAATCCAGTTTAAAATCCATGCTGAACAGTTCTTCATCAGCACATTCCATTATGTCATTATTGCCCAGCCAAGTCAGGGTTAAAGTACCCCGGCCGTCCAGAGTCCAGATAGTCTGCTGCAAAGAAGAGGAAAATTCGTAGGAAAAGCGGGGCGGATTAGCCAGCCGGGCCCGGGTAAGACCCTGAATAGTGTCAGCCAAGCAGGCCGATCCGGTTACATTTATCATTAATTCCGGATTGTTCAGATGTCCGAAGATTTCATCGGCTATCAAAGCCATGCGCACTGCCAGGAACAAGGACAGGCACTTTTCCTGGTGGTGTGCCAAAGCCTGGCGCAGCAATCTATCCTGCTGGGAGGTACGAGTTTTGCCGGGGAAATAGGGAGTACGGGGCGAGAAGACAATATCATTTTCAAAATAAGGTTTTATATCCAGAACGGGAGTACCGTTAACTGCATCCAGACGCTCCAAGTACAGCTTATTGTTCTCTACTCTTATCAGCCTGGCCAGGGACAAAGCAATGGGATTAGGCCGCGCGGGTGAGCGGATAGCAAACACTCCATATTCGGGCATGTGCAGGTTTCCCCGGGGGTGGGCGGTCAGTTTGTCACGCTGTGCCTGGTGAAACCAGGTCTGAACCCATATATGAGAGTTCTCCTCTAAGCGCAGCAGGCCAGGCTGGTACTGGGGCAATACCTCAATCTGGGCCGCTACCCCTCCCGGCGGCATGTCCTTTACCTCCGATACCGGTGAAACAACGTATCCGATCGGATAAAGAGTAATAGTCTCCATGATGCCCCTCCCCCTGATTGCTTTACTTTATAATACAATAACAGTTATGTATATGATAGTTGTACCTAATCATTATTGACATCTAAACTCTCCATGACACCATTGGAAAACCAGGCGGGTGTTGTTCGGTTTGGCAGAGCTTTTGGTTCTGGACCAGAAGACATACAATTTCAATTGACTCGGGAAATTTATTCCCCAAAACAAGAAGTCCCTCCATTGAGAGGGATTATTTCATTTTATTAAAGTATTCTTGAGTTACTTGCAGTTGCCTGGTCAATATGAATTTCCATAAAGACTTGGGTATTTCACCAGAGCTGTTGGATACTTTGGTTAGCTTTAATGTTCCGTCAGGCATCAGCTTGCGATAATAGAAATGATCGGTTGTTTTATAAAGCTCCCAGCCATCGCGCTCGCAAAACCTTTTCAGTTCAGACCATTTAGGCATGTATAAAACCTTTGATCTCGTCTATTGACGATGCTAAAAGAGTTTTCAGGACATAAGGGTAATGGCTTCTCCGGTTGGGAGAATTGTAAAACAGCTTAAAATCATTGACGTAATCTTGCGCATATTCCAGCAAACCTTCAGCTAATTTATGAATAACCTCCTGCTCAGATTCCCCATAAACAACTATATCAAAACCATCCAATGTTCCAACAATCATGTCATCTTCTTTATATAATTCGGCTTTAACTGTAAGATTGTTCAGCAAATCTTTTACCATTTGCTCGGATAAAAACAATAGTACGTCCCTGTTGCGTTTAACAGCAATAGGTTTTTCTCTTACTACGGTGTCAATGTAATAGCTGAAATTATTTCTAACCTCGGTAGCATTAACCGTCTGCATATACAACACTCCTTCCCCCCTTATCGTACATTATGTACATAATGTACGCAAGAAGAGTGATATTTATACCTTATGGAGAGGCCCTGTTCAATTCATCACCTGACCTTCTGACTAGGGGGTACGGGGTTTATTATATGCTTACGGCAATGGGATTACTATTGCTTTTTTGTCTTTTAACTCTTCGGGCATTTGGCCTATTTGCCAACCAACGTCTGTAGTTTCCAGGTAATAATACCTGGTATTGTTTACCTCGAAATAATAACCCTCTATAGACGGATCTCCCTTGACTCCTACCGCACAGTGATCATCGAAGAAGATCAAAGCTGCTCCATATCCCAGATGTCTGAGCAGTACAGCAGTAAGCATGGCGGTATCTTCACAATCTCCCTTGCGCTCCAAAAGCGTCTCTATAGGATAGCGAGGATATTCGTCATAGCCGGCTGATATGGAATCGGACACATACTCAAGACTCTGAACGAAGGCAATTACAATATAAGGTATTTCTCTCTCTGCAAAACCGCTATTTCTGGCACCACTTCGCATGACCTCGGCTACCTTTGATAACACTGCCGAAGAATCTTTATCCATACAATAAGTCAAAATGTAGTCATATTGGGAACTATGGGGGTGGGGCTTATAGTTCCTGTAATACTCGAGAACAGATTCAACCATATATTGAGGTATTGGCGGGGCCCAGGTCCATGTTCCGCCCTTGTATTCCCACTTATACGGCGGTATGGGTGTTTCATCTCTTTCTCCTCTGACTGCTTTATTTTCCAGATCGAGGATCGGTGCCGTTACTTGTGGCTGTACGGGATAAATGACCGAGCTTCTGATATGCACTTCTCTGGTTTGCGGTACCCATTCAACTTGGTAACCAAATTGTTCTGCTACATACCTGGCCGGAAGGAATACCCTGTCATAGTAAATTACAGGAGCGACATCCATGGGAATGGATATGCCCGGGCTGCGATACATAATAGGATTTCCCACCTGCAATCGCAGGGTTATACCCGGTTTTTCCAGGGTCACTGTAAGGTCTTGAGCATCCCATATCACGCCCTCACCTTCGGGTAACAGCATATGGGCCAAATACCTTAGGGGTACATATACCCGTCCATTTTCTATGAACGGGGATACATCCATGGAATAGATAACATTGTCTATGGTATATCTGTTATCCCCAACTTTAAAAACTCCGTGGGTCATTTGCTGGGCTTGGACTGAAAAGGGAAAGGCCATTACTCCAAGTACTGCAACAAGGAACAACAGCAATAACTTCCTGAACATTGTTTCCCTCCTTTGCAACATGTTCCAGGGTTGTTAGCCAATCGCGATCTCACGGTATCATCATCCTGCAGCCTTATGGCACCAAGAAGGAAGTTGAAGAACTGGTAAATGAACTGAACAGCCTGGAAGGCGTAACGGCACGGTATATTGATTTAAATTAAAACCGGGGTTTGGAAACTGTTGCCGGTCTAACCTTCACAGGACATTTATTTATGTGCCTGTGAAGGTTTAGTTTTATAAACACTCTGGGCGGACAGCCAGGTTGGATCGGGCAACACCTTTTATGTTTCCCTGCCCCTGGCCTGATTTCAGGTAGTCAACATTGCAGCCCGACAGATCACTTTTTACCTTCATAATGAGTCAGGTTGTGCTTTTTCAGCAGGCGAAACAGGGTAGCCCGGGATATTCCCAGTCTCTTGGCAGCTTCCTCCCGGTCTTTTTCTACCAAATCAAGAGTCTGTACAAGTACCTGTCTTTCAAATCGTTCCATGGCTTCCCGGTAGTTTGCCGGCGGACAGGCATTTTTGCGAATATGCAGGGGAAGATCTTCCGGAGCTATCTCCGGGTTCTGGCAGAAGTTCATGGCCATCTCCAGTACATTGCTGAGCTCGCGCACATTGCCCGGCCAATCATACTCCAGCAGTAACCTCTTGGCTTCCTCGGATATGCCATAGACATTCAGTCCCAGTTGGGTATTCAGCTTTTGTATAAAATACTCGGCCAGAGGAATGATATCTTGTTTGCGCTCCCTCAGGGGCGGTATATACAGTTTGACTACGTTTAACCGGTAATACAGGTCATGGCGGAACTTGCCGTCTGCCACCAGTTGTTCCAGGTCGGCGTTGGTAGCCGATATGATGCGCACATCTACCCTGCGCGGTTTGTTATCCCCCACTCTTTCGATTTCTTTTTCCTGTAACACCCGCAAAAGCTTGGCTTGCATAGACCAGGGCATTTCCCCTATCTCGTCCAGAAAAATAGTACCTCTATTGGCTAGTTCAAACTTGCCCATTTTCCCGCCTTTGCGTGCTCCAGTAAAAGCCCCGTCAACATAGCCAAACAGCTCGCTTTCCAGCAGATTCTCAGGGATGGCCGCACAGTTCACCTTAACAAAAGGCTCATGGGAACGATCACTGTGGAAATGAATGGCATTGGCATAGAGCTCTTTGCCTACCCCGCTTTCCCCGGTAATCAGAACAGAAGAAGTAGAATTTGCCAGTCGCATGACCATTTCTTTTAAATGTTTCTGACTGCTGCCGATAATAGCTTCGATGCCTGATACAGCAGTATTGCTGCGCTGAAAGTCTTCCCGGTAGGCATTCAGTTCGGTAAACAAGCGGCTGGTTTGAATCATAATGTCTCTTATTCTGATGCGGGAGACTATTTTAAGAAAATCTTCCCTATCCCATAATTTTTGTTTCAGGGCATAGGTATCCAGAGCCACGTAGCGCCCCAAAGCCCCTATCAGCCGGTCGTTATGAAAAACCGGCTGACGGGACACCAGCAGCCTGGCTTCCGGGTAATAGGATAAAAGGTCAGGATCACCGGTTTGGATGGTCTCCAGCAGGCCGGTATCGAGATTGTGCTGGGATAGATGGGTATTCAACAAATCCTCATCAGTCAGACCTGTATAGGTCTTAAAGGCGGTATTGGCAAAGCGAATATAACCCTCACTATCGATGAATATAATTCCCTCATACGGCGTGTTCATCATCAGGATAGGATCTTCACAAGTATTCATGAAGATCACCCCCCTTTAACCGGCAGTCTCAAATCTGATACTTGAGACATCATTTTTGAGATTAGGGACCCACGGCTAATTTCAATAATGAATTGGTATCTCTTGTCAGCTATCCAGTCTCATAAATGATATTAAAACAGCTTCACACCCTATTACTACTTATTATGAACTCCTGGTATGTATCTTGCAACCACCAATGGCAAGAGGCCTCTTTTCATAACCAATCTGCTTGACAAGGGTGTAATTACACCTGGATTGGCACATTATGCAAGGAGGGATTGGCAATTGAAAGCAGTTTATGTGATCGGGGCATTTTCAACCAAATTCGGCAAACGCATTGAAGATACCCATAAGGATCTTACCCGGGAGACTTATCTGGGAGTATTGCAAGACGCGGGTATCGAAGCCAAGGATATCGAAACCCTATGGTTTTCCAACTGCGGCTGGGGTCTGACAGTTCCTCCCACCGAAGATGACCCGGGAATTCAGGGGCAGCAGAATGTGCGGGGCCATGTGGCTTTTGCTCCCCTGGTAAATGAAGGTTTATTCCCCAAACGAGTGCCCTGCATCAATGTTGAAGGCGCCTGTGCCAGTGGTTCGCTGGCATTTCATGGAGCCTGGAAAGATATTCTCAGCGGTTTGGTGCATGTTTCCCTGGCGTTAGGAGTAGAAAAAACCGTATACCCCAAGTACCCCAGCATGGTAATACAAGCCTTTGCCGGCGGAGTTGACCTTTCGGAAATACATCGTCTCATTGAACAATACAAAAAGGTGGCCCAGGAATGTGGCAAGGAATGGAAAGACGGGGTAAGTCACACCATTTTTATGGATACCTATGCCACCCAGGCAGCCTGGCATATGTGGAAATATGGCACTACCAGAGAGCAACTGGCTATAGCCGCCTCCAAAAACCACTTCCATGGGTCCCTCAATCCTCTGGCCCAGTACCAGTTTGAAATCCCGGTGGGAAAAGTGTTAGCGGACTATGAAGTCAGCTGGCCCCTGACCCGGTCAATGTGCGCCCCCATGGGTGATGGCGGTGCAGCAGCAATTCTCTGCTCGGAGGAATACCTCAAGGGGCTTCCCGACAGCATCAAAAGAAGAGCGGTAAAGGTGCTGGCCTCAGTTATATCCAGCGGACATGAGCGCAATATAGCCGAACCTTCCCTCAGCCACTGGGCCGCCCAAAGAGCTTATCAAATTGCAGGCATCGGACCCAAAGACATTGACTGCGCTGAAGTCCATGATGCCACCGCCTTCTCGGAAATTTACCAGGCAGAAATGATGGGGTTCTGTCCCATCGGTGAAGGCGGAAAACTTGTGGAATCAGGCGCTACCCGTTTCGATGGTTCTATTCCCATTAATACTTCCGGAGGATTGGAATCAAAAGGCCATCCTATCGGCGCCACCGGCCTGTCCATGATACATGAAATAGTCATGCAGCTTCGCGGTGAAGCCGGAAAACGCCAGGTAAAAGACGCTGAATTCGGCTTGGTGGAAAATGGGGGCGGAGTTGTATCCTTTGAAGAATTCTGCTGCGGCGTCACCATTCTGCAAAAGGGCAATTTCTAATAAGCACTTGTTAACCGGTTTCTTTTGCCTATTTGGTATTTAGCCGGTGACAAGGAGGAGAGTCATGTGAATAGGTATAAGGAAATGTATAAGCAAAAGCTGACCACCCCGGAAGAAGCTGTCAAGTTGGTCCAGGATGGCTGGAGAGTAACTTGGCCGGTAGCAGTAGGGCAGCCTCCGGTTTTGATCAATGCTTTGGCCAAGCGCAAGGATGAATTTACCCACCTGGAAGTCCTCACCGTAGTAGACGTATATCCTACTGAATTATTGAACCTCACCAAAGATGATCCCATTAAACCTGACTACTGCTACTGCATTATCAGCCGCCGCGGTGTACAGGAAGGACGCTTTACCTACACCCCGGCCCGGTTATCACAGATTCCCAGGTATATCGACATGGGGCGGCCTTATCAGTGCGTTATGATGCAGGTCTCCCCAATGGATGAATTCGGCTTTTTCAGTATGGGACTATCCTGTGACTATGCCTTCCCCGTAGCGAAAAAAGCGGAAAAGATTATAGTTCAGGTGAATGAAAACATGCCCCGCACCTTCGGGCGCAATTTCTGGCATGTCAGTGAAGTGGACGCCATTGTGGAAGCCAACACCCCGCTGACCGCTCTGCCGGTATTACCTCCCAACGAGAACGAAAAATTGATTGGTAACTACATTGCTGAATTAGTGGAGGATGGTTCCACCCTCCAGCTGGGAATAGGTTCTATACCCAGTGCAGTGGCTCTGGCTCTGGAAAATAAAAAAGACTTGGGCGTGCATACGGAAATGTTCCCCGATGCTTTGAAAATTCTCTGGGAAAAAGGAGTCGTAACCAACCGCAAAAAGACCTACCATCCGGATATAGGTATTGCATCTTTTGCTCTTGGTTCGGAAGATTTGTACAAATGGTTTAACAATAATCCCTCGGTGCATTTCTATGCTGTTGATCAAGTCCTGGATCCTTATATTCTCGCCAGGAACGACAAAATGGTCTGTATAAACAGCGGTATTGAAGTAGATTTGACCGGCCAGGTCAATTCCGAATCCATCGGTCACAAACAATTCAGTCATACCGGTGGTCAGCAGGATCTGATAATGGGTGCCTTCATGTCCAAGGGCGGCAAGGGTATTATTGCCATGGAATCCACGGTAGAAACCAAGCAGGGAAGAAAGTCCAAAATAGTCCCCCATCTGACTCCGGGTTCCTTCGTAAGCACCGGCCGCAATGATGTTCATTATGTGGTAACCGAATACGGAATTGCCGATTTGAAGATCTGGTCGGTACGGGAAAGGGCCAAGAGGCTAATCAACATTGCCCATCCTGATTTTCGTGACGAACTCAGGTTTGAGGCAGAAAAAGCTGGATTCATATAATTGAAAAATTATGAGATAGGGGGAGATGTTAATGCCCAGAAACGTTGTTATTGTAAGCGCTGTGAGAACAGCGGTCGGAACCTTCGGCGGTTCCCTTAGGGGCGTACACATTCGCAATTTAGGGGCGATAGTAATAAAAGAAGCCGTTAAGCGGGCTGGCATTAATCCGGAGATTATCGATGAAGTAATCATGGGAAATGTCAATCCTCCGGCTACCTGCTTGAATGTAGCCAAAGAGGCTGCTCTGAAAGCTGAAATTCCTTTTTCCGTTCCCTGTTTCACAATAAACCGCTTGTGCGGCTCATCCCTGCAGGCGATTAACCTGGCCAGTATGATGATCATGTCCGGAGAAGCTGACGTAGTGCTGGCGGGCGGAGTGGAAAACATGAGTGATTACCCCTACGCAGTGTTTGGTGCCCGCTGGGGGACCAGATTCGGCGATGCCTTGATGATTGATGAAGCCGCAGCCACCCTGCGGGACGAAGAAACCGGTATCACTTCCGGCATGGCTGCTGAGTTCCTGCAGGAAAAATACCAGATATCCCGGGAAGAACAGGATGAATTTGCCTACAACAGCCAGATGAAGGCCAAAAAAGCCATAGAATCCGGCCGGTTTAAAGATGAGATTGTGCCGGTACCTATTCGGGTAAAAAAAGAGACAGTCCTTTTTGAAGTAGACGAACACCCCAAATTCAATACCACCGTGGAGAAACTGGCCAAACTGCCGCCGGTTTTCAAGGCGGGCGGAACAGTTACTGCCGGCAACTCCTGCGGTATGAATGATGGGGCCTCAGCTCTGATTCTGATGTCGGAAGAAAAAGCCCAAGAACTGCAAGTGCAGCCCATGGCCCGAATTGTATCCTTCGCTACGGGAAGCTTGGATCCCAAATATTTCGGAGAAGCACCAGTTCTGGGCATAAACATGGCTCTGAAAAAAGCCGGGTTAACCATTGACCAGATAGATTTGATCGAATGCAACGAAGCTTTCGCTGTCCAGACTATCGCCGTGGCACGGCAGGTAAAATGGGATGATGCCAAATTAAATGTGAACGGAGGCGCCATTGCCCTGGGCCATGCCTTAGGATCCACGGGCGGCAGACTGATGACCACATTGCTCTATGAGCTGAAAAAGAGAGACGGCAAGTACGGTTTGGCTACTGCCTGTACCGGCGGTGGAATGGGAGTTGCCACTATCGTAGAGAATCTGAAGTAACAGGCTCTCCAGCCTGCCAGCATGGCACCAACGGCACGGCCGGCATGCCCAGGGAAAGGAGGCATAAGATGGAGCGCATCCTGCCATTTACTGAGGAGCACATGATGTTCCGCCAGGCTTTTGGACGCTTTTTGGATCAGGAAATAGTGCCCCACTTCGAACAATGGGAAGAAGATGGGATTGTACCCCGGGAGATTTTTAAAAAATTCGGTGATCATGGCTACCTATGCACCTGGGCTGAGGAAGAGTACGGGGGAGCCAATGCTGACTTTCTTTACTCGGTTATTGCTGTGGAAGAAACGGTTGCCAGAGGTCTGACCGCACTGTTTACCTTTTTGCACAGCGATATTGTGGCACCTTACTTGGCATCTTATGCTACTCCGGAACAGAAAAAACGCTGGCTGCCTAAATGTGTTAGCGGTGAAAGCATTTTGGCCATAGCCATGACCGAGCCTGAGGCAGGTTCCGACTTGCAGGCTATGCGAACCCGGGCTGAAAAAGTAGGCAGTGAATATGTACTTAACGGCAGCAAGACTTTTATATCCTGCGGCATTAATGCGGATCTGGTAGTGGTAGCAGCCAAGACTGATCCCAACGCCCAGCCATCTTACAAATCCGTAAGTCTTTTTGTAGTCGAAAGAGGAACACCGGGGTTTGAAAGAGGCCGGGCAATTAAAAAAATCGGACTGCATGCTCAGGACACTGCCGAGTTATTCTTTGACAACTGCCGGATACCTCAGGAAAATCTCCTGGGGGAAGAAGGCATGGGATTCATCTATTTAATGGAGAAACTCCAGCAAGAAAGACTGATAGCAGCCTTAGGCGGGATTGTCACTGCAGAAGCTTGCCTGAAATTGACCATTGATTATGTCAAAGAAAGAAAACTGTTCGGCAGACCTTTAAGCAAGTTCCAGAATACTCAGTTTGAGTTAGCTAAAATAGCCAGCGCAGCCCAGGCCGGACGCTGTTTTGTGGATCAGCTGATTCTGGCGCATATGGCTGGCCATAACATAGTACAAGAAGTCAGTATGGCCAAGTACTGGTGCTGTGAGCTGGGCCACCGGGCCGCAGACCGGTGTCTGCAGCTATTCGGGGGCTATGGCTATTGCAAGGAGTACCCTATTTCCCGGCACTTTGTAGATTCCAGAATAAGCACCATTTTTGCAGGAGCTTCAGAAGTAATGCTTTCCCTAGTTGCACGGAACTTGGGACTCTAGGTTTATAAATCTATGATTATGAAATTAAGCAACTCTATCTTTCCCCCTTAATTTCCCAAACTAAAACCCGCGCAGATTGCGCGGGTTTTAGTTTTTCTGGTGCTGTATTGTATAAGGAGGGGAAAGGGCCCAGAAAACTCTGCCTAGTATTCAAAGGCTTCTATGGGCACATCCAATACAGAGGTGTCACCAGTTTTGACTATCTCGGCTGCAGCCCAAACATTGGGAACTACATTCAAAAGATAATATCTGGCTGCAGCTACTTTTCCCGCATAAAAACCGTAGTCGAAATGATCCTCACCAATCTCCTGCAGCTTCTTCTGGGCTAACAGGGCCTGGGACAGGATCACCATTCCGCAGTACAGCTGAGCGGTAGCTGTGAGTATACGCCGGGCATAAAGAGGCATCATCCCGTATTGCTTGTTGCCAAAATAAGTTCCAATGGTCATCTGAATCTCCATATAGCTGTTCAAAGCCCGTTCCAAGTTGGCAAACTCTCGTTCGAACCCGGGAGTATTCTCATTCTCCTTAATAAAATCACGAATATCCTGGAGCCAGGCAGCAAAAGCTGCTCCTTTCTTCATAGTCCACTTGCGGCCGATCAGATCCATGGATTGGATATAGTTGGTGCCCTCCCATATGGACAGTACCTTTACATCCCGGGCAGCCTGAGCAACCGGGTAGTCTTCACAGTATCCATATCCGCCGTAGACCTGGATACAGTCGGCAATTATCGGCCAGGCCTCATCGGAGCAGTACGCTTTTATGAGAGGAGTAAGTACTTCCACCCGGTCTGATGCTTTTGTACGCGCCTCCTCGTCGGGGTCATTGTCGCGGACATCCAGATAGAAATAGGTCTGGAAAATCATACCTCGCATAGCTTCCACATGAGCTTTGGCATTTAGCAGCATTCTCTTGATATCTTCGTGATTGATTATAGCTACCCGATCCCCTTTGGGATTGGTGATAGGACGCCCCTGCACTCTTTCCTTAGCATACTGGGCGGCATTAAAGTAGGCATTGGCGGTAATGGCTTGGGCTACATGTCCGGTCTGGGCCCGGGCTTCATTCATCATTTTGAACATTTGCGCCATGCCTTCACCTTTGCCGTCATTTTCCCGGGGATCCACCCCCAACAGCCAGCCCCGGCAGTTATTGTTTTCGCCAAAGGTCACAGCGGTAGTGGCGGAACCCTTCATACCCATTTTGTGCTCGACTCCCAGGGCTTGAATATCATTGTCTTCCAGGCTTCCATCCTCATTGACCCAATACTTGGGTACGATAAACAAGGATATGCCCTGGGTTCCCGGACGGGCGCCTTCCACCCGGGCCAGTACCATATTCACAATGTTCTCACACATATCATGCTCCACACCAGTTATAAACTGCTTGGATCCTTTGATCTTGAATATGCGGGGATGCTCGGTAGGATACGCTTTGGTCAGGATATCACCTACATCAGAACCCGCAGTAGGTTCGGTCAGGCACATGGTTCCCGACCATTGGCCGGAAAACATCTTGGGCAGGAAAATTTCCTTGAGTTTTTCATCGGCAAAGGCTTGAATAAGACCAGCCGCACCAGTAGTCAGAGCTACATAAGGTGCCCAGCCGGGATTGGCCGAAGCCAGCATTTCCTGTATGGCGGCATATACTACCAAAGGCAGTGCCCCTTCCGCCTTCTCATCAAAATTGGAAGAACCAAATCCGTTTTCCTGGATATAGTGAAATATCTTAGCAAAGGATTCCGGCAGTATAACCTTGCCGTTTTCAAAACGGGCCGGCTGTGCCTCCCCATCGTCATTGGCCGGAGCAATCATTTCTTTAGCTATCTTAAAAACCGGATCAATGATCATTTTGATATCATCTTTGCTATAGTAATCCCGGAAACGTTCATAGGCGAAAATACGCTCCGTAGGCAGCCATTCTTGCAGGATAAATTCAAAATCCCGGGTATTGTAAGCCCAGTTGAATGCCATAACTACTCGCCCCTTTTCTCAATATTCTTATCCTAACAACCGGTTCAGTTCAGGAATGACTTCATGCATATCCGCAGTCAGAATATAATCGGCCATTTGATTGATAGTAGCATTTTCATCGGTATTTACCGCCACAATGGTTTTAGCATCCCTGATGCCAACGGTAAACTGAACCTGTCCGGAAATACCGAACAGAAGCGCCAGATCCGGTTTGCATTGCTTGCCTGACAAACCAATAACCCGGTCTTCAGGCAGCCATTTCTTGTCGGTGGCCACCGGTTTGGAGCAGGCAATAACTCCTCCCAATGATCGAGCCAGGGCTTCTACCATAGCTAAATCCTCCTTGCTCCTTAACCCCTGACCGGCGGCTACTATTACAGCGGCTTCTTCGATATTGACACTATCGCTGTCCTTAGTCTTTGTTTCCCGAACCTTAATACCTGAAGGTTTAACGGTTATCTGCAGTTCGCTGATACTGCCTCCCTCTCCGGAAGCAGCCGGAAAGGCTTTGGGGGCAATGGCCAATACCTGTTTGTCTCCTTCAATATATTGAGTTGCTACCGTAGCACCGCCTAAAGCATTGCGCTGGCATTCAATGCGTCCATTGTTTACCTGAATAGCAGATATGTCAGTAATGCACCCTGCTTCGATGAACTGGGCCACACTGCCGGCCAGTTCTTTGCCCCGCCGGTCAGATGACAACAAAACTACCCCTGCCCCCAACTGCTGAACTCCCTGGGCAATAACATCAGCTACAGCGGCAACATCGGCCATAACTAAATCGGGAGCATTTACCCGGTAAACATGAGCCCCTACATTGGCCAAAATCCGCCCCTGATCATCATCATTTATGGTCAGAGCTACGATTTCAGCTCCGGTTTCACCGGCGATCAATCGAGCCGCACTTAACAGCTCCAGAGCCAAGGTGTCTTTAGCGCTGTAGATTAAGATTTTTGCCATAATGTCCTACCCCCCGATCAAGTTCTCACTCTTGAGCTTTTCTACTAATTCAACCGGGTTTTTCACCACTATTCTCTTGCGGTTGGACTCAGGAGCCAAATTGCTGAGGGTTATTACAGGGTTGCTTTGCCCGGCACTTATACCCAGATCATCCAGTTCCGCTGTCTGCTTGGGCTTTTTCCCTGCCTTCAGGATCTGGGTTACTGACGGTATGCGCGGCTCACCTATATCAGACAGAACGGTAATAACCGCAGGAAGCTTGACTTCTAGAACTTCCTCGCAATCCTCTAAAACCCGGACCACCTGGGCGGTATCTCCATCTATTTTGATGTCCCGGGCGTAGCTTACCAGGGGCAGTTCCAGCAACCGGGCTACCCGGGCACCCACTTGCCCGGAATAATTGTCCCCGCTGCCCTCGCCAAACAGTATCAAGTCCACATCATTTAACTGTTTTATCCCCGCGGCCAACACTTGAGCTATAATGCTGCTGTCAGCCCCAGCCAGGGATTGGTCTATAACTAAATAAGCTTCATCTCCCCCTGCTGCTAAAGCTTCCTTGACTGTATCCTCCAGTTCTTCGCTTCCGGCAGACAGGACCCAGACTTTTACTTCTCCCAAACTTTCCTTCAGAACCACGGCCGCTTCCAGGGCACTTTTGTCTATTCCGCCAAATGTCAGGGGTACATCCTGCAAAACCGGACGACGATTGCTGATTCTTATCTGCTGCAGATCGGGGATTTGCTTCATTGCCACTACTATGTTCATGTTCTTAACCCTCCTCCCAACTATCACCTGGGCTGCAGGCGACGATGAAACAAAATCATGTTTCGTGTCCTTAAGGGTGCGGCACTCCCGTTCATCTAGCCGAATCGATACTGTATTCCCGTTCCTCCCGGGGGGTAGTCCCAATCCAGCACATCAGTACCGCAGGCTATACGGCAGGTACCACATTCCAAGCAGCCATCAATAGTAAGTTCCACCTTATCATCCTGGGTTACCGAGTATAGTCCTGCTGGACAGACCAGCACTGCTCTTTTCAACCGGGGGTCTTTTTCCATGCCAGGTTTAACATTGATATGGCGGTATTCACCAGGTTTAAAAACATTCAATCCCAATTTGGCTTTCAGTCCCAAGGTGTCGGTCACAGTTTCATCACCTTTCTCATATCGCCGGCCATCGCCAGCATTTCCCGCCAATTGAGGTACTTCCTAATAGTCGGATATAGTCTTTCTTTCTGCCCGGCAGGAACCGAATACAGGTCAGCCATGATATCATTGATGAGTTCGGGATAATGGGAATAGAGGCGGGGATTGCTTAAAGCTAAAGGTGCATTCTTAAAGTTAAGAAAATCTTTCATGACAAAGCTCTCTTTCAACAGTGCCTCGTAGGAGGACAGCGCCTGGACGCTGTAGTCATTCTTTTCCCGGGCTTTCAGAACTGCCTGAGCCGCATAATACCCAGAAGCCATGGCATATTCCATCCCCCGCACCGTTATCCCTATGTTCATGGCAAAACCGGCGGCGTCCCCGGCTACCAGTATTCCGGGCCCATAAAGTCTGGTAAGGGCGGCCGCTCCTCCTTCAGGAATAACATGGGCTCCATACTCCACCGAGGTTCCATCCTTTATCAAGCGGGCGATTTCCGGACGCTGCTTAAACTCTTCCAATAGGGCGGGTATTGACACCGCTGATTCACTGGCTATAAGATCGCTAATACCTACCACAATTCCCAGACTCAGACTGTTCTGGTTGGTATAGAGGAAGCCCCCGCCGAAAATACCTTTAGTTACTGCCCCCATAAAAAGGCAAGCTGCTCCCTCATTGCCTTCCAATCCGAATCTCTCTTCAATCAGGCCAGCCTCAAGCTCAATGACTTCCTTGACGCCCACAGCGTAGTCTTTGGCGTTGCCGGGCTTCCTCAGTCCGGCTTTTTCAGCTATCAAGGACAGAACGCCATCACAGGCAATAACCACATCTGCCCTTAGTTCTTCGCCATCGGCCCTTACTCCGCATACTTGGCCGTCTTGGATGATTACATCACTCACCCGGGTTTTGGTTACAATAGCTGCTCCCTGCCGTTCTACTTCCCTGGCAAACCACCGGTCAAATTTAGCCCTCAGAACGCTGTAGCTTTGGTAAGGTTCACTGGCCAGGTCTGCTCCGGTGTAATTAATGGCGAGAGAGCCCTCAGCAGCCATGATCATAACCCCTTCCCGGACTATAGGCCTTTCCAAGGGGGCTTTCTGCCACAGGTCGGGGAACAAATTGCGAATCGGGTTAATATACAAGCGGCCTCCGGTCAGGTTTTTGGCACCACAATAATCGCCTCTTTCCAGTACCAGTACCTCCAGATCATGCTGGGCCAGGGTATATGCTGCGGCCAGGCCGGCCAAACCGCCGCCCACCACTATTACATCGAACTTTTCCAACTGGTCATACCCCTCTTTCAATTTTTCAAGAATAATGGGAACCGTAATGGTTCCCATTATCTCCCAGTCCACCCCCCGGAGAACAGCTACTCACCGGTATAGACTGGTTTACGTTTTTCGAAGAAGGAATTGATTCCTTCCATCTTGTCTTTGCTGTTCAAACCATAGCAGGACTGGGCCTGCTCAAACATCTGGGCCGCATATACGCTGCTTTCAGCAGCCATATTGATTCCTTTCTTGGCAAAGTTTATGGCTGCCGGAGGGAGTCCTGTGGTCCTGCGGGCTAACTTAAAAGCAGTTTCATATAATTTATCTCTGGGCACTACTTTCTCTACGAAACCGATCCGCAGGGCTTCCTGGGCATCAATTTCTTCACAGAGCAGCAGCATGCGTTTAGCCTGTCCGGTTCCTACCAGCTTAGTTAATCTGGAAGTGCCTCCCATATCCGGGGAAATGTTAAACCGGACTTCTGGCATCCAGATCCGGGCATCATCGGCGGCAATACGTATATCACACCCCAGGGCCAATTCACATGCAGAACCGAAGCACATGCCCTGAATGGCGCAAATTACTACAAAGGGCCATTCCTGCCAGCGGCCATAGAGTCTTTGCAGCCAGGTCAGCTTTCTCACCGCTTCCTTGGCAGGGAAATTCGCCAGGGTGTTAAAGTCTATGCCGGCTGAGAAGTGGTCACCTTTGGCATGGATCAGTACCGCGCTGATAGATTCATCCTTTTCAATTTCGTTCTGTATTTCATCCAGTTCATAGAGAAACTTGTCGCTTACTATGTTGTAAATATCCGGTCTATTAAGGGTTATAATTCCCACCTTATCCTCTTTAGAGAATGCTATGGTCTCACCATAAGCCATAATATCCCTCCTTAATAAGCGGGCTCTTCCATCCTCTTTTCGGGTTTAACCTAGATATTCCCCAGTATTACCGCTGCGGCAATAACCTTCTGCATGTCGGTAACTCCTTCTATCTGTGGAGCGATGATGGAGTCGCGCCATAACTGGGTGATCTTGTAGTCATTAATCAGCCCGTATGAACCATGAACGGCCATGGCGTCTCTCATCAGATCAATAACTGCCTCACCGACGAAGGTCTTGGTCAGAGCAGCTTCCTTGGCAAACTGAACCGGATCTTTTACATCATTGGCCAACCAGGCTAACCGGTAAGTCATCCAGCGGGAAGCTTCATACAAGGAGGCAATGGAAGCCAAACGCAGCTGCACTGCTTGGAACTTGGCAATGGGTTTGTCCCGGTGCATTTTTTCCCTGGCATACTTCAAAGCTTCTTCGTAGGCAGACAGCATAGCTCCCAGGGTTATAGAACATACCCCGATTTTGCCGAAGGAAATGCCCAACTGAAGAATCGGATATCCCATACCCGGAGCCCCCAGGACATTTTCAGCGGGCACTACTATGTCCTTCATATAAACATCCAGCAGCATACCGCCATGCATGCCGATCTTATCCCAGGGCTCAGATATAGAATAGCCTTCGCACCACTTGTCAACTAAAAAGGCAGTAGGTCGTTTGGTTTCGCTGTCCACAGCAAAAACCAGTATGGTACCCGGCCAATTGGCATTGGATATGAACCTTTTGGTTCCGTTGATGATATACTTGTCTCCGTCTTTCACCGCTGTGGAAGTAAGCTGTTTGGGGTCAGAGCCGGTAGAAGGCTCGGTAAAGGCTACTGACAGGATATGTTCACCTTTGCAGCCCGGAGTCATATACTTTTTCTTTTGTTCCTCCGTGCCAAAGGCCATGATGGTACTCAAAGTCATGCAGTGCGCCGATATGGTCATGGCCACCCCGCCGCATACCTTGCTGATCTGCTCCATGGCTAAGGCATATCCTTCATAGCCGCCTCCGGCACCACCGTATTCTTCAGGATAGGCTATGCCGAAGAGACCCAGTTCAGCTAAACCTTCCAGGATTTCGTCCGGTATCTTGTTCTCTCTTTCTATTTGCTGGGCTACGGGAAGAATGTTTTTTTCGGCGTACTCCCGTGCCATACTCTGGATCATGAGCTGTTCTTTGCTCAAGGCAAAATCCATTAACCTTACTCCTCCT
The DNA here is from genome assembly GCA_001513155.1 of Syntrophomonas sp. DTU018. Classification (GTDB taxonomy): domain Bacteria; phylum Bacillota; class Syntrophomonadia; order Syntrophomonadales; family Syntrophomonadaceae; genus DTU018. The sequence continues at coordinate 95,213 of LFSR01000035.1, forward strand.
CTCCAAGCATGGGCAGAGACCTAGAGCAAGCCGCATTTTTTCGCTTCAAAGGTCAACTCATCCCGGAAGTCAGGATGGGCTATAGCGATCAGTCTTTTCGCTCTTTCTCTGGCTGACCAGACTTTAATATCGGCAATACCGTACTCGGTCACCACATAATTGACGTCTCCTCTTCCGGTGGTTACATAGGACCCGTAATCTAAGTGAGCAACTATCTTGGACACTACTCCTTGTTTAGTCTTAGTTGTTGATTCTATAGCGATTATCGCTTTGCCGCCCTTGGAGTTGAAAGCACCCATCATCATATCCAGTTGTCCGCCGCCGTGACTGAACTGTCTAAAGCCTATTGATTCAGCGTTTATCTGACCGGTCAAATCAACCTGGAGGGCACTGTTAACGGCTACCATTTTTTCATTCTTTCCAATCAGATGAGGGTCAAGGATGTAATCAACCGGATAGATCAAGTCCAATATTATGTGTAAAATTCCTCTGGTCATGGCAGTGACTCTTTGAGCT
>LFSR01000023.1 GCA_001513155.1 Syntrophomonas sp. DTU018
GAACACATCCACACTATACGCTTCAGATTTTTCAAATCGCTCCACCTCCACAAAATTGGTGTGCGTTTATTGTCTTATTTTCACATATGCGTAATATGATTTAAAGTAAAATGTTATTATTAAAGAATTTTAATAACAGGGATGCGCAGGTATTCGTCCAATTGTTTTAGTATTAAATGTAATGGTTGATAAAGGAAGTAAAAATAGATAAGATATTTATGAACAGTCCTAGTATTATTGAGTGCTGTCATCATCGAATAACTATTGCATATTATCAATTTTCAAGTAGGCTCCATACAAAACTGTTGACACTACTTTAAAAGGGAGGAACTTTAATGGAAGTGGATTTTGATTCCCGGGTCAAGGATCATATGGCAGAGTACAAGCGGAGTGTGTTGAAAATAAATCAGGACGGCATTTGGAAAAGGAATAAGCGCTCCTATAAACACATCCTTCCCGAAGAGTCCTGGCAAGCCAATATTTTGGAACCTTACCGGGAAGCCTTTTTCAATGCGCCTCAGGCAAAGATCCAATTCCACAATGATTTCCATCATCTTATTTCTTCTCAGGCTATGTGCATAAATTTCTTCTATCCGTTGATCGCTGAGGAGCGATTACATCTGTTACTGCCCATTTTGGGAATGGATCAAACGGCGAAAGATTGTATAACTGAGGCCTGCTTCGAAAAAGAATCTTACCTGGAAATAGCAAAAGGCAGGAGAACCAGTTTTGATTTTTATATGCAGATAAAGCCTAATACGAAGATATTTTTTGAGATCAAGTATTCAGAGAATGGATTTGGCAAAGCGGCGAAGGATGATGAACATCTGAGCCATTATTACAAGGTTTACGAGCCCTTGTTAAATAACAATCCCGCCATCAAAGACAGCTGCAAAAATGAGGAGTACTTCTTAAATCATTATCAAATCATGCGCAATCTCCTCCATATCGATGCAAATAGTACAGTAGTATTCATATATCCCCAGGATAACATGAAGATAAATGAAGAAGCCTTGCGCGCCAGAGCAGAAGTCATGACTCCTGGATGGGAAAGCAAATTCATCCTGTATCCATGGGAAGGCCTGTTGCGGGAATTATTCAAACACTTGAATGATAAACATTTGATCGATTATTACGATGCATTTGCAGATAAATACCTCAAATATTAAGGAGCGCGAGCATTAACAAAGAATTAAAACAACAAGGATCATTTGCTTCGTATCCTTGCCAGATAACCCCAAAACCTATCAGATTTGGGGACTTCCTATATACTCTCTTTATCACAGGAGGAGCGTTAACGATAATATTTTTGAAATAATCGCCACCAGGAATAAATAGTTTTCATAAGGAGCATTCCTGTAATGCTTAACAGAGGTCTTTGAAAAAAGAGACGCCAGTCAATTAC
>LFSR01000026.1:0-226 GCA_001513155.1 Syntrophomonas sp. DTU018
CTTTTTCGTGGCCATTTTTTTATATAAACATTATATCACTAATTAATCATAAATGCAGTGAATGTGTAGTTACAAATAAGTTTGCTCACGGAGTGACAAAGTTTGCTCGTGTTGAAATGTAGTTGTTGCAAGGCTTCTCGCTGTTTCTTCCCTTGTAGTGACAAAGTTTGCTCGCGGGTTTTATTACCTTAAAAAATATAAAAAAAGATATAAAAAATGAGAAAAT
>LFSR01000026.1:285-24701 GCA_001513155.1 Syntrophomonas sp. DTU018
GGGAGGAAATATCGAAACCACCTACACATCTGAATTCTACTTGCTTTCGAGGGATTAAAACTACGTCCGTTTAGCATATTTTTATTTACTTCTATATCTATTTTTGAACACAAAAAAACCGCCAAAGGTTTTTATACCTATGACGGTTTTGTAAACTCGCAAACAAACTTTGTAAGTTTGAACAAACTCGAGTGTAAAGAAACACCAGGTACCCGTGTTAAAGTACCGGGCAGTGCCCGGTTCATATATTTCCGCGCCGGGAGTCAGGTCCTGCCAGGGAGTATGTTCGTTAATGTCCTTGGCATATATCACCCGAGCTGCACCTCCTCCATGGATTTTCTCAGGGAAGCCATATTTCCCGCAATCACCTGGGGTTTAGTCGCAAATTTTTGCTGAAAGGATTTTTCTATGTCCACCAGAAACTGCTGGGGATCAATAACACCGCTGACTTTGACCAGAGCCGCCAGCATAGGGGTATTGGGGAAGTTTTTCCCCAGCGTTTCTTCAGAAATGCGGCGGGCATCCAGGGTAAATACCCTCCCGTTCCATCCCCTCAGGCGAGAACGAACATCTTCAGGAGAACTGGGAGTGTTGATGATTATCCCCCCGCTCTCTTTCAGCCCGCTGGTAACATCCACACTGTCCAGGAGAGTCTCATCAACCACTACCACATAGTCGGGATAGTAGATGTTGGAATGGATAGTACACCGTTTTTCACTGATACGGTTATAGGCCGTTATAGGCGCTCCCATGCGTTCCGGTCCATACTCGGGAAAGCCCTGCACATACTTACCCTGCAAACCAGCTACATCCGCTAAAAGCAGGCAGGCCATCTTGGCTCCTTGGCCGCCCCGGCCATGCCAGCGAATTTCTACCATATCATTTGTTACCATTGCTTTCTCCTCCCCTGAGTATCTTTTCTCTGCCTGCAAAAAGCTGCAGTTATCAAAAAAGGCTTTCGTCCGCAAAGGGACGAAAGCCTTGAAAGCATTCGCTATACCACCCAATACCTTAATACAACATACCATCATATGCGTTCCCGGTTACGGGGGAAATCCGTCGGAGTCTACTAGGTTATCCCGTTCGGTCCGCGGCTCAGGAGTGATTTTCGGGTTCAAACTACTTGTACCGGGCTCGCACCCTCCCCAGCTCGCTAAAACGTTCATTCTGAACCTTACTCTCTCCGTCACAGCCTTTAGGATATGAACTTATTAATAAAATTAAATTAAGATTAAATATACTGAGTAGGTTGGCTTTTGTCAATAAGCAGCAGAATTAAAATTTGAAGAACAGGCCACGATTAATGAAAAGTCACCATTTGTGTCATTGCGAGCGCGCAGCGCGTGGCAATCTCTATGGCAACTAACGGTGTGAGTTAACAGATCGCCACGTCGCTTCGCTCCTCGCGATGACACTATAGTTGCTTTTTTCTGACATGAGAGCTGTTTTCACAACAATGGCTTAGGAGGGGAACGTGAAGTTAGCGTTCCCCTCCCTTATGTTTATAAACATAAGCTTGCTGCATAATCATATGCTTAAGCAGGGTTCAATCAAAATACTCAGCAATCATATTCCGGGCCTGGGCTTTTTCCCAGGTGTCCCTGGGCTGGCCGGCTACTTGGTCGGCCATTTGCTGCTGGTAAAGCAGGTATTCCTTGAGTTCATCCTGTAAAGCCTTGTCACCGGTTTGGTCATATACCATCAGGGCTGCATCCACACCGGCTGGTCCGGAACGGTAGAGGATTGCCACATCAAAATCTTCCAGGGTTCCGGCCAGGTAACGCTCTGCATTATAGCGGGCTACAAAGCTGTCGGGATTGGAAAGGCACAGCAGGCAGAACATTACTATTCCCGTCACAACTGCCAGGCGGGTTATGGAGAATGACCATTTTTGCAGGGCAAGTATCCCGGCGCAGATGACGGCCATGAAGATCATGAAGACACAGGGCAGCAGCCGTCGCATGGTCAGCCCGTAAGCTTCAATGTACAAGGCCATTTTGCTGAAAGCGGTAGCAATAAGGATCAGGGTAATCAGAGCCAGTAATGAGTTAAATACCTTTAGGGATCTGCTATTCTGGCCAGGCTGTTGGCCCATAAGGTTGCATACTGTCAGTACCACCAGGTTTATGGCGGCAATGGAACAAAGCTCGAAAAATCCCCGGCGGGCATATTCCGAATAGGCCAGCCACCCCTCCGGCAGTTGGCCGGCAAAGGCTGAGAAGAAATAAGGCACCTGGCTGCCGATAAATACTATATATAACGTACATAGCAATCCCAGCAAAATGTAAATAGTAAGCATGGGGATTATCCGCCATACGGAAAGCATCTGCTCCGCACTGTTTTTATCCAGCAAATTGGTATTTCTTTTATGTGCACTGCCGGCTACCAGGCCAAACATGTAGGCAGCAATGGGGATGGCCAGAATGGCCTCCAATAATACTTCCCAGAACTCTGTGCTAATACCGCGAAATCCTGCCAGTACCGCATCTACTATTCTGGCGAAGCCGCCGCTGTCTGCTTGCATCAGCAGGGGAAAAACCATCACTGTTACGATAAACGCTAAAATTAAACCCAATAGGATCGAGGAAAGGTTGCCCCGCGCTAACCTCTTGGTACCCAGCTGAGCCAGGCTTTGATACTGGCAGCCGAAATTGCTGAAAGGTATTACAAATAAAGCATTGCAGCCATCAAGGACAAAATAATTGCTGGTTTTACCCATAATCAGAAGCCCGGTGGCAGATATGATCCAGTACAAAGCACTGCCAAACAACAGCAGACCGTGCAGCGGAGCCAATCCGTTATTGCTCCACAGGCCAAAACTCAGTCCTATGAGTACCACCACCGCCAGCCAGAACCATCCAGCCCTGTCAATACGCACTCCCTTTTTCAGCAGGTACAGGGTTACTGAGCCGCAGAACACCAGGGTGAAGACGGTAACCCCCCAGCCCTGCCAGGAGAAAAACACCCAACGGGCAAAAAAGAAGCCCAGTACGAAGGCAAACAGGGCAAAGTAGCTGTCCCAGCGGTCAGGCTTAAAAGGTGCTTTTCCCCCCTGCAGCACCGGTTTCTCCGGCATGCTTTCCTCAGAGCCGCCTTCAGCGGCTGATTTATTAGTGTCAATTTTTTCGTTATCGCCCAGTTTCAGCTCATCCATTTACTCACCCCCTCCTTATTCTCCCTCATCGGGTCGGTATTCCAGTATGTCCCCGGGCTGGCACTCCAGGGTTTTGCAGATGGCCTCCAGGGTAGAGAAACGAATGGCTTTGGCCTTTCCGGTTTTAAGTATGGAAAGATTAGAGGGAGTGATGCCGATCTTTTCCGCCAGTTCACCGGAGGAAATCTTCCTTTTGGCCATCATTACATCCAAATTTACTATGATGGGCATGTTTTCGTTCTCCTTCCCCTACACAATGTAATCTGCTTCCTTTTTCAATTCCACGGCCTGGGCGACTACATTCCTTACTACCCGTACAATCAATCCCATAAAGGCTGCGGCAATTGCCACGAATACCCAGGGATTATAGTACAACATGGAGACCAAGGCCACCACGGCTCCCGCAAAGCAGCTCCAGGATATCCTTCTTAATAACTCTACGTTCTCATCGGTAAATACCTGACCAGACTCGATGCGGCGCAGCAGCTTGAACAAGCTGTAGAGCAGATAAGCGGCAGGTACAAAACCCACATAAATGGTAGCCATGAAATAAACTCTGTGTTCCTCCTGTCCGGCTCGGGAAACGCTTACAAACCATTCAGTCAGCCAAGGGGCCGTTACTGCCACAACTGCCAGCAAAACCATAAAGAGCATTATGCAGAATTTAGTGAGGCTGATTGATTTCTCTTCACTCCACATAACCTACATCCTTTCTCCACCGGGTACAGTACCCTTGATTATTTGCAGTATAACAAACAGCTTAATGTTATACAATATATTTTTATTGTTTTTCGATAATTTTTATTCGTCTCTCATGGATAAAGAACTGCCAAATTATAGGCGAATAAGGCTTTTATTCTTGGGTAAATCCAGGCTGTTGGACACACAATAGGCAAAAATGATGCGGGCAGGCATAAGGCAGGTGGTTACTTCTCTTTGGGTCTCCGCGGACTTTACTTGAAGAGAAAGTGAGGATGATATAATTCTGCGATGGAATATTTCTTCAGCTGATCATTGAAATACAGTTCTATTTCCACGCTGTCATCAAATTCTTTGTTATCTAATGTTTTGTCAAGCAGTTGATCCCAATCCGGCATAAGGGCTTTGACCAATACAGCTCGGCCTCTCAGTTCAGGATCGGGTGATTCCAGCAGAGGGAGCACCAGTTCCGCTACCGGATAAACATTTTCCGGTGATACCAGAGCCAGACGGGCCAATCCCCACAAGGCTCCCTGGCTCAAACTATCGTCCTTAATCAAGTTGGCTAATTGCCAGTGGAAATGACCGCACTGCTTGGGACAATGAGCCATAATGCTGCCGATAACTTCCGATGCGTTCCAGGCCGTCCCCCCTGATTCATCGTTCACCAGCCACAGGTAGCGCCGCACCATCTCGGCTGCATAGCCAGGTTTGTGGGCATCGATGGCTTCGGCAGCGACGCCAATCCCTTCCACAGCACGCCAAAACAGGAGTCCATCTTTGACATAGGCTCTGCGCATTAAATACCTGACTATTTCTCGATCTTGCATGACCTTTTCGCGCAGCAAATTCCAATTGGCATCCTTTAATATCTGGATCAGTTCGCAGTTCGGCAGTTGGCTTTTATCTTTCATGCTGTCACCCTTCTTTACTGCATTTTTACTGCTGTGTCAATATAGCTCTGAAAGTTGGACATACTGTTATAATTAGTATAGTGTCACAACAAACCGGAAGGAAGTATGCACATGTATGACAACATTTTGGAAACAATCGGTCGTACTCCGTTGGTACGCATCAATAAATTAAACCCCAAGCCTCACATACCCCTTTATGCCAAAGTGGAAGGCTTTAATCCAACGGGGAGCATCAAAGACCGCATCGCTATGAAGATGATCGAGCAGGCAGAAAAAAGCGGAGCCCTTACCAAAGGGAAGACCATAATTGAACCCACCTCGGGCAATACCGGTATTGGTCTGGCTATGATAGGTGCCGTAAAGGGATACGCAGTGGAGATAGTCATGAGTGAGGCCGTTTCTGTGGAACGCCGCAAGATGATTGAAGCCTTTGGGGCCAAGGTAACTCTTACTGATGCCTCCCAGGGCACGGATGGCGCCATCAGAAAAGCCCATGAGCTGTGCCGTTTGTATCCAGATAAATACTTTATGCCCAACCAGTTTTCCAACGAATACAATAAGCTGGCCCATTACGAAACTACTGCCAATGAAATCTGGGAGGATACCGGAGGGAAAATCACCCATTTCGTTTCGGCAGTGGGTACCTCAGGAACCCTTATGGGAGTGGGAATGCGATTAAAGGCTTTAAATCCCAACATTAAGATAGTCGAAGCCCATCCGGTTCTGGGTCATTACATTCAGGGCCTCAAAAACATGCAGGAAGCCATAGTCCCGGAAATCTACGATCCCACTAAAATTGACCGTCGTGTTATGATCGAATCGGAGGAGGCCTTCGCCATGGCCCGGAAAATAGTAGCCCAGGAAGGCATATTTGTAGGCATGAGCAGCGGAGCAGCCATGATCGCAGCTCTGGAGTGCATCAAAGACCTGGAGGAAGGTTTTGTGGTGGTAATCTTCCCTGACCGGGGAGAAAAATACCTGAGTACGAACTTATTCCTTTCCGATTAGCTGAGATCTGATATCAAGCCTGGTAATAAGCCAGGTTATCTAACAAGTCCTGGTCGAGGTCTCCGAATTTTTGCAGCTTGGCGTAACGGGATTCGAGAAGTTTGTACTGCCTGGCCCTATTTTGTTCATACTGATTTATAAAAGTATTGTAATTCGGATTATTTCTAAGTTTGTCGCGTATGGGCTGGGAAAAGGGACAATGTTTGAACAGTATTTGCCTGGCCACTTTATTCAAGCGCACCAAGCCATCGGATTCATAATTTATCCATGTTTTGTAATCCTCGGTGAATACTTCGGCTGGGTTGTTGCGATGCCTTTTTATTTCACTTTTCAGCTTTTCTTTGGCTTCCGGGGATAAATCCCGATTCTTGGCATAAAACTGGATGTAATCGTTGTAATCTGCATACAGGGAAACTTCATTGGCTTTATTCACCACAAAACTATACATGTTTTTGGAAAGATCCCAGCGAAATCTGGCTACCACACCAAGCATTAAGTTATCCAGATTTTCGTCGGTAAAAATGGGAAAAACAAAGCGTCCCGGCGTGTTTTTTCGTTTTCCGCTTAACTCCTGCCACATCACAGCCCGGTGACCGAAACAAGGCAAAAGTATTATGTCGGGCAGTACCGGTTTCATAATAAGTTCCTGTCCCATCTGCCCGTGGGTATGGTTATACACTATCTCCCGGTGAAAGGCTGAAAAATCAACAGCCAGTATCTTTTGGAGACTGGACTCGATTTTGTCTGGAGTAATCAAAGTCTCTTTCAGATCCCGGCTGATCATTTCTTTATGCAAAATAGGAAAGTATCCGCTCATTTGCCCGTAACACAACCGCTGTCCCAGCCGAAACAGGCTGGTTATTTCATGGTTTAGCCGCCCGTCCAAATCTGCATCATAGGCAGGTTTATCCTTGTCCGTCAATTCCCGCCGGCGTTTCTTTTCCAAAAAGATATCCTGGTAATCCTGTCCAAATTCATTCACCGACGGTTCTTTAGTGCGCTGGTAAATTTGCTGCAGCCAGGAGTTGAGATTATATAGTGAGCTGGCAGCATTGCCGGGACACTCCTCTACTATTTGGTAGAGGGTATTCACCTGCTCAGCAGTCAGAAGCCTTTCATCCATGTATCCGAAGCACAGGAACATCAGGTACAGCCTGCCCGGATTGTTTTCCTGCCTTACTCTTTTGAATACCGCGGTATAGGCTTCGAAAAAAGTGTCGCTGATCTGCTCCCGGATCTGCCGGCTGGAACGATCAGAAAAAGACTTATCCTTCATCTTGATGAAGTTGTCCAGATTAGACATAAAAAGTCTGGCTTTTTCTTGGCTGATGCCTGCATAAGCTAGAATCTTTGCGGCGCTGTTGTGGAGTTCTTCAGGAATGCCGTGGGGTTGTTCTACAACCGGATCGGACCCGTTGAAACTGCTATTGTCCACTTTTTCCCATCCCCATCAAAAATCTCGAAATCATCACGTTAAGGTATATTGTACAACAACTCCCTGGAAATTGGCAGTAATTGCAGGTAAAAATAGGGCTATAGTACTAGTTCAATATCCCCCAAAGGTGGTAATATTTCTCCTGAACCATAGCCCAGGCCAGTGCCAACCATACTGCCATGGCTATGACTCCTATAAGTCTGTCCCCCCAGGTCATATCTGATCTTTTGATAACCATATAGATAATTACAATAACCACATAAAACCCAATGAGGCCCAGGGCAATGAAAAACAAGGAGTTCCACCCGGTCTTCAGCCAACCCAAGATAAGGGCGGCTAATACTAAACTAATCTCAAACACTGCACTGCGCATAACCATTCCCTCCCCGCAATTTTCCCCAGCAAAAGCTTTCCATGTTTAACTGATTATTTCCTCCCGGAAGCAAAAACCCAGCCCTTTGGGACCAGGCCAGACCGTCGAAAAAGGCCATGTCAAACGATCGCCACGTCGCTGCGCTCCTCGCGATGACATAACCGAAAGCTATCATAAGGGTCATTGTTGTGAAAGTAGCTTTCGCTGTGTCATCGCGAGGCACGAAGTGCCGTGGCGATCTCGAATGCAAATCTGTAAAAGGCTTTGTTGACACTTTGACCCAGCCCTTTGAAGACTGGGCTGTAGACCAGTGTAGTCTTTAAAGATCTTCGATCTTTTTGGTACGCAGGATTTCCTCTCTTCTGCGCACCATTTCCTCATAATCAAACCGGTATTTCTTTCTGTGGTAGTATTTGTTGAAGGTAGATACATATTTGGGGGATTCAAAGTACTGTTTCATCCGCCTGGAAACATAATGAATCTGCTCGCCGGGGTCATATACGGCCGGCCTGTTTTTATCCAGATCAATAATGGTTTCGGTGATCACCCCCCAGGAGATATCTGCCAGGGAGTAATTTCTCAGGTCTCTCATTACCGCCCTCATGATGGCTTCCTGAACCGGATCGAAGAACTTAAAAGCTTTGGCATACATCATCGCCCCGTGCATATGAGTGGGGATATCCATGAATCCATCTTTAAATACTTCGCTGGCTGTAATATAAAGCAGTTGAAAACAGTACTTAAGCACACCCAGTCCTGGCTTGCTCTGGCCGGGCAGCTGAGGGCGCCTTTCGTCAAAATCGGCCAGGGGATTCTGAGCTGACAGCCATTCGATAAGAATCATCTGGTAGGGTTCTATTTCCGTACCCTCTTCAAAAAACCGCTCATGGGGTATGAAGGTGTGCTCACTTACTCTGAGATCAATGAGCAAATTATCCGGAATTTTGTCTTTCCAGTACAGCCGGCAATAGTTTATAAAGTTGGCATCCCTGTCTACATCAATGTGAATATCCGCAAATCCCAGGGACTCAAGGTGCCGTAAAAGACCAATTGACTGCATAATACTTCTTATATCCTTTTCGGAAAACCTCCCCAGGAATAACTGCTGGGTTCCGTTTATTGCCGGCAGGCTCCAATTGTCACTGCTAAAAGCGATATCAGTTCCTATGGTATCAGCCAGTTTAAAACTTTTTAACTTGCTTCCTTTGAAGCCAACTCTTACTGCCAATGTTATGCTCCTTTCTTATTTCCCTACCCCCCCCCGGGGCGGGCCGGACAGGGGCATACAGCCTTTAGCCTGACAATTCAGTCCCAAATTTCAGTATATAAGGATGACCTAGCCTGCTCCGTTGCATTAATTATATTACGAAATTCAAGAAAAGACATGATTATGAAAACTTCTCACCATAACCCGGCTAACATTCTTTGGGGCACTGACAGCAGGCCGAGGTGGGAAAAACTGCCCGCAGGGATACGCTATCTAATAACCAAGCACTGCCAATACTACTGTTCTCGAAATACTCAAAGCGGACAATGAGCTCAGATACACCGCAGGGTACAGGTACATCAGCCGTGGCTTCGTGGTAAACATAGCCCCGGTCAGGATCGCGATTTTGGTCAAATTTTAGTATCGGTACAACTATCAGGTCTACAGCATTGCCGTAATTGTCGATGTAAATTACCTTGGCAGTAAGGATCGGTATCGCTGCCGCCATACCGTTGCCTTTAATAAGCAAGTTTTCCGCAAAACTAAGGCGGTAGATGCACCCCGGTGTCACCGTGACATTTTGCTGCAGGGATATGGAATGTTGTTCCACCACCGGGGAGGGTTCGGTAATAAACCAGGCTGAATGTATTCCTTCATATGCCACTGGAAGCATATTCTCAGGTACCCGACTCACAATGGTATTGGAAAGTGCATTCACCGCTCTCCAGTCGGCAAATGGCTGGGTCGGATCAGCACTGATCATTTCAAAGCCGCCATTCCTGACCAGTTCCTCATTCTCACAGGGGCACTTGGGAATACAGCAGCATTTCGAATCGTCTATTTCAATTTTCAATTGTTTCTCAATTTTTTTACTCACTTGAGTGGTACAAACACAAGGGGGTCCGGGACAGCAGTTACCGGGAAATTCCCTTACCATATCGGACACTCCTTTCTCTTGATTTTTCTCTGCCGCAGGCAGGAATCTTTTAAACCCCTTAAATACAGCAGCAGGCAGAAGTTGCGGATACAGCTTGCAGGGACACGGCATCCAGATTCCACACTGTACCCGGAGCATTGGTTATATAAAAGCTAAACTGTACGATAATTGCCGGTACTTCGCAGGGTACAGCAATTTCAGCTACGTGCTGGTGCACGTTAAATTCAGGATCTTCTTCACTCTTCAGAATGGGAATACTCAGCAGATCATACTCATTCAAGGATCTGTCCATATAGATAACGCTCGCTACTAACAGGGGAAGGACGGTGTCATCCCCAGTGAAACTTACCAGTCTTTCGGCAAACTGCAGCTGGTAAAGGCATCCTGGGGTCACATCCACATACTGGCGCAAAATCAGAATTGAAGTAGGGACTAGCGGCTCACCGGTGCGGACGCTGGCCGCAACGCTGCTCTCAAAGACGTTTTGGGTATCTCTGACCAGTTCTATATCCAGGGTTCGGGCGTGCACCTCCCAGCCGGCAAAGGGATCGAAGGGAGCAACGCCAGGGATTTCAAAATTGCCGTTTACCAGCACCTCTCCGGTTTCACAAAAGCAAACCGGTGGAATACACTTATCTTTGTGTTTTGAGGAAACTGTCTTATTTTTATCCTTTGCCACGGCATTCACTCCTTACAGCAGCAGTCGGAAAGCCTGGATACAGCCCGCAAGGATACCGCATCTAAATTCCATATAGAGCCACCGTTGTCGGTTATAATGAATTCAAACTGTACGACAATGCCAGACACATTACAGGGAACGGGCAGGTCGGCCTTTTGGTTGTGCAGGACGTATCTCCTATCCACTGCAGTTTTTTGAATAGGCAAACTTAATAGGTTGTATTCAAAGCCCTGGTATACGTAATAAATACTCGCAATAAGGGTTGGCAGGAATGTATCAACCGTACCTAATGTCACCAGTCTTTCCGCGAATTTCAACCTGTACAGGCAACCGGGTGTGACGGTAACATTTTGCCGCAGCTGCAGTATCTTAGTCTCTACCATCGGAGTAACTGTAGTTTGAACGCTGGCAGCAGCATTACCTTCATAGACATTATCTGTGGTCCTAAAGAGATTGATAGGTTCGGTACTCAATCCCAGTCGCCAGTCGGAGAATACCCGGCCGGGTTCAAAGCCGGGGATCTCAAATCCGCCATTTCTGATAAGCTCACCTGTTTCGCAGAAACAGACGGGCGGCAGGCATTTGTCTCTATCTTTGGCACTATGCATTTCCCATCACTCCTTTCTGGTGTATCATATGTAAAATTCATTTGATTTGTCATATATTGCCATTTTTCTTAGAGGAGAGCTATTTAACCAGGCTTTGTGGAGGGATGCAAAAATAAAAAAACAGCCCGCTAAATGGGGACAGGCTGGCAGGAAAGATATGGGCTGGGCTAAACTAAGTCATAAATATTTATGGATAATTAACATAGTATCTTTTTATTTCATCCTGAGTATGTGATAATTAAATTAAGGAATTTTATCTGTATAACCCTATTTCCGGGGTGGGGGTTAGGCAGGAGGCGGAACGTTCATACATTTAGGCCTCCTGCCGTTTTTATGGCGTTACCTAAGCGGGGAACTGGTACGCAGGCTGTTTATTATTCTCGGGAGCACTTCCAGAACATAATCTATATCCTCTTCACAATTATCTTTGCCCAGGGTCAAACGCAGAGCTCCATAGGCGGTTTCCGCAGGAATACCCATTGCCAGCAGCACATGAGAAGGTTCCAAGGCTTCTGAGGTACAGGCTGAGCCGCCGGAAGCCATGATCCCATAACTATCCAGCATCAGAAGAACCGATTCCCCTTCCACCGCTTCAAAACACACGCTGACATGTCCTGGGATTCTATTTTCCGGGTCACCGGTCATTATCGTCCGGGGAATCTTTTCCACAATCCCTTTCTGCAGTTTTTTCCCTAAACCGGTTAAATGGGCAATTTGCTCACTCATCCGGGTTTGAGCCAGTTCAGCGGCTTTGCCGAACCCTACTATTCCGGGGACATTTTCGGTACCGCCTCTCATATTGGATTCCTGAGAGCCTCCATACAGGAGTTTTCCTAGCTTGGTTCCTTTTTTAACATAAAGACAGCCTACTCCTTTGGGTCCATACAGCTTGTGGCTGGAAGCGGATAGCATATCCACTCCCAAATCCTTCACATCCACCGGTATCTTGCCTGCGGTTTGCACCGCATCCGTGTGAAAAGCAGCCCCGGCTTCGTGGGCAATGGAGGCCAGCTCCTTTATGGGCTGAATGGTCCCCACTTCATTATTGGCATGCATTATGGAAACCAATATGGTCCCAGGTTTTAAGGCCTGCTTAAGGGTATCCGGCTCCACCAATCCAGAAGGAGTTACCGGCAGCCTGGTTACCTCAAAACCGATTTTCTGCAAGTACTCGCAGGTATCCAGAACCGCATGATGTTCAATGGAAGAAATGATCAAATGCTTGCCCCGGTGAGAGTTGTTCATCATATACGAAACCAGGGCTTGATTGTCAGCCTCAGTGCCGCCGCTGGTGAAAAAGATCTCCCGGGGATGGGCATTGATCAATGCTGCCACCTGCTCCCGGGCTTTTTCCAGAGCCCTCCTGGCTGCTCTTCCTTTGGAATACACGCTGGAGGGATTGCCGTATTGGCTGGTATAGAAAGGTATCATAGCTTCAAATACGGCTTCATCTACTGGAGTAGTAGCGCTATGATCCATATAGATTTCTCTCATGCTTTTTCAACTCCATATTCCTGTTAATCGGCATCAAAAAATTATCTTTTCCGGGTGGGTATAGACATTAAACCTGTCTCCCCTTACAAATCCCACAATACACACATTCAGCTCCTCAGCCAAATCCAAAGCCAGCTCAGTGGGAGCTGCCCGGGACAAAATTATAGGGATGTTGCCCCGCACGGCCTTGATAAGTATTTCCGAAGCAACCCGCCCGCTCAGCAGAAGGCATTTGTTGTTGGTAATCACTTCATTCAACACCGTATATCCCAGCACCTTGTCAACAGCGTTGTGCCTGCCAATGTCCTCATAGTAAACGATTACACCTGACTCATCAGCCAGCGAAGCACTGTGTACACCTCCGGTCAAACGAAAGGAATCAGCTCGCTCCTCCATTGCCTCCATTAAGCCTATTATTTTCCCAGCCTCCAATTGCCAATCGGACTCCACCGGCTGCACCTGCCGGGCATCATTGATAAAATAAAGCCCGGCTCGGCCCTTGCCGCAGCAGCTGGCAATATGCCGGCGCAGAAAATTACTGGTTTGCACTGGCTGGGTGGTTTCAATCCACAGCAATCCTTCTTCTTCATTGCAGCGAATGTCCTTAATGTCTGACCGCTGGCGGACAAGCCCTTCACTTAATAAAAAGCCCACCACCAGTTCTTCCAGTCCCACCGGTGAACAGATTAAGGTGGATAATTCATTATGGTTCAGAAAAACCGTCAAAGGCTTTTCTGTTACTACGTGAGCGGTTTTATTTTCAACCTTGCCCCCATTATAATGTATTATCTGGTATTGAGCATAAATAGGCCCTGCTGGCACATTGATAACTCCTTTCTTGGTGATCTCCTCCGCTGGTTATTTACCTGAACTGGCGGATAGCCTGATTAAGCAAAAGCAATTGATACCCTTAGCTGCAGCAACATAAGCCAAATAATGGCGGTTATTCCTATATTCTTAATAGGAATTATACATCATATAGCTTCCTTTTAGTTATACTTTTAACACTTTGTGACGCCAAAATTAAAACTGCCCTGTCAGGCAGAGCAGTTCAAGTTCTTATGACCGGTATAGAGGGGAATCCATTTTTCATGCAGGGTTTCTTTCTTCAAACCACTTACTGGGGTTGGGTGTTTTTATTTACTATCATCCCAATGGCCATGATTACCGCAAATATTATCAAGTAATAGAAGACTGCCTGGCCGTGAGCGTAATAGGCGGCAACTACCATGAACAGGCAGGCACAGATGGCCAAAACCGGCATGACAAAACGCTTAAAGGTATTCAAGGATCGCTCTTTTTTCATCATCATTATCAATATAGGTATATACATAGCGTAAATAGTAACGATGGGAAGCTCGGAACTGTCAAAGCTGAAAGGGCCAAACCAGGAAACAGGAGTGAGATTGGCTCCATAGAAGTACAGCAGCCATATACCGCTTAACAGCCCCCCAAAATAGCAGCGTTGGCTGGCATATTAGTCTTTTCGTCAATAGACTGATAGATATCGGGGCGAGGCCCATATTTCTCGCCGCCAGGGAGTAGAAACCCCGAACACATCCCATCATTAAACCATTAAGAGTGCCCAAGCAGGATATAACTACCACTACAAACAGTATGGTTCCGCCCAGTTTGGAGAACAGGGTGGAAAATGCGATTTTTGCCCCCGTTTCACCGCCCTGCATGACAACACTGTTGGGAACTGCACCTGCCAGTCCTATATAGTAGAAAATGTAGATCAAAGCCACAAACATAGTACCAAAAGTAAGAGCCAAGGGAAGGTTCCGCTTGGCATCTCTTAGTTCGGCGTTGATACTGGTGGCAATGATCCATCCTTCATAAGCAAAAGAAGTAGCCACCAGTGCTGTAAACAGCGGATTGTTGCTGACATCAGCGATAACTCCGCTGGTAAAATTGGTTATCAGCACCCCGTTTGACAATCCGGCAATAGTACCCACAACAGCCATCAGAGCCAGGGGAATCAGTTTAATGGCGGTGGTAGATACCTGGAATTTACCTGCCAGTTTGGGAGACAGAGCATTCATAGCAAATATACTCATTAGATAAAACCCAGACAAGGCCATAGCCTCACTGCCAACAATATCCCATCCCAACAAAACACAGGTGTAGCGGGCAGAAACCCAGGCCAATACCGAAGTTAAAGTGGGATAATAAATAACGGCCATAAACCATCCTACAAAATACCCGTACTTTTCCCCTACAGTAGCTTCAGCATAATCCACTATTCCATTCACTTTCTCGTACTGGGTGGCCATGGTAGCGAAAACATAGGCACAGATAACCATTATTATGCCACCCAAAGCCCAGGCCAAAATACCCAGGGGAAGGTTGCCTCCCGTAGCAACCAAAATCTTTTCGGCCTTGAAAAATACCCCTGAACCTATAACGATGCCGACAACCATGGCTATAGCAGTTAAAAGCCCATACCTTTTTTCCAGCCCATTTTCCATAACCTCATTCTCCCCGTCTGCTTAATGTTCAAGCTGTTTCTCGCCATTGAACCGCTTCAATTATACTGCAAAGATCATTTGCAGCAAAAAACAAATATTGCCTTGGCAACATGTATTGGAAGTATCCCGCCGAATGCTCCTTCTTCCATACTTGGATATTGCAGCCCTATTGCTATGAATTTCCCATATTTACCAAAAGGTTGTAAAGAATTGTTGTCGAATTGTAATAAATGTCTGTAAATGTCTAACTTTGGAAAGGATGGTGGAACTTATGTCAGTATTACGTCGTCACAATGTTCTTCTCTGGAGTATAGCAGCCTTACTGGTTATCGCTGTTGTACCCCTGCCTGTTTATGCCGGTGACTACGGCACAGAAGATCTTACCCTGGACAGCCAGGGCCCAGCCGTCAGCCAACTGCAGAAAGACCTTGCCGAATTAGGCTACTATAAAGGCAGTATCGATGGCTGGTTTGGACCTAAAACTATGGAGGCTGTGAAGAGCTTTCAAAAAGCTAATGGGCTGAAAGTGGATGGTCTGGTGGGCCCAAAAACCAAAGCTGCATTGAATGCTGTATTACAAGCTCAGACCGATCGCTATGGGGCCCAGGATCTTACCCTGGACAGCCGGGGGCCAGAGGTGATCCAGCTGCAGAAAGATCTTGCCGAGTTGGGTTATTACACACGAAGTATCGATGGGTGGCTTGGTCCCAAAACCCAGGAAGCCGTCATAGAGTTTCAAAAAGCCCAGGGACTAAAGCCAGATGGCTTGGTGGGTCCGAAAACTAAAGCTGTGCTTATTGCTGCTATGACCGGGGTTACTCCGACAGCCATAGCATCCGGCGCAAAGGAACCTTCCGCAGCCAGTATAAAGCAGTACAATTCCCATGAAAAGCCCATAGTTGATGCATTCCGGGCCAATTATAAGGGGAGCCTGGCGGAAGCACTGGTAGGCCGCGCCATATGGTACATGGAGTATGGTTTCATGAAATACGGCCATACTAAATACCCGTCAACGGGATACATAGACTGCTCCAACTTCGTATCCCTGGTTTATAAAGATTTTGGTTATTCTATTACCTCAGCCGCCAAAAACTATGACAAAGTGGGGGTCAAGGTTGAAGGAGTCTATTCCCAAAAAATACCCGGTACTTCCAAGTACACCCTGGTAGGTGTGGAAAAGTTAAAACCCGGTGACATATTCACATTCTGGAACTCTGACGCCCCGGCCAAAACCCATATCGGCCATGTGGCCATATATATGGGTGAGATCAACGGCAAGCCATGCATCATCAACACCTGCAGCGACCGCCCCACTGCCATAGGAATAATCAACAACTTTTCCTACTGGTACGGCGAAAACCTGATCGAAGTGCGCCGGGTGTTGCCGGACAGCGCCTTTGTACCGGGTAAAAGTTTTACCGATAACGGACCCGTGATTCCGGCAATCTACCAGATCAAACCCAACAAACCGATTATTCTGCCCAAATACCTGCGCACCGGGTTCTAGTAACAGCAGGAGAAGAAAAGGAGGCCACATTTTGGTGGCCTCCTCAGACTGTCGAAAAAGGCCATTAAAGAGATCGCCACGTTGCTACGCGCCTCGCGATGACACAATGGTTGCTTTTTTACTAACGTGAAAGCCCATTTTCACAGCAATGACCCGTATGATGGCTTTCGGTTGTTTCATTGCTGTGAAAATGGCTTCCTTTTATGTCATCACGAGGAGCGAAGCGACGTGGTGATCTCAACCGGTTGGCCCGGCTGATTATGAATGAGATTGCCACGCCCCTGCCGGGGCTCGCAATGACAATTAAGAATTCCTTTAATAGCGATGACAGGCTTAAGTTTTCGTTTATCGTGGCCTATTCTACTGGTGACAATTGCGAGGAGTGAAGGGACGTGGCGATCTCCATCACCTTTGACACCGGTAAGCGGGAAGCTGTATTTACGAAATCTCCCGCTGATTCTTATCGCTTTTGGTTTAGACTAGTGTTAAGCATTTAATTTAAATGGGTTATAGCTAATCCCTTCATCAAAGGCATCCATTTGCTCCGTACGCTTCAGCCACCCCACCACAGCATAAGTTAAAGGGGTAGCCACCACTTCAAAGGTTACTTTGAACAGGTACTGGTACAGCATCATCTGCCCCAGCACAGCATTGGGTACCGTCCCCCAGAAGGAAATAGCAATGAATATAAACGTATCGAGACACTGCCCTACTAGTGTAGAGCCGATGGTTCTCATCCATAAAAAGCGGCCTTCAGTGAATACCTTTAATTTGGACAGCACCATGGAATTGGCAAATTCACCGGCCCAATAGGCCAGCAAGGAGGCCAGTACGATCCGCGGGGTCATTCCCAGTACCAAAGTAAAAGCACTGTCCCCTGTAAAGAAGTCGGGGGAAGGAATGGCCAACACAAGGTAGAAAGCTGCCACCATTATCAGGTTGCATAAAAACCCCGCCCATATAACCAACCGGGCTTTTTGAAACCCGTATACCTCCGTTAAAACATCTCCGACAATATAAACCACCGGAAACAATATCACTGCCCCCGGCAAAACGATTCCATATACCGTGATCAATTTGCCGGCAATAATATTGGATATCAGCAGGCAGCTGACGAATATACAGGCGATAAGCACAAACAAAGGGGATGCATTCCTGGTATCCTGCATAAATGAGTTTTACCTCCAATTTCAACATAGTCAATTTACAGTATAGTGATTGGGTTCTTCAGGGGCAAGGCTGAGACATAAGAATACACGAGGAAAAAGAAGATACACTTGCTCATTCTATTTTAATGCCGATGCCAGTTCCAGGAGTTTTTTGGCGGTGTTGGCGTTGCGTATAGTAAGGCTTTGATAGGCTTTTGTTCCCACTATTTTTGACCACCTGGTGCGGGAATACGTTTTTAGCGGTGCTGACCAGAATATTATTTCCTTATATACAAATAGTTTTTCGTACTCCGGTTTTATCTGGCCTACTTCTTCTATTATTTCTTCTGCCGTTGCTGGATGGATCACAAACATGGCATCATGTTTTGAATCCGGATCATTTCCCCACCATGGAGGTACAACATCCAACGCATCTTGTAACGTAATAACATCTATCAGTGCCAAGTTGATGGGGAATCCAAATTCCTTGTGCATTATCTCCTTACATTTTTCAACCAGCTTAATAGTGTCTTTTTCTTCACTGGAAAAGATGACATTACCGCTGTTGATATAGGTGATTGCATCTGGAAATCCAGCCTTGTGGAAACAGTTTTTCAAATCCTTCATAGAGACTTTGTTTTTGCCACCCACATTTATTCCCCTGAGCAGCGCAATATATTTCATGTGGAATCTCCTTTTATCTAAGTTTTTGTATTCTATATAATAATTTTTATATCACACTAAAACAATGAACCGGCGATATATTGATAACCTTCCCTTGTATGCCGTAAACATCTTATAAATAAGTGGGGTACGCGGCTCAGCGGTAGAAGCCTACGCCAAACGCCAGAGCTGTAACTGTTACCGCCTGCAGTGATATATCCCATCCTCAAACGGACCTTTCCCTTCCAGAATATACATTTATTATAGTATATACTTGTGGTGATGTACTAAAGGTTGCCATTATTGGGATATACAAGGCCGAAAGGCTGGCTCAGCTTAGGCTTGAGCCAGCCTTCCTACCGTACCGATTCTGAATCATTTCAGCAGGCAATGAGTTCTTTGATCACCAGCTCTCTTCCGCACAATAGGTCCCATTCATTCAAGCCGCAGTTGGGACATTCGAAGTCGTTCTGAAGCAGGTTAAAAACCTTGTTGCATTTTTTGCATAAGGCATTGCCTGGCACTATCTCAATTTTCAGCTTGGTATCCTGCAATGAGGTACCCTCAACTACCGCAGGATAACAAGCTTCGATGTACCCGGGGATAACCCCGGAAAGTTCGCCTATTTGGAGAACCAATGTGTCAATTTTGGTTAACCTGTTATCGATGGCGAAGTCTTCAACCGCTTTGACGATATGAATTACAATATCCAATTCATGCACAGGGAATCACCTATTCTTTTTAGTGACCAGTATCAACATTCCTGCCGGCTTTTTTCGCTTCGATCCTTTGATAACGTTCAGCTGCATATTTCATGATTCCGGGTATTAGTTCCCCTTTCTGGGCTTGGGCATCATATTTTTTCACCAGTGAAATAGCGCCAAATTTACATTTGGTAGTGCATATTCCGCAGCCGACGCAGCGATACTCATCAACCACCACCACGCCGCAGCCCAGGCAGCGCTCGGTCTCCAGCTTGACCTGCTCTTCGCTGAAAGTGGCGCGCGGATCCTTAAAAGCTACCTTGGGCTCTGCCGCCACCCGGTGCAGAGGTTTTTGACGGGGGACCCGGTCGTCCTCCGCCGATAACTACGGTTGGTCCCTGTATGGTCAGGTCTTCATTCAGATTTACTCTGCGTAAGAAATCGATCCCGTACATTACTCCTTGGGCCTCTTCACCTTCTATACCCAGCTTGCGGCTGGCCTGAGCTCCGATAGCCAGATAGAAGGCTTTGTAACCCATTTCTCTTAACTCAGCCAGGGTGATATCCCGGCCAACCTCAACCCCGGTTTTGAATTCAACTCCCAGTTCCCTCAATATATCAATTTCGGCATTGATAATGTCCTTTTCCAGACGGAAGGAAGGAATCCCCAGGCTCAGCATCCCGCCAGGCACAGGGTGCTTTTCAAAAACAGTCACCTGATAACCTTCCACCGCCAGGTAATAGGCACAGGAAAGCCCAGCCGGGCCGGCACCCACCACAGCGATTTTCTCCGGTCTGAACTCTTTCTTCTTTTGCGGAACAAAGCGATGCTCTGCTATCAGATCCTGTTCGGCAATAAATTTTTTAATCTCGTCAATGGCTATTGGCTCATCAATCTCGCCTCTGGTACATGCCGATTCACAGTTTCTCGGACAAATACGTCCGCAAACAGCCGGGAAGGGATTTTCCTCTTTTATCAGCTCCAGCGCCTCCCGGTATCGGCCCTGGGCAGCCATCTTGATATAGCCCTGAACGGCAATATGGGCCGGGCATTCTGTTTTACACGGGCTGGTTCCGCTTTCCGCCACCAGGGTTTTCCCCCGGCGATAATCAAGATTCCATTTATCCGGTCCCCACTCGGTATCATAGGGTGTTTCTCTTTCCCTGGCAGGTATAACGTCAGTTGAGCAAAGGCTTTGCCCCAGGGTCAAGGCATTGACCTGGCAATTCTCCACACACTGACCGCAGGCTACGCACTTGGATGGGTCCACCTGGGAAACATAATTGGAACGGATCACATCCGGCACGTTGTAACAAGTAGCGTTTCGCAGCATAAAACAGCCGCACCCGCAGCAGTTGCAGACTGCATTTATGTTTTCCGGCCCGGCTATATTGGGAACCTCATGGATCAAGCCTTCCCGCTACGCCTTTTCAATGACGGCGATCGCTTCCTCCTTGGTAATCTGGCGGCCCCTTCCCGTACGGATGTAGTAAGGAGCGATCGGTCCAAACACCAGGCACATATCTTCCACCGTATGCCCGCAGCCCACACCATGCTCCCGGTTGCTCAAACGGCACTGGCAATCTGCCACGGCAAAGATTTCATGTTTATCTATAATACTCATGATCTCCTCATAAGAGGCTCTTCGACTTTGCCCGTCAACGGCTGTCTGCACGGGAATCACCCGCATAAGTCCGTGCCCTACGGGTACGTTGGGAGCTAATTTCTCACCCAAATGCTGGGCATGCTCGTCAAAATACCGGGTCAGAGGATATTTTTTTCTGTTCTCCCGGTTCAGTACCATCATTTCAAATACGCCCGGGATCCAGGGCAACAGGGCATAGCGGTCGATACCATCCTTGGTGAATAGCATGATAATGCCATCCATGGCCATTTGGGAAAGCAACTGCTTAACCTTGTCTACTGGTTTACCGCATTTCTCCGCTACCACTTCCGCTCTTTGCGGTTTGCCCATCTTCAAGCACAGGGCAACCTCTGCCATTTCCTCAGTCAAAAACGGCTCAATAAGGCGATACTCCACGCTTTCAGGCGTTAATGCCCCAGGCTGGCCAGTTTTCGTTCCGTTGATTTTGTTGGCAAGATCGAGAACCTTTTCCTTAACCATTACTTACAACCTCCACGTTTCTTTACTTTCCACTCCAGCTCCCAACTTTTTGCTGCGCAGCCACCCGGCCCATTCCGCGATTCTCCGGCCAGTCTTAGCCGAAATAGGCATGATCTTTATTTTCGGATTTGCTATGGTGGCTGGTCCGGCGACGGATTTCAGATCAAAATTGAAAAATCCGCCCCTATTCCTCCATCACTGATTGGTTTCGGCAACCAGGCAACATCCATCCGGGAGGACACCCGCTCCTTTTTTTCGAAGCTTAATTATTAACAAGTTACTTTATTGCGCGGAATTTCGCAAGCCCAAAACCATGACTGTCCATGGGAATAGCCTGTGCTTCGTCCAGTGCCTCTACCCGCTATAATTCAATCTTCAGCAGTTTTGAAACTTCCCTTCCGCTTGCATTCGCTAATTAAATAAGATAGTTTATTTAATAAATAACATGATAACAATTGGAGTCGGACATGGAATTCACCAAGTATTACTGCTTCCGGTTAGGTGCCCTGACCAGAAGAATCATAAACTACTGCAACAACCGGCTCAAAGACCTGGGAATAACTCTGTCCCAGTCATTTGTACTTTTGAGCCTTCTGGAGCAGGATGGCAGCAGTGTAAAAGCCATCGCATCGGCTCTGCAGCTTGACAGCCCCGCTGTAACAGGCCTGGTGGATCGTTTGGCTAAACAAGGCCTGGTATCGCGCCAGGAAGACCCTAACGACCGGCGCAGCACTCTGGTCTTTCTAACACCAGAGGGGCAAAAAATCGCTGAAGAAGCTGCGGTTCGCTCCAAGGAACTTGACCCGCTTCTGAAGTTATACCTGGCGGAAATGACTTTAGTTGGACTGGAACAAACTATGGAAGAACTGGAACAAAAGCTGGAGGCAGGTGAAATTCCCGAAGGAAGGCAGTATAAACCATGATGCAGGAACGTCTGTCCGTTTTATGGCAGTGAACAGTATTATAAAGGAGATTTACATCATATAGACATTTAAACCCGCAAAAATCTATGCCTAGCTTTCCAGAGGTATTTATCCATACAGTCTTACCGGCGGAGGTGTACCATGGGTTTTTCAAGAACCGATTGTCAGTTTCCCAGCCATGGTGATAAATGTTCAGCCTGGCTTTACTTGCCGGACGGTGTGGTTAAGCCTTCACTGGTTGTTATGGCCCACGGTTTTGGGGGATTGAGAAATTGCGGGTTAGAACCGTTTGCTGAATTATTCGCTGAGCAGGGATTGGCAGTTTTACTGTTTGATTATCGGGGATTTGGGGAAAGTGAAGGTACCCCAAGGCAGTTAATTTCCCCGCGGAAACATGTGGAGGACTATCATGCCGCTGTAAAATGGGCGCGCGGGCTAAAAGATATCAATACAGATAAGATAGCACTTTGGGGAACCTCTTTCAGCGGCGGTCACTCAATAGTGGCGGCAGCTCAAGATCAGAAGATTGCCGCCATTTCAGTCCAAGTTCCTTTTGTTTGTGGGATAGCCAGTGCTGCCCCTATAGTTATTCAGAACGGTCCAGGGTACTTCTTCAAAGCTGTTTCCTCAACGTTCAGAGATTTTTGGCGGAACGCAATTGCACAAGAACCCTACTTGGTTAGAATTTACGGAGCGCCCGATGAATTTGCTGTATTAAATACCCATGATACTAAAACAGGATACGAATCTCTTATACCTCCGGGGCTTGAGGTGGAAAATGCCACCCCGGCCCGTATTTTTCTTACCTTGGCCTTATACCGTCCTATAAGTGTGGCTCACAGGGTAAATTGCCCGGCACTAGTTATAGCAGGGGAGAACGACTCATTAATTCCAATCAAGGCCGTAAAAAAGGCGGCAGCTAAAATGAAACGGGCTGAGTTTATATCCCTCCCATTAAATCATTTCGACCCCTATTTAGGTGAACCATTCAAACAGGTATCAAAAATACAGCTCGACTTTCTGAAAACTCATTTATCATGATGGAATCCTGAACTGCTCGTTATGCTTGTTGATATTAACTATGCCTATTCATAAACCTCTTCACAGGAAAGAGATTCGTCAGTAACAAGGCGCGTTTTATTTTCTTCGTATTTGTAGAGCTAATTTTGTTTGCCCATACAAAATACCGTAGGAGATCTCTATTAGACTAAATAATAAGAGCCCTCCCCCGGATATCAACAGAGACGGGCCCTTATGAATCTTTAATTAGCGTTATGTTTGTTGTCGGGAATGTTCTGCCGGCCTTTGAAGAAGGCGGCTAAAACTAGGGCAATCACTGTCAATCCGGCAGCTACTATGAAGCAACCCCCCATGGCCATCACCATTGACTCTTTTACGGCCTTTTGCATCATCATACTGCCAGTTAAGCCAAATACCGAATCCCCGCTGATGCCCAGACTAGTTGCAATTGACATAATCTCTGACTGCAGGTTCAGATATTCATTGCTGCTTACGTTTATGTTGGCTGCAAGGTCGGCCAGATAAATGGACTGACGGCTGGTGAAAATGCTGGTGAACATAGATATTCCTAAGGCGGAGGCAATCTGGCGGATCACATTGTTTAGAGCCGAAGCCCTCCCTACCAGATGGGGCGGAACCGTATTCATACCAGCCGTAGTTGAAGGCATGAAGGCAAATCCCATACCGAAACCGCGCATCACCAGCCAAAACACAATTACCGGCACCGGGGTCATGGCATTAATCCCATGCAACATATAGGTGGTTATGATGAGAACTACCACCCCGCCCATAACTAGGCTTCGCGCACCATAACGATCAAAAATTCTCCCGGCCAGCGGCATGACCACCCCGGAAGCCAGAGCGGCAGGAAAAAGGATCAGTCCGGTCAGTACGGCTGTTTTTCCCAGAATACTTTGCAAGAGAAGGGGTATGAGGAACACCACCGCAAACATACCGATAGAAATAATTGAGCTTACCACCAGAGAAATAGAAAACACATAGTTTTTACACAAGCGAAGATCCATTATCGGTTCATCGTGATGCAGTTCGTTGTATATGAATATTGTCAGGGTAAATGCTGCCACGAAAAGCAGAACAACAATATATGGCGAAGTCCACCCGTAGTTGTTGCCCTCGCTGATGGCCAACAACAGGCAGAAAAATCCGATGGCTGAGGTAATAATACCGACTACGTCAAGATTATGCTCCTTAATTAAGGGAGTCTCTTTTAACCGGGCTTGAGCCATAAAGAGGTTTACGATGCCTACCGGTACGTTGATAAAAAATATAAGACGCCAGGACAGGTAGTCTACCAGGTATCCTCCCAGAGTCGGTCCGATGGCCGG
>LFSR01000026.1:24736-34310 GCA_001513155.1 Syntrophomonas sp. DTU018
AATAAACCCGTTTGTAACCAAAACGGTCCCCCAAATATCCGGAAATCGGCATGACTATACCTAGAGTAAGCATGTAGGCAGTCACAATCCACTGGGCAGCAGATGTTGAGGAGTTGAAAACGCTAATCATTTTGGGCAGGCTCACATTGACTATGGTCCCATCCATTACCGCCATAAAAGTACCGATTACTATTACCGGGAGTATGGCAAAGTTGAGTTTTTCCTCAGTCTTTGCTGTCACCTCGATGTTATGCATATGTATGCTCCTTTACCTGCCTGTGTAAATCCTGACCTGGGCGGAAGTATCGGCTCTCAATACCAGTCCCTGGTTGTCGATGGTTATTTTGACCGGCACCCACTGACTGACTTTGGTGAAGCTTCCGGCAGTGCTTCCACTGGAGAATAAGGCGAAAGTACTCTGGCTGACATCTCCTACTGTCGCCACCGACCCATGAAATACTTTCCCCGGGTAGCTGTCTATGCGGATATCAACCTTTTGTCCTGGCTTTACACGGTTGATCTTCTTTTCCTCAATATTGGCGACAATCCAGGTATTATCGGAACGGATCAAGGAAAGTACCGTCTGACCTGCATTAATAGTTTCGCCGGGCTGGACAACGATGCGTACTACTGTACCACTCAGAGGAGCTTTTAAAATGGTGTTGTTATAGTTGTAAACGGCAGCATCGTAAGCCGCTTGAGCTTGTTTTATACTCGCCAGTAATGACGGCTCAGAAGTTTTGACGGCAGCAGACTCCTGCTGCAGGCTGTCCTCTAAAGCGATTTCAGCAGATTGCAGGCTAGCACGAGCGCTTTCCAGTGCTGCCACCTTCTTCTCATAATTGGAGCGGGAAGTATTGAGGGTTTCTTCTGAAATGGCTCCGCTGGCATACAATTGTTCATTAATACTCAGCATTCGCTGGGCATCATTTACGTCAATTTCAGCTGTTTTTACAGCAGCGGCAGCAATGTCCACCTGGTTGCGAGCTTTGGACACTGCCATCTGTTTAGACTGCAAATCATAGGGCAGACGTTCATAATTGGCCCGGGCCAAATCCAAATTTGCTTGAGCCTGCTCCACCGCAAAGCGGTATTGTTCCTGGTCCAGGACAGCTAATTCCTGGCCTTCGGCAACCTGGTCTCCTTCAGCAACCATAATCTTTTCCAGTCGCCCTCCCACCCGGAAGCTAAGATCGATTATATCCGTGGCAACTTTAGCGTTTTGAGTGCTTATAACGGTCTGCTGCAGATACCACCAATAGATCCCTGCCCCTGCTGCTGCTAGCAATACTGCCAGCATTATGACCGTAAATTTGCGGTTTTTAGGTCTATCCTTTTTTACTTCTGCACCTGCATCCTGTACCTCGGCCGTTATGTTCATCTCCTTCTCCACCTCAAGCCCTCCTCAATTTGTTTTTTTGCCCGCAGTTGCAATTTTAGGCCAATAGACCTGTCCACAACATGGTATTCAGTAATTCCAAATCCTTTTCCCGGCTATTATCCTGGATCGGCTGTTCCATGCGGTTTATCATCAGGCCTTTTATGGCCGCGTTCAATGCTTGAATCAATTCCTGATTATCCAACCGGAATTGCATCCCCTCAGTTCTGGCCTGTTCAAATATACGTTCCAGCAAATCAATGTGCTGTTGGTGCTGCACCCTGACCCTATCCAGGAAAGCAGACTCAGAATTATCGCTCTGGTGAAAGACTAGTTTCAATACCAAATTGCTGTATTTAGTGTAAAAGTCATACTCCAATTCCAGCAGCCGTTTTAGTGCCTGTGGGACATCGCTGGTACCTAAACACTGCTCTTCAAGATCACGGCACAGATTCTCAATACCGCGACAGATAACATGAACCATGATTTCTTCTTTGCCGCTGAATAGTTTGTAAAGAGTACCCTTGCCAAGTTCTGCTTTCTGGGCAATCTCATCCATACTTACCCGTTCAAAAGGCTTGCTGCTGAAGAGTTCTAAAGCCACATCCCCGACAAAATCCTTTCTAAAACTTCTTTCCAATTCTTTGCGGGACATGTATCGGACCTCCCAAGTTATACTTTGATACTCACCAGTTCCAGTTTCGCACTGATAGTCTTACAAGGTAAAGGCTAGTTTCGGGGTCATGTTTATCAGCGTAACTAATATACCGTAAATCGGGTAGGAGTCTAACCATTATTTGGCAGAGCGCACCAAAAACAAGCCCACAGGCTGAAAATGCCTGTGGGCTCAGACTGTCAAAGAAGTCTTTTAGCGGTTAGACGTTTGAGATTGCCACGCCCCTCCGGGGCTCGCAATGACACATAAGACGGCCTTTTGGTATGTCATCGCGAGGAGCGTAGCGACGTGGCGATCTCTTTTAGCTAATTTTTTGACACTCTCAGCCCACAGGCTGAAAATGCCTGTGGGCTTTTGCTGTTCAGAACCTTATTTCATTTTACTTTCCCAGCAGGTTGTACAGTACCTGGACCATCTGTGCGCGGGTGGAGCCGCCTGTGGGGTCGAGCTTGCCGTCACTGCCGGAAACCGTGCCAGTTTTGCCTACCAGTAAGGCGTACACACCCGCCGGCGGAGAACTTTCCGTATCAGAAGTACCCATCCAGAAGGAAGCAGCAGGAACAGCCAGGGCGAAATAGTATTCACCCCGGCTGTCAGTTTCCTTATTTATATAACGGTTTAGTAGTCATTTGGAATGTACCCTTGGACAATGGCGCTCAATACAGGTTTAACTACTCTTAAATACTCAAACTCGCCTTCAAAGTCTTTGCCCTCAACTACTATTCTGTATTCACAGCATCCCGGGCAGAGACCTTTGTCACAGAAAGTTACGGTAAAAGGCTCACTGATTTCTATCTCCAGCTCCAGATTTTTCCTTTCTTCAGGGTCTTCCACATCAAATTCCTTGAGATATCTCCAGCTGCGGATGCACTCTTTTTTACCATGGCAAATCCGCTCTAATTTAAACAGTAAATCCACCTCTACCTCTGGCTCATATGTTTCCTCATCTTCTCCTTCAAACTGAATAAGGCTGGAAAACTCTAGCTTGACCAGAGGCTTGTAAAGATCGTCAGCATCTACCACCAGCCGGTCTAATACAAAGGCCTGCCCTTCCTTTACAAAACCGTCATCAATTTCGAATATGGCATCCTGAGGATCGTGCCCACATTCTACATGGACTACTTTTTTCCAAGACTTTCTTCTTGGCTTTCTTGAGCAATAATAAGGCTCACAGTTGTATGCCATTCTATTCACCCTTTTCCCATATTATTTGAGCTCGAGCTCAATATTATCGTATGGAGATTAAACTGGTAACGTTATACTATAATGCCATATTTTGGTTGATAATGCTAACGCAAGGATAGTATGCTTTTTATTTGGGTGACCCGTTTTATTTGACATAGGAAGTTGTGAAGCAAGAGATCAAAGTCGGCTTTTATACAAGACATAACCACAAAAGTTACTGAGGGAATGGTGGAAGTATAGCCTTGCTTTGGGGTGAAGTTAAAGAAGATGACCTAATTAGGTTAGTTTATTTGTTCTAAATTTAAATAGTTAGTTATTTCATAAGAAAGCTGTAAATGCAACCGTGTTTTGTAATCATCGAGTTTTATCCCTAAAATCTCCTCAATCTTTCTTAATCTGTATATCAAGGTACTGCGATGAATCCACAATTCTTTGGCAGTTTTGGCTTGATTCCCGTTAGCAGGGATCTATGGAAAAAGGTGGGACTGGTATTTCAATATCCCGAGCATCAGATCTTTCAAACCACAGTTTTTGACGAAGTGGCTTATGGGCCAAGAAACTTGAAGCTACCTGAACCGGAGGTAAAGGAAAGGGTTTATGAGGCCCTGGAGCAGGTGGGGCTTACCCAGGAAAACATTGCTCACCTGCCTCCAAGTACCTTGAGCGGAGGTACACGCAGAAGAGTAGCTATTGCTGGCTTGCTGGCCATTCGACCGGAAATACTCATTCTTGATGAACCCATGGCCGGTCTTGATTCGGCCGGTCGTAATCTGATACTGGAGATAATTAGGAAACGCCAGCAAAGAAACGAAACAACCATAATGGTTTCCCACAGTCTCAAGGAAATAATGACCTTAACGGATAAGTTAGTTATCCTGGACAGCGGTTCAATGGTTTTTACCGGAACAATAAAGGACCTGTTCAATAAACCCGAAATACTTGCCCGATATCACCTTGAACTCCCGGATCATTTGCAGGTCGTATACCAAATTGCAGCCCAAGGTTATGAAATCAAAACAAATATAAGCAGTATCCAGGAAGCCGGTGAAGAGATAATAAATCTTCTCAAAAATAGAAACGCGCTGATCCGACCCGGCGGAACAGCAGAAC
Organism: Syntrophomonas sp. DTU018; assembly: GCA_001513155.1. Lineage (GTDB taxonomy): Bacteria > Bacillota > Syntrophomonadia > Syntrophomonadales > Syntrophomonadaceae > DTU018. The sequence continues at coordinate 29,086 of LFSR01000026.1, forward strand.
AGCGGAAGGAAAGAGACGCAGTTAATGTATTCGGTCAGTAAAATAGTATCCACTAAAAGATTGGCGGTAATCGCCATGCTGGTAGCCCAAGCGGCTGTTCTTCATTACTTGGAAAGCTTGATCCCTAATCCGGTACCAGTGCCTGGGGTAAAGTTGGGCTTGGCAAATATAATTACTCTTATTGCCCTGGTGATATTTGATTTTAGAACGGCATTGGAAATTGCTATAATGCGGACTATTCTCGGCTCTTTGCTAGCCGGAACCCTGTTTGGCATGGGATTTTTTATGAGTTTTTCCGGAGCCGTAACCTCCACGGTCGTCATGGCTCTGATACTCCGGAGTTTCAACATGCTGAGCATGGTAGGTATAAGTATTTTGGGAGCTATAGCTCACAATGTTGGCCAATTGATTATGGCAACTTTGGTACTTCACTTTCCTGGAATCTTCTTCTATTTACCAGCCATGCTGCTTTTTTCGATCCCCACCGGAATCCTGACCGGCCTTCTAACCAACGAGTTAGTAAAATACATCAGAGCAACCAATCGAGTGCAAACCTTATTGGATGATTAATTACCGCTGCTGAACAATACAGCAAAATATTCTAATAACATATCACTTACCCATTGATTTGAAGGGGGCACTTAAACCGGGTTAGGATCATGTAATATCAATGCAAGGTCATAAAGTATAAAAAACAACAGCGATCTTATTATCAGCTGTTGCTTTTTCTTCTGATCTTGGCCAAATTGTCAATTAAATGATATTTTCATCCATTTTAAGTTCGCTAAATAGGAATTTTCATTTTGGTGGAGGCGGGGGGAGTCGAACCCCCGTCCGAAAGAAAGACCAGCTGAGTCTCTCCGAGCGCAGTTCGTGTTTTGAGTTTCGCTCAGCCGACGCCCACGAACAGGCTTCTTCGAGCTATCTCTGATAAGTTTCCCCTAAAGTCCCTCAGAGAAAAAGACTTCAGAGTACCCTCGCTCGGTGACGCCCTGCACTAAGCCGCGAGGAAACTTAGCCGGACGAGCTGCTTAAATTAAGCAGCTAATGCAAGATTATCTTCTGCAGTTACTTTAGGTTCGCCTTTTTATCGAGCTGGCGACAACTCGGCTCGCTACTCAACCCATCTATTCCCCCGTCGAAACCAGTACGCCCCCGTTTAATAAGGTAACTGCATACTAAGGAATAATGAGTTGCTGTTATTCAGTTGTATTTTAACCAGATACATTTCTGTACCGGGTGTGCATCACCTATCTTACTATCCTGATGGCAGTTTGTCACTGGATAAGAATGAGATTGCCACGGGATGCGCCCTCACAATTGTTACCTGTGGCACAGGCCACGATGGATGAAAAGTCTACTTCCGTGTCATTGCGAGCGCAGTGAAGCAATCTCAAACGAGTGTTTCACACCAGACCGGAAAGAGATCGCCACGGCACTTCGTGCCTCGCGATGACACTGAGGAAGCTGTTTTCACAGCAATGACACTGAGTAATATTATTCCCGTTCTTTTTCCTTCATCGCCCGGGCTATGGCCCGCTTGGCATCCCGCTCGGCTATGTCCTGGCGCTTGTCGTGGAGCTTTTTACCCACGGCAACAGCCAGATCAGCTTTGGCATAGCCGTTCTTGAAGTAAATCTTCAAGGGGATCAGGGTCATGCCCTTCTCCTTTTGCAGTCCGGCCAGGCGGCTTATTTCCCTGCGGTGCAGCAGCAGCTTTTTGGGCCTTAAAGGGTCATGATTAAACCGGTTGCCCTTCTCATAGGGGCTGATATGAAAGTTCATCAGCCACACTTCCCCGTTCTTGACGGTAGCATAGGCATCCCGGAGGTTACCCTTGCCGGCACGCAGGGACTTGACCTCGGTGCCGACCAGCACCAGGCCGGCTTCGTAGTTCTCCTTTATATGGTATTCAAAACGGGCTTTGCGGTTTTCGATTACTGGCTTGATGCCGTTTTTTTTGCTGCCCATAGCTGCACCTCACAAGAATCACCTGAAGAACAGATAACAATAAATGAAAAACTCAAACCTCTCATCGCAAGTAATCCTAAAAAAGTTCTGAGATCGCCACGTCGCTTCGCTCCTCGCGATGACACAAAAAGGAAGCGATTTTCACAGCAAGGACACGCTAAAAGGCTTCTTTGAATCGCTTCGCCCCTTGCGATAACACAATTAAAGTTTTTACAGAGATTTATACTTGCGGAAAATAAAACCCTCACCTCAGAGTTTATATCTTCTAAGGCCAGGGTTTGGTCTCCTTGTTCGTGTCCTATTATAGCGCAGTAAGTTGTGAACGTCAAGGAAAGCCGGATCTAACGCTAATCCACCAGTTCAAAATCGATTTTGGCTTCTTCCACATTGACCCGGACCAACTGAACTCTAACCTCGTCACCAATGGCAAACTTGCGGCCGGTGTGGGTTCCTACCAGGGTATAGTTGCTTTCATTAAATACATAATAGTCATCGGTAATACTAGAAATGTGCACCAATCCTTCCACGGTATTGTCCAGCGCTACGAAAAAGCCGAAAGATTGTATGGAAACAATGTGGCCTACGAATTCATCCCCGACAAACTGCTTCATGTACTGGGCTTTCTTGATATCCACCAGTTCCCGTTCCGCCTCTTCCGCCTTGATTTCCATCAGGGAAGCGTGTTCACCGATGCCGGCCATTTTCCGTTCCAGGCTCATCCGGCGGCGGGGAGTCATACTCCCGTCCAAAAGGGCACTTAAGACCCGGTGCACTATCAGGTCGGGATAACGGCGGATAGGGCTGGTAAAATGGCTGTAATACTTGGAGGCCAGGCCGAAATGTCCCAGGGCTTGAGGAGCATAACGGGCGTGCTTCATGGAACGCAGCATAATCATGGATATAAGCTGCTCTTCTGGTTTGCCGCGAACCAAATGAAGTATTTTCTGGAAGGTGCGCGGTTCTATCTTGTTCTCTCTTATTTTCAGTCCAAACACTCCCAACACCAGATTAAGCTTGGCCATGGCTTCCTCATCCGGTTTTTCGTGCACCCGGTAAAGGGACGGCATTTCCTGCCAGTACAGGTGTTCCGCCACTACTTCGTTAGCTTTGACCATGAAATCCTCGATGATCATTTCCGCCACACCCTGCACCCGGGCCTGGATGTCTATGGGGAATCCATTTTCATCTACGATAACCTTGGTTTCAGGAAAATCGAAATCCAGAGCACCCCGCTCCAAGCGATTCTGGCGCAGGATGTCAGCCAATTCCTTCATAAGGCGAAAATCTTCCACCAGGTCCTTATAGCGGTCAATCAGTTCCGGATCGTTGTCCACCAGTATTTTGTTGACGTTGGTATAGGTCATGCGTTCATTTACGTTGATGACCGATTTAAAAATGTCGTAACTCATAACTTTGCCCTGGGGGTCAATATCCATCATGCAGGTCATAGCCAGGCGATCCTCCCGGGCATTGAGGCTGCAGATGCCATTGGATAGTTCTTTAGGCAGCATGGGCAGTACTTTGTCCACCAGATATACACTGGTCCCCCGGAGAAAGGCTTCCTTGTCCAGACGGCTGTCCTCTTTTACATAATGGGAAACATCGGCAATATGAACTCCCAGCCGGTACCCATTGGGCAGTTTTTCTATGGAAACAGCGTCATCCAGGTCTTTGGCATCTTCCCCATCAATAGTAACCATACGCAAGCTGCGCAGATCCCGGCGGCGGGCTATTTCTTCTTCGCTGGGAGGAACCGCCACCTGTTCGGCTTCTTCCAGAACACCGGGCGGGAAGAAGTCTCGCAGGCCGTGTTTTTTAATAACCACCTGCACATCCAGGCCAGGTTCTCCTTTGGACCCCAGCACTTCCACAATTTTTCCTTCCGGTCCCTTATACTTGTCCGGCCAGGAAGTAATGTTTACCAAAACTTTATCCCCGCTTTTAACTTTAAGCTTCTTGGGGGGCTTGACTACTATGGTATACAGCTGGCGGGGGTCATCAGGAATAACGTGAGCCAGATGTTTGCCCCGCTCATAGGTACCTACCATCTCTCGCCGGGCCCGGCTGATCACCCGGATTACCTCCCCTTCCGGGCGCTGGTCGGTTATGGCTCGCTCCATGATGCGCACCAGGACTTTGTCCTCATGCATGGCTCCGTTCAGGTATTTGCCGTATACAAATATCTCCGGCTGACTGGGATCATCAGGCATGAGTATGCCATAGCCCCGCTTATTGAGGAGGAGGACTCCCCGGACGGAATTCATCATGTGGGGCAAGCCGTATTTATTCTTGCGAGTTTTGATTATCTCGCCCTCTTTTTCCAGCTTGCCCAGGATTTTAATAAACCGGGTTTCTTCCTCAGGCCCGATTTCCCATACATCCCGCAGTTCCTGGTAGGATAAGGGACGGTAGCTTTCCTGACGCATATAGTTGAGGATGTCTTCCTTGGTTACCATCTGCTTCCTCCATCTTAATCTTATCTATAATAAGTATGTCCCACCTGACAGGCAGTTTAGCCGTCCAATCCCAGCTCAGCCGCAATTTTTTTCATGCTCTCCAGGGCAATATTCAAAAACTCGTCCAGCTCCAGACCCAGCTCGCTGCAGCTGGCCATCTGTTCCCGGCTGGCTCCGCGAGCGAAGGCTTTTTCTTTGAAACGTTTTTTCAAAGACTTGAGCTGAACTTCATTTAAATTCTTATCAGGCCGCACCAAAGCTGCGGCGATAATGAATCCGCTAGCCGGATCCGCCGCCCAGAGGGTTTTGTCCAGCAGGGATTCACGGGGCAATCCATGAATTTCGTTATGGGCTTTAACGGCATAGACGATATCTTCCGGCAACCCGTGCTCTTGCAGCATCTCGGCTCCCACCAGGGAATGGCGGTGGGGGTCTTCTCCGGTGATATCATAGTCGATGTCATGCAGCAGACCAGCCAGTCCGAATTTGTCTGCATCTTCTCCCAGCCGTTCCGCTAATCCCCGCATGATGGCTTCTACAGCCAGGGAATGTTTTATATGGTTCTCATTGGTTAAATGCTGTTTTAACAAAGCCAGAGCCTGTTCCCGATCCATGTTACTACCTCCTGAATATTTTTTGCCTTTAATAATGCAAAAGCAGGAGGGTGGAGTTCCCTCCTGCTTAATAGGTTAATAGTTTCTGTTTATTACAGCAACAGAGGTGCGACAAATACCAGAGATACGATGGACATCAGCTTGAGCAGAATATTCAAGGAAGGACCGGCTGTATCTTTACATG
>LFSR01000014.1 GCA_001513155.1 Syntrophomonas sp. DTU018
AGCTCAAAGAGTCACTGCCATGACCAGAGGAATTTTACACATAATATTGGACTTGATCTTAGTTGAAGGTTTTCAGAAGTGATAGAGGAGGGAAATAAAGCTGCATAAAAATAATATGTAGCTTATGAGTTATATATAAGGCCCACTGACATGGTAAGATTCAGCAGAGGGGAACCTTTTCTATTCAGTTTTCATATTAATAAAGTAACTCGGAGCTAAAGCATAAGGAGGCAGTGGGTGTGAAAGTTTATTACTTTAGGATTCCCATATTTCTGCGTAATTTGTTGCTTAAAATCTGGGGTTAAAGTGACGGATTAACGTTATATTCTTGCCAGGGGAAGATAGATGCCAGGGGGGTCAGGCCAATGCCGAGTTTTCGATGGATCGTGGGATTGTGCCTGATAGCAGTGGGGCTCTTGCTCCTGTGCCTATCACAATAACCTAGAACATATTAGAGCCGGAGGCAGCCGGCTCTTTTTGATTTATTCAGTCAAAGGCTATGACCCCGCTGGCAAATCAAGGCTGCTTAAACTTCACTGAGACCTATTCCCAGTATGCCTCCCAAACCTCCGGCAGTAACAGTTATAGCCAACATGCTAAGAAAAGACTTGAAGTTGATCAGCTCCGGCTGCAATCCGAAAGTGGCAATGAGCATGAGAATAAAAAATGCCAGGCCCATGGTCATGCCTCGTACCAGCCCTTTGCTGCCATAGTGACGGCTCACCGCACATCCTGCTCCAAAAACAGTCAATATTATAATCAGCTTTCCCAGTGTGGGCAGGAGTGTTTCTCTGATCCCTGTGAAATATACGAAGGTGGCAGTTACTATGCAAAGAAATAGGGACCAGACCAGAGCTTTACCCAGCACTTTAAGTTCAACCGATGCTTTTCCGCTCAAAGGCAGCACCTCCTTATTCTGAAAAATATGAACAACCCTCCATTAATATGACCGTAAAACAGCCCCGACCCATGACCCAGGTGTCACATTGGGATGATAGTTGTCATTATAGAAAAATCTTGGTCGAGAACTATTGAAGGAGTTGCATGTGGCATAGACATGTAGAAAAACGGGATGGGGGAAGTTCGTTTGCATCAACTGCTGTTTTGGAGCATTATGGCAGGTGCTTGTACCTCTGTAGGAGCTATTTTGCTGTTTATTAAACGTCACTGGAGCAATGCCAGTCTGGCTGTTTTTCTGGGTTTGGCTTCCGGAGTAATGATAGCCGTGGTTGTTTTCGATATGCTCCCTTCTGCTCTGGTCTATGCAGGTTTTGGCTCAGCCATTAAAGGAGTGGCAACGGGCATGTTGGTTTTGTACATATTTGACAGGTATGCCTTTAACCAATTATCTAAAGGCGAAACTTTGATTGGGCTGGGCTATTTGATTATGTTGGGGATAGGCATGCACGATCTGCCGGAAGGTATGGCCATTGCTTTGGGCCACGAGATGAAGGCCCGTACGGGTATGGTGATTGCCCTGGGTATCGGTATACACAATATTCCTGAAGGAATGGCCATTGCGGCTCCTTTAATAATGGCAGGCATGAGCCGCCTGCGTATACTGGCCCAAACTCTTCTGGTGGGGGTTATTACTCCCCTGGGTACCTTGGTAGGATTGGGAATAGCCAGCATCCTTCCATTTCTTCTGCCCATGATGCTGGGCTTTGCCTCGGGAATAATGCTCTATCTGGTTTTCTTCCAGCTCTGGCCCCAGGCAGGGTTGCAGGATCGTACCAACCGCTGGTATGGTTTTTGGTTAGGGATGCTGATTATTTTCATAGCTACATTTATTTAATTGAGAGTTTTGATTGTGAAAACAGTAATCCAGATGTGTTGCCCGTAAAAGATTCTCAATTGTCATGGCCAGGAACCCAGCGATGTGGCGATCTTGAAGGGGAGTTTCGGGCAGATGGATGAGCCGGTAAAAGAATGCTTGCATAAAAGTAAAAAGTGTTTCCTAAACTAATGCAAAATGTTTTAAGGAGAGCTTCGATTGAACTGGTTGTATATTGGAATTGCTGCTTTGTCAGGGGCAGCTATGGCACTGCAGGGAACCTTTAACGCAGCCCTTGGCAAAATCCTGGGTTTGTGGGAATCAACTCTGGTAGTGCACCTGATCGGTACTATGGTAGCTCTGTTGATCCTGATAGCAGGGGGAATCGGCTTTGGCAACTTGGACAAGCTAAGCCAGGTACCTTGGTGGGCATACCTGGGGGGAGTGTTAAGTGTTGTAATTATTTATGCAGTGGCCCGTTCCATACCCCAAATCGGGGTAAGCAATGCTACTACTGCTATCATTGTCGCTCAGGTATCTACAGCCGTTTTAATAGATTGTCTGGGTATTTTTGGGGTAAAGAAGATTGATTTTCAATGGATTGACTTATTGGGGATTGCCTTATTGGCTATAGGAGCCCGTATCCTGCTCGTTGACTGAAATGTTAAAATACAAAGGGTATGCTGATCAGCACTATTATCACCGCAACTATTACGGTGAGGATGCCAATAAGCCCGCTCCAGAAGGGAAGTGGGTAGAGGAGGTCGGCCAGTTCCAGGTAATAACTGACCAGATCTTCTTTTTTTATGTGATTAAATCTTTGGGCTGCCCGCAGATAACTTATGTAAGTATAAGCTACTAACCCTAATCCTATTGCCAGAAGTATTAGTCCTGCTTTCACTTCTAAACCTCCCATCACTAATACCTAATTATAATAATAAATCGCCGGCGACAAAAGAATATAACCTACTTGTGTTTCAAGAGAAAATGAAATGCTAAATCCTGTTATAATGAATTAATACGGTGGGCTCATCGAGGGGGTTAGGGGATGAAAGTAGTTCACATAACCGGCCGTGCAGGCAGCGGAAAGAGCCGCCTGATCTTCCAGCAGATCAAAGAGCATTTGGATAGTGGCGATGACCGTAAATTAATATTATTGGTTCCCGAACAATTTACCCTCCAGTCGGAGAGGGATTTGATTCAGTACCTGCAGCTTCCAGGTATTATGCAGGTGGAAGTGCTGAGTTTTAACCGGTTGGCAGAACGCATATTAGATGAGGCGGGCGGGAATACCCGGGTCATGATTGACGACCAGGGGCGCCATATGGTGCTGCGCAAGATTATCGACGAGTTGACCCCACAGTTGACTGTTTATCAAAAGGTCAGCCGCCAGGACGGTTTTGTGCGCTATATAGGAACTTTCCTGTCGGAGCTTAAGCACTACAATATAACTTCCGACATGCTGCATTCAGCCGGGGAAAGCCAGGCGGGGACCTTGAGAGATAAACTCCATGACATAGCTTTGATATACCAGCATTTTAACGATTTTCTGGGTACCCGCTATTTAGACATAGATGACCGTTTCAATCTGGTGCTGGAAAGAATCAATGCTTCTACTGTTTTGAATAACAGTCTGGTATGGCTGGATGGATTCACTGTTTTCACTCCCCAGCAGTTGAGTATAATCCATAAACTGATGCAGATATGTGCCCAGTTAACCTGTGCCTATACCCTGGATGATAGCCCTGGATGCCGGGATCGGGAGTTGTTTGAGCCTTCCCGCCGGGCTTATGATGCCATAAAAAGACTGGCCCAGGAACTTAATCTGCCTCAGGAATACATATTTCTTAAAGATGACTCCTCCAATCGCAATGAGGTTTTGATCCACCTGGAGCGGGAAATCTATGCCTATCCCCATCGGCCATACTCCCAGGAGATATCCGGGTTACGGGTTTTTGCCGCTACCAATGTTTATCAGGAAGTGGAACAGGCCGCCGCACAAATTGTGTGCTTGGTCAGGGAGAAAGAAATGCGCTGGCGGGATGTTATGGTGATATGTTCCGATATGGACCGGTATGGCCATATTATCAGCCGTACTTTTCAGGAATACGGCATTCCTTTCTTTGCCGATATCAAGCGCAACATTATGATTCATCCCCTGGTAGAGTACATTCTGGCTTTGCTGGATATGGTCCTGAAAAACTTCCGCCCATTGGATGTGTTCCGGTACCTGAAAACAGGTCTGACGGATGTGCAGATGGATGAGGCAGAGATACTGGAGAACTATGCGATAACTTACGGCATTAAGGGGGAGCAATGGAAAGAGGAGTTCCAGCTGGGCAAAGACCAGCCTCTGGAAGCATTGAACCGTTATCGCCGCATGTTTATTGATCCAGTGGCGGAAATGGAACAGAACTTGCGCCAGGCTTCCACTATCGGAGAATATACCGCTTGTTTATATAATTACCTCCAGCAACAGGACATATTTGCCCGTCTGGAAAACTGGATCAAAGAGTTAAAAGAGCAGGGCAAATATGAGCAAGTTTACGAACATACCCAGATCTGGAATATTGTCATGCGTATTTTTGATCAGACTGTTGATATCATGGGAGACCAACCGGCAACATTATCTGATTATCGCCGCATTTTGGAGTCAGGATTTGCGTCCTACCAGCTAGGACTGATTCCTACCACCGTGGATCAGGTGCTGGTAGGCACCATTGACCATATAAAAAGCCGGGGGGTTAAAGCCCTGGTGATACTGGGAATGAATGACGGTCTGATTCCCTCTGCCTTGTCAGAGGATGGACTGCTTCTGGAAGAAGAACGCAGCCAGCTGATTGACAGTGGTTTGGAATTGCCCGGCGGGAGAAAGCAGAGGCTGGAAGAAGAACGTTTGATGATCTACAGTCTTCTGGGCAAACCTTCCCAGGAATTATGGATCTCCTATGCTCTGGCTGATGGGGAAGGAAAGTCTTTAAGACCATCAGTGTTGATTGACCGCCTGACCAGAATATTCCCTGAACTACAGGTACAAAGCGATGTTATTCAGGATCGGCAACAGCAGCTTAGCCTGATCGGTCCTCCCATAAGTACTCTCAAGCACTTGATACATAATATCCGCCAGTACCTGGACGGCAAGCCCATAGAGGATTTCTGGTGGCAAGTACTCAACTGGTATCAATCCCAACCTGATTGGCAGCCGGTTATGAATATGATTCGTCAGGCTCTCTTTCACAGCAATGCAGTGCCCCAATTAGCCCAGGAACGAGTTCAGAATATTTACGGGCGTCCCTTCCGCAGCAGCGTATCAAGACTGGAGCAGTTTGCTGCCTGTCCCTTTGCTCACCTGGTACGCTACGGGCTTCGCCCTCGGGAACGCCGGGAATACACGGTGGCTATACCTGATATAGGCGAACTGATGCATCAATGCTTATATTCTTTTGCCCAGGAAGTAGCTCGTCAAGGACTGGACTGGAGCAGTCTGGATGGCAGCCAGTGTGACAGCCTGGTAAATTCTATAATGGACAATTTGGTAACCGAATATGGGGAAGGGGTATTCGTCAGCAGCCATCGCTATCGCTATGCCGCCGAACGATTGAAACGTATGGGAAGGACTACGGTAAAGGCGGTGGTGGAGCATGTTCAAAAGGGCCATTTCCGGCCAGCCGCCTTTGAGGTACGGTTTGGAACCGGAGGTCCGTTCCCTCCTATAACAGTGGAACTGGCCGACGGGAGCAAGGTGCTGCTGGAAGGACGGGTAGACCGCATCGACCTCCTGGATGACGGTCAAAGCAGTTATATAAAGGTTATTGACTATAAAACCGGGCGGGAGAACTTGCGACTGGACGACGTGTACTATGGCTTGTCTCTGCAGTTGCTGGTTTATCTGCAAGCGGTTTTACAGCAGGCCGACCACTGGGGTCTTAAAAATGCCAAACCGGCAGGGGTTTTTTATTTTCATATTCAGGATCCGCTGGTGACAATGGATAACATGATTGTGGAAAAAGTGGAACAAGAACTGCGCAAGAAGTTTCGCATGAAGGGTCTGGTACTCAAAGATGCCCGGATAATCCAAAGTATGGACTGTGATATCCAAGGGAGTTCCCAAGTAGTACCGGCCGCTATTAATGCTGACGGTTCGGTACGGGAATCATCCGCCGCAATAGCGGAAGAAGATTGGGCTATACTCTTGCAGCACGTAGACCAGACCGTAGCTCGCCTGGCCCAGGAAATAATCCAGGGCTGCGCTGCTATCGAACCTTTCCGGCGGGATAAAGACAGTGCCTGCACTTATTGCCCATATCACTCTATCTGCCAGTTTGACCCTCTCTTTGAGGGAAATCAATATCGCTATTTGCCCAATTTCAATCATGGCCAGGTTATGGAACTAATCAGGGGAGAGGTGAACTAGCATGCCTCAATGGACTACCCAGCAACTTCAGGCTATTGAAGCCAAAGGCAGCAATCTGTTGGTATCTGCTTCGGCTGGATCGGGAAAAACTGCAGTCCTGGTACAGCGGATCTTACATATAATCGCAGATCAGAAGGTGGATGTAGATCGCCTGCTGGTTGTAACCTTCACCCAGGCTGCGGCAGCGGAAATGAGGGAACGGCTCAGCACTGCACTTATGGAACTGATCGAACAGAGAGGGAATGATCCTCACCTGCGCAAACAACTCCTGCTTTTAAACCATGCTCAGATAAGCACCATTCATGCTTTTTGCCACGAAGTGGTGCGCAATTATTTTCACTTGATTGACATTGACCCCCGCTACCGTATTGCTGACCAGACCGAAGCCGGTCTGATCAAAATGGAGGTATTGCAGGAGTTTATGGAAGAACAATACGAGCAAGGTGATCCAGGCTTTTTGGAACTGGTGGAGACGTTTTCCTCCAGCCGTGATGATACTCCTTTCCAAAATCTCATACTGCAGGTATATGATTTCATTCAAAGCCAGCCTGACCCATTGATTTGGCTGCAGGATAAAATACATATGTTTGCCGGCAACTATGATAAGTTCTCCCAAAATCCATGGGCAACTGAAGCCAGACGGCTGATCCAGGGCCAGTTAGAGGCTGCTGAACAGTTGATCAAAGCTGCTCAGGCAAAAAACAGTCTGCCGGGGGGCTCGCAACGGTTTCAGGATACTCTGGGGATTGACCTGCAGCAGATTGGTGAACTGCAGAAAGTGTTAGCCAATGATGACCTAGAGGCCTTTTATGAGGCTATCACCAGTATAGCAACCCCCCGCCTGAAATCGGCGGAAAAAGATGCTGATGCTGATCTTTGCGAGGAAGTAAAACAACTGCGCAAGGAAGCCCGGGATATAATCAAGGAGATTACCGCTGAGATACTGCCCCGTCATCCTGAGGAACTCCTCAGAGAGATAAACCAACTGCACCGGGGTATGCTGAATCTCTACCAACTGATCCAAAGGTTTGCTGATCTCTACTGCCAACACAAAATGGAAAAAAGCCTGCTGGATTTCAATGATCTGGAACATTGTGCTTTGGCCATACTGCGTTTTCCCGAGGCAGCTCAACATTACCGGGAACGTTTCGTATATATTTTTGTGGATGAGTATCAAGACAGCAATATGGTGCAGGAGACCATCTTGAATCAGATAAAGAGACCGGACAATCTGTTTATGGTAGGGGATGTGAAACAGAGCATATATCGTTTCCGATCTTCCGATCCGGGTTTGTTTATAGAAAAATACCATAGTTTTAAAGCGGACAATGACAGTGTTGACCGGCGAATAAATCTGGACCGCAATTTCCGGTGCAGCCAGCCCATAATTGATGCGGTAAACTGTCTTTTCAGCAACATCATGTCCGAACAGTTGGGTGAGGTAGAGTATGATGATGAAGTAAAGCTGGTTCATGCCGCCCAGGAAAAACCTCTAAGCCAGGCTGCTGTGGAAGTATTGATAATAGAGCGGGATCCTGAGGCTAACAGCCAAGAAGAAGAGGACCTGTTGGAAGAAGCTGATCAGATCGAAATCGAAGCCCGGCTGATAGCAGAGCGCATCAAGGATCTGGTTAACCAACAGGTTTACGATCCCCAGCTGGATCAGTTCCGACCCATCAACTACCGGGATATTGTGGTTCTCATGCGTGCTACCAGCAAGTGGGTGGGGGTATTTCAAGAAGTATTCCTGGCGGAAAATATCCCCTGTTATGCCGATGTTAACAGCGGCTATTTTGATACCGTAGAGGTCGCCATCTTTTTAGATTTGCTGCGGTTGATAGACAACAAGCGCCAGGATATACCCCTGGTAGGGGTTATGCGCTCACCGATATTTAATTTTACGGTAGAAGACTTAATTGAGATACGAGCTTGTCGGCCCGAGGGGAGCTTTTATGAAGCAGTAGAGGAATACATCAGTCATCATAATGATCAATTGAGTGACCGGCTGAAAAGAATGTTGGATCGGCTTAATGAATGGAAAAGGGAAGCTCGTCTATTGCCCATGGATACATTTATATGGAAGGTTATGCTGGAAACCGGGTTTTATCATTATGTGGGAGCTATGCCCGGGGGAATTCAGCGGCAGGCCAACCTGCGCATACTCCATGATCGAGCCCGGCAGTTTCAGAATACCTCCTTTAAAGGGCTGTTTCAGTTCCTGAGGTTTTTAGACCAGATACGGGCTAGCAGCGGGGACATGGATATGGCCAAAACCCTTGGCGAGAACGATAATGTGGTACGGTTAATGAGCATCCACAAGAGCAAGGGGTTGGAGTTTCCCATAGTGATAGTGGCGGGCCTAGGGCGGCAGTTTAATCTGCGTGATTTGACCCAACCGCTGCTGCTGCATAAAGAGCTGGGATTGGGACCGCGTTTTGTGGACTTGGAGCTCAGAGCAACAATGGATACACTACCGCGGAACATTATTAAGCAAAAAATACGCCGGGAAAACCTGTCAGAGGAAATGCGCATCCTGTATGTGGCCTGCACCCGTCCCAAGAACAAGCTGATTATGGTGGGATCGGTAAAAGGACTTGACCGGGCTGTCAAACGATGGGCAAGACCTATCTCTGCTCATCAACTAGCGCAAGCCAAGTGTTTTTTGGACTGGATAGGGCCGGTGATTATCCGCCATCCCGAAGGCGCCTGTCTGAGAGAACTTTTTGCCGCTGCTCTGGGAGAACCAATCCTCGAGGATAACTGCCTGTGGCAAGTGGAGATAGTGAACCGATTCCACTTGGGCGAGAAGATAAAAGGAAAAAGACAAAGAATCATTCATGTGGAGCATTTATGGAAGGGGGCAACTGAGATAGCTGCTACTCAAGAGGACGACCAGATAACATCCATCCTAAATTGGTCTTATCCTTATAAGGAAAGCGAAACCCTGCCTTCCAAACTGTTCGTAACCCAGATACGAGAAAATTACGGGGCTGATCCCAAGCGGCTGACCATTCAGATCCCGGAAATAATTGCCCAGCCTGAATTCGCTCAACCTGTCACCAGGCTTAATGCTCTGCAGCGGGGTACCGCCATGCACAAAGTCATGCAGCACCTGGATCTGGCCCAAACGGATGGGTCCCTGCAAACGTTGATGAATCTGGTGGAAAGCCTGGTGGAAAGGGAAATGATCTCTCCCCTGGAAGCAGAATCTTTGGATTTGGAGGCAATTCAGGTATTTATTTATTCTCCTCTGGGGCAGCGCATAAAAAAGGCCTCCCATGTATATCGGGAGACTCCTTTTAACCTGCTGTGTCCAGCCAATGAAGTCTTAAGGGGAGAAAATATCGGCAGTGAAACTCTATTGGTGCAGGGTGTTATAGATCTTTACTTTGAAGAAGGCGATGGGTTAATATTGGTTGATTATAAGACGGATCGTCTTACTCACTACAACCTGGAGCAACGTTTGGAACATTACCGCAACCAACTATACTGGTACCGGCGGGCATTGGAACAAATACAAAAGAAGCCGGTCAGGGAAATGTACCTTTACTTTTTTGACAATCGGGAACTGTTGCAGCTGTAATCCTGCCTGGTTATTGGGCCTGCTGGGCTTCCTCACGGCATAAAGCCCATTGCTCCCGGGCCATCTTCTCTATAGTGGGATTGGATTTAATATTTTTGTGGCCGATGACTACGTTGAACCAATTTATGGCTTCCTGGTACTCTTTATCCCGGCGATACAGCTCGCCGATCAGGTAAGCCACCTGCAGTTCATTCAGGTTGCCCAGATTGTAGGAGTCATGGTAAGCCTGTAAGTAATATTTTAATGCCTCCCGACGGTATTCCACTTCTATTTCTGGCTGGTTGGCTTCCCGGGCAACCCAGGCTGTCCCCAGTAAAAGTCCCGCCAATTCACCGGGTGGGACTTTTTTTAGCTGGGCAGTGCGAACGGCTAGCTGGAAACACTGCATGGCCAGATAAGCATCACGTTCACCGCCAAAATCAGGACGATTGTCTTTCTTTAATATTTTCAATGCACGAGCCAGCTGTAATTGTTGTTCTTTGGGCAGGGCTTGGTTGAAGACTGAATTAGATGCCGCATATTCGCACACCGGGCAAACCACAATGGAATAATGCAGAGGGCTGTGACCCCGGTATATTATATGAAAATCGGATTCGCGTTTCTCTACAAAAGTAGCTGATGAACGAACGCTGTATGACTTAAATGCCGTTTCGCATATAGGACAAGTATATTGGCGAAAGAATAAAGGATTGTTGCTGCTCACTTTATACATCTCCAAAAAACTTAGATAATAAAGGCCTTATATAAATAATATCCATGTATTAATTATACAATTTCATTATAAATTGTGCTTATGACTTAGGCACTATTTTTTATACAATTTATGACCTGGAGGTGGAATATGAAGGTTGCAGAATTTATGACCACCGACCCAATCGTACTGAATCCAGATGATAGCCTGTGGGAGACAGCATGCTTGTTTATGAAAAAGAAAATTGACGGTGCACCAGTTGTCAAAGATGGCAAAATGGTAGGACTAATAACCAAAACCCATCTTATTAGAGCCATAGTTGACCGGGTTGATATGCAAAATCCCATTAAGGATTATATGACCAAACAGGTAAAGTACCTGCATCCTGAACAGGACATTCGTGATGTGGATATTATGTATACCGGCCGCTATCCTGTGCTGGATAACAACAAGTTAATAGGGTTTATAACCAAATCGGATATAATGGTGGCCTTAAACCAGATAATAGACGAACTTGCCGGGCAGATGGAAACGGTAATCAATTCTGCTTACAATCCCATTGTCGCCATTGATTGTCAGGGTATTATTCGTATATGGAACAATGCGGCGGAAAGGTATACAGGGCTGCCGCGCAGTGATGTAATAGGGTTATTTATTAATGATATTATTCCCGAGAGCCAACTCTTTGAGATTATCAAGAGCAAGAAATGTGAGTATGGTATAAGAATTCGGATTGGAGAGACTTCATTTATAACAAATCGCGCGCCTATCGTAAATAACAAGGGAGAAGTAACTGGTGCGGTAGCGGTACTGTATGATGTTTCAGAGCTGGAAAAGGTTACCCGGGAACTGGCTTATGTAAAATCACTGAATGCAGAACTGGATGCTATTATTGAGTCCAGTTATGATGGACTTTATATTACTGATGGCAAAGGATTGACCCTGCGGATTAATAAAGCTATAAAGCGCATGACCGGATTAGGGGAAGAGGATCTGGTCAACAAAACCATGTATGAATTGGTTGACAAGGGCATACTGTCACGATCAGCTTCCATATTAGTTTTGGAACAACGCAAGCCCATTACCATAACTTTAACTACTGTAACTGGTACTAACCTATTAGTGAGTGCTACCCCGGTTTTTGATGAGGAAGGCAATATTTTTCGCATTGTTACCAGTGTTCGCGATGTAAGTGAATTAAATACGCTTAAACAACGGGTGGAGCAGTTGGAAGGGTTAAATGCGCATTTTGAGTTTCAGATGCAGCAAATGAAGGTAAAGTTGTCAGGAGAACTGGTCTTTAAAAATCCGGAGATGGAAAAGCTTATCTATCAGGCCCTGAAAATTGCGGAGGTAGATTCCACCGTATTAATATCTGGCGAATCCGGTGTCGGCAAGGAGCGTATAGCCGAGATTATCCAGAGTCATAGTGCCAGGAAGAACGGCCCCTTTGTCAAGGTGAACTGTACTGCCATCCCGGATAATTTAATTGAATCAGAATTATTCGGGTATGAAAGCGGAGCCTTCACCGGGGCTAGGAGGGAGGGAAAGCCCGGATTATTTGAGTTAGCCCATCAAGGTACACTGCTGCTGGATGAAATCGGAGATATTCCTTTGCATCTGCAGGTCAAATTGTTACGAGCTATTCAGGAAAAGGAGATATTCAGGGTTGGAGGAACCAAGCCCATCAAAATAGATGTGCGCATCATTGCCATTACCAACAAAAACCTGGAACAAATGGTGAAGCAGGGTGATTTCCGCGAGGATTTGTATTACCGGCTTAATGTTATCCCTATTTATGTGCCCAGCCTGCGGGAACGCCGCGAAGATATCCCCCTTCTGATTCGTCATTTCCTGGGACATTTTAACCAGCGCTACAACTACCGGAAAGAATTTGAACCTGAAGTTATCGATGTTTTGATGCGCTACAGCTGGCCAGGCAATATCAGGGAACTGGAGAATCTGATAGAGAGGTTGGTGGTTACCTCCAGTACCGAAAAAATTGGACTGCAGCATTTGCCATCCTATCTTTTCAGCCATGGTGACATATGCAGTGAAGAAGACCAGCCGGTAACCGTACATAGGATTATGCCGTTGAAGGATGCCGTGGAATACTTGGAGAAAACCATTCTGGAGAAAACCTTTTCCATTACCGATTCCTACTATAAAGCTGCCAAGATATTGGAGGTGGATGCTTCCACCATATCCCGCAAGGCTCGCAAATACCAGGTCAGGGTGAAGGAACGATCTTGAAAATAAAAAGCGCGGGTGCCAGCAGCACCCGCCAAAAACCAGATTAAGGAAAAGAGGCTTTAATCCTGGGTTCAGATATCCTGTTTATTGGTGCGAACCCAGATTTTCATTTTTTCTGCTTCTTTGACCAATTCATCCTGAAAATCAGGATGAGCGATATTTATCAATTCTTCCGCACGCTCCCAGGTAGTTCGTCCTTTCATGGTGGCGATTCCATATTCAGTAACTACATAGTAGTTTAAGGAGCGGGGAATAGTGACAATGGTACCGGGAGACAAGGTGGGACGAATCCGTGAAACCACCGTTCCATCAGCCAGTTTTTTAGTGGAGGTGAGGCAGATGAACCCTTTGCCGCCTTTGGAACGGAAGGAAGCAAATATAAAATCAAGCTGACCTCCGGTGCCGGATATATGTCTGGTGCCGGTAGATTCAGAGGCCACCTGACTGTAAAGATCCACTTCGATGGCATTGTTAATGGCAAATACTTTATCATTCTGAGCGATAATAAAAGGATCATTGGTATAATGAACCGGGTAACTGGCACAAACCGGATTTAAATCAAGAAAGTCGTAAAGTTTATCGGTACCCATGGCAAAGGTGTATACCATTTTGCCCTTGTCTATCTGCTTGCGTTTGCCGGTAACCACCCCGGAATTGTACATATCTACAAAGGAGTCCACCAGCATTTCGGTGTGAACCCCCAAATCCTTAAGACCAGATTCTGCAATCATTGTGCCTATGGCGTTGGGCATGGCGCCTATACCCAGTTGCAAGCATGCACCATCCTCCAACTGCTCCATTACATGGAAGGCAATCTGGCGGTCTTCCGCTGTGATAGTAGGTTGGGGAAGATTGAGCAGTTTTGGATTCTCCTGACTCTCCACTATATAATCAACCTGGGAAATATGAACTGATTCGCTGTTGCCTCCCAGGCAAACGGGTACGGATTTGTTAACCTCCACGACTACCGTTTTGGCTCTTTCAAGTACATATGAGGTTATGGAGTTGGAAGTCCCCAAATTGAAATATCCATTGCGGTCCATGGGTGCTACCAGGACAAAAGCTACATCAATAGTAAGGAACTCGCCAATTAATTTTCTGGCTTCATGATAGGTAATGGGGATATAGTTACATAGATTTTGCTTGTGCATGGCACGAGAAAAACCGGAAAAATGCCAGTCATTGAAGCAGAAGTGCTCTCGTTGGGGATCGGCTTTGACTATCTCCGGAATCATTGTGGTGCAAACGGCGCGTACTTTAACATCATGGAGTTCATTTACCCGTTTAGCCAGGGCAGCATCCAATTCTTTGGGCTGCATTACAAATTCGCCATACTGGACCCAATCACCGGATTTTACAACTTTAACAGCTTCATCAGCCGTGACCAGTTTTTGCCGGTACAAGCTCCCGTAGTTGTCTGTAAAGGCTAAAGCCATTTTAACCCCTCCTCTTTATCTCTATAGATAAGTTCAGGTTAGAAATTGACCAACTGGTAAGTGTCACCCCCTCCAGGCTGAGTTGGAATAAACCTGTTCAATTACAAAGGCAATAAATGTGCCAGGTGAGGAATAATATTTATCAGCTAAGGAAAATGCGGTAGAGAAAGGATTTCATGGATTCCCGCTTAAAAGGAAAAGGGATGAATGGCATAGCAGCAATGCAATATTTGCATGCAATTTTGCATGTAACTTAATAATCAAGCAAATTGAAGTGGTGAATATTGCTGCTGTGCATGGGGCCTGATTTGGGATTGATGAGATATGATGTTAAAATAGAATGCAATTACGCTGCCAATAATTAAGCATATGAAAATTACACTGAAAATCTGGATCGCTTGAGCCTTAAAAGGATTTACCGAATCAATTGGCCGAATTAGTAGTAAAATAATGGAGATACAATTTTTCACGGGCAACTGATGAGGGGGATAGTAGGTGCGGGGGTAAAGCCCAACAGGGTTTGCCCCTTTGGCATTAACAAGAAAAAGCTTTTGGAAAGGTGGGAGTAATTGTGCTGAAAATCTTGGTCACTGACAAGGAAATAAAATATACTGGCCAGGAACTGGCTCCACACTGGATTTACCGCAACTTTGACCTGCATGGGGACGCGGCTGTTGCTTTTATCGGTCCAGCCCAGGTGGAAGTTGGGAATATGGTGGACTTGGCAAATGCAAAAGAGCAGGCCCCTATTTATTCGCCGCTGATGCTTAATTTTATTATCGAACATTTCTCTACTGATCTAGAATTGGCTGTGTACCGGCAGCGCTTGTTTATAACCTGCATTAAAGAAGAATTGGAATTGTTTGAAGTCCCGGTAGCGCGGGTAGGAGACAACCTTTATATCAACCGGGCCAAATTATCTGTTTCCGTTGCCACCTGCTCTGTCTTATCCACTTTAATTCATGTAGGATTAAACATTTCGACAGAGGGAACACCGGTCAAGACCGCTGGCCTTGAGCAAATCGGCATTAAAGACATAAAGTCCTTTGCCCAAAATGTGCTGAAGCGCTATCAAAACGAACTGGAGCAAATATACATAGCCCGCTGTAAAGTAAGAGGTGTTGCCAGGGAAAGCTAATGAGAGCATGTCTTGCTCAACCCATCCCGCCGATCAAATGAGCTTAAAACCTGGTTTACTTGTAAATGCATACTGCTTCCACTACAATTAATTGGGAAGGAGAGTCACCATGGATGAGCAACAGGACAAGCTAGAACTGATTGCCAGTAAAACGTTTAAGGCTAACCCTGAATTAGTCTACATTATTGATTTTTTGAATAAAACCTTGAAATACAAACATATAATGTTTGGATTGACCAAGGAAAGGGACAAAGACGAGATGACCATCAATATTTACGAATTTTAATGGGGTGGGTTATGAACAAGGAAATAGGGAATTTTATAAAAGAAACACTCAGCATAATAGTAATAGCATTCATTCTAGCTATGATTCTGAGAACTTTTGTTATTGAAGGCAGGATTATACCCAGCGGCTCAATGTTACCCACCATCCAACTGCAGGATCGGGTTATGGTAAATAAATTTATCTATTATTTCACAGAACCCCAGCGGGGAGATATTGTAGTGCTGGAACCTCCAGAGGTTTTGAACACCAACCAGGACTATATCAAGCGAGTGATAGGCTTGCCCGGAGAAACCATCGAGATCAAAGACGGCAAAGTATATGTTGACGGGAAAGCTCTTAACGAACCCTATTTAGCCGAACCCATTGCCTACGAGTTTGGACCCGTAGTAGTTCCGGAAAACAGCCTGTTGGTACTGGGAGACAACCGCAATCACAGTTTTGACAGCCATTACTGGAATGCCTGGCTGACTAGAGACCGGGTCAAAGGAAAGGCTTTTCTGACATACTGGCCCCTGAACCACATTAAACTCCTGGAGCGGGGTGTATCTTTTCAAGAATGAGGATATTGCTGACCAATGACGACGGGATTCACGCCCAGGGTATTCACAGCCTGGCGCGGGAACTTAGCCATATAGCAGAATTATATCTGGTTGCCCCTGACCGGGAAAGAAGCGGAACCGGTCACTCCATTACCGTATTCGAACCAATAAAAGCCAGCCCGACTAGAGTACCCGGGGTAAAAAAGGCCTGGATCATTGGCGGGACACCGGTGGATTGTGTGAAACTGGCTCTGGCTCGTCTGATTGAAGAACCCATTGATTTAGTGGTATCTGGTATAAACCACGGGCCGAACCTGGGAACTGACGTGTTGTACTCGGGAACTGTCTCAGCGGCAGCCGAGGGAGTAATTATGGGGTGTCCTGCCCTGGCAGTGTCTTTGAATACTGAGGGTGGTGATGCGGATTTTACCACAGCGGCCAGGTTTACTCGCCGAATGATAAGGGTGATTATGAAAGAAGGCATTGAACCAACCACTTTAATCAATGTAAATGTGCCGGCTTTACCGGAAGACCAAATCAAGGGCATAAGGATAACCCGCCTGGGGGTAAGGAATTACGACAATTTGTTTGAAGAGAGAAAAGATCCCCGCGGGAATACCTACTATTGGATGGGCGGAGGAGTTGTGGAAGAGGACCAGGATCCAGAGAGTGATGTAGTTGCTGTGCAAGAAGATTACATAAGCATTACTCCCATCCATCTGGATTTAACTGATTATCGGCTTATAGACACTTATAAAACTAACTTTGTACGATATTTGTCCAGTTGGAGAGCAGCTAATGATAATAGTAAGTCTAATAATTAATACTATCATTATGTTCCTGGTATTGAACCTTGGTTATATCCGCAAGAAACGGCAAGATCCTAACTACCCGGACAAGCCCTTTAGTCATCTGGTATTGTTTCCCTTGGCTTTAGGTATTGTCTTTACCCTGATAGTAGATGGGTTTAAAGGTGTTATCATTTACCAACTGGCTCTGTTTGCCGCCGCTGCCTTGCTCTTATATTGGATCTTTTACGTTTTGATACCCCGCAAGTGATGGAAAGGCAGGGATGAAAAAATCTTTGCTACTTACGGGAAATTATAGTACCATTTTTACAGTTATGTTTAAACGGAGGAGGTCATTTGATGAAGGTTTACCCAAGCGGTAGTATTCGAAATGTCGCTTTAGTAGGTCATGGAGGTACGGGAAAAACCTCACTGGCAGAAGCGATGCTTTTTAACACTGGAGCCACAAAACGGATGGGGAAAGTAGATGATGGTAATACCGTCAGTGACTATCTGCAGGAGGAAATTAAACGCAAGATTACTATCAGCAGTTCCTTGGTTCCGTGTGAATATAGAGACCATAAAATAAATGTGATCGACACTCCTGGTTATGCCGATTTTTATTATGAAGTGGTTGGGGCTATGCGGGTAGTTGACAGCATGGTAGTAGTAATGTCCGCCACTGCTGGAGTAGAGGTTCAGACCGAGATTATTTGGGAAGACTTTCCGGACATCCCCAAGTTGGTATTTGTAAATAAAATGGACCGGGAGCATGCCAACTTCTACAAAGTTTTAGACCAGATGAAAGAGATGTTCTCCGACAATATTGTGCCGGTACAACTCCCCATTGGAGCTGAAGACAGCTTTAAAGGTGTAGTTGATCTGATTAAGATGAAAGCCTATACTTTTGAAGCCGGTTCCGGCAAAGCTACTGAAACCGAAATACCTGCCGATCTAAAGGATGAAGCTGAGAAATATAAGGAAGCTCTTGTCGAAGCTGCTGCTGAAGCCGATGATGATTTGCTGGCCAAATACCTGGAAGGGGAAGAATTAACCGACAGTGAAATCCTCAAAGGCATAAAGGAAGCTTGCCAGAAAGGATCAGCTGTGTTTGTATTTTGTGGAGCAGCTTTATCCAATATAGCCGTTACCCCGTTAATGGATTTTATTGTGGATTGCGGAGCAACTCCTGACCGGCATCCATTTGTGGCGGGTAAAAATATGGCCTCCGAACCTATGGCTGCCCAGGTATTCAAGACTATAGCCGACCCCTATATTGGCCGCCTGAACATGTTCCGCCTGTTTACGGGTACTATGAAATCTGATTCAGTAGTCTACAATTCCACTAAAGAAAAGGAAGAAAGAATTGCCCAGATATTAATTATGACCGGTAAGGAGCAGGCGGGTGTACCTGAGCTGTTTGCCGGAGATATTGGAGCAGTTGCCAAGTTATCGGTAACAGGAACTGGAGACACCCTGTGTACCAAAGCTAATCCGATAGTTATGGATGCAATCCAGTTCCCAGAGCCTACCCTCAGTGTAGCCATAGAGCCCAAGAGTAAAGGTGATGAGGACAAACTCAGCGGCGCTGTCCAAAGGATTTTGGAAGAAGATCCCACGGTCCGGCTGGAAAAGAACTCTGAAACCAAGCAAACTATTCTGACGGCCATGGGAGATACCCACATAGATTACATTATAGAAAAGTTAACCCGCAAATACGGAGTTGATGTGGTTCTCCGGGATATGCGGATACCCTACCGGGAAACCATTCGTGCCACAGTTGAAGCGGAAGGCAAGCATAAGAAACAAACTGGTGGACACGGTCAATACGGCCATGTATGGATTAAATTTGAACCCTATCCTGATGGAGAATTTGCTTTCGAAGAAAACGTTTTCGGCGGAGCGGTTCCCCGCAACTTCTTCCCTGCTGTGGAAAAGGGCTTGTTAGAAGCTATGGAAGAAGGGGTTCTGGCAGGTTATAAGGTAACCAATATCAAAGCCACTTTGTATGATGGTTCCTACCATTCCGTGGACTCTTCAGAAATGGCTTTCAAACTGGCTGCTCGCCTTGCCTTCAGAAAGGGAGTTGAAAGCGCTAAGCCAGTACTGCTGGAACCTATTATGAATGTGGAAATTCTGGTTCCCGATGCCTTTATGGGTGACATAATCGGGGATTTGAACACCAAACGAGGCCGGGTTTTGGGAATGGAACCTTCCGGCAATAAACAATTGATCAAAGCTCAAGTTCCTCTGGCTGAGATGGCTCGGTATACCGTAGACCTAAAATCTATTACCCAAGGCCGCGGTAAATTCAAGATGGAGTTCTCCCATTATGAAGAAGTACCCGCGCAAATCGCTGAAAAGATTATCGAGAGAGCCAGGAAGGAAAGGGAAGAAAAAGAGAAATAAGAGTATGGTTGCCGAGCAAAAAGGGCCGCGGATGCGGCCCTTTTTACATACGCTCCATTACTTTTGCCAATAAGGGATCGGGGTTAGGTTCAGATATTTGCAACACTACAATATGTATTTCCCGGGTGGGCAACTGCTGGTTTAGTTTCGTCAAATAATAAACCGTAAACAATAGAGTATATAGACAACAACCCAGGGAAAAAAGGTAGAATAAATTATGAGTTAGCCTTAAGCCCAGGCACGCTAGAGATAACAGCAGGCCTGAGATTACTGCTGTAGCAATCAGAGAGCAGCACTGCAGACGGTTCATAGGTTCTCCTGAAATGGTTTTCTATGGATTATTGACAATTTAGCCTCGTATATTACCTGCTGCTCGGGAAAAGTATCACGCCTAATGATTAATAAAAAGGGGGAGCCCAGGGATAGGAATGATTATGGAAAACATAAACACCTGGCTGAATACAACTTACTCATTAACCAAGTATTGGTTAGTGGATAATTGGCAATCCATATTGGGAGCAGTTCTTATAGTTCTGCTATTTGCCCTGCTGCGCAAATATGTGGTGAAGTACGTATTTAAGTGGATACGCAGGTGGACAGCTGATAATGACAGCTCTTATCAGACTATAGTGGACGCAGTGGAAGCGCCCCTCAGGATGCTGGTACTGGTGCTGGGAATTTTCCTGGCCCTGCGCTTACTGCCCTTGAGTACGGCAGCTGATGCCTTTATATTAAAGATATTTCGATCGGTCCTTATTTTGATAATTGGATGGGCTTTTTACCGGGGCAGCAGCTCTGAGTCCATAATATCGCAGAAGGTCAGGGAACGGTTGGACGTGGATGATATAGTGTCGCCGGTATTGTCCAAACTGGTGCGCTTTATTGTAATTGCCTTGCTGGTGGTGATGATTGCCAATGAATGGGGCTATGATATCAACGGGTTCATCGCTGGATTAGGATTGGGAGGATTGGCTGTTGCCCTGGCAGCCCAGGATGCTCTCAGCAATATGTTCGGAGGCTTGGTTATTATAATGGAAAAACCCTTCAGTATTGGAGACTGGATAGCCACACCCAATGTGGAAGGCACTGTGGAAGATATTACTTTCCGAAGTACTTTGATTCGAGGGTTTGATCAAGCACTTATTACCGTTCCCAATTCTACTCTGGCCAATCAGCATATAACTAATTATACCCGTAGGGGTAAAAGAAGAATTAACTATCACCTGCGCCTTTCCTATGAAACCAGCGCTGAGCAGATGCAGACCTGCGTCGACCACATCAAGCAAATGCTCACCGAACACCCTGGAATACATCCGGAAACCATACTGGTTAGTTTTGAAAACTTCTCGGAGAGCAGTCTGGATATCATGATTTATTGCTATACCAATACCACCGTGTGGAGTGAATACCTGGAGATTCGTCAGAATGTCAATCTTAAAATAATGAAAATCCTGGAAGAACTGAATTTGAAGATAGGACTCCCCAGCCGTACTATCTATTGGGAAGACAAGGATAACCTGCCTAAAAGCTAGAAGACATTAGAGCTGCCTCGCCCCAGCAGGGGGGTGAGGCCCCATAACCCCGTTGACAACACAAATTAGGGACGATATAGTTGAAGCTTTGGAAAATCCTATATAAGTAGAAGATTTTGGCTGTCTTATTTGTCTGCTCACCCGATTGTGGTATGAATTTAGCGGTAAAAGGAGAACCTACATGGTGACAATATGGTGAGGTGATTTTGGGTGAGTAAATACTCCTGGGTAGCCATATTTATTGTCACCATTCTTTTGATTATGCCGGGTTGTTCTGGCCAATCCGGGTCTGCTAAAAAGCCGGCCCAACAGGATAGTCAACAGGAAGAACTCCCTTCTGAGTTTGAAAAAATCGTGTCAGATACCGAGCACATAATATTATTAACCGATCAAAAATGGAAGATGCGGCAGGCTTCTGCCCTGAGACGTTCCACTCCAATTCAAGCTGCCGAAAGCCAGCCTAAGCAAGACCAACAGGGGGGACAAGAAGGCTCAGGTGATCAGAAGCAACAAGAAGAAAAACAAGGGTCTAGTGGTGATAAAGAACAGGGAGGAAACCAGGAAAACCAACCGAAGCAAGAGAAACAGCAAAACCAGCAGCAAACCGGCGGAATGTCAGTCACCTGGGAACAGGAGATTAAAAGCCTTATGAATATTCATGAGAACTGGACTTCTCTCCAAGTTAAGGCTATGCAAGCCGGTATGACCAATGTTACCAAACAGAGATTTGACGAGTACTTAGACCAGCTGACAACTGAAATAAACCGGGAAAACGATGTGAGAAGCCTGCTGGCAGCTATTAATCTGTACGGGCAGTTTGATGACATAGCTCGTTTGTTTAAAAGCGAAGTGCCTCCCTCCTTTTATGAGGTAAAGTATCAGATAATGATGGTTACTGCTTTAGGACAACAAGAAGAGTGGGAAGAGGCCCAGGCTCAATCGGTCAGTATGCTGGACGATTGGGATGTTTTGAAGAATCAGGCCCAGAAGGCGGAGAAAACCGTGGTCAGCTGCACGGAAATTGCAATTCAGGACCTGGCCCGGGCAGTGGATAATGAATCCCGGGAATTAGTTTTAATAAAAGGTGAAATAGCGGTAAAAGAAATTGCGAAGCTAAAAGATGAACTATCGAAAAAAATGCCTGCTTCCCAAAGTAGCTAGTGCAGGCAAAGGGAGAACAAGCTTATTTAATCAGTTGGTGTTTTTTCATTAAGCGGTACAGGGTAGTACGGGATATACCTAGAATCTTGGCGGCTTTTTGCCGGTTGCCTTTACTGGCTTTCAGTGCATTTCTAATCTGTTGATATTCCATAGCCATTAAACCGGTTTTCAGATTACAGGTGTTACTTTCGGTACCTAGTGACTGCTGGTGAAGTATATAGGGAGGAAGGGCTTCTGCTGTCAAAACATTGGAGCGGCAGAAATTCATGGCCGTTTCAATTACATTGCATAACTCTCTGACATTGCCAGGCCAGTGATACTGCATCAACAAGCCCATGGCTTTTTCATCAATGCCCTGGACTGTCAAACCAAGTTTTTCGTTTAACTGTTTTACGAAATGTTCAGCCAGCAGCGGGATATCCTCCTTGCGTTCTCGCAGGGCGGGAATATGCAGGTTAATAACATTTAATCGGTAAAAGAGATCCAATCGGAACAAACCTTGACTGATCAAAGCGGATAAATCCTTATTAGTGGCTGATACTACGCGTACATCTATGGGAATGGGATGATCCCCGCCTATCTTTTCTATTTCTCTCTCCTGCAGAACTCGCAACAGCTTGGCTTGCATGGCCAATGGCATGTCACCGATTTCATCCAAAAATATTGTTCCCTTATTGGCCATTTCGAACTTGCCTACTCGTCCCCCTTTTCGTGCCCCGGTAAAAGCTCCTTCTACATATCCAAAAAGCTCTGATTCCAATAGATTTTCGGGAATTGCTGCACAGTTTACTTTAACAAATTTATATTTGGCCCTTTCTCCGCAGGAATGAATGGCCTGGGCAAAGAGTTCTTTGCCCGTACCGCTTTCACCGGTAATCAGGACGGAGGAAGGGGAAGCGGCTATCCATAAAAGGGTTTCTCGTAGTGCTGATATAACCCGGCTAGAACCAATAATCCTGTCAAGCCCCGGGATATTTTGCTCCTCCTGACCAATAACTGGGCTGGACCGGTCAGGGTGCAGGATGTACAAGTATCCAGGACGGCTGTTTAACCTGTAACGTTTATAGCGATAAGCATCATCTTCGATTCGAGTCCATCCTTCCTCATTTCCTTCCTGTAACAGAGAAGCATCCCTAATTGCCGAACCGCATTCCAAGCCTTTGGCTTTATCTCTGCTGCCGTGAATTTCTTGTATTATGCCGGAATGATCGGTAATCACTACCATAAAGCCGGCAGTATTCATAAAGAGGCCTGCCTCCTTTTTCAGCCAATATATTCCACTTCATTCATATGCCCCTTCCATGGCTAAAATAACTAACATGTTACAAAGATGGCACAATGGCGCAGGACTGGAACATTGTGCCCTAAACCGCATGCCAGAAGCCCTCTGGACGTTAACCAAGGTCCGGATTTGCAACAGGGGATGGTGAGAAAAGCCCTAGATACCGGATTTTTGCGCTGGACTGGTTATTGCATAAGCCCAGGACGAGAAAAGTAAGAAAGGAGGAGTTATTAAGAATGGAATTCAATACTATCATTTTCGAAAAAAATGAGTCTATCGCTACTGTCCAGTTCAACCGTCCTGGGTCAATGAATGCCTTTAACCTGGAAATGCTCAATGAACTGACGGCTGTTTTTGATGAAATAGCCAGGGATGACAGTATCAGAGTTATGATCCTTAAGGGCAGTGACAAGGTTTTTGCTGCCGGAGCAGACATTCGCGATTTTGTACACTATGGACCATTGGAAGTGCGCAATTATATTGAGCAAGCCCATGCTATGGGAGTAAAACTAAATCGCATGCCAAAACCGACTATTGCCAGTATGGCGGGTCTTGCCTTAGGGGGCGGTTGTGAGATAGCTCTCGGCTGCGACTTTCGCATTGCTGCGGATAATTGTAAATTTGGTTTTCCAGAAATTAATCTGGGTATTTTCCCAGCCGGCGGAGGCACCCAGAGATTGGCGCGGGTAGTAGGCTGCGCACGAGCCAGGGAATTGATTCTAACCGGCGATATAATTGACAGCAATCGGGCGGAGCAAATCGGCTTGGTGTCTATGGTAGTACCAGCCGATCAACTGGAAGAAGCCACTTTGAAGCTGGCCAGAAAGTTGAGCCGTAAACCGCCGTTAGCTGTTGCCATGATCAAAGACCTTCTGGAATTAAGCGAACATCTGGATACCAGTATCGGTACCATGATGGAACGGGAAAAGTTTTCAGTGCTGTTTGCCACCGAAGACAAGACGGAAGGCATGAGTGCATTTTTGGAGGGCAGAAAAGCTGTTTTTAAAGGCAAGTAAATTTTAGGGGGGGGCTTATAATGAACCGTTGGCAGGAAATGTATAAGGCGAAGCTCACCAGCCCTGAAGAAGCTGCCAAACTGGTTAACTCCGGAGAC
Organism: Syntrophomonas sp. DTU018; assembly: GCA_001513155.1. Lineage (GTDB taxonomy): Bacteria > Bacillota > Syntrophomonadia > Syntrophomonadales > Syntrophomonadaceae > DTU018. Next base: position 24,401 of record LFSR01000014.1, read on the forward strand.
TTGGTGGTATCACCCTTATCAAACGGACAGCCGCTGGCTATGATAAACGCTGTAGCTGCCCGGGTAAGACAGGGTGAGCTTGAAAATATCACATATTTAAGCGGAGTTGATGTACGCTGGTTTGACCTGTACCATCCCGACCTGATAGGCAAGGTATTGATTGATACCGGATTTTGCGGTCCGGTTCTGCGCGACTTTGTAGGGAAGGGTTTATTCACTTACACGCCGGTTCGACTGGGAGAGGCGGTAGAAATGGTAAACCGCTGCCGCCAAAGCCAGGTAGTGGGACTGGTAGTGTCGCCTATGGATAAACACGGCTTTTTCAGTACCGGATGCAATGTTGACTGGGGATGGGAAACAGCCAAACAGCCTGGAGTGAAAGTTATATTAGAAGTAAACGAGAACATGCCTCGCACTTATGGGACCAACCATCTTCATATCAGCGAGGTGGATGCAGTAGTGGAAAACCACATACCCCTGGTGGAAGTGCCCAGCGCACCTGCCAACGAAAAAGATGAAGCCATTGGCAGGTATATAGCTGAGATGGTGGAAGATGGGTCATGTCTGCAGTTAGGCATAGGTGGAATCCCTACTGCCGTTGGCAACTTTCTGATGGATAAAAAGGATCTGGGTATACACTCGGAAATGCTGGCGGATGTTATGGTGGATTTATACGATGCCGGGGTAATAACCTGCGCTAAAAAGAATTTTATGCCCTATAAATGGATTGGTACCTTTGCCCTGGGCACGAAAAAACTATATGACTTTATCGATGAAAATCCCTTAGTAGAAATGCACTCTACCCGCTTTGTCAATGACCCTTATATTATAGGCAAAAATGACAAAATGATTTCGGTGAACGGGACTCTGGAAGTCGACTTGACCGGGCAATGTGCTTCTGAGTCAATTTCTTTTAAGCAGTATACCGGAACCGGCGGACAGCTGGATTTTGTACAGGGCGCCTGGCGTTCCCGGGGGGGAAAATCTTTCCTGGCATTGTATTCCACCTATACTGATAAAGATGGCAATCTTCGGTCCAAAATTGTTCCTACCCTTACCAATGGAATATTTACCACCGTTTCCCGTACCGAAATACAATATGTGGTTACCGAATATGGGGTTGCCAATCTAAAAGGCCAAAACCTGCGTACCAGGGTCAAAGAACTGGTGAGTATTGCCCACCCCGATTTCCGTGATTGGCTGTTGTTTGAAGCTAGAAAGATGAACTTTATCCCCTAGGTGTATGAATAACTGGCGGCATCAAGGAAAAGATGCCGCCAGTTAAATCTAAAGAAGGGATTCGATTACCGCCGGGATAGCCAAAGCAGCTATCTGGGGATTTGAACCGCCTGACAGTACGTAGAGAAGGGGTCGAGTTCCGCAGAAAGTCTTCATGCGATGGGTAAACTCCCTGTAACCGTCAATTGTCAGATAGAAGTCACCATAATCTTCACAATGAGAATCATGGCCAAAGATCACGATAACAAATTCCACATTTTCAGCTTTGGGAAGATTATCTTCCAGAGCCTGGAGAAAATCTTTATCAGTAGCATTTTCCAGGAGAATACCATAATTGTTCAGTTTGTTATCCTGGTAAGAATAATTCTCATCCGCATAGAAATTAATATGCACTATGTTGGGATCCAGGGCTACCAAATCACGGGTACCATCGCCTGAATGGGGATCCATATCTAATATCAGAATTCGCTTTACTCCCAGTTGATTCAGGCGCAGAACGGCCATGGCTACGTCATTGTAGTAACAGAATCCCCAGCTGTAATTGCGTCCTGCATGATGGCCCCCTGCACCCACGAAGCAAAAAGCCCGATCCAGTTGCTGGGCTGCCAGCATTTCTGCCGCACTTACAACTCCTGCTGCGCTTAAAAGAGCAACTTCGTGATATCCTTCTGCCTTAACCGCTTCTATATGTCTATCTGTGTGTATTTCCTGCAACAACTCCTGGTGCAATGGACTTACGGAAGGTTCAAAAAACAGCAGTTTATTGGCATAATCTTGTCTGCGCAGTGCCTCATAAGCTGGTTTGATTCGGTGGCGAAGAGTAATGTAACCGCGCTCAGCAAAATCAGGATGATAAAAGACTCCTACCCGCATTTGCTCACCTTCTTATTTAGCAGACTTTATTCCTTGTTTACCTTAATGATAAGATAAAGGCAAAATGGTTGGCGAGGAGAGAAGGATGAACTGTTTGTGGCAAAGGTCCTGGCAGATGCAGGTACAAAGAAGGGACGAAAACCTGGTATGTTTCTGCCATTACCTGGATACTATCGATGAGATAAGAGCGGAATTATTAGTTCGGGTAGGGGATTATACTATTCAGGAAGCCCGGTTAATTAAGCTCGGCAAACCCGGGCATTATAGTGAGGATGTTATTGCTATACCTGAGTTAAAGGGAATAGCAGCCTATCCGGGGAGCGGACCGCAGCTTAGAAAAATCCTGGAACCGTTGTTATCATCAGAAGAGCGCGAGCTTATCAATCAATGCATTATCGGGGCTTTCCAGGCGGAAACCTTTGTTTATCAGGAGCGCGGCTTTACCAGCGCGAAAGAGTATTCCCAGGCCGGGGATGAGTATTTAAAAGATACCTGTAGTTACTACAGCAACCTGGACCGGATATCTGCTGCCTGGATGGAATATATAGGAGATTCGCTGCGCAGGGAATACCTTTTTGACCGGTTCAAAACCCAGCACTTGCTCACCACGGGAGAAGAGTACTGGCTGATTGGTTCCCTCAATGACAGTTTTCACCAGGTCAGCACAGTTTTGCAGTTGGCCAAATCCGATCAGCGCATTAAAGCTGCCTGGGGAGAACTGCTCAAAGCACCCGATAAGGTATGCAAAGAAGCCAGCAACTATGTACAAAATTTAATAGGCATTAATATTGCCCAAATAAGCAAAAAGGAACTGGCCCACCGGCTGGGAGCCCAATATGGCTGCGTGCATCTGATTGATACGATTTTCGATAGCGGGGAAACCTTACGCCTGTACTTGCAAAAGTCTTCAGCCTGCTAACCAAGTATTCCGGGACAACACATCCTAAGATTGCGGCTTTTCAGAAAACTCCAATAGTTTTGCTGTATATACCAGAAAAATAAAAACCACGCTTATCTGCGTGGTTACTTATTTTCTTATGGCAGGGGAGAGAGGTCTCGAACCCCCAGCCCTCGGTTTTGGAGACCGATGCTCTGCCAATTGAGCTACTCCCCTGCACTGTGTTCAGCAAGACTTATTCTACCACAGATTAGGGGATCATTCAAGAGATTACCGGCTAATGGTCTGTGTCAAGATTTAGTAGGGGGAACTCCTGGTCTTAGAAAAATAATATTTATCTTAA
>LFSR01000022.1 GCA_001513155.1 Syntrophomonas sp. DTU018
TAGCTCAAAGAGTCACTGCCATGACCAGAGGAATTTTACACATAATATTGGACTTGATCCAGAATACTGGAAGAGATGAAGAAATCCCTGAATGAATTCCAGGAAGGAGCCCCGGAAACCTCCAGTGGTGTTATGCTGATGTTCCGGTTCTTCGGATAGTATTCTGCTAGTTTAGAGGCCTTGCCACTGTGCGTGGTTAAGGCTTTTTTTATTTTCTTGTAACCTGGGTGATGCAAAAGTGGTTCAGTGTTCAAGGTAATAATAGCTGGCTGTTTGGCAAAACCTAAAGGGAAGAAAATCTGGAAATCACCTGTGTTTATGGCAGCAGCCTGCACCAACAATTTAGAAAAACAATGCTTGTAATATGATGGGCAGGGTAAATTATAGATACTTGGCATCTAATTTAATCATAGTGATTCAAAGATAAATCACCTGAACCGGAAATGGCTTATTTTTTCCATAAAATATACAGTTTTAAATTATAGAAACTTGAGATAAGCATAAGTTTAGTATTCCGAAATACCGGGCTTTATGGCCAATAAACAATATGGATTAAAGATCTGTCAAAATAGCTTGATTTTTGTCCGATAAGTGGCATGATTTTTGCTATATAAAAGGGCAGTCATTTAACGCATTTAAGGGAAAGAAACATTTGGTAAATATAAAGGATTGCGAAAAGGATTTAATAGAAGAAAGGGAGATGACAGAATGGATTTCAAACTGAGTGAAGAACATGAGATGATACGGCAATCCGTACGGGATTTTGCTGAAGGAGTGCTGGCTCCCAAGGTAGCCGACCGGGACGAAAAGGAGTATTTTGACCCGGAAGTATTTGCCAAGATGGCGGAACTAGGCTTAACCGGAATACCCTTTGAACCCGAATATGGCGGGGCTGGATTTGATTACATTGCCTACGCTATCGCCGTAGAAGAGCTGGGCAGGGTGGATCCCTCTGCAGCCGATACTCTTTCTTCACATGTCAGCCTGGGTACCTGGCCTATTTGGAAATGGGGCACCGAAGAGCAGAAGAAAAAATATCTGGTTCCCCTGGTGGAAGGTACGAAACAGGGTGCTTTTGGTTTGACTGAATCCAATGCCGGTAGTGACGCTATGGGCATGACCACTAAAGCTGAATTAGATGGCGACGAATGGGTTTTGAACGGTCGTAAAATATTTATCACCAATGCTGGCGCAGCAGATATTTATATAGTTTTTGCGCGTACTGGCCCCAAAGAACTGAAAAGCAAAGCTTTTAGCGCATTTATCGTGGAAAAAGGAACACCTGGATTCAGCTTTGGCAAATTTGAACGCAAGATGGGTCTAAGAGGTACCCAAAACTGCGACTTGGTTTTTGAAAACTGCCGTATCCCCAAAGAAAACCTCCTCGGGAAAGAGGGGGATGGTTTCAAGATGGCCATGCAGACCTTGGACGGTGGTCGTATCGGTATAGCCGCCCAGGCTGTGGGTATTGCCCAGGGTGCCTATGAATATGCTCTTAATTATGCCAAGCAGAGAGTACAGTTTGGCAAGCCCATCGCAACTCTGCAGGCTATTCAGTTTAAACTGGCTGATATGGCTATGGAAATTAAAGCAGCCCGCCTGCTCACCTATGATGCAGCCTGGAAGAAGAGCAACGGTATGCCGTATTCCCTGGATGCAGCTATGGCAAAATTAAAGGCATCGGAAACTGCAATGTGGACCACAACCCAGGCTGTGCAGATTCTGGGCGGTTACGGATATACCCGGGAATATCCGGTAGAAAGAATGATGAGAGACGCTAAGATCACCGAAATCTATGAAGGCACCAGTGAGATTCAGAGAGTAGTTATTGCCAATAATATACTTAGATAAGGTCTGGGGCAAATTTGAACCTTTCAAGAGTATTAAAAAACCCACAGATATATTTCTGTGGGTTTTTTTATCGAAAACTGTAACAATACTGAACCCATGTCACGAATACGTGACACATCATTCTGACCCGCTAGATTTCCGTATTTTCAGGCTTTCCCTCCTAGGTGTACCAAAAACGTGACAGGCATGCTGTTAGTTATTAAGCTCCCGCAAATCCTTTTAATGACCGCTAAATAGGGAAGAATGGGCAGTTTTACCGCCTCGACAATTTTCATGGTTTATTGGCATAGGTTTTGCAATAAAAATAACAAAGTTCGGACAGAATACTATATGAGTTAAAACTAGGGACTGGCTAAGTATTTTGGGGTAACTTATCCCGACTCAGATTGAGTTGGGATTTGGACGAATTTTCGGTAAAGGAGGGTAGGTCTCAAGTTTCTTAACTAAATACATAAGATAAGGAGGTAATAGCAATGAGTGGAAATGACGCTGTTAGATTAGAAGTAGTTGAATTCATGGGGAAAAAGCTTAACTTCCTTGACTTGGGTAAGGACATTGCCCCGGAAATCCCAGTATATCCTGGTCATATGAAGACAGCTTTCTGGTGGCACAAAACCCACGAAGAAACCAGATTCAGCTTAGGAGAAAACAGCAAATATCCCTATGGTTTTGGAGTGAAAGGGATTATTACCTGTGACCATACCTCCACCCATGTAGACGCAGTATATCACTTCGATCCCAACAAGTCTCATTTGTCAGTGGACAAGATTACTCTGAAAGAGCTCATTGCTCCCGCTGCGTGGATTGACTTGTCCTTTGTCAAAGGCCGTGTACACATCACCGTAGATCATTTAAAGAAAGCTTTGGATGAAGCTCAGGTTACTCTGAAACCGGGAATGATCCTGCTCTATTGGACCGGTATAGAACCTTACAGTGACACAGATCCTTATTATTATCTGAGCCAATATCCTGGATTAGATAAGGAAGCCACCACTTGGCTGTTAGATCAAGGTTTAGTTAACATTGGCACAGATGCTCCCAGTTTGGATACTCCTGCCGATATCGATTATCCCAATCATACGGTTCATGCAGAAAGAGAAGTAGTTCATACGGAAAGCTTAGTAAATATTACTAAAATCCCACGTCATGACAATTTCTATGTGGCTATGTTCCCCTTAAAATTCCGCGGCCTGACTGGTAGTCCTGTAAGAGTCTTTGCTATTTGGGAAGATGAATAGGAGGCAGGCTAATGGCTAAGCTAAGTGCGGATTTAAGCGGAAAAGTTGCAGCAGTCACCGGCGGCGGCAATGGTATCGGCAAAGCCTGTGCATTAGCCATGGTTGATAACGGTGCTGCTGTAGCTTTAATAGACTATTCAGCTGAGGCGCTGGAGCAGGCACGCCAGGAGATTGAAGCTCGCGGCGGACACTGTCGTACTTATGTATGTGATGTTACCAAGGTTAATCAGATTAATGATACTTTTGCCTCTATTGCTGCTGATTTTGGCCGTCTGGATATTCTGGTAAACTCGGCAGGAATTAATATACAGCAGAGAGCTGAAGATGTAACTGAGGAAGCTTGGGACAAAGTAATGAATACTAATGCGAAGGGTACTTTCTTCTGCTGTCAGGCGGCAGGGAAAATAATGATGAAGCAAAACCGCGGTAAAATCATTAACCTTGGCTCAGCCATGTCAGTAGTAGGTTATGTAAAACGTTCAGCTTACTGTGCCAGCAAGGGAGCAGTTGCTCAGTTGACCAAAGTTTTAGCTGGTGAATGGGCCCCCTATAACATTACCGTGAACACGGTTGCTCCTACTTTCATATATACCCCCTTTACTGAACCTATGTTTAAAGATGAAGAATTTCATAATGACGTGAAAAGACGTATACTGCTGGGACGAGTAGGTGAAGTAGACGACGTGGTCGGTGCTGTTCTCTACCTGGCATCGGATGCAGCTGATTTTGTGACTGGTTCGATTATGATGGTAGATGGCGGCTGGACTGCCTGGTAAGCGAAGTGCTGCAAGTGTGAATCCCAATTTATTATAGGAGGTTGGCACAATATGGCAGGAAGCTCATGGATGATTGGTGTAACAATCGTATATATACTGGCAATGGTCATTTTAAGCTGGTGGGTCGGCAAAAAGACCACCAGCAATGAGACCGAATTTATGATCGGCGGAAGAGAATTCACTCCTCTAATGACTGCCTTTGGAAACGGATCTATCCTTATTTCTGGCGGCTACTTGCCAGGTATTGTCATGTACGGGTATATGTTTGGTGTTGGCGGTATGTGGTTCTACCTGGGCTGGGGTACCGGTGCTCTGGTGGCCTTGCTCTTATGGGCCGGTTTCTGGCGCACTAGTGGTGCCATGACGCCCACTGAATGGTTTGAATACCGCTATGGCCGGGGAGGCCGGTTAGCCATAACCATAGTTATCCTGTTGGCCTCATTAGCTATTTTGGGCTGGCAGTATGTAGGCAGCGGCGGAATCCTGGCTGGAGCTCTGGGAATCAGCACTCCTGTGGCTATTGCCATTGTGGGCATAGTGGTAACCTTGTATGTGGCATTGGGCGGAATATGGGCAGCCACGGTTACTGACCTGATCCAGTTTTCCTGGGTTGTTATTGTGGTTTTCATTGCCCTGCCTTTGTATCTGCTGGTAACTTACGGTATGCCCGATGCAGCTCAGCTGCCGGCTAACTTCACATCCTGGCCTTTTGGAACCTTGCCAGTTGTTAAATTTATCGTTCCTTCCGTACTTACCTTCCTTTTGATGCACCAGTCCCTGCTTAACCAATCCCCTTACTGGGCCAGATCAGCTGGCACCAGAAGTCTGAAGGTAGTACAGAAAGGCTGGATTTGGACAGTGATAATTGCTTACAGTACCGGTATAGTTGGTGCTTATATCGGTATGTGGACCCGCCAGCTAATCCCCAACCTGGAAAGCGCCAATTTAGCTTTAGGTTCATTACTCAATATGGTTCCTGTTCCCCTGGCTGCTTTGGTAATGGCCGGTATTATGGCCGCTACCATGTCCACCAGTGACATTTACCTGGTTTCCGGGGTAAACCAGCTGGTCCGTGATATTGCCCAGTATTTCCTGAAAATAAAAGACAGCGGTAAGCTTCTTAGTATTGCTAAGTGGGGGACTGTAATATACGGTCTCTTAGCAGTTATCTTTGCTATAGTCTGGACCCGTGGATTAAGTCTCTTGTTTGCTTTCGGTACCGGTATTGGAGCGCCCCTGTTTATCTTCTACCTGGATTCCTGGTGGATGAAGATAGGTAACGGCAAAGGGGCTGTAGCTTCAGTTCTCGCAGCATTGGGTACCGTATTATATTGGGAGATACTCACCGACAACTACACCCGGGTTCACACCTTATGGCTGGTATTCCCCATTACCTTCATTACCCTGGTAGTAGTCAGCCTCCTAACCAAGGAGAAAGATACGGTCAAGGCTATACCGGAGGGATCTTCTCCCAGTCAGCTGGGTATAGAATTGTTGGTTGCCATTAAGAAAGGCTACAATAACACTGCTGCCATGACCAATATTCTGGCCTCCTATTCACAAGATAAAGATTTGCAGGCAGCCCATATCCATCATGAGCTGGATGTTCTGGAAAAGAGCGGTTTGGTAACTCGGGAGAAATACCGTGGTATCAAACAGCTGTTCTTTAAGCTGACGGATAAAGGTGAAAAAGAAGCCCTCAAGCACATTGCGGAAAAAGACGCTCAACTGCTGGCCAAAGACAATATCGACAGCCGCATGCTGGAATTCATGCACAACCTGAAGAGCGGTCCGGTGGGACTCAACCAGATGGCTGTAAAACAGAGAACTCCTATCATAGAATTGGGAGCTGTAGCCGAAAGGTTGAACGAGCTGGAATTGGTCGATATTATAGGCCAAGGCCGAGTCTATGTCCGGCTTACCGAAAAGGGCAAGCGGCTTGTGGAAGCTTCTGCCTAGTTGGCTAACATCCTGAACGTAAGAAAGACACCCTGTTCGCTGTAACAGGGTGTCTTCTTTTGCTCAGTCTAGTGTAACAACGTTATTTTTCAGGGTCAGTTTGAACCGGCGAGATATTGGCAATGTTCTGTTTTAATTGCCGGTACATAATTTCCGCAAGACCCAGGGTATTTGATTGGCTGATTAATTTAGCGTATTCGTCAAAAAGCATGGATTCAAAAGTATCCATGGCAAAACTGTCACCCAGCCATCCGCTTTTGGGAATGGTCTGGCGCATGGCCTGCAATACTTTGGACATCAGAACGCTCTCCATGTCCTGACAGGCCTGATAAAGGCGCTTATCGTCTTTGCTTTCCATAGCTTTGTTCAGTATGGCAGCAAAGTCTTGGGAGGGCTTATTAGCCGTATCTGGTTTAACCAAATCAGTCATATTCTGCATCCACTTAGTATCGGTTACTTTCAAAGATCAGCACTCCTATCTGCGCAGGTTGGCAGCGGTTTGCAGCATTTCATCGGAAGCTTGGATAACTTTGGAGTTCATTTCATAAGCCCGCTGGGCAGTAATCAAGTTGACCATTTCCTCTACGATTTGAACGTTTGATGCTTCCAGATATCCTGATACCAAGCTGATAGACCGGTCTTCTTCCGGATCCCAGTCAATAGGTTCTCCGGAGTTTTCAGTTACTTGATATAAGCTCTTGCCCAGTTTTTCCAAACCGGCCGGGTTTACAAAAGTAGCCAGCTCCAGTTGACCAGCCTCCTGCAATTCTTCTTCCCCCGGCAATCTGTAAGTAACCATACCGTTGCTTTCAATAGTTATGTCATAGGCTTGAGGATCCAAGGCATCGACTCCCACATAGTAATAACCATCGGAAGTCACCAGCCTGCCTTCAGCATCTATTTTAATCGCACCATCCCGGGTATAGAGGTAATCATCATAACCGGGAACTTCTACTCGGAAAAACCCATTGCCGTTGATAGCCACATCCATGGGATTGCCGGTTTCCTGCAGGTTGCCCTGGGAAAACAGGGTATAGGATGTTACCGGGTGCACTCCCAGGCCTACTGCCAGGCCGCTGGGCTCCAGCAAATCCTCATTGACTGCCGGGCGTCGTATGTATTGATAGAGCAAATCCTGAAATTCAACCCGCTGGCGCTTGAAACCGGTGGTAGTTACGTTAGCCATGTTATGAGCGAGGGTGTCGATGTTTAATTGCTGGGCATACATGCCCGTACTAGCCGTGTAGAGAGACCTGATCATGGGTATAGTCCTCCTTGCCAATGCTAATAGCGGTGCCTCAGTCGTTCAGCACCGCTGCGGGCCCCTCTCACGAGTCCAGCCCGCTTTTGCTTTACTTTCATTATTTTATCGAATAAATGGAAGAAAAACTTTAATAGGAAATAAAATAAAGACCGACAAAGAGATTGCTACCCATTGCGCCCTCGGGAAATAAGTCTGATTAGGAGGAGAGTAAGTAACCTTGTCTGTCCGTGTCAGTTGGTATGATCATAATTTTCCCCGTGTTTTTCATATGCTTAGTAGCAAGAGGTGAATCGCCATGATTAAAATATCTGATTTAAGGAATCGAGACGTAATAAATATTCTTGATGGCAAAAAACTGGGCAATATCATCGATATTGATTTGGACCTGGACAATGGGAAAGTACTGGCTTTAGTACTGCCCGGCCGGGTGAAGGGGTTTTTGTTTACTAAGCGAGAAGAAATAGTGGTTCCCTGGCAGAAAATCGTGCGCATCGGCCGGGATGTGATTCTGGTGGAAGTGCCCATAGCTAGTGAAATTGAAGAATACCGCCGGGATGGTTATATGCTGGAGGAAGATGACTTATAGCTGGTTGAATTGTTAAGGGAGTTTAGTCATAATAAGGGCAGAAATTACCTCCCAGCAAGGAGGAATCGAATTTGCGGTGCCCATATTGCCAGGAACAGGAAAGCCGGGTGCTGGACTCACGTCCCAGTGAAGATGGCTATTCTATTCGTCGCCGGCGGGAATGTAATGCCTGTAAACGCAGATTTACTACCTATGAACGGGTGGAGGAACGTCCTCTGCTGGTAGTTAAAAAGAGCGGCAACCGGGAGCCATTTAACCGGGACAAGCTTATTGCCGGGCTTACCCGGGCTTGTGAAAAAAGACCGGTTAGTATGGATCAGATTGAACGCCTGGTAGGAGAAATCGAAAGAGATTTGCGTGATCAGTATGACCGTGAAGTTAGCAGCCGGGATATTGGGGAAATGGTAATGGACCGCTTGCAAAAACTGGATGAAGTGGCCTATGTGCGCTTTGCCTCCGTATACCGGCAGTTTACAGATCTTAACAGTTTTATCAAAACTATCGATCAGCTCAAGAAGTCATGACCCTCGGCGGTTGAAGTGCTGCTGGCCAAAAACTGATGCAGCTTCTCCAATATAACCGGCAGCGGCAGAATCCGTTCTTCGATGCGGCTTATGGCGCGGCCGTAAAGATACATACTGTCCTGGTACCTGCCTGTTTCACGAATTGATTGGGGCAGACTGTCCAGATCCTTCATCCAGCGTATGGCTGATGCCCGGGGCAAATGAAATGTGAAACGGTAGTCATCCAGAGAGATCCGGAACTCCACTAAAGAGTAATATTCCTTATCTACTGACCCAATGGTGCATTTGGGACAATAATATCCTTTCTTTAAGTAATCGACATAAGACATCCCTGCCGCTCGGGCTGAATCCTTGCAGTCATCACACAGCCAGATTTGTTTCCGATCCGGACCTAAAAGATAAATGGCCTGGATTAAATCGGTATACTGGTTATACAGTCTTTTTATCACCTGGTTTTTCAACCGGTATAGCTCTGCAGACTGCTCCTGATACTTTTTGGCATAATGATTAAGGTGAAACAGGTAAAAGCAAACCATAAGAAAGTGCTGCTGGGGATGGTCCTGAACCGAAGCTACAAACCGGTCATAGTAGTTTAACATCCGGGTCATGCGGCGAAAATCGGAAGAAGCAGAACGGAAATGGTCATACTTTTTCCGGTTATTTATTTCCTGGAGTATAGAATGAATATCCAGCTTATCTATATCCTGTTCCGAAAAGAGCAAGATGGTACCGCCCCCGGAATGGCGTTTGATATCAGCTGCGTTTAAATACCCGTAAAGTACCATTTCATGTACCTGCCGGTTGCTGAGGCTATATTTACGGGCTACTTCGCTGATGGTCAGCATAATAACACCACCAAGTCCAGTTCTCAGCTATTAGACTGGTCCTCCAGTTCCTGGAGGAGGGCTTTAGCTTGGGCCAGGATCTGCTCGGGCACTATAACTATAACTTCTGCTAGGGGCCCTACTGTTACCGGCATTTGAGGAACTTCCCGGCGCAGTATTTTATGAGGTATGCCATAGGAGTTTAATAAGCTTTCTATAATTAAATCGTCAGGGGGATACACTTTAGTCAGCACAACCCAGGCAGCAGAGCTTAAATCGAAGCCGCAGTGCTGGCATATTGCATCGGCGCTTTCTATCTGGTGTTCACATTGGGGACAGTTCATCCTTTATCACCTCTATGCCATTATTTTATGCGAAAAGGGTGGTTTGCACAAATGAGTCAGGAGATATGGCAATTACAGAACAACATAAACTATCTGACCCTGCCCGACTGGGAAAAAAGAGGGGCTAAAGTTGTTTTCACTTCCCGGCATGCCGGAGCCAGTGAGGGGATATACAACAGCTTGAATATGGCTTTGCATGTAGGAGACAAACCTGAAGCTGTATTGAAAAATCGCAAGCAGGCTATGAAGTTAATGGGGCTGGATTTGTCCCATATGGTGTGCTGCCAGCAGGTGCACGGCAATCAGGTGGCTGTGGTTGACAGCAGTTTGGCTGGGCGGGGTTCCCGGGACCATGAAGATGCCCTGCCGGCTACTGACGGGCTGGTGACTGCTGTACCTGACCTGGTATTGGCCACCTTCTATGCTGACTGTATCCCGGTTTTCCTTTTTGATCCAGTGCGAAAAGTGGCAGCTTTGTGTCACAGCGGCTGGAAAGGCACCATGGGATTAATTATAATTCAGGCCCTGGAAGTTATGAGGAGACAATATAACTGCCAGCCTGCTGATATTTTGGTTTACATAGGGCCTGGAATCGGTTCCTGCTGTTATGAAATACAGGCTGATCTGGCTGATAAAGTGCTCTCTGCATTCCCAGATGATAATGATATAATCATAGTGAAGCAACAGGGTATTACATGGGATTTAAAGGAAACCATCCGCAGGTGTGCCATTAATTACGGGATACCGAAGAATCAGATTACAGTCTCTTCCTGGTGCACATCCTGCAGCACTGATTATTTCTATTCTTACCGAAAGGAGCAGGGGAAAACGGGCCGAATGGCAGCCCTGATCGCCCTTGTTGGTGTTAAAGAGCATGAAAAACCATAAGATTTTGGTAGTTGATGATGAGACTTATATAGTTGAACTGGTAAAGTTCAATTTGGAAAAGGAAGGTTACCAGGTAATAGTGGCCAATGACGGCAAAACTGCCCTGGACATGGTCCGGACAGAACACCCCGACCTGGTTTTGCTGGATATCATGATCCCTCATGTGGACGGATTAGAGGTATGCCGCATCCTCAAGCAAAATCCGGATACCAATTCCATACCTATTATAATGCTGACCGCTAAAGGCGACGAAATCGATACTGTTCTGGGATTGGAAATGGGGGCTGATGATTATATTAAAAAGCCTTTCAGCCCCAGGGAAATGGTAGCCCGGGTCAAAGCAAGACTGCGGGCTTTGAAGATTCTGGAAGCAGAAAAGGCGGTCGGGGAAAAAGCTTATGTAATCAAAGATCTGATTGTGGTTCCTGAGAAATACGAGGCTTTTTTGGGGGAGGACAAGCTGGAACTTACCCCCAAAGAGTTTGAGCTATTGAGTTTGATGGTGTCTCATCAGGGGAAAGTATTTACCCGGGAAGCTCTGCTGGAAAAGGTTTGGGGATACGAGTATTCCGGTGATACTCGGACAGTTGACGTGCATATTCGCCACCTGCGGCAAAAACTGGGAGACGACTCCAACTATCCAGTCTATATCGAGACGGTGAGGGGAGTAGGATATCGCATTGTGGAAGGTCGAGTGAAATAGAGGATAAACGGGTATGTTAAAACTACAGCAGGAACAACGGCGGGTAAAAGGAATACTGGCCAGCATGGTGGATGCAGTCCTGGTGGTGGATACCCAGGCGCGTATCAGTTTGGCTAATAAACCTGCTGAAGACTTGTTTTTAGTCAGCGAGGGCGACCTGGAAGGGAAACGGCTGGAAGACATAAACTGCGATGAGGAAATCTGCAGCATGATCCACCAGGTATTGACCACCGGCAAGGAAGTTTTTACCGAAACTACCATAAAGCCTACCACTCAGATATTCCGTGTTCGGGTGGTACCTATTAAAGATCCTGATGATCAGGTGGAAGCTGCTGTTGCCGTATTTCATGATGTCACGGAAGCCCGCAATTTTGACCAGATGCGCTCCGGCTTTGTGGCCAATGTATCTCATGAACTCAGAACACCTCTGACCTCTATAAAGGGATTTGTGGAGACTCTATTGGATGGGGCTATGGAAAACAGCGATACCTGCCGGCGGTTTTTGTCCATTATTGAGGCTGAGACTGACCGGCTAACCCGTTTGATTGATGACTTGCTCAGTTTATCCTCCATCGAATCCAAGGAAAGAACCCTTCATTTGCAACCAGTTTGTCTGGTGAGGTCCATGCGGAGTATTATGAATATCATGGGACCCCAGATCAGTGAAAAGAATTTGCATGTGGAGTTTATATATCCGCAAAACCTGCCCCGCATACATGCTGATGAAGATTTATTAGGACAAGTACTCATAAACCTTTTGGATAATGCCATAAAATACACTCCTCCCCATGGCAAGATAATTATTCGCTGCCGGCGCCGGGATAGCCGCATTATTATCTCTTTTACCGATACCGGGGTTGGCATACCCAGGGAAAGCCTTCCCAGGGTATTTGAGCGGTTTTACCGGGTGGACAAAGCGCGGTCCCGAAAATATGGCGGGACGGGCTTGGGATTAGCTATTGTAAAACATATTGTTGAATCCCATGGGGGAGAAGTGTTTGTGGACAGCGAAGTGGGAAGAGGATCAACCTTTGGAGCCAGTTTTTTGGCGGTTTGACCGTTGTAAAAGAGGGAAATTCTGCATAAATACAGAATTTATATATTTTCAGATAGGATAAACCTTGATCAGAGGACCGATAATATGCAGAATCTGGAAGTTAATCTCAACCATATCCGGCAAAGAATTGCGGCTGCTTGTGCCAGTGTAGGAAGGGATGTTAACAGTGTTACTTTGGTGGCTGTCAGCAAGACGGTAGGAGTAGAAGCTGTGCAGGAGGCTGTCAAACTGGGAATTACCGATTTTGGCGAGAACCGGGTCAGCGAACTGGTAAACAAACGAGCAGCTGTGCCTAATGTACGCTGGCATATGATCGGAAGACTGCAGACTAACAAAGTAAAAGAGGTAATAGATAAAGCCTATCTTATCCATTCACTGGACAGGTGGAATCTGGCTGAAGCCCTGCAGAAAAGAGCGGAAATGCTGGATATAACTGTACCGGTTTTGCTGCAAGTGAATATATCCGGTGAAGAACAAAAAGCTGGGGTTCCTCCCGCTGACGTATTGCCTTTTCTGCAGGCTATTGATCAGCTTCCCCGCCTTAAGGTTATGGGGCTGATGACAATGGCACCCCTCAGTGATGATCCTGAGCATTCCCGGCCGATTTTTCGAGAACTGGCCGAGATGCAGAAGCGACTGCGGCAGTATGAAATACCCAATGTTTCCCTCCAGCATTTATCCATGGGCATGTCCCAGGATTACGAGGTAGCTATACAGGAAGGAGCGGACCTGATCAGGGTGGGTTCCTCGCTATTTCAAGGAGTTTAAGGGAGATTAAGATGAGGAGGCAGGATTAATGGGTTTTGGTGATAAGTTTTGGTCGTGGCTGGGTATTGAACATGAGGAAGTAAGGGAGGAATTGCTGGAAATACCTCAAAATACTCAGGAAACAAAAAGCGCCGCCAATATCGTAAGCATTCATACCAATAAAAACATGAAAGTGATCGTCTGTGAACCGGAGAACTTTGAAGAGGCACAGGCTTTGGCTGACCACCTGAAAAACCGCCGGCAGGTTATAATGAATCTGGAATCAACACCCCCGGAAATCTCCCAGCGTATTATTGATTTTATCAGCGGCACCACCTATGCCCTGGACGGCAACAGCCAGCGGCTGGGCAAGCATATATTCTTATTTGCTCCCAGCAATGTAGAAATTGCCAAGGATCAGCGTTCATTGGTACGAAGGGCTAACTGGCTCAATTCAACAGGAGTGGACCGTTA
Source organism: Syntrophomonas sp. DTU018 (assembly GCA_001513155.1). Classification (GTDB taxonomy): domain Bacteria; phylum Bacillota; class Syntrophomonadia; order Syntrophomonadales; family Syntrophomonadaceae; genus DTU018. The sequence continues at coordinate 13,236 of LFSR01000022.1, forward strand.
AATGATTCTAGGGGTAATTGGGTGCGGCAAAATGGCTCAGGCTATTTTGACCGGAATCCACAAACAGGAGACCTGCCCATATTCAGTTCTGCTGGTTAATGATATTGATGGCAACCGAGTCAGGCTTTTCGCGAATCTTTTTCAGGCCGCCGGCTGCGACCAAAGGGATTTGGTCAGACAGTCAGATCTGGTGATATTGGCGGTTAAGCCTTCCCAGGTCGGTGATGTTCTGGCATACACTGCCGCGGCCTGGAATCCCGGAAAAATATTGGTTTCAGTGGCTGCCGGGGTAAAAACCAGTGCAATACAGAGCTATTTGCCTGGGGGAATAAAAATAGTACGAACCATGCCTAATTTGCCGGCTCTAGTAGGAGAGGGCATAGTGGCGGTTTATGCAGCTGAGGGTACAGAGGAAGAGGATCTCCGGCAGGTAGAAAGCCTGTTGTCAGGAATTGGCAAGACGGTCAGGGTTGAGGAGGAAAAAATGGATGCCGTAACTGCGGTATCCGGATCTGGACCGGCTTATGTTATGATGGTAGTTGAGGCTATGATGGAAGCCGGGGTTCACATCGGTTTGGATTGGAGTCTAGCCCGACAGCTGGTACTTACCACTATTAGCGGCAGTATTGCTATGCTGGAGAAAACCGGACAGCATCCTGCTGAAATCAGAAATCAGGTATCTTCACCCGGAGGCACTACTATCGCTGCCATTAAGCAGTTAGAAGAGCAGGGCTTGCGCAGTGCCTTTTTTAATGCTATAGAAAAAGCTTACCAACGCTCTAAACAATTAGGTCGGGAATAACAGGGAGGAAGTTCGTCAATTATGTTTGTTATACAGGTTGTCAATACTGCCTTTAATGTTCTGGTATGGCTGATAATAGGACGTTGCATACTTTCGTTTATTCCCCACAATCCCTATCAGCCTATCATAAAATTTATATACGACATAACTGAACCCGTAATGAGTCCTTTTCGCCGGTTGCTTCCCACTGCCGGACCAATAGATTTCTCGCCGATTCTGGCAGTTCTGGCCGTAACTCTGGTTCAGCGATTGGTCATTCAGTTGCTGTATTACATTTATTAAAGGGGTTTATTCAACAATGACAAATACCGATTTGGAACTGCTGGCTCCTGCAGGAAAATGGGATGTCCTAGAAAGTGTTGCCCAGGCAGGAGCTGATGCAGTATATGCCGGCGGCAAGCGGTTCAACATGCGAATGCTTCGTCCGGATTTTAATTTTTCTGACTGGGAATTAAAAAAGGCTGTGGATTATCTTCATGAACAGGGAAAACACTTCTATGTAACAGTTAACAACCTCTACTATGAGGATGAAATGGCTGAATTGAAGGACTACCTCTATTATCTGCAGGAGATAAAGGTGGACGGTTTAATCATTCAGGATTTGGCCACCGCAGCCCTTCATCAGGAACTGGGATTGACTGTCCCCATGCATGCCAGTGTGCAGATGAATATTGGTTCTTCCAGTGCTGTGGACTTTTTAGAGTCCTTGGGTTTCAGCCGGGTTATTCTGTCAAAGAATCTTACCTTAAAGGAAATTGAAGTCATTCACCAAAAAACAAGTTTGGGTTTGGAGTTTTTTATTCATGGTGACATGTGTGTTTCTCATACCGGGCATTGTCTGTTCAGCAGTCTGATAGCAGGAGAAAGCGGTAACCGTGGTCGATGCCGCAAGCCCTGCCGATGGAAGTACCAATTGGAATTGGGCTCTAAATCCCTGCCTTTTGGTTATTACCTGGCCCATAAGGATCTGTGCCTGTATCCGTATTTGCGGGAACTGATCCAAGCGGGAGTAACCTCCTTTAAAATAGAAGGGCGCATGCGCGATGCAGATTACCTGGGTTTCCTGGTAAGAACCTACCGGCAGGCTTTGGATCGCTTTATGGAAAACCCGGATGATTATCAGACTGATCCCGAGGCTATGCACAAACTGCAGGAAAACCGCATCCGCGATTTTACCTGCGGGGAATTATTTGGACCAATTGAACTGGACTCCATTGGTGTGGACGGAACTCGGGAGCCCAAATTCCCTACTGCTCCGGTAAAGGTAGTTGCCCTGGGGCTGCAAGATTTTACCCCTCAGACTATAGCCACCCAGACCATACCGGAAATAGTAGTGAAAGTGGGTGACATGGAAGGACTACAGAAATTAGCCCGTCAACCGGTCAGCTATTTTATACTGGGATTGGAGAAAATGCAGCCGGGTAACCGGGGCTGGACCTGGCCGGAGTTGGTTAATGCCATGGAATACTGCCAGGAACAGGGACTAAGTTTTGTTGTGGAGACCCCGCGAATTGTTATGGAGAAGGACATGCCCATAATACAATCTTATCTGGACCGGCTGGAAGGTTACTCTTGCCAGGCAGTAATGGTAAACGACCTGGGTACCTTGCAGGAGGCACGTGAACGAGGCTACATTCTTTTTGGCGGTCCAGGATTGAATATTAGTAATACTCGGGCCGGACAGTTACTGCGGGATCAAGGTCTGGTTCGCTTTACGGCATCCCAGGAGGCCAGCTTTGGTGATCTTTTAGCCTTGCTGGATTCTGATTTGGTGGTAGATTTAATAGTACACGGTCCCCAATGTGCTTTGATAACCGATTTGTGTCTTCTGAAAGCTGCTGCCGGAGATACAGAACGTCCCTGCTCCGTTCACTGCGGAGAGGATGGGGCTTTTTTGTGCGATGAATTGGGCCAGTATTATGAAATTCGCAGTGACGAGTATTGCCGCAACTATGTTTTTCTTCCTCAACCGTTAAGTTTATATAATTTTTTGCCGATACTAACGAAAGCGCAAGTTAATGGCCTGCGTATTGAAGGTCAGTACATGACGCCTCAGGAATTGGAGGCGGTGGTAAATATCTATCAAGAGGGGTTAAATCAATTATCTCGTGGAGAATGGGATATAGAACCCTACCAGCGTTTGCTGAGCCAGTATCCTAAAGGTATTACCTCAGGCTGGTTTGCCGGCAGAAATTCCTTGTAATTACAGGAAAGGAGGGGCCTTTCATGATCACTGCCATGGAAATTCGCAATCAACAGTTCCGCAAAGCCGTACGAGGTTATAGTGAAGATGAGGTACGCAATTTTCTAATACGCATTGCTCAGGATTACGAAAATCTATACAGCGAATATTCAAAATCCAAGGAAACTATTCAGCGACTGGAACAGGAACTCTCTCGTTATCACCGTATGGAGGAGACCATGAACAACAGCCTCATACTGGCACAGCGCACCGCTGAAGATCTTAAATCCGCGGCCAAAAAAGAAGCCCAATTAATGCTGGATGAAGCCAAACGGAGAATTTCCGATATTCTCATGGTCTATCAGGAAATAATAAAACGTATGAATGTATTCAACACTGAGCTGAAGGCTCAGGTAACCGGACAGCTGGAAATGCTGGAAAAGAATCAGCGTAAAATTGAGGAATTAGCCGACTTTTTCTATGGGCGGGACTTAAAAGAGATAATGGAGAAACTGGAAACAGTTACGGTTGGCCAGGATCAGCATGGTTAATCTGAAACCGGTTCCAGGCGGTGTGCGCTTGGAGATAATAGTTCAGCCCCGGTCTGCCAAAAACCAGGTTTGCGGAGAGGTGGAAGGCTGTCTCAAGCTTAAGATTACTGCTCCTCCAGTTGATGGGGAAGCTAATCAGGCTCTGATAAAGTTCCTAGCGGGTTGGCTGCAGGTGCCTCGCCAGGATGTTGTAATCCTGAGGGGTGAAAGCAGCAAGCGTAAATTGATTGAAATCCGGGGAGTCAGTGAAGAACGGCTGCGCAGGCGCCTGGAATCTTTATGAGATTCGTTTATAATAGTTGACTCCCTTTCGTTTTTCTATCTCTACCTGCTGCTGACTGGCGAGAGCATTGAGATAAGCCAATGTTTCAGCCAGAATCAGCCGCTTGATATGGATGTAGGGATTGTCACGGAATAACTGGACCGCCAGATTCCAGGCTGGCGTAGGTTCTTTCAAGCCCAGGAGTACCTGGTCTTTTCTTTTTTCATGATGCTGTTCGATCAAGGCGATTTTTTCTCCAATATCGGAAAAGATTATCCCGTGTCCCGGCAGAACGGAATTGATTTTCATGGTCAGCAGTTTTTGCAGGGCTTGCATGTGTTCTTCCAGGGGATTAATCAGACGGGTATGAGGCCAGTCGGTCAAATGGAGAATAGTATGCTTAATGATGTTGTCTCCTCCTATCAGCCAGCCGTTATCGATACCTGCAAAGACAACATGCCCATCTGAGTGCCCCGGCAATAAATAAGTCCGGTAACGGCAGCCGGCTAAATTTATCTCCCTGCCTTCAGGTAAAGGAGTAAGTTGAGGATAAGGCTGCATGAGAATATCAATACTTTTTACATCATCATCAAGAGCTTTGATCAGTTCCTGGTTCCATCCTGCCTGCAGGCACCAGTCTTTTATAGCCTCATAATAATAGTTGCTGCTTATATACGTATGAAAAGTTTCCACATCCGCTTCCGACAGATAAACAGGAGCCTGGCTTTTTTGCTGCAGCCAACCGGCCAGTCCCATATGGTCGTGGTGGTAGTGGGTAATGTAGATTTTGCTGATATGGCCAAAGTAAATACCGATTTCTTTTAAGGCCTGAGTCCAGCGATATTGGTTTTCCGGGATGTTTACCCCGGTGTCAATTACTACCCAGCCTTCATCTGATTCTGCAATATAGGCATTGCTTTCCCGCAGCGGGAATGGCATGGTGGTTTTGAGAACAAAAATGTCACCCTGCTTAAGGAGAATCTGTTTGCGCGATAATTCCCCCTGCATACAATCCCCCCATAATCTCTTCTATATGTTTTTATAGTTACAGAAAAACAGTGGATCTGGCAAGGGTTTACAGCGAGTGCTTCTGAGAGGTTGCAGCAGCCGGTTCGGACTGGATAAACACGGCCATCAGCATGGAGCATAGTATCAGAACTGCTCCAACTAAAGCCCGGGAACTGAGGATTTCGTTAGCCCAAAGATAGCCAGCCAGGGCTGCAAAAACCGGTTCCATGGTCAGGACTACTGCAAAGCGGGTGGGGGTACTGTACTTCTGCAGGGCATTTTGCAAGAGAAAAGCCAGGGAGGTAGCCAGAACAGAAGTAGTCAAAATAGCTGTTATTGCGTTATGGGTGAATTTTTCCGGCCAGGTTTCAGTGGTAAGCCCCAAAACCATACATACTATGCCCACAAAAAGGATCTGTACCGAGGTGATAACCACAGGATCGTGCTGGTGAGAATAGCGGGCCACAAAAACTATATGGAAGGCAAATCCGAAAGCGCAAACTAGGACCAGCAGATCACCGTAGCTAGGATGAAAGCCACCGGCGGGAACAGACATCAAATACAGGCCAACAGCAGCCAATATCACAGTTGCCAGGGTACTGAGTGAAGGAAAAGTCCTCTTGAAAAGGGCATCTAAAATAGGGACCAGTACCACACTGACACCGGTAACGAAACCAGCATTGGAGGAGGTGGTATACTGCAGCCCGATGGTCTGAAAGGTATAGCCAATGAATAAAAAAATCCCCAACAAGGAGCCGGCTAACCAGGTAGACCGGGGAGCATGGAGAATTTTCCTGCCGGCCGCTGCAGCCAGCACCAGAAAGGCGATGATAAAACGCAATCCCAAAAATAAAAAGGGCTCTATATCATTAAGACCATTTTTGACTACCACAAAGGTGGCACCCCAAATGAATGCCACGGCCAGCATGCTAAGTTCGGCACCAGTTCGTTTGCTAAGCAGATCAGGCATCATGTTGTTCTTTCCTTATGCATAGATAATACATGGTTTGCAGACATCCAAGGAATATCATACCACATACCCGGACAAGAAGCGGTAATAAATCATTTAAAGATTGTGGTTTCATACAGTAACTTGTATAATTATTTCAGATTGGAACTATTTAATAAATAGAAATTGAATGAAGGAGAGTGCGGGGTAATGAGGAATTTTGTGAAGTTGATATTGGCCAGCCTGTTAGTTTTGGCTATGGCCTTTGCTCTTGTAGGGTGCAGCGGGCAGTCTCAGGATAATGATCAGCAGGATCAAGCAGCAGCGCCGGAAACCAAGAAACTGGTAGTGGGAACCAATGCTACATTCCCGCCTTTTGAAATGCAGGAAGGCCAAGAGCTGGTTGGGTTTGATATGGACCTGATCCGGGCCATAGGTGAAGCAATGGGCTATGAAGTCGAGATTAAACATATGGATTTCAAAGCTCTTATTCCTTCTATTCAAAGCGGTAAGATCGATGCAGCCATTGCTGGTATGTCCATTACTCCTGAGCGTTTGGAATCTGTTAATTTCACCGAAACCTATTTTGATGCCGGCTTAATTATCGCGGTACACAAGGACAACCAGGATATTAAGAGCACCGAAGATCTTAAAGGCAAAAAACTGGCTGCTCAGAACGGGACTATTGGAGCAGCTTACTGCGACGAAGTGAAAAAAGCTGATGCCAGCACAGAAGTACGTATCTTTGATGATATCGGAGCAGCCTTTATGGAATTGGAAAGAGGCGGGGTGGACGCTGTAGTCAATGACCATCCTGTAACCGCCTATTATCTAAAGGTAAATAGCGATACCAACGTGAAAATGGTAGGCGATATATTCTCCGCCGATGACCAGTACGGCATTGCTGTTAAAAAGGACAACACCCAACTGCTTAACGACTTGAATGAAGGTCTAGCCAAGATAAAAGAAGACGGCACTTATGATGAAATCTATTCTAAGTGGTTTTAATAGGGAAATTATAGGTTAAATTAATAAGGCTGAAAGCGCGAGAACTATCGCGCTTTCACTATGTTCGGGTAGGAGGAAACACCTTATGCCATTATCAGAAAACTTAACATTTATAGTGGGAATACTGGACGCAATTACTTCATCGGCTGGTTATCGGGTAACTGCCAACAATTTTGGCTATTTCCTCGGGGGTGCAGGATATACCCTCTTTATCACTGCCACCTCCGTAGCCATGGGAATGGTGCTGGGCTTGTTTGCCGCATTTGGCAGGATGTCGAAAAATAAAATACTATTTGGGCTCTCTACCGCTTATGTTGATTTCTTCAGAGGCACACCCTTGTTTGTGCAGATATTCCTCCTCTACTTTGGAATACTGCCCTTGATTTATGATAATGACCCCCTCTCCTCAGCCATAATAGCTCTGGGAGTAAACAGCGGTGCTTATATTGCGGAAATCCTGAGAGCAGGTATTCAAGCCATAGATAAGGGACAGATGGAAGCCGCCCGCTCCCTGGGAATGAACGAACGCCAGGCCATGGTTTTGGTAATCCTGCCCCAGGCATTCAAGGTAGTCATACCTCCGCTGATCAATGAATTCATAACCCTTTTGAAGGACAGCTCTCTGGTTTCGGCCATTACCGTGGCCGAGTTAATGCACCGGGGTGACCTGGTCTTTGCCAACACCTATCAGGCCACCTGGGTCTTCGGCACCATATCCATTATATATCTGGTAATGACCAAGACGATATCCATGCTGGGCGATTATGCGGAAAGGAGGCTGGCGACCGAATGATAAAAATAGTGGATGTCTACAAATCCTTTGGCAAGTTGGAAGTACTGAAAGGCATTAATTTTTCTGTAGCTCCCCGGGAAGTGGTCTGTGTTATAGGTCCCAGCGGATCCGGGAAAAGTACTCTGCTGCGTTGCATTAACCAGTTGGAGAAAGTTGACCGGGGCCATATATATATTGACGGCGAAGAAGTGACTAATCCCAAAGTAGACATAAATGCCATTCGCCAGCAGGTAGGCATGGTTTTTCAGCTGTTTAACCTGTTCCCCCATAAGACTACTTTGGAGAATATAACCATGGCTCCTGTTAAGATTAAAGGAGTAGACAAAGAACAGGCTGTTGAGCAGGCCATGGAATTATTAAGAAAGGTCGGCTTGGTTGATAAAGCCCATGTATATCCAAACAAGCTTTCCGGCGGGCAGAAACAGCGGGTAGCCATAGCCCGGGCTCTGGCCATGCAGCCCAAAGTAATGCTCTTTGATGAACCTACCTCAGCTTTGGATCCGGAAATGGTAGGCGAAGTGCTGACAGTTATGAAAGATCTTGCTACCGAAGGTATGACTATGGTAGTAGTAACTCATGAGATGGGATTTGCCCGGGAAGTAGGGGATCGAGTAGTGTTTATGGATGAAGGCATGATTGTAGAAGAAGGTACTCCTTCCCAAATTTTTGATAACCCGCAAAACCCACGCACCCAGTCATTTTTAAGCAAAGTGTTATCATTTTAATTGACAAAACGGGGGATTGGGTGACCAATCCCCTGAGAGTGTCAAAAAATTAGCTAAAAAAGATCGCCACGTCGCTACGCTCCTCGCGATGACATACCAAAAGGCTATCTTATGTGTCATTGCTGTGAAAATAGCTCCCAATTGTGTCATTGCGAGCGCGTAGCGCGTGGCAATCTCTATGGCAACTAACGGTGTGAGTTAACAGATCGCCACGTCGCTACGCTCCTCGCGATGACAGACTTAAGTTCTCGTTTATCGTGGCCTGTTATTCAGGTTATAATTGCGAGCCCCGGAGGGGCGTGGTAATCTCGAATGTCTAACCGCTAAAAGACTTCTTTGACAGTCTGCGGGAATTGGGTGACCAATCCCCTGATTGTATTTACTCAAGAAAGGAACAGGGACCTGGATGTCCAGACAGGCGGAAGCAATCCTTAAACTGTTAAGGCAAGAATATCCCCAAGCCGGAACCCAGCTTAAATACCGCAATATGTTCCAATTGCTGGTGGCAGTAATATTATCCGCCCAATCTACTGATCAGCAGGTTAATCGGGTAACCCCACCATTGTTTGCCCGGTATCCGGATGCCTATGCTATGGCAGAAGCTGATATTGACCAACTGGAAGAAATGATAAAAAGCGTGGGCCTTTACCATAGTAAGGCCCGTCACCTGAAAAATATGGCGCAAATACTGGTTGACAAGTACGAGGGCCGGGTTCCGGAAACCTTTAAACAACTTATGGAGCTTCCGGGAGTAGGGCGCAAAACAGCCAATGTAGTAATAGCGGTTGGGTTTGGCGGACCGGGACTGGGGGTGGATACCCATGTGCACCGGGTAGCCAATCGCCTGGGACTGGTAAACGCCCGCAACCGAGATTCCACCGAGAAGCAACTGAAGGAGATCATCAAGCCGGAGGATTGGAATCAAACTCATCATTTACTGATCTGGCACGGCCGCCAGGTCTGCAAAGCGCGTAAGCCAGAATGCCAACGCTGTGTGCTGAAAAAACACTGCCAGTATTTTAAACAACTGCCCCCGGCTAGTACTCCGGCCAAAACGTAGTAAGCCCAGACCAGCATAGGGATTGCTGCGACCTTCAAAGGATTGCAATAACACTCTTGGAGAGTGATTTATACAGACATCATACTTTAGGAGTCTTTTGAGGGAGCAAGGGTTTTTCACCATAATGACCCCAGGAAATAAAGGGGTGCAGTTGTATAGCCGAAAGCGATATGCTACAATTTAGTAGCGATTTTTTATAAAACAACTAATATTTGGTGATGATCAGGAGAGTAAGCCTGGTTATACTGTAACAGAGAGTTCGGGTAGGTGGAAACCGGGCACAGGAACCGGGCTGAAAATCACCTGGGAACCTTCTGGTCGAAAGCGTTCCATTAGTAGACCAGAACGTTACTCGCGTTAAGAGTAAGAGCGGCATGAAAATGCTATTAGGGTGGTACCGCGGAAGCAGTCCTTTCGTCCCTTGGTGGAGGAAAGGTTTTTTTATATTTACCAGAAAGGGTAATAAGACTTAAAAAATGTTAAGGTGGTTGGATCAAGATGGCTAAAGGTAAATACGATGCAACTCTGAATCTGCCCCGCACTGATTTCCCTATGCGGGCTAATCTTCCTTCCCGGGAACCGGAAATATTAAAATTCTGGGAAAGTATTGATATTTATCACCAGGTTCAGAAAGCCAATGCCGGTAAGCCAAAGTTTATTCTGCATGATGGCCCTCCCTATGCCAACGGTGATATTCACCTGGGCCATACCTTGAATAAAGTATTGAAAGATATGATCGTAAAATTCTGGTCGATGTACGGGTATGACAGTCCCTATGTGCCTGGATGGGATACCCATGGTCTGCCCATTGAGCAACAGGCTATTAAAAATCTGGGAATAGACCGGCACCGCACGGATGTTATAGAGTTTCGCCGGCACTGCCGGGACTATGCCTTAAAATATGTCGACCTGCAGCGGGAGCAGTTTAAGCGCTTGGGTGTCCGGGGGGATTGGGACAATCCCTACTTAACCTTGAAGCCCGAATTTGAAGCCATTCAAATTAAAGTATTCGGAGAAATGGCCAAGAAAGGCTATATCTATAAAGGGCTGAAACCCGTTTACTGGTGCGGCGACTGTGAAACTGCTTTGGCAGAAGCTGAAGTAGAATACGGAGAAAAAACTTCACCTTCTATTTACGTTAAATTTCCGGTAAAAGACGGCAAGGGAGTTTTACCCCAGAATAGTTTTGTGGTAATCTGGACTACCACTCCCTGGACCCTGCCCGCCAATACAGGTATTGCCGTTCATCCGGATTTTGAGTACGTAGTGGTAGCAGCCAACAATGAGAAATATGTACTGGCTAAAGGCTTGCTGGAAGAAGTAGCAAACAAACTGGGATGGTCGGATTACCAGATTTTAAGTGAATGCAAAGGTCAGCAACTGGAACGGGCAGTGTGCCGCCACCCCTTTGTTGACCGGGACTCCCTGGTTGTATTGGGCAAGCATGTTACCCTGGATGCTGGTACCGGATGCGTACACACGGCCCCCGGACATGGTGAAGATGACTTTTATGTGGGACGTGAATATGGACTGCCAGTACTGTCCCCGGTGGACAATCGCGGCTGTTTTACCGAGGAAGCCCAGCCCTTTACAGGCTTATATGTCCACGATGCCAATCAGCAGGTAATAGATTTGCTGAAGGAAAAGAATGCCCTGCTTGATGCCAGCAATATTCAACATCAATATCCCTTCTGCTGGCGCTGCAAGCATCCCATTATATACCGGGCTACTGAACAGTGGTTTGCATCGATAGATGGTTTCCGGCAAGCTGCCCTGCAGGCTATCGACGAAGTACAGTGGATTCCTTCCTGGGGAAGGGACAGAATTTACAACATGGTTCGCGACCGGGGTGACTGGTGTATATCCCGCCAGCGTACCTGGGGAGTTCCCATCCCCATCTTCTACTGCGACAGCTGCGGCGAGCCGGTGATTAATGATGAGACCATCACCCATGTCAGTGAGCTGTTTGCTGAGCACGGATCGGATATCTGGTTTATGAAAGAGGCCAAAGATTTGCTGCCAGCTGGATTTACCTGCCCCCACTGCCATGGAGATAAATTCAGCAAAGAAACCGATATCATGGATGTATGGTTTGATTCCGGCTCCAGTCATATGGGGGTGCTGGAAACCTATCCGGACTTGAGGTGGCCGGCGGATATGTACCTGGAGGGCAGTGACCAGCACCGGGGATGGTTTAATTCCTCCTTGTCCACTGCGGTAGCTGTTAGAGGAAAAGCTCCCTATCGCATAGTGCTTACTCATGGCTTTGTCGTTGATGAACAGGGACGCAAAATGTCCAAGTCTTTGGGCAATGTAGTAGATCCATTGAAAATGATAGAAGAATTGGGAGCCGATATATTGAGGTTATGGGTAGCCTCGGCTGACTACCGGTCTGATGTGGCTGTCTCGGAAAACATTATCCGCCAGAGTGCTGAAGCTTATAGAAAGATTCGCAATACCTGCCGCTTTATTCTGGGTAATCTCTATGACTTTGATTATGAAAAGGATCAGGTACCCTATGAAAAACTGAGTGAGTTGGACCGCTGGGCTTTGCTGAAGCTGGAAAAACTGCTGCGCCGGGTAACTAAAGCATACCAGGATTATGAATTCCATATTGTTTTCCATTCGATACACAATTTCTGCACTGTGGATCTGAGCAACATCTATTTTGATGTACTGAAAGATACCCTGTACTGCAGCCGGCCTGATGATCCCCAGAGAAGGGCAGCCCAGACCGTGCTGTACCAGTTGATCAATTATCTGGTAGTAATGCTGACTCCTATCCTGGCTTTTACCACGGAAGAGATATGGAGTTTCCTGCGCAAGCCGGATCAACCGGAGAGTGTGCAGCTTTTAAGCTGGCCTAAGGAAAACGATGCTTACCTGGATGAAGCTCTGGAACAGAGAATGGATAAAGTGCTCAAAGTCCGGGAAGTGGTAACCAAAGCTCTGGAGGAAGCCCGGACCCGCAAGATAATCGGCCACTCCCTGGGTGCTGCCGTAACCGTTTATGCTGATGATGAATGGTATAAACTACTGCAAGAGACGGCAGGCTTGGATAAGCTGTTTATTGTTTCTCACCTGCATTTGGTGAACAGCCAGCCCCCGGAGGGTCAGGCAGTCAGTTTGGAGAACGTGGAAGGGGTCTGGGCAGCAGTGGAGCCCGCTCAAGGGGGCAAATGTGAACGCTGTTGGATTATCGATACCAGTGTCCCCACCGAGGAAGGAAAACCGGCATTATGCAGCCGGTGTGCTGATGTGGTGGAATCTTTGGAAGGCTAGGAGGCAAACTGGTGGAAGAGGGCAAGAGAGTAATCATTACCGTGCTGGGGTTGGATCGGGTTGGCATTATTGCCGCCATAGCCAATATTCTGGCTGAGGCCAACGTAAATATACTGGACATCAGCCAGACAATCTTGCAGGAATTCTTCACAATGGTTATGGTGGTTGACACCAGCCACAGCAGAGTGGAACTTGGCACCCTTAGAGATATGCTCACTGAGAAAGGCAAAGAGCTGGGTTTGCAGGTAACAGTTCAGCATGAAGACATTTTCAACTTTATGCATCGCATATAACGGCGGAGGGATTCCATGCCATTCCATATCAACAAGGATGAAATATTGGAAACCGTACGTATGGTGCAGATGGAAAATCTGGATATCCGTACCATTACCATGGGAATTAATATCCAGGATTGCCGGTCCGAAGACGGCCAGGGCACCGGGCGAAAAATATACGATAAAGTATTGCGCTATGCCAGCAATTTAGTACCGGTGGGTGATGAAATCGCCAAAGAGTACGGTATTCCTATTATAAACAAGCGCATATCAGTGACCCCGGTAGCCATGGTTGCCGATGGCCTTGATCAAGAGGATATGCTGGTAATAGGCCGGTACCTGGACCGGGCCGCTGCCGAAGTGGGAGTTAATTTTATCGGCGGATTTTCCGCACTGGTACACAAAGGTTTTACCAAGGGAGACCTGGCCTTGCTCCATGCTATTCCCCAGACCTTGGCAGAAACCGAAAGGGTATGTTCAGCGGTCAATGTAGCTACCACTAAAGCAGGCATTAACATGGATGCCGTTTACTACATGGGGCAGATCATCAAGAAAACTGCCGAGCTTACTGCTGACCGGGACGGACTGGGATGTGCCAAATTGGTGGTATTCTGCAATGCGGCTGAGGATAATCCTTTTATGGCAGGAGCTTTTCATGGCCCCGGCGAACCTGAATGCACCTTAAACATTGGGGTCAGCGGACCCGGGGTAGTTCTTAACGCGGTGCGCCGGCATCCTGATCTGGATTTAGGGGAATTGGCCAATGTCATAAAGAAGACTGCTTTTAAAGTAACCCGCACCGGTGAATTGGTGGGCCGCGTTGCTTCCCAGCGTTTGCAGGTGCCTTTCGGCATCGTTGATTTGTCCTTGGCACCAACCCCGGCAATAGGGGACAGCGTGGCAGATATTCTGGAAGCTATGGGTCTGGAACGAGTAGGTGCTCATGGCAGTACGGCAGCACTGGCTCTGCTTAATGATGCCGTCAAAAAGGGAGGCGCTATGGCCTCTTCCTATGTAGGCGGATTATCGGGAGCATTCATTCCTGTAAGCGAGGACGCAGGCATGATTGATGCCGTAGAAGCCGGAGCCTTGACTATAGAAAAACTGGAGGCCATGACCTGCGTTTGTTCGGTGGGTCTGGATATGATAGCTATTCCCGGTGATACCAGTGCCGATATAATATCCGCCATTATTGCTGATGAAGCTGCTATTGGCATGATTAACCGCAAGACCACTGCGGTCAGAATAATTCCTGCACCTGGCAAATCCGAAGGAGACTGGGTGGAATTCGGCGGATTGCTGGGCAGAGCTCCAGTAATGAAGGTCAATACTTTTTCCCCGGCCAAGTTTATAGCTCGCAAAGGACGTATCCCCGCTCCCATTCATGCCTTAAACAATTAAGGTATGTTTTCCCACCTAAAGTTGAATACTAGGGTAAAGATAGTTACAGCGTGGGAAGGGGTGTCTGCATGGATACGAAAACCAGGTTGCTGCAGAAGAAACAGGAACTGGAGAATATTATAAAAGCCAAACAGCAACAGATGATGATCCCGCTGGCAGAATTTACCGATGAATTGTCTTTGTACGATGAACATCCGGCAGATATTGGCAGCGAGGTATTTGAAAGAGAAAAGGATTTCGGCATATTGGAGCTCTATGAACTGGAACTGGAAAAGGTTAATAATGCCCTGGAAAGGCTGGAGGCCGGCAAGTATGGGCTGTGTGAAATGTGCGGAAATCCCATCGAACCTGCCCGACTCCAGCGATTAAGCCATACCACATTATGTGCTGGTTGTGCACGGCAGACTCAGGATGAATTCATTCGACCGGCTGAGCAGGATGTTATTACAGCTGGAGCAATGGCTGACCTAGGTGAGACTTTTCAAATATCCGGCCATGATTTCTATGATCATTGAGGCATTTTTGCCGTTTAGGCATAATTGCAGTTTTCATTACTGAATTGCTATAGTAAAAATAGAAAAGAAAGACCGCAAGTATTGACCTAGGAGGACTCGCTATGCGTATTGGTATTTTCACAGACAGTTACAAGCCTTATACCAGCGGCGTTGTGACCTCCATTACTACTTTCAAGGAAGAACTAGAACGTCACGGGCACCAGGTTTACATTTTTGCCCCCAGTTACCCCCAGGAATGTGAGCCAGAAGAAAATGTATTCCGTTTCTACTCTCTGCCGTCACCTACCAATCCCGACTTTGCTCTGGCCATTCCGGTATTGCCGGGACTGAACATGCTGGTGAAAAGACTTAATCTGGATATTATTCATGTGCATTCTCCCTTTACTATGGGCAGAGTAGGTTTGCGCTATTCCTGCAAGTACGGAATTCCTATTGTATTTACTTACCACACCTTGTATGACCAGTATGTGCATTATGTTCCTGTGGCTCAGGAACTGGCCAAAGAAGTTGTTATAAGATACAGCAATGATTTTTGTAACCATTGCGATCATATTATCGTACCCACCACCGAGGTGGAGCAGATTCTTAAAAAATACAAGATCCGTACACCTATAACCGTTCTTCCCACCGGGGTACCGCTGCACAAGCTGCAAAAGGGCAATTCCGGGTGGCTGAAAGAGAATTACCCGATTCCCGAAGAAAATAAGGTCTTGCTTTTTGTAGGCCGGCTTACCAAGGAGAAAAACCTGGAATTTTTGATCGAAGCCTTCCGGCTGGTGAAAGACCGGTATCCTCACACCACCCTGGTGTTAACCGCCCAGGGTCCCATGGAAGGGGAGTTAAAACATCTTACCACCCGGTTGGGAATGAATTTGGAACAGGATGTTGTTTTTACCGGTGCTCTTCCTTTTGAGACTTTGGCCCATGTTTATCATTCCGCAGATCTGTTTGTATTTTCTTCCATGACTGAGACTCAGGGCCTGGTTTTGATTGAAGCAATGGCTACCGGCCTTCCGGTGGTAGCTATAAAGGCTTATGGGGTACAGGACATGGTAGATCATATGGTTAATGGCCTGTTGACCGAATGTGATTTGCAAGAGTTTAGTAACGCAATATGTACTCTGCTGGCCGATGAAGAGCTCTATAACCGGTTTAAAGAGCAAGCCCTGCAAAAAGCTTATAACCTGTCAGCAGAGAATGCCGCCCGGAAATTGGAGGAAGTATATCAGTCACTTTTGGAAAAGAATGTACCGCGTAAACCCAGGCTATTGGATTTCGGGGCCTGGTTCGGTTCATAACCAGCGGGTGTTCAAGGGCCTGTCGCTGCCAGGCCCTTTTTTTAAGCTCTAGTTTATTTTGCCAGCTGGTTATGCTAGATTTAGTATGATCAAAACAACAGGAGAACAACTATGCAGGTAATTCGTAGAGTTATGGCCATTGCTGCCGCCAAACTGCTTATTTGTCTGAGCAGGCTTTTCGGCTATCATGGGACCGACTTTCCCGGGCGGGTAGCCCGGAAAATTGATCCGGATATCTTAAAAAAACTGGGAGCCAATGTACAGGAAGAGATTTTCATTATTACTGGCACCAACGGGAAAACCACTACCACCAATATGATTGCCCGCATACTGGAGGAAAAAGGTTATTCCTTTGTTCATAACCGGGCCGGCGCCAATATGGTTACCGGCATTACCACCGCTTTTATAAAAGAATCCAACCTGCTGGGTAATCGACCTTATGAATATGCTTTGCTGGAAACCGACGAAGCCAATGTTCCTTTATTGTTAAAAGAGCTCACTCCCCGGGTCGTATTGATAACCAACTTTTTCCGGGACCAGTTGGACCGATACGGTGAATTGGACCGGATCATCTCCCTTATAAAAGATGCCGTTCGGAACACTGATATTGAATTGGTATTAAATGCAGATGATCCCCTGGTGGTTCATTTCCAGAATGATACTGGACTGCACTGCTGGTATTATGGTTTTGATGATACCGATTATGATCTATTTCAGGGTGAAGAAAGCCGGGAAGGACGGTTTTGTGCCTTCTGCGGGGAGGAACTCCAGTATGAGCGCTTTCATTACGCTCAGCTGGGCAAATTTAATTGTCCCAGATGCGGAAGCCGCAACCCCCGGCGCAATTTTACCGGGCACGATCTGCGCATGACTCCGCAGATTCACTTTTTCGTAAACAATATTGAAATACACAGCCCTTATTTAGGCTTTTACAATGCCTATAACATTCTGGCAGCGGTAGCAGTAGCCAAACTGGTGGGCATTCAAGATGAGATTGTCCAGCGGGCCATTGCCAGTTACCAGCCCCGGGCGGGTCGTATGGAACAGTTTCTAATCGGAGACAAGAAAGCTATACAAATCCTGGTCAAGAATCCTACCGGCCTAAACCAAACCCTGGCCGCCCTGAATACTGACCCCGCCAGTAAGAGCCTGTTTTTTGCCTTAAATGACAATGCCGCCGACGGGAGAGATGTTTCCTGGATATGGGATGCTCAGATAGAAAATATTGCCCACCCGTCCGCGGCCATAAAAGGCATTACCTGTTCCGGCTTGCGCAGCGGAGATGCAGCTTTGCGCTTCAAGTACGCTGGCTTTAATGAGGGAATAATAACGGTGGAGTCTGATTTGGAAGCAGGAATCAAAGCCTGTCTGGATATGGAGGCAGAAGTATATTATTTTCTGTGTACTTATACCACCTTGTTTGCCAGCCGCAAAATCCTGTCCCGGCTAGCCAGGAAAACAACTCGTCCCCGGCCTAAATACAACCTTGCCCAACCGGCAGCAGGAGGTGAATAAAATGGCCACCTTTTGCATTGCTCACCTTTATCCTGATTTGATGAACCTGTATGGTGACCGGGGCAACCTGATCTGCTTACAGAAAAGGCTGCAATGGTACGGGCATGACTGCCTGGTACAGCCCGTTAACTTGAGCAGCGAAGTAGATTACAGTACTTTTGACATGATCTTTATGGGAGGAGGCTCAGACCGGGAACAGGGACTGGTTTACCGGGATCTGCTGCGCAGAGCCGATCAATTATGGAAACAATTGGATGCCGGACTTCCGGCTTTGTTTATATGCGGAGCTTACCAACTGCTGGGTACTCATTATGAATCCGCGGACGGCAAACAGCTTAAGGGATTGGGGTTTTTTAATCTCTGTACCCGGAGTGAGAAGGAGCGCTTAATCGGCAACATTGTCCTGGCCTGCCGGATTAACCAGCAGATAATTACCGTCGTGGGTTTTGAAAACCATGGCGGGAGAACTTACCTGGAGGACAAATCTCTGGAGCCTTTTGGCATGGTTCTGGCTGGTTTTGGCAACAATGGTGAAGACGGTCAGGAGGGAGTCCGTTACAAAAACCTGATCGGAACTTACCTGCATGGTCCGCTGTTGCCCAAGAATCCGGCTGTGGCTGATTATTTTATCCATATGATGGCTGCCCGCAAGGGGATAGAGATTACAGGTACATTAAACGACCGACTGGAAGATTTTGCCCACCAGCAGATAAAAAGACGGATCCTGGGCAGTTAATAACGGGAGTTGTTTCACCTTCTGGTTATTCCTGATCCGTGCTGGTGTCCTCATAAGCAGGACGCAGCCAGTGCTGGCGCCTGTACAGAACCAGGTATACCAGGGAACGGAGCAGCCAATCGATTACAAACAAGAACCAGATGTACTGCAAAGGAACTGACCAAATACGGACCAGAACATACAGCATGGGAATGCGGAAAAGCCAGGTAAATCCTGTACTAATGAACATGGGAGTGCGGGTATTTCCTGAACCCTTCAGCACACCACTTAATACAAAGGAGAAAGCGATAGTAAGCTGTTCCAAAGCTGCGATCCGGATAACTATCTCCGCCAGGGTGATAATCTCAGGGTCGTTGGTAAATAAACTGGCCACCCAGGAGGGAACCAGGGCGAAGATAAGAGCAAAGAAGCCCATGGTAATAAGGCCTAGTTCTATGCAACCCTGGGCGAACCGCCTGGCGCTGCGAGGATCACGAGCACCGACAGCTTGACCTACCAGAGTGGTTGCGGCGATGGTAATGCCCAAACCGGGCATGTAGGAAATTGACTCCACATTAACGGCTAACTGGTGAGTGGCAAATTGAAGGGTTCCCAGGTAGACTAGCAGGAATATGGAAATTAAATGGCTGGTTATATTAAAGAACTGTTCCACCACATTAGGTATGCCCAGGGAAAAAATATCCCGGAAGCTTTGCCATTTAGGGGATAAAAAGTCACGGATCTGGGGACGTACCTGGTCTAGAGAGAATAAAACCATCAAGGCCAGAACCCAGCCTAAAACATGAGCAACAGCCGTGGCAGCGGCGGCACCGGCTACCCCCATTTTAGGAAAGCCAGCCAGTCCATAAACCAGTACTATGTCACCCACCACATTAACGATGTTGACAATAGTGGCAATAATCATAGGGAGATCGGTACGCCCTAGACCGCGAAAAACAGCATTGGTCATATAGAGCATTAAGGCGAAAGGAGCAATGGCAAAGGTAATACGCAAATAATCCAAGGCTTGAGCATAAACATCCGGTTCAACGGAAAACAGACCGAGAAAAGCTGGTCCATAAAAGAGTCCAACCAGTTGAGCAATAATACCGAGCAATAACGCAATAATAAGAGTGTGAGCAGTATAGATTCTGATCTTATCAGGATCGTTGGCCCCCTTGGCCTGAGCTACCAATATGTTGGAGCCTATAGCCAGAGACTCAAGAAATAAGACCAGGGCATAAAATACTTCCGCACCCAGGCTGACGGCGGCCAGAGGAGCAGCTCCCAAGCGGCCTACCACAGCAATATCCACCACACCGATGATCATATACATAATCATCTCGCCCATGGCTGGACCGGCGATAGTTAATATCTGCTTTTTCAGCAAAGGATCACGACGAATCAACATCACTGCTAAATCCCTAATCTGTAGTTTTGATATTTTAACCGCGACTGTTCCTAGTATAACAGAATTAATGTTAACTTGAGCACCCGGAACGATTGACATACAATTAAACTTGATTGATTGCAGCCGAGTAGGAGGATTAAATTGAGATTTTGGATAACTGTATTGTCCGTTATGTTCCTTGACCAGATTACTAAATGGTGGATAGCCAGTAACTATCAAGTGGGTGAAAGCCATCCCCTGCTGGGAAACTGGCTTTACCTTACCTATGTGCAGAATCGGGGAGCAGCCTTTGGAATATTGCCGGGCCAAGCCTGGTTTTTCCTGGCCGCAGCAGCTTTGGTAATCCTGGGCTTGATAATATATAATCATCGCTATACAGTGGAAAAACCGGTGCAGATTTGGACAGGATTGCTGGTAGCAGGAGCAGCCGGTAATTTTATTGATCGCTGGAGGCTTCAATATGTAATAGATTTTTTGGATCTGCGCTGGTGGCCGGTATTCAACCTGGCCGATGCCGCGGTGGTAGTAGGCGGAATTCTGCTGGTAATCCACATACTATTCTTTGTGAAGGAAGGTTAGGAAGTGACCAGTTCTCATTTGTATCTGATTGAGGAGGACATGGAAGGGGAAAGACTGGATACTTACCTGGCCGAAGTAATGGCTGATCTTTCCCGAACCGCCATAAAAGATCTGATAGTAAGCGGCCAGGTTCTGGTGGACGGGCAGGTACGCAAGCCCAGTTACCGAGTAAAGGAAGGGGATCAGGTACTTATCCATGTGCCTGAAGCCAGGCAAGTAGCCATAAAACCCCAGAACCTTCCTCTGGAGATAATTTATCAGGATCAGGACATTGCCGTAGTGAACAAACCCAAAGGCATGGTGGTCCATCCCGCCCATGGCAATTGGGAAAATACTATGGTTAATGCTTTGTTGTATCACGTTAAAGATTTGTCCGGTATTAACGGAGAGCTGCGACCGGGAATTGTACACCGGCTGGACAAGGATACTTCCGGTGTCATGGTGGTAGCTAAGCATGATCAGGCTCATCGTGTTTTAGCGGAACAGATAAAAGAACATACTATCAAAAGGGAATATCAGGCACTGGTCCACGGGGTTATCAAAGAAAACCTGGGAACTATAGAGGCTCCTATCGGCAGAAGCCGGGTTGACCGGAAGAAAATGGCGGTAATTGCTGATGGAAAACCAGCTATCAGCCGGTATCGGGTTCTGGAACGTTATCAGAACTATACCCTGGTGCAGGTATCCCTGTTGACGGGACGAACCCATCAAATTCGGGTTCATTTTTCTTATATAAAACATCCGGTGGTGGGCGATACGGTATACGGCCCGGCCAAAAACAACTTAGGCCTGGTTTCCCAGGCTTTGCATGCTTGCGTGCTGGGCTTTAATCATCCCCGTACCGGGGAATACATGGAATTCAGCAGTCCTCTGCCGGATGAATTTCAGCAAGCTTTGGCAAAATTGACTAAGTATACATTGACAGATAAATAAGGGTTGATTAGAATCAGTAAAGAAGCTTTAAGTTGGTCCCGTGAGGCTAGCAAGTTATGTATAAGTATGCATAAACATGCATATTAATGAACCTGCTTCTGCCTTGCGGAAGGCAGGTTTTTTAGTAAAGGAGGAGTTCCTTTGCAGCTGCGCGACAAACACGAACTGATGGATGAGATGGGCATCAAAAGAGCTTTGACACGGATAGCCCATGAAATTATTGAGAGAAACAAAGGCGTTGAGAATGTGGCCCTGGTAGGAATTCAGCGCCGGGGCGGTCCTTTGGCGGAGCGGATTGCTTCTTATATAAAGGATATTGAAGGAGTGCAGCTGCCGGTAGGAATTCTGGACATTACCCTCTATCGTGATGACCTGACCACCCTTTCAGCTCAGCCTCAGGTGCATCGTACCCTGGTTAATTTCGACATCAATGACAAGATCATCGTCCTGGTAGACGATGTGTTATATACCGGCAGGACGGTTAGAGCAGCCTTGGATGCTTTAATAGACTTGGGGCGTCCCCGATGCATTCAGCTGGCGGTACTGATTGATCGGGGCCATAGGGAGTTACCTATCAAGGCTGACTTTGTCGGCAAGAATGTACCCACCTCACACCAGGAAAATATCTCAGTAATGGTCCGGGAGGTAGACGGACGGGATGGGGTGGTAATTCAAGAGATTGTTGATAGCTAACCCTTTAATCTGGTCCCGAGAGGCCAGCAAGGGAGAAGCGTTAAGAACAGGGCTTAAGCCTTCCTTGCTGTGCCAAGGAAGGTTTTTTTATGGAAGGAGGCTAACAGCCAATGCAACGCAAGGATTTGCTGGGATTGTATGATCTTAGCCGGGAAGAGATTGAACTAATTCTGAACACCGCACAGCCCATGAAGGATATTATCCAGCGGGATATTAAAAAGGTGCCTACCTTGCGCGGAAAAGCCCTGGTAACCGTTTTTTATGAGAACAGTACCCGCACCCGCACTTCCTTTGAAATTGCCGGGAAATACCTGAGCGCAGACACCGTCAACCTGGGTGTTTCCACCAGCAGCGTGCAGAAGGGAGAGAGCCTGCGGGATACGATCAAAACCCTGGAGGTAATGGGTTTTGATGTGATGATAATACGTCATTCCATGAGCGGGACTCCCCACTATATAGCCCGCAACACCAAAATGTCGGTAATCAATGCCGGTGACGGCACCAACGAGCATCCCACCCAGGCATTGCTGGATCTTTTCACCATTCGGGAGCACAAGGGACACCTGGATGGGCTGAAAGTAGCCATTGTGGGGGATATTCTCCACAGCCGGGTAGCCCGTTCCAACATATACGGATTAAAGAAATTTGGCTGCGAGGTACGGGTAGTAGGTCCTGCCACCCTGCTTCCTCCGGGTTTGGACCGTTTGGGTGTGAAATGGTATTACAGTTTGGAGGAAGCCCTGCAGGGAGTAGATGTAATTAATGTCCTGCGCATTCAAAGAGAACGCCAGCAAGTAGGTTTCTTCCCGTCCCTGGATGAATATGCCAATCTCTACATGCTCAGACCTGAACACCTGCACCTGGCCAAAAAAGATGTGCTGGTTCTCCACCCTGGCCCTATGAACCGGGGAGTAGAAATATCCAGTCAGATTGCCGACGGAGTGCAGGCAGTGATAAATGAACAGGTTACCAATGGAGTAGCGGTAAGAATGGCCATACTGTATCTCATGATGGGAGGCATAAGAGATGAAATTGCTGGTTAAGGGAGGACGAGTGATAGACCCGGCCAGCGGCATGGACCAGCTGGCGGATGTGCTCATTCAAGATGGCAAAGTGATGGGCATTGACCGGAACATATCCATTGATGAAGGAGAAATGCTGGATGCCAGCGGGAAATTGGTATGCCCTGGCTTTATTGATATTCATGTCCACCTGCGGGAACCGGGCTTTGAATACAAAGAAGACATAGCTACGGGGACCAGAGCCGCTGCCGCTGGAGGCTTTGCCACCATATGCTGTATGCCCAATACCGACCCGGTAATTGACAATGCAGCGGTAACCAGTTTTGTCCGGGAACGCTCTCGCAAAGCAGGAGTGGTGAATGTGTTGCCCATCGGTGCTGTCACCCGCCGGCAGGAAGGCAACGAACTGGCGGAAATTGCTGAAATGGTAGCAGCAGGATGTGTAGCTATTTCCGACGATGGCCGGCCGGTTATGAGAGCGGACATAATGCGCTATGCCCTGGAATATTCCAAGATGTTTCAAATACCAGTAATGTCCCATTGTGAGGATCTTCACTTAAGCAAAGGCGGCCAGATGCATGAAGGTTTCTTCTCCACTATTTACGGCTTGAAAGGCATACCGGCGGAGGCAGAGGAAGTTATGGTCGCCCGGGATTTGCTTTTGGCCAAATTGACCGGAGCACATCTCCACCTGTGTCATGTGTCAACAGCCGGCTCTATTCAAATGATCAAAAGAGCCAAAAGCGAAGGAGTACACGTGACCTGTGAAGTAACCCCCCATCATCTTACCCTTACTGATGAAATCGTAGGGTCCTATGATACTGATACCAAGGTCAATCCTCCTCTCCGCTCCCAGGAACACCTGGAAACGTTGTGGAAAGCTTTGAAGGATGGCACTATTGATTGCATTGCTACTGATCATGCTCCCCACCACTTTGAAAGCAAGGACTGCGAGTATGAATTGGCAGCATCGGGAATCTCGGGATTGGAAACAGCCGTACCGGTAGTAATGAGCCTGGTTCACAAGGGGATATTGGATCTTAAAACCATGGTCGAAAAAATGAGCCTGGGACCTGCCCGGGTACTGGGCCTGGATCGCGGCCGGCTAGAGGTGGGAGCAATAGCTGATTTGACCATTATCGATCCGGAAGCGGTGCGTACAGTTGATCCGGCCAAATTTTATTCCCAGGGGAAAAACACTCCCTTTAAGGGATTAGAATATAAGGGATGGCCATATGCCACTATAGTTGCAGGCAAAATCGTAGCTCGCGACGGCATTATTGCATAAAGAAGGTGTGACAAATGAAAGGATATTTGGTGTTGGAAAACGGCCGTATATTTGAAGGCAAACTCCTGAATGACTGCCGCCTGGCCGATGGCGAGGTAGTATTCAGCACAGCTATGGTCAGTTATCAGGATATAATCACCGACCCTTCCTATTACGGCCAGATTGTAGTAATGACTTATCCCTTGATCGGCAATGTAGGCTTCAATGAAAAGAGTTTTGCCTCCCGTGACGCTATGGTCAAGGGACTGATATTAAGAGAGGCTACTGATTTTCCCAGCCACTATGAGATGGAAACAGACCTGATCAGTTTTCTCAACAAAAGTGAAATTGCGGTTTTGACAGAAGTGGACACCAGAGCGGTAACTCGTCTCATACGTTCCCAGGGAGTAATGGGAGGAGTAATAACTGACAATCTTGACCATAAAGAATGGCTGATCACCAAAGCTGCCAGAGCATCCAAAAATCTGCAGGGTGATTTGGTGCAGTATGTTACCCGGCGCAATACAATGGTATTCGGTCACGGGGAAGGCAAAAAAAGAGTGGTGTTGCTGGATCTGGGGACCAAACGGGGAGTTATTAACTCCTTTGTCCGGCGCGGGTGTGAAGTGGTGGCGGTTCCTGCCGACACTCAAGCCTGGGAAATCAAAAACTTGTCTCCCCAGGGAGTATATATTTCCGACGGTCCCGGTGATCCCCAGGCAATACCTGCCGTGATTATAGAATGCCAGTCACTGCTGGGGGAATTCCCCTTGTTCGGTGTAGGACTGGGACACCAAATACTGGCTCTGGCCCTGGGAGGCAAGACCTACCGCCTGGAATGCGGGCACCGCGGAACCAATCATCCGGTCCGCAGCATGGATAACAACCGCATCTATATTACCACTCAAAATCATAGCTATGCTATTGATGAGGATTCCTTACCCGCTACCGGATTAGAGGTAACCATGCGCAGCTTGCATGATAACTCGGTGGAAGCGGTTCGTCACCGATCCCTGCCGGTGTTTTCCGTTCAGTTTGATCCGGAAAGTTACCCGGGTTACAGCGAAACAGGCTTTTTTTATGATCAGTTTATCGCCCAGCTGTAGACACCTTATGAAGGAGGAAAAAGAATGCCGCTTAATCCCAGCCTGAAGAAAGTAATGGTCATAGGTTCTGGACCTATAATTATAGGGCAGGCCGCCGAGTTTGACTATGCAGGCACCCAGGCCTGCCGGGCACTGAAAGAAGAAGGTATTGAAGTAGTTCTGTTAAATACCAATCCCGCTACAATCATGACCGACGCAGATATAGCCGACCATGTTTATTTTGAGCCTATAACCGTATCTACGGTGAAGAAAATACTTGAACGGGAAAAGCCCGATGGAATTATTGCCAATCTGGGAGGGCAGGTAGGGCTCAACATGGCCCTGGCCCTGCACAAAGAAGGGGTTTTGGAAAAGACTGGGATACCTCTTTTGGGTATGCCCCTGGAAGCTATTGCCCGCGCTGAGGATCGGGAATTGTTCAAACAAACCATGCAGGAGTTGGGGGAGCCTATACCCGAAAGCGCAATAGTTCACAGTGTGGAAGAGGCCCTGGCATTTGCCGATAGTATCGGTTATCCGGTTATAGTGCGCCCGGCTTACACCCTAGGGGGGACCGGCGGGGGAACCTGTTCCAATGAAAATGAACTGCGGCGCATTGTTACCAAAGGATTAAAAAACAGTCCTATAAAACAGGCACTGATTGAACGCAGTGTAGCCGGCTATAAGGAAATTGAGTTTGAGGTAATGCGAGATGCCAACGATAACTGCATTACCATCTGCAGTATGGAAAACATCGATCCGGTAGGAATTCACACCGGCGACAGCATAGTAGTAGCCCCGGCCCAGACCCTGACGGATGAAGAATACCAGATGCTGCGGGCTGCTTCCATAAAAATCATTCGGGCTCTTAAAATTGCCGGAGGATGCAATATCCAGTTTGCCCTGGATCCCTTCAGCAAGAAATACTATGTAATCGAGGTCAATCCCAGGGTAAGCCGCTCTTCGGCTCTGGCTTCCAAAGCTACTGGCTACCCGATAGCCAGGGTAACAACCAAAATTGCCATAGGCTACACACTGGATGAGATACCTAACGCTGTTACCGGCAAGACTAGTGCTTGCTTTGAACCGGCGGTCGACTATGTAGTCTTAAAAGTTCCCCGCTGGCCCTTTGACAAGTTCGTCTTTGGAGATCGCCGTCTGGGCACCCAGATGAAAGCCACCGGAGAGGTTATGGCCATTGACCGCAGTTTTGAAGCCGCTTTTCTAAAATCCATTCGCTGTTTGGAGATCGGCATAATCGGCCTCCGCTTGCCGGAACTGCAGGAAATAAGTGATGAAAAGCTCAGGCAGCGCCTTAAAGAAGCTGATGATGAACGGATATTTATAATTGCAGAAGCTTTTGCCCGCAACTTTACTATAGACGAAATCTGGGAGATCACTCGTATTGATAAATATTTCCTGAAAAAAATCAAAAATATCATTGATTTTGCCTTAAACCTGAGTAATAAGCCTATTGACCGGGAGACCCTTCAAGAAGCCAAGAAGATGGGCTTTTCCGATTTGGAGATTGCCAACATTTATGGCAAGACTGAAGATGAGATTAGGGAACTGCGTCGTCAGTTGGGAGTTATACCCACGTATAAACAGGTGGACACCTGCGCTGCCGAATTTGATGCTCAAACTCCTTACTTCTATTCCTGCTATGAAGAGGAAAATGAAGCCTGGCACGATCCCCAGGCCCGCAAGGTCCTGGTCATTGGATCCGGTCCTATCCGCATCGGCCAGGGGGTTGAATTCGATTACGGATCAGTGCACTGTGTGTGGGCTCTGAGGGAAGCTGGAGTTAAAGCCATAATCGCCAACAACAATCCGGAGACAGTCAGTACCGACTTTGATACTTCCGACCGGCTCTATTTTGAGCCCCTGATATTTGAAGACGTGATGAACATAGTTGAGGAAGAACAGCCCGAAGGAGTAATAGTCCAGTTTGGCGGTCAAACAGCCATAAACCTTGCTGAACCATTAAACCGGGCGGGAGTAAAAATACTGGGTACTTCCTACGACAGTATTGACAGGGCTGAAGATCGCCATCGCTTTGATGCCATGGTTGAACAGTTAGGCATTCCCCGCCCACCGGGAAGGAGCGTCCATTCGGTAGAGGAAGCTTTGGCAGCGGCAGAAGCCATTGGCTATCCCGTGTTGGTGCGGCCTTCTTATGTACTGGGGGGCCGGGCTATGGAAATTGTGTACAACCCGGAAGAAATGGAAATGTATATGCAGACCGCGGTTAAAGTAACCCGTGAACACCCGGTACTGGTAGACAAATACCTGCTGGGCAAAGAAATTGAGGTAGATGCTGTGTCAGACGGGGAAACAGTGCTTATCCCCGGCATTATGCAGCACATTGAAAGAGCAGGAGTGCATTCCGGGGATAGTATGGCA
Organism: Syntrophomonas sp. DTU018; assembly: GCA_001513155.1. Lineage (GTDB taxonomy): Bacteria > Bacillota > Syntrophomonadia > Syntrophomonadales > Syntrophomonadaceae > DTU018. The sequence continues at coordinate 40,970 of LFSR01000022.1, forward strand.
GTATTCCCTGCTTTTGATATCAGCCCGGAAATTGAACAGAAATTAATCGACTATACCATAAAGCTGGCTCGGGAGTTAAAGGTCAAGGGCCTGATAAATATTCAATTTGTGGAATTCCAGAACGAATTGTATGTTTTGGAAGTTAATCCGCGCTCGAGCCGCACCGTGCCTTTCATAAGCAAGATAACCGGCATTCCCCTGGTAAAGCTGGCTACCCGGATTATGCTGGGCAGCAGTCTCACGGAAATGGGTTACCAAAACGGTTTGGCACCCCAACCGAATTTTTATGCGGTCAAGGTACCGGTATTTTCTTTTAATAAACTGGAACAGGTGGATATTACTTTGGGCCCGGAGATGAAATCTACCGGGGAAGTAATGGGAATTGATCGTTCACTGAAAATGGCCATTTATAAAGGGCTACTGGCTGCTGGAGTAGACATCCCCAAGAACGGTGTAATTGTTGCTACCATAGCCGACCGGGATAAAACCGAAGCTATTCCCATACTGGCAGATTTCTACCGGATGGGCTTTAAACTGATCTGCACGGAGGGAACCGCACAAGCTTTGGCTCAGATAGGTATAGAAGTTGAGCGGGTTAAAAAGATTGCGGAGGGGTCGCCTAATATAGTTGATCTTATCCGGGAAGGCAAGGTTGATTTCTGTATTAACACCTTAACTCACGGGCGGCGTATTTTCTCTGATGGGTTCCAGATTCGCCGGGCGGCAGTGGAACTTAACATACCATGCTTAACCTCTTTAGATACGGTAAGGGTAATCCAGCAAGTAGTCCAGGAAGGAGATTACCTGGATTCAAATCCGGTAAAATCCCTGCAGGAATATGTGCAAGGCCGCTGAAAGGAGGGGAATATATGCCCTGTATAGAGAGGGCTCAGGTTATCAGCAACAGCCAGGTAAGCAGCGACCTGTTTGAAATGGAATTGAAAGCTCCCCAAATTGTGCCCTTGTGCAAACCGGGGCAGTTCATTCACCTGCGGGTCAGCAGCCAGTACGATCCCTTGCTGCGCAGACCTTTAAGTCTTTACGATGTTGACCGTCAACAGAATACGATTACCTTGCTTTATAAGGTAGTTGGCAAAGGGACCGAGATTTTGTCCCGGACTAAGTCTGGGGAATATCTGGATATAATGGGGCCCCTGGGCCGGGCTTTCAGCTGGCCACAGCCAGGACAAAGCGCCCTGCTGGTGGGGGGAGGGGTGGGAATTGCTCCCCTGCTGTTTCTGACCCGGGAATTGCTGGAACAAGGGTACAAGGTTAAGGTTTTGTATGGAGCCCAAAGCAGTCAAGATTTGGCGGCCTTGAACAGGTTCCGCAGGCTTGGAGCAGAAGTGTGGCCGGCGACTATGGATGGAAAAACCGGATACCCGGGATTGGTAACCGATCTGCTAAAAGAGCAGCTTTCTATTCAAAAAACCGGAGATTGGTTCATATATACCTGCGGGCCCGAGCCCATGATGGCCCAAGTAGCCGCATATGCCCATGAATATGGTCTGAAAGGGGAAGTATCCCTGGAAGAGAATATGGCCTGCGGTGTAGGGGCCTGTCTGGGATGTGCCCGTCAACTGAAATCTAGTGATAAGAGTTATGTAAAAGTATGCAAGGACGGCCCGGTGTTTGCCTTGCAGGAAGTGGAGCTGAATCCATCATAATTGCTGTACAAATGTCTTATATCTAAGCTAACATCGGCTTGACCGGAATATTAACCGGGATGCAGGTGTATTAGCCGGCTCGCTCCGGTACTCCTCGCCTGCAACCCATCGGCAAACTTTAAGTGCGAAGGGGACCGCTCGTAATTCGGCATCCATGCACTCAGTACTCGCTGCTCGAAACGTCCTGTTTCTCGCTCCCCTTCGCAGCCCTCAGTTTCACCGTGGGTTGCAATGGCTCGTCGTAAGTCACTCGCCCGGCTAATACCCCTGATTAGGCCGAGCAGCGATCTTTGCATTCATCGAGGCCCGCATTTCAGGAATAATTGCGGGGAAATTAATTACCAGAAAGGGAAAGATGGTATGACTGACAAATCCCAACCGGCAAACCATGTTGATATGACAGTAAACCTGGGCGGGTTGCAATTGAAGAATCCGGTCTGCACAGCTTCAGGTACTTTCGGTTACGGCCTGGAATATGAAGAATATTTTGACCCTGCTGTTCTGGGGGCAGTTATTGTAAAAGGAACTACTCTGGAACCGCGCCCTGGCAATCCGCCAACCCGTATTATTGAGACTCCTGCTGGGATGCTAAATGCCATAGGTCTGGAGAATCCAGGAGTAGATGTTTTTATTGAGCAATACATGCCTGAGTTGCGCAAACGGGGAGTTACTGTAGTGGCCAATATAGCTGGAAATACCGTGGATGAATATGCTGAGCTGGCCCGGCGTCTGGATGCAGTAGAAGGTATCGGAGCCCTGGAACTGAACATTTCCTGTCCCAATGTAGCTAAAGGGGGACTCCAATTCGGTACCGATCCTGACATGGTTTATCAGGTAGTATACGAGGTAAGGCAGAATACTAAGCTGCCGGTTATTCCCAAACTCAGTCCCAACGTTACAGATATAGTGGTCATAGCTCAAGCCGCCCAGTCAGGCGGGGCGGACGCTTTGTCCATGATCAATACTTTAATGGGTATGGCTGTAGATATTGAGCGGCGTAAACCCGTCCTGGCCAATGTTTTTGGCGGTTTGTCAGGACCAGCCATCAAGCCGGTAGCCCTGCGCATGATCTACCAGGTTTACCAGCAGGTAAAACTGCCCATCCTGGGCGGAGGGGGAATTGTTTCTGCCCGTGATGCTCTTGAGTTTATGATGGCGGGTGCTTCCGCAGTATCCATAGGAACCGGCATTTTTGTGGACCCTTATTTACCCTGCCAGGTAATCGAAGGCTTGCAGGAATATGCCAGGCAACATGGTATAACCAGAATTACTGATCTGGTGGGGATAGCCCATTAGAGGGATTAGTTGATAAAAGTTCAAATTTTTAAGTTCCGACCAGCTTGAGAAGGAGGTTCACAGGTGAAGCCTAAAGAACGCATTATTCTGGCCCTGGATGTAGACAGCGAAGCCCGCGCCCTGGAACTGGTGGAGAAGTTGGCTGATTCAGTAGGGGCTTTTAAGGTAGGTATGCAGCTTTATAACCAGGTGGGGCCTGGCATTGTCCGGCAAATTCAGGATTTAGGCGGACGTGTATTTGTGGACTTAAAGTTCCACGATATACCCAATACCGTAGCTGGTGCAGCCAGGGTTATGACCGGATTGAACTGTTTCATGTTCAATGTGCACTCTTCCGGAGGGCGGGATATGATGACCGCCGCTATGAAAGCTGTCCAGGAAGAGTCGGCCCGGTTGGGTTGTGCACCGCCCCTGGTTTTGGCGGTTACCGTATTAACCAGCATTTCTGAACAGCAATTACATGATGAAATGTATATCAGCCGCAGTATGGAACAGACAGTGATGGGCTGGGCCCAAATGGCCAAAGAATGCGGATTGAACGGAGTGGTCTGCTCACCTCAGGAAATCGAACCCATTCGCAGGGCATGTGGATCTGATTTTGTTATTGTTACCCCGGGAATACGGCCCCTCTGGTCGGAAAAGAATGACCAGAAGCGTATCACTACCCCCCGGGAGGCACTGCGGTTAGGAGCAGACTATATGGTAATCGGCAGACCGATTACCGCAGCCCCCGATCCCCGGGAAGCTGCTCTAAGAATTATTGAAGAATTGGAGGAATAACTGATGCTGGATAAGAATGAGGCTGTCGCAATATTTACCGAAGCTGGTGCTTTGCTGCAGGGACACTTTCGTTTAACATCCGGACGCCACAGTGATCAATACATGCAGTGTGCCCAGGTGCTGAAATATCCGGATAAAACTGAGCAACTGGCCCGCCACCTGGCAGAAGCCTTTCAGGATGATGCCGTTGAGTTAGTTGTGGGACCGGCTATGGGTGGAATAATAGTATCCTATGAAGTGGCCCGCCAGCTTAAAGTTCCCGGGATATTTACCGAGCGGGAAAATGGACAGATGGCCCTGCGCAGAGGTTTCACCATACAGCCGGGACAACGGGTTCTGGTAGTAGAAGATGTGGTTACTACTGGAGGGTCCGTACAGGAAGTTATGGATGTAGTAAGGGCTGCCGGTGGACAGGTAGTGGGAGTGGGCGTACTGGTAGACCGCAGCGGGGGAAAGGTGGATTTCGGTGTCAAAACCCAGGCTGTCCTGACTATGGATATCCAATCCTGGGAGCCTGAGCAGTGTCCCCTTTGCGCGGAGGGCAAACTGCCGGTAGTAAAACCCGGAAGCCGGTCACTGTAAAGGAGCGTGCTTATGAAAGTTTATCTGAACGGACAGGAAATGAAGTATAAAGAAGGCGGTTATGAGTACGTCTTCATAAAACCCTATCAAAAGTATATAGAGGATAAAGTGGACCGGCCCCAGGGGCAAATGATCCTGCAGATGTATGATAACGGGGTGCAGATACGCACTCTTATTACCCGAAAAGAAGTCAATACTATTATCAACCGGAATGTGGCAGTGGACGAAGTTAATCGCAAAATTTATATCCTGGAGCCAGATACCCAGTACATACGCGAAGAGGATGGATCAGTACGCATAATTGAGTAAGAAATCCGTTACATAACATCTTCTTCTTGCTTGGCTGACCGCAAAATAGCTTCCAATCTATCTGTGCCGGGGTTGGTGTATAGTGTCCAGTAATTGTCATAAATCACCATGCCTGGTTTAGCTCCGGTTGGTTTGCGAACATTGCTGCGAAAGGTATAATCCACCGGCACCTTGTGGTCCTGCCTGGCCTTGCTGTAATAGGCAGCAAGGAGGGCGGCTTCTTCCAGAGTATTCTGGGGCACATCGTCTATAGAGGAAATAGTTTTAGGCAAGCGAATGATGACATGAGCACCGGGTATCTGCCGGGTATGCAACCATAAATCATGCCGGTCGGACAGTTTAAATGTTAAATGATCATTCTGCCGGTTGTTCCTGCCTACCCATATTTCCAGCCCTTCCGACGATACATAACGCCGGGGGGCGCTTAGGGGACGGGGGGATTTCCCTGAGCCTTTAACCTTACGTTCCCTTAAGTATCCGCCTTTTTCCAATTCCTCCACAATCTCTTCCAGCTGATTCAGGTTTTCCGCTTGATTAATAGCCAATAAAACTGAATCCAGATATTCAATTTCCTGATTGGTCTGCTGCAGGTAGTTCTCCAGATGTTTGATAGCGATACGGCTCTTGTTGTAAGCCTTGAAGTATTTTTGGGCATTGGCAATGGGGGACAAGCGGGGATCAAGTTGAATAGTAACTTCTTCCCCGGTGTTATAATCCAGCAAACGGGCTTCCTTATCGCCTTTTTTCAGCTGGTGTGCATAAACCGTAAGCAGTTCTCCCCAGGTTTTCAACTGCTCCTTTTCCCGGGCTTTGATCAGGTCGCTCTCCTGGGAAAAGCGTTTTTTCTGAGCTTTTTCCATCCATCCCTTAACGGTTCTACTAAGGTTGGTTTGTATTGACTCCAGGCGTAACTGGTTCATTTTGACCTGGTAGAAATGATCCGCTGCCTGGTTGGCTGAAGAAAAAGTATGAATCTTAAAACCAGGTTGGCTGGATGCCGGCGGCAAAGGAGTAAAATCAAAAGCATTATTGCCTTTATAGATAACATAAGCCGGGCAGGGCGGATTGCTGCATGCTTTTATCTGGCTTAACAAGGTTTCCAGTAAAACCCTGAAGTCGTATTCACCGCATTCTTCCACCGGCATGTCTGGATCCAGTTGAGCCAGGCGGCACAATTCCTGAGCAGAAGCGGGGCTTACTCCTGCACAGAGCTGAAAGAGAGCTTGAGACAAGGAATGGGAACCAAAAGCCCACATACGGGCAGCAAAGTCATTCAAGGTCAGGGTAAGGGGATGAACTTTGCCTTGGTCAGGAGGAGCAATGTATTCCCGCCCCGGAAAAACCTCCCGGTGACTGCTGACTTCACTCCCATAGCGCTTGATAGCATCAATGATAGTGTTATTATCAGGATTGACCAAAATAATATTAGAGTGTTTCCCCATGATTTCCAGAATTAGCAGGCGAGGTCGCCAATCACGAAATTCGTCCAGGGCTTCAATGGTAATGTGCACTATACGTTCGAAGCCTACCTGACGGACCTCCTTTATTTTTCCTCCTTCCAGGTATTTGCGCAGCAGCATGCAGAAGGAAGGAGGGGAAGTGGGGTTAGCTTGTTTTTCAGAGGTTAAATGCAGCCGTGCCCAACGGGCATTGGCTGACAACATCAATCTAACCGTGCCGGATGATACAGTACGGATGGATATAACAATTTCATCTTTTTCCGGCTGGTAGATTTTATCGATACGGGCCCCGGCCAGATTCCGGTTCAGCTCATTGCATATAGCATGGATAGAGAACCCATCAAAAGGCATGGTATTTACTCCTTTGCTACAATTGTCACCGACTGTTCAGACCATGATGAACGAAAACATCTCTGCACCGCCTAAGCAAAAGTATTAGCCGGCAAGCGACTTATGATAAGCCGTCGCAACACAGGGCGAAACTGAGGGCTGCGAAGCGGAGCGAGAAATAGGTGTTTCGAGCAGCGAGGACTGAGCGCATGGATGCCAAATTCCGAGCGGTCCGCTTCGCACCTAAGTAAGCCGATGTGTTGCAGGCGAGGAGTCACGGAGCGTGTCGGATAATACTCTGCCAAGTCGTGGTTGGCGTAGATCGACAAGAGATCGCCACGTCGCTTCGCTCCTCGCGATGACAAAGCGCAGTCATTTTCACAGCAATGACAAACCGATTGATATTTTCACAACACCGATTGATATTTTCACAACAATGATAAAAGAAAATAGCCGGTTGGCCCGGCTGTGCTTATAACTTATATACAGAATAATTATTTTATAATCAATACAGGTATTGCCGCCAGGCGAGTCACTTTGTCAGATACACTGCCCAATATCAATTCCTGAAACTTATTAATGCGCCGGCTTCCCATGATGATGAGATCATAATCTTTATTATTTTCCACCAAATCGAGAATTAAAGAGGCTGGATCACCGCCGGCTCTTTTTAGGGTGCAGTCAACCCCTTTTTCCTTCAGCAATTCTTCATACATTTTGAGAATTCTCATGGATTCTGCTCTCAATTCATCCAGGCGTTCCTGGTTGTGGAGTTTGGTTATATCCACGTCACCGGTATTATAGACATTAAACAGGTCGATACTTCCCAGGAACCCGCTAAGGACCAACTCTGCTGCTTTCTCCACAGCACGGCGAGACTGTTCGGAGTCATCAACTGCAACCAATACCTTTGCAAATGCTGCCATAGTAGCCCTCCTTTAATAATAATGACCCTTATACACCCTTAGGCAGTGATATGCTTGCCTCTGATGTTCAGATTATAACAAATCTTGACTGTGTTAACAAAATAGTTAAAACTAAAGGCTAAACAAAGGAGGAGGTTGCAGAAATGGCGGAAAAGACTAGAGTAGTAGTTGTAGGCGCCCTAGGACGTATGGGTATGGAGACCGTTAAAGCTATAGAGCAGGATGAAGAATTAGAACTAGTAGCTGCCGTGGATATCAAGGCCAAAGGTGAAAGCATCAGTGAAATCACTGGAATAAAAGGGAGTTCCATAATCATTCATAACGATCTGGAAACAGCTTTGGAGGAGACAAAACCCCAGGTCTTAGTGGATTTTACCAATCCTCAGGCTGTATTTAATAATGTACGCACGGCTCTGGTCAGAGGAGTAACCAGTGTGGTGGGAACTACCGGGTTGAATCAAGTGGAATTGAACCAGTTGGAAAAGCTGGCCCTGGAGCATGATGTAGGAGTAGCAGTCATTCCTAACTTTGCCATAGGAGCAGTTTTAATGATGAAGTTTGCCCAGGAAGCGGCTAAGTACTTCCCGGATGTTGAAATTATCGAAATTCACCACGATAAGAAAATGGATGCCCCTTCGGGAACGGCTATTAAAACCGCCGAATTAATAAGTCAAAACCGGCCCCAGCGCCCTCCCCGCAATGTTATGGAGATGGAAAAGATAACAGGATGTCGTGGCGGAAATATGGACCAAATACGCATACATAGCGTGAGATTGCCGGGCTTTGTAGCTCACCAGGAAGTTATCTTCGGTGGTATCGGACAGAGTCTGACCATACGTCATGATTCCTATGACCGGGTGGGTTTTATGCCCGGTGTATTAATGGTGATTAAACGCATGCTGAACCGTAAGGGACTGGTATATGGCATGGAAAACCTGTTATAGCCCAAAAAAATGAAACAGAACTCTTAAGGCGGGTCACCCGTCTTATTTTTTTTTGCCTGCCTTAATTAGGGAGCGGTACGGTCATGCACCAACCCTAGTGTGGACACATATAATGCTATTAATTGTAGGAGGGAAATGTAACCTATTAAAGGGAGGGGCACAGGTTGAGTTCCGTATTATCCGGTCTAAAAGTTGCGGTATTGGGGGGAGATGATCGGGAATTAATCCTCATCTGTGAATTGGTCAAGATGGGAGCTACGGTAGCGGTAGCCGGATTCCCCAAAGACAAGGTTGCCCACGGCGCTTTCAGCGTCAGCACAGTTGAAGAAGCCTGCAAGGATGCGGAGGTAGTAATACTCCCGCTGCCGGGAACCAATGCGGAAGGTGTAATTCGTGCTGTTTATTCCGAGGAAAACCTGGTATTGAGTGAAAAAGCCATTTGCAGTATTGCCCCCAATGCCCTGGTCATTATTGGAACTGCCAGACCTTTTCTAAAAGCTTGGAGTGAAAAATATGGTTTTACCCTTCTGGAAGTCAATGATATGGATGAACTGGCCATTTTAAACTCCATACCAACCGCCGAAGGTGCTATTCAGATAGCTATGGAAGAAACTCGTATAGCCATTCACGGGAGCCGCAGTTGTATTATCGGGTTTGGGCGAGTAGGGGTGACCCTGGCTCGGGTCTTAAAAGCCCTGGGGGCTGAAGTTACAGTAGTTGCCCGCAATCCGGGACAACTGGCCCGTGCCTATGAAATGGGCTGTGAGCGGGCAGATTACAGCCAACTGCGGGATATTGTCAACAGCATGGATATAATCTTCAATACGGTACCCCAGTTAGTTTTAGATCGTTCTATTTTAAAATACGCTAATCCAGACTTACTTATCATTGATTTGGCCACTCAGCCAGGCGGTACTGATTTTGAAGCAGCTAATGCCCTGGGTATCAAAGCGATATTGGCTCCCGGACTTCCGGGCAAGGTAGCTCCAGTTTTTGCCGGAAGGGTATTGGCTGATGTTATACCCCGGCTGATAATTACCGAGTTATCCAAACGGGAGAATTTATTATTGGTTCCTAGGGAGGTGTGACAAATGGATTTGCCGTTAAAGCGGTTAAGGGGTGTGAAAATAGGACTGGTCATAACCGGATCACACTGTACCGTTGGTGAAGTCATTCCGGAAATAAAACACCTCATAGACGAAGGAGCCGAGATAATACCCATATTCTCATATACAACCGATACCCAGGATAACCGCTTCTATCAAGTTAAAGACCTGAAGAAAACCATAACCGACTTGACTGGCCATGATATAATTAACAGCATTGTTGATGCTGAACCAATCGGGCCCCAGAAACTGCTGGATATAGTAGTGGTAGCACCAGCTACGGGCAATACTATAGCTAAAATGGCTAATGGCATCACTGATACCCCCGCGTTGATGGCGATTAAAGCTCACTTGCGCAATCAAAGGCCGGTGGTTATTGCCATCTCCACCAATGATGCTTTAGGGGTAAATGCACGTAATATAGGGATGCTGTTAAACATGAAGAATATCTACTTTGTTCCTTTCCGCCAGGATAATCCCTATGAAAAAGCCAATTCGGTGGTGGCCTGTATGAACCTGATTACTGACACAGTAATTCATGCACTGCAGGGACGACAGATTCAGCCCTTGCTCTTAGGACCCATGGTTTCTTGAGGAATTTATTCCTGCTATGTTAAAATGGAATGCAGATGTTTTGGCAGGAGGTTAATTAAAGTGGCAAGGGGCGTATGTTTGGCTATTGTTGGAGCAACAGGAGCAGTAGGACAGGAGATGCTGAAAGTTCTTCAGGAACGAGACTTTCCCGTCAGCAAACTTATTTGCCTGGCCGACCCCCGGGAGGAAGGTACATTAATAGATTTTAAAGGAGAAACCATAAAGGTTCAGGCTGCCAGCAGAGAACGTTTCCAAGAGGCAGATATAGCCCTGTTTGCAGTAGGAACCGGTGTCAGCAAAGAGCTGGCCCCTCAAGCGGTTGAGTGCAACTGTGTAGTAATAGATAATAGTTATGCTTTCCGTTTAGTGGATGATGTACCATTAGTGGTTCCCGAAGTAAATCCGGAAGACATCAGTTGGCACAAAGGAATTATCGCCAATCCCAATTGTTCAACTATCATCATGGTGGTGGCCATAAACCCAATTCATAAAGCGGCTCATTTGACCAGGGTAATAGTATCTACTTATCAAGCCGTATCAGGTGCCGGCAAAGCCGGTCTAGAGGAATTGGACGCTCATACCCGGGCTTACTTTGCAGGACAGCCCGTTGAACCAAAAGTATTCCAGCATCCTATCGCTTTTAATCTTATCCCTCATATAGACAGTTTTTTGGAAGAGGGTTATACCCGTGAGGAAATGAAAATGGTCTGGGAAACCAGAAAAATACTGCATCATCCCGAATTAAAAGTATCTGCTACCACAGTAAGAGTGCCAGTTTTTCGGAGTCATTCAGAGTCAATTAACCTGGAAACCAGGACTCCTTTAACCCCCCAGCAAGTCAGAGAAATTCTCAGCCAATCACCAGGTGTTATAGTTCAGGATGATCCCGCAAATAATGTCTATCCTATGCCTTTATTCACATCCAATAAAGATGAGGTATTTGTAGGGAGAATTCGCCGCGACCTAACCAATGATAACGGAATTGCCATGTGGGTGGTGGCTGATCAGATACGTAAAGGAGCCGCCACCAATGCTGTGCAAATTGCTGAAATGGTGGTTGAAGGCAATTATTACTAGGACGGTGGAAAATAGTGAGAATTACCGTTCAGAAGTTCGGCGGCACCTCGCTGGCTAATTATGAACAGCGGGATAGAGTGTGTGATATTATACAAAAGACACTTGAATCGGGAAGCCAGACGGTTGTAGTGGTGTCGGCTATGGGCAGAAAGAATGATCCCTATGCTACCGACACGCTGATCCAACTGGTCCGGGAGGTTAATCCTCACCCCTCGGCCCGGGAAATGGATCTGATCATGACCTGCGGAGAGATAATTTCGGGTGTGGTGTTGACCGCCCAGTTGAATACCCGGGGTATTCCCGCTCGTTTTTTTACTGGTGAGCAAGCCGGAATTGTTACTGATGACCAGTTTAGCGACGCCCATATCAAATATATAAATCCCAAGAATATACTGGCCTGTTTAAAAGAAGGTCTGGTGCCGGTAGTGGCAGGCTTTCAGGGTAAATCGGAAAATGGAGAGCTGACTACCCTGGGACGAGGCGGCAGTGATACCACTGCCAGTGCCTTGGGAGTGGCTCTGCACGCTGAAGTGGTGGAAATCTTTACAGATGTGGAAGGGGTAATGACAGCCGATCCCCGTATAGTGGAAAATGCCCGGCTGTTGGATGATATTACCTATAACGAGGTATGCCAGCTAGCCCGGGATGGTGCGAAAGTGATTCATCCCCGGGCAGTAGAGATTGCCATGCAAGGAGGTATACCCCTGCGGGTCAGATCGACCTTTTCTGATTCTGCAGGAACCTTAATAACCCATCAAAATCATAGACAACAGGATGCGGTCTGCATTATCCGCGACCGGCTGATTACCGGAGTTACCTATACCTCTAATATAGCCCAGATAAAAGTCAATATAAGCCAACTGGATGATAAGAAGGGCATGGAATTGAAAATATTTAAAACCCTGGCTGACAACGGAATCAGCATTGACTTTATAAGTGTTCAGCCTGAATTAATCATGTTTACTGTACTGCCTGATGACTCGGCTCGCACCATTAGTATATTGAAAAACCTGGGGCTGGACCCCGAGGTAGAAATGAACTGTGCCAAAGTAGCCGTGGTAGGAGCCGGTATGACGGGTATCCCAGGGGTTATGGCCCGGGTGGTAGAAGCTCTGACAGATAATAATATTCCTATTCTCCAGTCTGGAGATTCGTACACCAATATCTGGTGTCTGGTAAAACGTGAGCATATGGAGCAAGCAGTTAAGGCTCTGCATGATAAATTTGAATTAGGAAATTCTTAATAGGCGGTGATGGAGATGGAAATGCCCCGGTTGGTAACAGCTATGGTGACGCCTTTTGATGATAATTTGGAGGTAAACTATAGCAGGGCTGCGCAGTTAGCTGAATACCTGGCAGATAACGGTACCCAGGGAATTGTAGTGGCGGGGACAACGGGAGAAGCTCCAGTTTTATCGGATGAGGAGAAACTGCGCCTGTTTAAAGCAGTAAAAGAGCAGGTGGGGGATAAGATAACGGTATGGGCAGGTACCGGCAGCAATAACACCCAGCATGTTATAGAGCTGAGCCGAGAAGCTGAAAAAACTGGGGTGGATGGTATCCTGCTGGTAGCGCCCTATTACAATAAACCCTCTCAGGAAGGACTTTATCAGCATTTCAAGGCTGTGGCTGAGGCAGTGAATTTGCCGGTGATGGTCTATAATATTCCCAGCCGCACTAGCTGTAATATATTACCGGAAACCATGGCTCGATTGGCTGCTATCGAAAACATAGTAGCTGTTAAAGAATCCACGGGAGATATGAACCAGGCTTCCCAGCTGGCCCGCCTGTTGCCGGATAAGGTGAAAATATATTCGGGAGATGATTCTCTCACTCTTCCCATGCTGTCTTTGGGAGCCTATGGAGTTGTCAGTGTGGCTTCCCATCTGGTGGGTAAGGATATTGCCCGCATGATAGATGCTTTCGTAAGTGGTAATGTTTCAGAAGCAACCCGCATTCATCTAAAATTATTCCCCATTTTCAAGGGACTGTTTATTACTACCAATCCTATACCCTTAAAGGAAGCCATGAATATGCTGAACATGCAGGTAGGAGGCTTCAGGCTGCCCCTTACTGGTGCCAGCGAAGGGGAACGGGCAACGATACGGGAGATGTTGGTGGCTAATGGCTTGATTTAAAAACGGCTTAGTAAAAGATGGATCCTGCATTGTCAATGTCTGGTGTGCTATGACAGGCTGGATCCATTTTTTTATGGCCATTATCTTTCCAGTTAGGAAGGTTTGGTTGTAAGGCCTATTTCTATCGGCTATAATAATCAAAGCGATTGATTCGGGCGGGATTTAAAACTGAATAGCAAGGAGGTGAAACCATGTCTGATAATGAGCGTATGCAGATTATTCCTCTGGGCGGCGTGGGGGAAATCGGAAAAAATATGCTCGCAGTTCGTTATCAGGACACTATTGTAGTTATAGACACCGGCTTAATGTTTCCAGAAGAAGAACTGCTGGGAATAGATGTGGTTATACCTGACATCACCTATCTGATTGAGAATCGGAATAAAGTTAAGGCCATTTTGCTGACTCACGGCCATGAGGATCATGTGGGAGCTCTTCCCTATGTTTTAAAGGAGATTCAGGTTCCGGTATATGGCAGCAGACTAACCCTGGGTATAGTCGAAAGTAAGTTAAAGGAGCATAATCTGAACGGCGATTGCCTGAATGTAGTCAAACCCCGGGATATGATCAAGATCGATGATCTGGAGATTGAGTTTTTCCGGGTGAGCCACAGCATACCAGATGCCATGGGAATTGCCATACACACTCCCATTGGCATTGTTCTGCATACCGGCGATATTAAACTGGACCAGACTCCCGTTGATGGACAAGTGGTAGATTTTCGCAAACTGGCGAAATTGGGGGAAAAAGGGGTTCTGGTATTCCTGGGTGACAGCACCAATGCGGACAAACCAGGATTTACTATGTCGGAAAAAGTGGTGGGCAATACTTTTGACGATTTGTTCGGCAGGTGTGAGGGACGTATAATCGTAACCACTTTTGCGTCCAATGTGCACCGCATCCAGCAAGTTATCAGCACAGCCCACAATTATGGCCGGAAAGTATGTGTGATTGGCCGCAGCATGATTAACAATGTGAAGATAGCCTGCGAATTAGGCTACATGAACATTCCTGAAGGCATTTTTATCGATCAGGAAGATATCAGCAAATATCCACCCAATCGGATCGTAATAGTCACTACTGGTTCTCAGGGTGAACCTATGTCAGCTTTGACGCGCATGGCTACCGCTGATCACCGCTGGGTAGCTATAGAGCCTGATGATACGGTCATAATTTCGGCTACACCGATACCAGGTAATGAAAAGCTGGTAGCCAGGACAGTGGACTTACTGTTTAGGCAGGGCGCGGAAGTAATATATGAGAAAAGTATGGGAGTGCATGTATCGGGACATGCAGCCCAGGAAGAGTTAAAGATATTGCTGAACTTGATCCGGCCCAAGTTTTTCATACCGGTTCATGGAGAATACCGGCATTTGATGAAACATGCCCGGTTAGCTGAAAGTCTGGGTATTCCCCGTTCTCACATATTTGTGGCTGAGAACGGTCAAATAATAGAGGTGAGCCGGAAAAAAGCCAGCATTGCAGGTAAAGTTACTGCGGGTAAAATCCTGGTTGACGGACTGGGTGTGGGTGATGTAGGCAATATTGTTTTGCGGGACCGCAAGCAATTGTCCCAGGACGGGATTATGATAGTGGTGGTGACCATTCAAAAGGATACTGGCGAGGTTTTGGCTGGTCCCGATATAGTTACCCGCGGATTTGTATATGTTCGTGAATCTGAACAGCTGATAGAGGATGCCAAGGAACGAGTCAAAGAAGCCCTCGACCTGTGCATCCAACGAAAGATCACTGAATGGGCGGTTATAAAAGCCCAGGTTCGCGACCGCCTGGGCAAGCATCTTTACGAAAAAACGGGACGCAGACCCATGATACTGCCTATAATAATGGAAGTGTAATAAGATAACGGCCGATTTTCTGCCAGGGAATCGGCCTTTTTTATGCCCACTGGCTATTATGAGGTTTTCTTAAAAAATCCGTCAACATAGCTGTCATCAGACCTTTTAAAAAAAGATTTTGGCTTGCAGTAATTGCGGGCTTTTTATTTTTCTGCCTAATCAATATATCTGCATAAAGCTGCTCTTTACAGGGTTTTTTCTATGGTGCTTAAAACCGTGATGACGGGGTAGTATTCTGGTTTAAATTAGGTAGTGCGCCAATTATTGAAGCTGTCACCAAATTGAAAGCAGATTGGGGGGCAGCTTTTTGCATTAATTATCAATCCTGGGGATAACCTAATCATAATCATGATTAGGAAGGGAGAAGTAGCTGTGACAGGAAACAACCAGCAACCGGAAGCCAATCAAGAGCAGAAATTGGACAATATTAAAGAACTGGGACAGCTGGAAATACCGGCTTATAAAAGCGATATACACTGCCTGACCATTACCGGGCAGATAGAGGGACATATGGTTCTTCCTCCCCAGAACAAAACCACCAAATACGAGCACGTTATTCCTCAGCTGATTGCTGTGGAAGAGAATCCCAATATTAAAGGACTGCTGATACTGCTGAACACCGTTGGCGGTGATGTGGAAGCGGGATTGGCTATAGCGGAAGCCATAGCCAGCATGACCAAACCTACAGTTTCCATTGTATTGGGCGGCGGTCACTCCATTGGAGTCAGCATCGCTGTAGCAGCGGACTATTCATTAATTGCCCCTTCTGCTACCATGACTATTCACCCGGTACGCTTGAGCGGTTTAATACTGTCGGTTCCACAAACCTATGAATACTTGGATAAAATGCAGGACCGGGTAGTAAGATTTGTGGTGGAACATTCCCGTATCAGTGAAGAGCAGTTCCGGGAGCTAATGTTCAGAACCGGGGATTTGGCGCGGGATATTGGTACGGTATTAGTGGGAAAAGATGCGGTTGATTATGGGCTAATAGATCAAGTGGGAGGGGTGGCTGAAGCCCTTAGAAAATTAGGAGAAATGAAAAATTCCGAGGGGATGATGCAGTGATATTATATTTACCTGAACCCTTTGAGTTTACTTTTGCAGCAGAAGGAAAAAAGCCGGAAGAGTCATTTACCTTGAAGCTGCCTTCCGGCGGTGAACTGGTAGTTGAAAACTGCGGGCAGAATCAGGTGCGGGTTGTACAGCTGAGAAGCACTGATCCCATGGATTACCTCAACAGCAAATTTCAGCCTGGCAGCATCATAAATCTGGAGGCCAACTTAGAATAATTCAATAACTTCATTAACAGAATAATAAACTACCTTTTTTTGGCTAGAAATAAGAACCGCTTACTCTGAAAGTCTCATGTTAAAGAGGACTTTGGTGGCGGTTTTTTATTGTTATACAAGGGACCATCCGTATATCTGTCATGTACACTTATTGGGGCTCCAGTTTATTAACAACAATTGAAATTGCCTGCGATCTGGTACTTATGATAGTATTTTTTCCAGTCAGCAGGAATTCCTCTGTACCAGGAGAAATCTACCTACAGTATCATATTAATTATTTTAAAGTCCAGTTAAAGTCCAGCCATTTCTGCTGCCGATTCTAAAGAAATCAGGTTATCACACAGGAGATTTATATGCCAACCAATAAGAAAAAGACGGTGAAGACAGCAAAGTCAAAATCAGTGCGTATGAATAATAAAAAGCCACCCCAGCCTAACCCAGTTTACAACGAAGTCCTGTCGCTGGTAGCTTTTGTACTGGCCTTGTTTATTTATATAAGTGTCAGCCGTGCCCAGGGTATCCCGGAAGATGTCAAGGTTATTGGCTGGATTGGGTCACGTGTAGCTTACGGCTTGGAACTTGTTTTTGGGGAAGGAGCTATCATATCCTCCTTCTTTTTGCTGGCCTGGTCTATCCATCTTGGAGTATATAAAAAGGCCTGGTCTATCAGAATGTGGGGATTTTCTCTCTTATTCATATGCGTCCTGATTTACTATGGATTATATGACATACCTATCGGCCTTAACCCCTGGTCGGCGGGCCAGAGAGGTTTAGGAGGAGGTTTGCTGGGAGGAGGAATAGCTTATTTATTTCTCCAGCTAGTGGGACAGGTAGGGGCAATAATTTTTTTAACTCTAGGTGTATGTATATCCCTGCTGTTGATTATCAATCGTCCCTGGTCAGAAATCAGTGCCTTCATGGTTAATTGGTTCGGAAAAGTGAAGAACTGGCTTAACCATATTTTATTTTACGAAGTTGACGAGGATGACAAGCCAGCCCCGACTGCGCGGAGAACAGAGCCCGTGATTATTGATCACGGCAGGGAAACAACTGTATCAGAAAAAAGAGAACCCGCCTGGGTTGAGATAGATGTGAACCCGGCTAATGAACTGGATACCGAATTTGTTTCTGTAGTTTCCAAAGTACCAACATCTTCCAAGGAAGGGAAAAGAGGGGACAGCCGCTCCTATCAAAAACCACCTTTGGAACTGCTAAGTGAGGTTAGTTCAGAACGAAGCATTGATAAAAAGAATATTAAGGAAAGCATTGCCATTTTGGAAGAGACTTTTGCCAATTTCGGTATCAGCGTAAAGGTCAATCAGGTAAGCTGCGGTCCAGCGGTTACCCGATATGAAATAACACCTGCCCCGGGAGTAAAAGTAAGCAGGATAATAAGCCTCACCGATGACTTGCAGTTAAACTTAGCTGCTCCGGGAATACGCATTGAAGCGCCCATTCCGGGAAAATCTGCGGTAGGAATAGAAGTTCCCAACGCCAAAATTCTCAGTGTAGGATTGCGCAGTCTGCTGTCCTCACCGGTTTTTCAGCGGTTGAATACTCCCCTGGCCTTTGCGTTGGGGGAAGATATTTCCGGGTCTCCGGTAGTAGCCAAATTAACAGATATGCCCCATTTATTGATTGCAGGTTCCACCGGTTCCGGCAAAAGTGTGTGCCTGAACTGTATTATTATGAGTTTGTTATACAATACCGTGCCTGATGAACTGAAGCTGGTGTTTATTGACCCCAAAATGGTAGAATTAACCGTTTATAATGGCATTCCTCACTTGATGTGCCCGGTGGTAACTGATCCTAAAAAGGCTGCTGTGGTTTTGCGCTGGATGGTTACTGAGATGGAAAAACGCTACCGAATGTTTGCTGAAAAAGGAGTCCGGGATATCAACCGTTATAACCAAGTTACTGATGAGAAAATCCCTTACATTGTGATCATCATAGATGAATTGGCTGACTTGATGATGGTAGCTCCGGTGGAAGTTGAAGATTCAATTTGCCGCCTGGCGCAAATGGCACGAGCCGCGGGAATGCACTTGATTGTTGCTACCCAAAGGCCTTCTGTTGATGTAGTAACCGGAGTAATCAAAGCCAATATACCATCCCGGATTGCTTTTGCCGTGTCCTCCCAGGCTGATTCTCGCACTATACTAGACATGAGCGGGGCAGAAAAACTGCTGGGTAAAGGTGATATGCTCTTCTTCCCAGTTGGGGCAGTAAAGCCCTACCGAGTACAGGGCGCTTATGTATCCGATCAGGATATAGAGAAGACAGTTGATTTTATCAAACAGCAATCCTATCAGACTGAAGATGAAAACCAAATCAAAGAACTGGAGTTTTCGCTGGAACAGGCTGATTTGGAATACGATGATGACTTATTCTGGGATGCAGTTGGTGTGTTTGTGGAAAGTCAGAAGGCTTCGGTTTCCCTGTTGCAGCGCAGGCTGCGTATTGGGTATGCTCGTGCCGCACGCCTGGTGGATTTAATGGAAGAGCGAGGAATAGTATCTCCTTTGGACGCCAACAAAAAAAGAGAAATTCTTATAGACAGTGAGCAACTGGAGAAACTATATGAGAATCGTAAGTTAGTTTAAGGTTTAACAGCGGGGGAGGAGTAAAATCTTGCGCTTAACCTCCAGAGAGCGAGAAATTCTCGAAGTGCTTAGAAAGGATCCGCTTATCAGCCAGGAGGATCTTGCTCATCGCTTGGGAATATCGCGATCTTCTGCTGCGGTACATATCTCCAATTTAATGAAAAAAGGTGCCATTCTGGGAAAGGGTTATATTTTCAGTGAACAGGCCAGTGTAGTAATCATGGGAAGTATTTACCTGAGCATTGAAGTTGACACTTTCAAGCAAACCATTGATATTTATCAGAAAGGTTCCGCCATGGAACTAGCCAAGATATTCGTGGAACTGGGGATTGAACCAAAGGTAATGACCGTTTTGGGGAATGATGATTTAGGAGACCAAATTATTATGCGCATGCAGCAGATGGATATAGATACCAGCAATATAATCCGGTTAGCTGACAAGCGTACTTGCAGGCGGATTTATGCCGATGCTGACCTGAAATATGAAGAGGGATTGTATCAGGAAGAAGTGCAAAAAGCTTTTGCCTCGCTAGCCTGGGCTGTTTTGAACTGCGAATATTTGGTGTTAGATCCTTGTTACCAATCCCTGGTTTACCAGCTTATTAATCACAAGGATGAAGATCTAGTTCCCCGACTGTGTACATATGGGTGTCCTGATAATACACAAGATATGTTAGAGCTTATGGGACATTGTACGGTCGTGGCCTTAGGATTCAGTGATGCAGACTTGTTAGATCAGTGTATCGATGAAGGCTTGACATTTGTAAAATTGGACCAGCAGTTATTGGTAGCCACCGATGGCATCAATCGCCTGATCTACATTACTGACGGGAAAGTACATGATTTTCCCCTGCTGCCCGGACAAGCCTTTGACTGCAAAGGGGGCATACCTCGGCTGCTAGCCGGTCTCGTATATGGTTTATCCAATCATTATCCAGTTCGCCAAGCTGTGCGCATAGGGGTAGGAGCAGCTTCTTCATCCAATTGATGAAGCTTTTGTGTTCATAATACTGTACATAAGTAAGGGGTGATTCTGGTGGGAGTGGGCCAGCGACTGAAGGAAGAAAGACTGCGACAGGGCTTATCATTGGAGGAAATCGAAGAAGAAACCAAGATACGCAAGTATTACCTGCAGGCTCTGGAAGAGGAGAATTTCCAGGTATTACCTCCACAGGTTTATGCTACTGGCTTTGTAAAAAGATATGCCAAATTTCTTGGATTGAACGAAGCTGAGTTATCTGAACAATTTAAACGAGAAGCTTATGCAGAAGAGGAAGAGGCACCCGTAATACAGGTCAATGAACCACTGACTCCGATTAATAAAGTGGTGCTGCCCTGGAGCAACATCTTGGTCGGGATTATCTTTTTGGTTCTGGCTTTTTGGATTGGGAACTACATAGCAGATTATCTATCGGATAGGGGAATCCAGGAAGCTCAACCTCAGACCCCGGGTATACAACAACCGGCAGAGCAAACCCCTGAAACTAATGAAGAACCCAGTGAAACTCCGCTTCCCAGTACCACCCCGGTTGCTCTATTGGAGCTAAAAACTACCCAACCCTGCTGGCTTTTGATAGTAGTTGATGGAGAAACTCAGTTTACCGGAACCTTGCCGGCTGGTGAGGAGCGGGTCTTTGAAGGAAAAGATTTAATATATGTTAAAGCTGGTAATGCAGGCGGACTTGAGATAACATTTAACGGGGAAAGTCAAGGGGTCCTCGGTGCACCCGGAGAAGTGAAGGAGATGGAGTTTGCTGCTCAATAACAACAGAATAGGTGATACCACAGGTGAGAATAGGTTTTATTAGTCTAGGATGTGCCAAGAATCGTGTTGATACAGAAATTATGATGGGCCTGGTTAAAAGCCGGGGGCATTCCGTTACTGACCGCTTGGAATATGCTGATTTGGTGGTTATAAATACATGCGGCTTTTTATCGTCAGCTAAAGAAGAGGCTATCGATACGATTTTAGAAACAGCTCAGCTTAAAGAAAAGGGAATTTTGCAATACTTAATAGCTGCCGGATGCATGTCCCAATTGCATGCCGAAGAATTGCTGGAAGAGATCCCCGAATTAGATGGAGTAATCGGGGTATCATCCTTTTTGGATATCAATGCTATAATCGAGAAAGTAGTTTCCGGAGAAAGGGTTAATGCTGTAGCCCCAACTCCAGATACTTTTATTGAACAGGGCCCCCGGGTTTTGACCACCCCTGCCGGGTTGGCCTATTTAAAAATAACTGAGGGATGTAATAATCGCTGCAGTTATTGCGCTATACCCTTGATTCGGGGTAATCTTCGTTCCCGGCCTATAGAGGAGATAAAGAAAGAAGTCGAAGAGTTTGTCCGGAAAGGCATCAAAGAACTGGTGATTGTAGGACAGGATCCCGCCTCTTATGGATATGACTTGGGCAGCGGTACGGATCTGACCCAGCTTATCTGTTCCCTTGACAGTATTCCCGGTGACTATTGGATCCGGCTAATGTATGTTCATCCAGCCCATTTAGATTCTGCCATAATTAAAGCAATCGCTGACAGTGAACATGTAGTGCACTATTTGGATCTGCCGGTGCAGCATGTGGATGATGCTATCTTACGCAAGATGAACCGCCATCATAATGAAGAAGAACTGCGCCAACTGCTCCGAAACCTCCGAAAAGCGATACCTGATCTGGTGCTTCGCACTACTGTAATGGTTGGTTTTCCCGGGGAAAGTGAAGAGCAATTCCAGCGTTTGTGTGATTTTGTCCAGGAATATGAGTTTGATTGGCTGGGAGCTTTTGCCTATTCACCCCAGGAGAATACCCCTGCTGCCCTTATGCCTGATCAATTACCTGATGAGGTAAAAGATGAACGGCTGGACAGAATCATGTCTCTTCAACAGAGGATAACCCGCCGGAAAAATAAAGAACGCTTGGGAAGAGAGGAGAAAGTCCTTATTTCTTTACGCATTTCTGCCAATCTGTATCTGGCAAGAGGCTATTTCCAGGCCCCGGAAGTGGATGGCATAACCATGGTAAAAAGCCCACAGCCATTACGTAATGGAGAATTTGTGCAGGCACGTATGGTTGGGGTACGCAAATATGATATGATCGGAGAATTAATTCATGAACCTTCCCAATAGCCTGACAATTGCACGCATCATACTTATACCCATCTTCGTAGTAATATTACTTGTACGCATACCTTATGGTGACTTTATTGCCGCTCTTATATTTTCAATAGCTGCTTTAACCGACAGCCTGGATGGATATTTGGCGCGCAAGAGAAGGGAAGTGACCAACCTGGGGATTATACTGGATCCCCTGGCTGACAAATTGCTGGTAACAGCAGCTCTGATAAGCCTGATTGAATTAAACAGAATCCCAGGTTGGACAGCTATAGTCATTTTGGGAAGGGAATTTGCCGTTACCGGCCTGAGAGCTGTGAAGGCTGAAGCAGGCATAGTAATTCCGGCTAGCTGGATGGGAAAACTAAAGACTATTATTCAGATTGCTGCAATAATAATGGTGATTCTGGAAAAGAGTTTTCAACAGTTCCTGACCTTTCCCTTGGGATTATGGATGCTGTATCTGGCTGTAGCTGTTACGGTGGTATCAGGGGTGGAATACTTTTACCGGTATAAAATTGAAGAATCTGCCCTTAAATAAATTCATAAAAGAAAAACCATGTTGTATGACGATGCATCTTCAATGCCACAAGGATAGATTTCATCTTTGTGGCATTTCCATATATTGCGGGCAGGCAGTTCGTGATCAGGCATGTTATAATGTTGGTTGCGCAAAGGGGGAAAAATGATGAAAATTGACGAATTGCGTATAGCTGTGGTCCTGCTTGCCATGATCCTTACGGTAGTCGCTTTATTTGGCGGTTACAAGGTTTATAACGTTTATGGAGTGGAGAAACCGGTTAAAGAACAGTTGTCTGCTCTGCCGCCAGTTTCCTTAGTTTCCATTGACAAAAATAAGAATGGCTATGATATAGAAGTCCAACTGGGAGCAGTGGAAAATTTGCAGTCAGCTTATACCGGTATTGAAAATGTGTTGAATCAGCGCTTTGATAATGGCGATTATAAACTGCACATTATTGATAACCGCAATGAAAAATTGGAATTGTTTTACCTGCAGATTCAGCCAGCGGTACAACAAACCGCAGCCAAAAGTGAGTTTGTCTGGTTGGATGGCTACTTAGACGCGAAATGCAGGGAAATGGGCTTGAAACATAATCTCATGATAGATGAGAAAAACATTTATGTGCATATCAGTGACGGCCCCTATAACCTTTACGACATCGTAGCCAGGCCGGCGGTTGGCATCTCAGCAGGGAATAATTCATAGCAGGGGGGAGTCAGGTGAAGGAGATATATATTGGTGCTGGGGTAGGGTTATTCATATTCCTGGCAGTAATAGGTTTCAATGTTGTTCCATTAGCAATAATTGTCTTGGTAATGGGCGGATTCATATATTTTATGCAGACCCAGGGGCAAATAAAGTTTAATGAGGTTAGCCGCAAGGCCAAAAGCCAGCATACCATTAGTTTTGAAGATATAGGCGGACAGGATTCTGCCATTAATGAACTTAAGGAGGCCCTTGAATTTCTTATTAAGCCGGATCTCATTCAGCGCATGGGTATCAGACCATTAAAGGGTATTTTACTGGTGGGACCTCCGGGAACCGGCAAGACTTTGCTGGCCAGAGCAGCGGCAGCCTATACAAGTTCGGTATTTATAGCCGCCAGTGGTTCGGAGTTTATTGAGATGTATGCCGGGGTAGGTGCCAAACGGATCAGGCAGTTGTTTCTCGAAGCCCGCAAAAAAGCTGCCCGGGAAAATAGCCGCAGTGCCATCATATTTATCGATGAATTGGATGTTTTGGGTGCCAAACGCGGCAAACACAGCGGACACCTTGAATACGATCAAACCTTAAATCAGTTGCTGGTAGAAATGGATGGCATAACCCCGGACGAAGATCCGCGCATACTGCTGGTAGGTGCAACCAACCGTGCCGACCTGCTTGATCCGGCATTATTGCGCCCGGGACGTTTTGATCGTCAGGTTCAGGTAGGTTTGCCTGATAAAGAAGGCCGGCGCCGCATACTGTCTATTCATACCCGCAACAAGCCCCTGAGTTCGGAAGAGGTTCTCGATCAGATTGCTGCGGCTACTTTTGGATTTTCAGGCGCTCATCTGGAAAGCCTGGCCAATGAAGCTGCCATTTTGGCTATGCGAGCCAATTCTCCGGTAATAGAAGCAGTTCATTTTACAGAAGCTATTGATAAAGTACTTTTGGGAGAAAAGGAAAGCCGCAGGCCGAACAGTTACGAAATTGAAAGAGTCAGCTACCATGAAGGGGGCCATGCTCTGGTAAGTGAAATGGTTAATCCCGGTTCAGTAGCTTCTCTTTCCATCATTCCCCGGGGCGGAGCTTTGGGCTTTATGCGGAAATCCTCTCATGATGACCAGTATTTATACACCCGGCCGGAACTGGAAAAGCAGATTATGGTTACCCTGGCCGGTGCAATTGCGGAAGAACTGATCTATGGTGACAGGAGCACCGGGGCCCGCAACGATTTTGAACAAGCCTGGCGGACTGCCCGGGAAATTGTGCAATCCGGGTTGTCGAGTCTGGGAGTGGTTAATATTGAGGATGTACCTGATCCGGTATTGTATGAGGAGTGCCGGAAGATAATTAATGAAATGGAGAGCCAGACCCGCCGGCTTTTGTCTGAAAATTTGCCCCTGCTTGAGAAAATAGCGTCTGTATTGATGGAGGAAGAGTCTATCGACCAACAGCGTTTTCAGGGTTTGGTGCAAAAAGCGTCCTGAGATCTTATGCTGGGAACACAATTGCCGAACAAAACTATGCTGTAGTAATACTGTTAACACCGGCTTAGCCCGGTGTTTTTTATTCGGAGGATATGAGAGGATAATAAAATGTTTATAATAAAATAGATCAAGCAAAAAGGGGCTGAGGCAATGGTCAAGGCATATCTTATATCTACCGGAACTGAACTGCTGTTGGGTACCACCCTGGATACCAATTCAGTTTTTTTGTCTAGAAAACTGGCGGAAATTGGTGTTAAAGTAATTGGCAAGAGTGTAGTTGGTGACAATCCGGATTCCATAGCGACAGCTATAAGAACAGGTCTGGCCAGCGCTGACTTGGTTATAACCACTGGAGGGTTAGGTCCCACCCGGGATGATCTCACTAAAGAGATAGCCTGTGAAGTAGCAGGTGCAGAAATGAAGTTGATAAAGGAAGAAGAGGAAAGACTGCGGGATTATTTCCGGCGCCGGCATCGTCCCATGCCGGAAATAAACCTTAAACAAGCCATGTTTCCCGAACAGGCTACTGTTATCCCTAACTCCCTGGGAACTGCTCCGGGCATGTTTTTGCCCCTTGATAATAACCAAGTTATCATCTGCTTGCCCGGACCTCCCCGGGAAGCAGAACCGATGTATGAGAATTATGTAAAAGACCTGCTTATCAAAACTTATCAACTTACCGATTCTCCCTCAGCCAGCAGAATAATTCGGATATTTGGCCCTGGAGAATCCCAGGTGGAGGAAATGCTGCAGGAAATTATGGATAAAGCCCGTAATTATAATCTAGCCTTGCTGGCTAGCGAGGGCGAAATTATTGTGCGGGTAACCGCAGAAGGCCAAAACCAGAACGAAAGTCTGGATATACTAAGCAAAGTTACCGAGCAGATTAACCAGATCATGGGGAAAAGCGTTTTCGGCTACGATGATGATACTCTGAGTTCTGTAGTGGCTAAATTATTATGCAATCGCGGCCGGAGTGTATCAGTAGCTGAATCCTGTACCGGAGGATTACTGGGCAAAATGCTCACCGATATTCCCGGCAGTTCCAGGTATTTTTGGGGTGGGGTTCTAACCTATTCCAATGAGGCTAAACAGAAACTTCTGGGAGTAAAAGAGGAAACCTTGCAAAAATACGGAGCAGTCAGCCGGGAAACTGCCTTGGAAATGGCCTGGGGAGTTAAGAGGTTATCGGGAACCGATTTAGGGGTTTCTATAACCGGCATAGCAGGACCCGAAGGGGGCAGCAAAGAAAAGCCAGTTGGTCTGGTTTATATGGCCGTAGTTGGTGATAACCTGGAACAAGTACGGGAAATGCATTTTGTAGGTAATCGGGCTGCAATTAGAACTTTATCAGCCAAATCGGCCCTTGATTTACTGCGACTACAACTTTTGTAAGGAGTATTGATCATGCGCCTTTTTACTGCCATTCCGGTTCCCGATCACATAAAAACATACAGCAGTACCATTCGCCAGGAATTGGAAGAAATCAATTCTGATGTTAAATGGGTGGAAGAAGAGAATTACCATTTAACCTTAAAATTTTTAGGGGATGTAGCAGAGGACTTGCTGGAACCCCTGTGTGATTTTTTGGAACGGGCCGCGGTTTCCAGCACATCTTTTAAGCTGCGGCTGCAGGGCATGGGGGTTTACCCTAATCGCCGGCGTCCCCGAGTAATATGGATAGGGATCTCTGGAGAAATGGAAAAAGCCCTGTTTTTGGGGGAACGGGTTGATGCTTACTTATCTGCTTTGGGTTTTGAACCAGAAACCAGGCGTGATTACCATCTTACTCTGGGGAGAATCCGTTCCGAACGCAATCTGGATGAATTGGTTGCCAAAGTATACCAGCGAGGAGCATCTATACAGACGGATTATTTTTGGGTAACAGAATTTTACTTAATGGAAAGCCAGCTTACTTCTCATGGCCCGATTTATACTGTCAAAAGGAAATTTACTTTGGATTAGCAGGGGAGTTGACAGAAAAGACCAATACTCTTATAATTTACCCAGGCGAACATATGTTTGAGGAGGGGAGCTCGTGGAATTCGTGGAGAATCCTGGTAAACAAGAAGCCCTCAATAACGCTATTAGAAATATTGAAAAACAATTTGGCAAAGGCTCAATAATGAGATTAGGCGAGGCAGCAGCAATGAATGTGGAAGTTATTTCTACCGGCTGTCTGTCTTTGGACTTAGCCTTGGGAGTAGGGGGCATTCCCAGAGGAAGAGTAATCGAGATATTCGGTCCCGAATCTTCAGGAAAAACTACCGTGGCACTAAGCTGCATCGCTCAAGCTCAGAAAGAAGGAGGCATGGCAGCATTTATTGATGCGGAACATGCTTTGGATCCTCTCTATGCCAAACGATTGGGCGTAGATATCAATAATTTGTTGGTTTCACAGCCTGATTGCGGAGAACAAGCTCTGGAAATTGCTGAGGCTTTAGTGCGCAGCGGCGCTATTGATGTGGTGGTTATAGATTCAGTAGCTGCCTTAGTACCCAAGGCAGAGCTGGATGGAGAAATGGGAGATATTCATGTGGGATTGCAGGCCCGGTTAATGTCCCAAGCTTTGCGCAAGCTGACCGCTCACATCAGTAAATCCAGAGCCTGTGCAATTTTTATTAATCAGATACGGGAAAAGGTCGGAGTAGTTTATGGCAGCAACGAAGTTACCACCGGCGGAAGGGCACTGAAATTTTATTCTTCTATCCGCATTGAGGTTCGCAAAGGAGATCCAATAAAACAGGGGACCGAGACTATAGGAAACCGCACCAAAGTAAAAATAGTTAAAAACAAAGTGGCCCCTCCTTTCAAGACGGCTGAATTTGATATTATGTTTGGAACTGGTATTTCCCGTGAGGGAGATCTGTTGGATATAGCTGCCGATTTGGATATCATTCAGAAGAGCGGTTCCTGGTTTGCTTACCAGGGCGAAAGGCTGGGACAGGGCAGAGAGAATGTGAAAGAGTATTTCAAGAATAATCCGGAAATATTTGCTCAGATTGAGAAACAGGTTAGGGAAGCAGTCCTGCAGAAGAATGCCCAGCCCAGTAATGACCTAGCTTGACAATTATCCTGGGTTATTAATAAAATCTATATAAGCTCAGTAAAGGAAGTCTCTAAAAGACTTGAACATATAGAATCGATGGTGTCTGTTGTTAAGTAATGTTACCTCAATATCTATATAATATTGAGGTGAAGACATAGATTCATGGTTCAGGTTGTGTAAGGCAGTTTGTCTACCTGGCTGTAGGATGTGATATTCAATTACACTAATAACTTGAAATTAAAGGCATTTCTTAACAGGTAGTAAATTTTAGGCCTTACGGGAGTCTTCTGGTTAATACCGAGCGATTAGCTCGGTTTTTTTATGATTAATATCTGGTGTAAAGATGTATTAATTCAATTTCATCATTAATAAGTAAGGAGGTGAACCAGATGAATACCCTGGGAACCTTTCTCGTGATTCTCTTATCTCTTGCGGTTGGAGCTGCTGCAGGTTACTATGGCAGACGGCTCATAGCAGAAAGCCGTATTAGAGGAGCAGAAGAAGAAGCCAGCAGGATTTTGGAAGAAGCTATCAAAGAAGCTGAAGCCAAGAAGAAAGAAGCCTTACTGGAGGCTAAAGAAGAAATTCATCGTAGTCGTCAGGAAGCAGAAAAGGACATTCGCGATCGACGCCGCGAACTGGACCGCATGGAGAGAAGAATACTCCAAAAAGAAGAAATTCTTGATAGAAAGACAGAAAGCATTGAGAAAAAAGACCAGTCCTTGCGGGAAAAGGAAAAGGAAATTGAAAAGACTCAACAGGATTTGCAGCTCATACTTACCCAACAATTAAAGGAACTGGAAAGACTTTCAGGACTTACTTCTGAAGAAGCCAAAGAACTGTTGCTTGCCAATGTGGAGCAGCAGATACGCCAGGAAACAGCAGTAATGATCAAAAACCTGGAAACTGAAGCCCGGGAGGAAGCAGAGAAACGAGCCAAAAACATAATAACCCTGGCAATTCAGAAATGTGCTGCTGATGTGGTGTCTGAAGCCACTGTCTCTGTGGTAGCACTGCCTAACGATGAAATGAAGGGCCGTATCATCGGCCGGGAAGGAAGAAATATAAGAACCTTTGAAACTTTAACCGGAGTAGACCTTATAATTGATGATACTCCGGAAGCAGTTATTTTATCCTCCTTCGATCCTATTCGAAGAGAGATTGCACGGGTAGCACTGGAAAATCTTATCGCTGATGGACGTATTCACCCTGCTCGCATTGAAGAGATGGTAGATAAAGCCCAGAAAGAAATTGAGCAAGAAATTCGTGAAGTAGGTGAACAAGCTGCCTTTGAGGTAGGCGTTCACAATCTGCATCCGGAATTGATCAAGTTATTAGGCAGACTCAAGTACCGTACCAGTTATGGACAGAATGTATTGAAACATTCCATTGAGGTAGCCCATCTAGCCGGAATTATGGCTGCTGAATTGGATGTTGACATAGCTGTGGCTAAACGGGCTGGGTTGCTCCATGATATCGGAAAGGCCGTTGACCATGAAATTAGCGGACCGCACATTGAAATAGGCGTAGATCTAGCCAAAAAGTTCCGTGAAAGCAAGGAAGTTATTCATGCCATTGCTGCCCATCATGGAGATGTAGAACCCGAATCCATTGAAGCCGTTCTGGTGCAGGCGGCTGATGCTATTTCTGCTTCTCGTCCGGGTGCACGGCGGGAAACTCTGGAAGCGTATATCAAACGACTGGAAAAACTAGAAGCTCTGGCTGATTCTTTTGCTGGCGTCGAACGCTCCTATGCGATACAAGCGGGTCGCGAAGTCCGTATAATTGTAAAACCTGACGATATAGATGACTTAGCCGCTATCACCCTGTGCCGGGATATTGCCCGTAAAGTTGAGAATGATTTGGAATATCCTGGTCAGATTAAGGTAGTGGTAATCCGGGAAACTCGTTCTGTAGAATATGCTAAATAAATGAGCATAGAGTACAGGCACCAGAAACAGGGCTAAGCAAATTAGCCCTGTTTTGGCATTTCTGTATTATATTACAAGGTCCCTCCAGGAAGGAGTTTAACTGCCCTTAGCGAAAGGTTTATATTATTTCTTTTTAGGGGATATTTTCAAATGGATTCAAGCAACGGACTGGAATTGTTTATTTCCATTTTGCTGACCTATTCGGAACTTCACGCGGTACGTTATGATGCAGATAATGATGTTTTAAGCTGGCAAATAGCCGTACAGGAGGATATTACCCCGGACCAGGAGAAGGATTTGCTAAATCGGTTTGAACAGAGCTGGGCTTTGTATCACAAAATGGCCGGGGTTAAGGCTTCTATATCCCGAGTACATATCCAGAGACTCAGGGAGTTAACATTCCTCCATTTTGAACGGGATATGAGCACTATGTCCGTAGAGGAAATAGGTTTATTGCTGGATCTGACCCGTGACATTATTTCCAATCGCATTCTGTATGATACCGGTGACTTCATTAATGAAAAGCCCATTAAGGATACGGTAAAACAAAACCTGCTGCGGCGCATAAGTAAAAGTGAAAATAAACATCAGTTTTTTGCTTTTCGTAAGCAGGGGAAGGTGTTGGTTTTTCAAAAATAATTTCGCTGGAGGTATGATGAATTGAATTTACTGGTAATAGGGGATATAGTAGGCAGGCCTGGACGGCAAGCTATCCGTGAATTTCTTCCCGATCTGGTACGCCAGTACAATATAGAATTCATCATAGCTAATGCTGAAAATGCTTCCGGAGGCCGAGGGTTAACCCGGGAAGTAATGCAGGAATTGCTGGGTGCTGGTATTGATGTGCTTACCATGGGTAATCACGTCTGGGACAATAAAGAAATATTCAGCTTTATCGATGATGAGCCCCGGCTGATTCGGCCTGCAAATTATCCCCAGCCCTGTCCGGGACAGGGGTACCATGTTTATCAAGCTGGATTTAATATGAAAATTGCGGTTATAAATGTGTCCGGTCGGGTATATATGCCAGCTCTGGATTGCCCTTTTCGAACCGTAGAGCAAATTATCTCCAGCCTTCCGGAAGTTGATTGTATAATTATTGATTTCCACGCGGAAGCTACTTCCGAAAAGCAGGCCTTTGCCTATTATTTTGACGGCAGGGCTACTGCGGTGTTAGGCACTCACACCCATATTCAGACTGCTGACGAGCGCATCTTGCCGGGAGGTACTGCTTATATTACTGATCTGGGAATGACTGGCCCCATAGAATCGGTACTTGGTATGGACCGACATGCTGTAATTGAAAAATTCTTATCCCAAAGGCCGGTTCGATTAGAAGTAGCCAAGGGACCGTCTCAACTACAAGGTGTGGTACTGGAACTGGATGAAAAAACCCACAGGGTAACCCAAATAAAAAGGATCTCCTGCAGGAATACAGGGTAATAAGAAAAATTTCCATATCATGGTTAGAAAAAGAAGGAATTAGGCTATCTACTGCGAATATACATTTAGGAGAGCACCTATCTTTTGAACACAATTGAGGGAGGGTTAAACTGATGGAGGTATTAAAGGTTTCAGCCAAATCCAGTCCAAATTCAGTTGCAGGTGCATTGGCTGGGGTTTTACGGGAAAAAGGTGCGGCAGAGATTCAAGCAATCGGAGCAGGTGCCATAAACCAGGCAATAAAAGCGATTGCTATTGCCCGGGGTTTTGTCGCTCCCAGCGGTATGGACTTGATATGTATACCGGCCTTTACTGATATTATCATTGATGGAGAAGAACGCACTGCCATCAAGCTGATTATTGAACCTAGGTAATGCGTATCTGGTCAATTGTTATTCAAATAGATTAAAAAACCTGCTGAGCAACTAGCAGGTTTTTAATTTTTCAGGAGGCAAATATGAAAATTATCGATTTACACTGTGATACCATAGCCAGGCTTACCGAAACTGGGGAAAACCTGTATCAAAACCAGGGGCATTTTGATTTGATAAGAGCCCAACAAGCCAACTTGGTCCTGCAGGTCTTTTCCTTATTCGTATATCCTGCTGAACAGAGTAGAACCCTAAAGGGCATTCTCCAACAGATAGATCGATTCTATCAGGAAATTGAACAGAATTCCCAATTAGTGTACCTTCTATTATATATGACCGATTATAAACCGGATAATAATCGTTTAGCCGCTCTTTTGCATTTGGAAGGCGGGGAATGTCTCGGTACGGATCAGGAAGTCCTGAGGATTTTGTATCGTTTAGGGCTGCGCAGTGTAGGTTTGACCTGGAATGATCGCAATCTCCTGGCGGATGGAGTGAAAGAAGGCCAAAATGCAGGTGGTTTAAGCCGAGTCGGCCGAAAGATGATTCAGGAGATGAAAAGACTGGGTATGTTATTGGATCTTTCACATATTGCCCCGGCAGGTTTTTACCAGGCCATCGATGAATACCAGGGGCCGGTGCTGGTAACTCACGCCAATGTTCGCAAATTTTGCGACCACCCACGCAACCTGGATGATAATCAACTGAAAGCACTGGCAAACAGTGGCGGAATAATCGGTTTGAGTCAAGTTAGTGATTTTGTAAAAGATATACCTCAACCCAGCTTGGATGATTTTATCGATCATATCGTATATGTAAGCGATTTGATCGGGGTGGAACATGTGGCTCTGGGATCAGACTTTGACGGTGCTGACCAGGTAGTGCTCCCGGGAATAGAAGGTTACCATCAATTGGAGACTTTATTACGAAAAAGGGGATTTTATACTCATGAATTGGAAATGATTTTCAGTATGAACGTGGAAAGAGTTATTAAGCAAATATTGAAGTAAATGGAGAATTTATATGTTTGATCTGCACGTACATTCAACTGCTTCCGACGGTCTGCTGACACCGGAGGAAATACTGAAAAAAGCCCAGGAAATAGGGCTCAGCGGAATTGCTTTAACCGATCACGATACTGTGAGCGGAATTGAAGCAGCCAAAAAGTATTGGACTGAGCATAAGTTATCTTTGGATTTTATTCCCGGAATTGAAATGAATACCGAGGTTGATGAAACCGAGGTTCATATACTGGGATACTATATTGATCACCAAAATACCAGGTTATTGAATAAATTGGAAGAAATAAAAGAAGCTCGATTGGAACGAGCCAGGAAAATGGTTTATCGTTTGAAAAGCATGGGATTAGCTGTAACCTTCGAGCAAGTTGAAAAATTAGCCAGAGGAGATTTGATTGGACGTCCCCATATAGCCCAGGCGTTGACCGAAAAAGGCTACGTGTTTTCGATTAAGGAAGCTTTTGAAAAATATATCGGCAAAGGTAGACCGGCTTATGTACCTCGCTACAAGTTTCTTCCCCAGGATGCAATCCAGCTTATCAAGAGGGCTGGTGGTATTCCGGTGTTAGCCCATCCGGGATTACTGCCCAAGCGGGAACTGATTCAGGAAGCAATTAATCTTGGGGTTGCCGGGCTGGAAGTCTATTATCCGGAACATACTCACGAACAGGTAGACGAATACTTGCGTATTTGCCGGGAGTACCACCTTTTAATAACCGGCGGATCTGATTTTCATGGTATTGGCAGTGAAGAAAGCCGTTCCCGTCTTGGGTGCACCGGTATTGACCAGGAAACATATAGGCAGCTGTACGCTTACCATCAAAGGCAACATATACCTTCATAACAGAAACTTTCCATGACCAAGCAGGACTTTAAACTACCTTTGTAGAATGTTCTCTCCTGTGGGGACAGGCGAAAGGTAGGTAGCGTATGAAAACAATTGCCAAAAGTATCATTTTAAGTTGGTTATTGGTACTGATTATAGCAGGTACAGCTGCTGCTGGTCCGGAAATCTACACGGTTCAAGAAGGAGATAGTCTGTGGCAAATAGCTCACCATAATGGGCTAACGGTAGAATATCTAATGGCCATTAATGGGCTTAGCGATGATAAGTTGTACATAGGACAGGAGCTTTTATTAGGGAAAGAAGAGGAAACCGCATCTGTCCAAAGTATTGCTAGCCAAACTGACCCCACCCCGGCTACAGCGCAAACTTCTTACATAGTACAGCCTGGCGATAGTCTATGGGGTATTGCCCTCCGTCACGGAACTACCCTGGAAAGATTAATGGAAATGAACCAGCTTGAAACCCAGGTTGTGAATCCGGGAACTGTACTGGTAGTTCCTATTCCGCCTAATCCGTCACGCTCAGGTGCTTCTGCAGAAGCAGCCAGATTGCTGGAGTTGGCGGCAAAGCATCTGGGAACTCCCTACCGTTATGACGGACAAAGTCCCGGAGGTTTTGACTGTTCTGGATTTGCCAAATATGTGTTCGATCAGATTGGGATACAGTTGCCCCGTACCGCAGCAGCCCAAGCCCAAGTGGGAGTTGAGGTGCCCCGGGATCAACTTATGCCTGGTGATTTGGTATATTTCCGCTGCGGAGGCGGACAAATTGATCATGTAGGCATTTATGCAGGCAATAACCAATTTATACATTCCAGTTCTCCTCGGAACGGGGGAGTCATATATTCCTCCCTGTCGGAAGGATATTATGCTCGGTACTATTCAGGAGCCCGAAGAATATTAAGTTATTAGGAGGACGGAATGGAAGAAAGGGATCTGGAAAAACTTAAGGAATATTTTGGGGTACACCATACCATATTTACCAGCAAAGCTTGGGAAGAACTGCAGAAGCGGGAATACCAAATAGGCCCGGAGGCATTGCTGGATGAAATTATCGAAAAACGGCTCTGGACTAATGAAGAGATAGCTTGGGTTTTACGCAGACTAATTTATTATTACGGCCAAAAGAATACTTATTTAAAGGATGCTCCTATCGAACGGGTATTTTTAAATATGGTTGATATTTTGCGAGCTTTCTTTTTGCTCTTTGATCAACTAGATCCTGACATAGACGACAATATGAGGACCTATATCTGCAGCAAACTGGCAGATGCTACCTGGGGGGTCAATAGCCGGACCCGAGAATATGTGCACAAGATCAGAGAAAAAAAACAACCGTCGTAAGACGGTTGTTTTATTAATGTTCGGCAGGGAACAACGTTTTGTTGTCGAAGATGTGGTAATAATAGTAAATTCTGTACAGGTATCACATGTGGGGCGGGGGATTATTGTGTCAAGTGGAAATCGCGAACAAGTAATACGTCGAATCATTAACATGGAAGATCGTATTGCCAGCTGCCAGCGATGCGGGGCAGTAACTCGTTGTATCAGAAAACCTTCCCTGGGCAAAGGAGATCTGGAACCTGATTTAATAATGGTTTTAGAGTCTGATAACCAGTATTCCCGGGACATGAATCGCATGATTGAACTGCGCAATCTGATCAAAAATGGTTTAGGGTTTGAAAGGTTGTACCACACTTATATGGTACGCTGTCAACCTAAAGCCTGTACTCTGCAGAGCAGTATTAATTGTTACAGCACTAGAAAACTGCTGGACAAAGAATACCGGTGCCTGTTGAGTGAAAAAACCTGTGAAGGTATTCCTATTCACCCTGACAGCAACAGTATTATAGCTTGCCTTCCTTATCTGATGGAAGAAATTTCCATATTGAATCCCAACTATGTTGTTCTCTTCGGACCAAGAGTTGCAGAATATGTGCTAAAGGCGTGTGGGTTTTTTGATACATCGGAAATTAACAAATGTTACCCATATCAAGGACACATGTTTATTCCTACAGTGGACGAGTCACAATTTTCCTTGCTGGAGTGCCAGCAGATAAGAAAGCATTTGAATTAAGCCACAATAATCTGCAAGTACCTCCCTTACCAGGGAGGTATGAGAGTGTCAAAAAAGTTGCTAAAAGAGATCGCCACGTCGCTGCGCTCCTCGCGATGACATACCAAAAGGCCATCTTATGTGTCATTGCGAGCCCCGGAGGGGCGTGGCAATCTCGAACGTCTAACCGCTAAAAGACTTCTTTGACAGTCTGGTACCTCCCTTACCAGGGAGGTATTTTTTTGCCTTGTTTCAGGAAATTGCTAGCGGTTGGTCTGCCACGGTTCAGTTCTTTTAGACAATTGCCTTGAATATGAATGGTTGCAAAGAAAACAGCGGAGGCAACTGATGTTATGTTGAAACCGTGGTATCAGCAAAATCAGACCGAGGTGCTTCAGTCACTGGGAACCCGTTTGTCGGGATTAGAGTTAAAAGAAGCCGAGGAAAGGCAAAAACAATATGAAAATGTACTGGACACAGCTGACAATAACAAACCTTGGCTGATTTTTCTGCGGCAATTTACTGACACCATGGTACTGGTGCTGCTGGCTGCTACAGTTATATCCGGAGCCATCGGTGCCATGGCTGATGCTCTAACTATAATGGCCATTGTAATGATAAATGCAATATTAGGATTTATCCAGGAATATCGAGCTGAAAAAAGCTTGGAAGCCATTAAAAAGATGGCATCTCCCCGGGCTGTAGTAATAAGGGCGGGACAAAAACAATATGTTGCTGCCAGTGAATTGGTACCTGGTGACATAATTTGGGTGGAAGCAGGGGACAAAATTCCGGCTGATGTGCGCTTTTTGGAGACCTTTAGCCTGGAAGTAGAGGAATCCGCTCTTACTGGTGAATCGGTCCCGGTAGAAAAACATAGCCAAACAATTAACCAGGAAGTTCCTCTGGCTGAGCGTTTTAATTTAGGATTCATGGGAACCTCCGTTACCCGGGGCCGTGGGCTGGCAGTAGTTGTGGAAACGGGCATGCGTACTGAAATGGGAAAAATCGCCGCCCTTATCAAGGATGCGGAACAGGTTATGACTCCATTGCAGCGCAAACTGGATCAACTGGGAAAAACTCTGATTGTTATATGCATTGGAGTGTGTGCCTTAGTAACCGTTTTGGGCATTTTACGGGGAGAACCAATTATGACCATGTTTATGGCCGGGATCAGCCTGGCGGTAGCAGCGATTCCTGAAGGTCTTCCGGCTATTGTAACTGTGGTACTGGCTATAGGCGTACAGCGTATGGCGGCTCATAACGCTATAGTTCGTAAATTGCCGGCGGTGGAAACCCTGGGCTGTACAACAGTAATATGTTCCGATAAAACCGGTACCCTTACCCAAAACAAAATGACAGTGGTGAGAGTAGCTACCCTTAAACATGATCTGATCGTCACCAGTGAAGGCGGAAACCAGCTGAAAGGAAAATATCTAGCTCCCAATCAGCAAGAGCTTGATCCTCTCCGGGATAATACTCTGAAACGCATGATGGAAGTTGCTCGAAACTGTAACAATGCGCAGTTAACCAAGAACAACGGTGAGATAGAGATACAGGGAGACCCGACCGAAGCAGCCTTGCTGGCTATGGCCTATAAAGCCGGCCTGCGTGATTCTTATAAGCGTATCCGTGAAGTCCCCTTTGACTCCGAACGTAAGAGAATGACTGTGGTAGTTCAGCAGGGGGATAAGTACCTGGTTCTGACCAAGGGGGCTCTGGAGCAGATTCTGCCTCTGTGCCGGAAAGCGGAAGGGGGCAAAAATTATCAGCAAGACAAAACCACCCTGCTTAATTTACAGAATGAATGGGCAGAAAAAGCTTTGAGAGTATTGGCTTTCGCTTACCGAGAGGTTAATTGGGCCGAGGCTCATAACCTGCCGGATCAGCAACTGGAGAAAGACCTTATTCTCCTGGGGGTGTGCGGAATGATTGACCCTCCCCGGGAAGGAGTAACCGAATCAGTGCGCTTGTGCCGCCAGGCTGGCATAACTCCTATCATGATTACCGGCGATCATCCAGCTACTGCATTGGCCATCGGCCGGCAGATTGGATTAAGTGAGCATGACCAGGCCCTAGTCGGTACCAAGATAGATTCACTGGATGACCGTCAGCTATATCAGAAAACTATGCAGAGCCGCATATTTGCCCGGGTCACACCCCAAAATAAGAATCGTATTGTCAAGGTACTGCAAAAATATGGCCATGTGGTAGCTATGACTGGGGATGGGGTAAATGATGCTCCGGCTGTTAAAGCTGCCGATATAGGCATTTCTATGGGGATAACAGGAACTGAGGTAACCAAGGAAG
Organism: Syntrophomonas sp. DTU018; assembly: GCA_001513155.1. Classification (GTDB taxonomy): domain Bacteria; phylum Bacillota; class Syntrophomonadia; order Syntrophomonadales; family Syntrophomonadaceae; genus DTU018. The sequence continues at coordinate 78,775 of LFSR01000022.1, forward strand.
CCTCGGCTATGATACTGGCCGATGATGACTTTTCCACCATTGTAAAAGCAGTCTACCAGGGAAGGGCTATTTATGACAACATCCGCAAGTTTATCCGCTATTTGTTGGGCTGCAACATTGGCGAAGTGTTGGTCATGTTCATGGCTTCATTGCTGGCTATGCCTTTGCCCCTGCTGCCTATACAAATCTTATGGGTGAATCTGGTTACTGACGGTCTGCCGGCTATGGCATTAGGATTAGAGCCTCCCGAGCCTGGTATAATGCGCCGTAAACCCAGACCGGTAAATGAAGGAGTGTTTTCCCGAGGGTTAGGCTGGATTATCCTGAGCCGAGGAGTGTTTATCAGTGTAATTACTCTAATAAGCTTCTCTGTAGGTTTGGTATTTTACAAAGCTCAAGGTATTAATGATTTAAGCCTGGCCCGCAGTATGGCTTTAACCACCCTGGTTATCGCTCAGCTGTTTTATGTATTCGAATGCAGGTCGGAAACCTTTACGCCTTTTGAACTGGGCTTTTTCACGAATCGATTCCTGATTGGGGCGGTGATATGTTCTCTTAGCATGCATGTAGCCGTATTGTATATACCCTTTTTTCAGAATATATTCCAGACGGTAGCGCTGAATTGGTGGCAGTGGGGAATTATCCTCAGCATGGCCGGAGTGAGGTTCATATGGAAGTATCTGCTTTACATTGGCAAACTTTTGGTTTCCGGAAATTAGTATGCTAAAATTGGTCCTAGCAGGTAATTGATAAACGAGGAAAACAAAATACTGTTTATTCACGAATAGGTTGATGGGAAAGGTCGGATTATAGTGGCTAACAGCATGACAGGGTATGGACAAGCCCAGGTTAACCAGTCAGGTTATCAGATAACCTGCGAGGTTCGCAGTGTTAATCATCGCTATCTGGATACCAGTATTCGTATATCAAGAAGATATTCCCTCCTGGAAGATGCTATCAAGGAAGAGGTGAAAAAATATGTCAGCCGTGGTCGGTTGGAGTTCAATATTAACATAGAGAAAACAGAAGCTAAAGCTAGAAATCTCAAAGTTGACAAAGATTTAGCCATCACGTATTATAGGTATTTGAAAGAAATAGCAGATGAAGTAAATATTTCACCGCAAATCAAGGTAATTGACTTATTTAGATTGCCGGAGGTCTTTTCCCTGGAGGAAGAGGGGGAAGATTTGGATGAGGTCTGGCCGGTTTTGCGCATTGCGTTAAATGAAGCCATGGAATCCCTGGTAATAATGCGCAAGCGCGAAGGCGAGTATTTGGTTGAAGATATTCTGCAGCGCACTGATTTGATTGCCGGCATGGTTGAAGCTTTGGAAAAACGGTCACCTCAGGTGGTAAAGGAACATACCGAAAAACTTCGCCAGCGTATTGTCGACTTGTTAGGACAGGAGCTTCCTGATGAAAATCGTATCTACCAGGAAGCTGCCATCTATGCAGACCGGATTAACGTTACCGAAGAGATTGTTCGATTACAGAGTCATATCCAGCATTTCCGGCAACTAATGCAGGAAAATGAGGCTATTGGCCGCAAATGTGATTTTCTAGTGCAGGAAATGTTCAGGGAAATTAACACCATAGCCTCTAAAGCTAATGATTATGAAATGGCTCATATTGTGGTGGAAGCGAAAGCCGAACTGGAAAAGATTCGAGAACAGCTTCAAAATATAGAATAAATAGGAGGACCAATCTAGATGGATATTAAACTAGTAAACATTGGTTTTGGCAACATCGTCGCCGCTAATAGGATTGTAGCCATCGTCAGCCCAGAATCTGCTCCTATCAAACGGATTATTCAGGAAGCACGGGAAAAAGGTATGCTAATTGATGCCACTTATGGACGCAGGACCCGGGCAGTAATTATTGCGGACAGTGCCCATGTTATTCTGTCAGCCGTTCAGCCGGAAACAGTTGCCAATCGTCTCACCTCTAAGGAAAGCGAAGAAGTATAGTTCACAGGATGTGTTTTACTATGACCAGGAAGGGCATACTGTTTGTTATTTCTGGTCCCTCAGGTGTTGGGAAGGGAACGGTTCGTGAAGCCCTTTTAAAAGTCAGAGATGATATTGAAGTTTCAGTTTCAGCTACCACTCGTCCTCCCCGACCGGGTGAAATAGACGGCGTAGACTATTTTTTTATCGATCGGGAAACTTTTATGAAACGCGTCAAGGAAAACCAGTTTCTTGAGTGGGCTAATGTGTACTCCAATTATTATGGTACGCCCCGGGAGTTTGTTCTAAATCACCTGAAAAATGGACGCGATGTCTTACTGGAAATAGATATTCAAGGAGCTTTACAGGTTAAGCAGAAAATGCCCGAAGGGGTCTTTATATTTTTGTCACCTCCATCAATTGAGGATCTTGCCAAGCGGCTGTGTCAGCGGGGCAAGGATAGCCAGGAGAGCATTGAAGAAAGACTGGCTGCCTGTACCCAGGAAATGGAGCAGATGATTTATTACGATTATGTAGTAGTAAATGACCAGGTTGAAAACGCAGTAACCAAAGTCAATGCCATAATAACAGCGGAGCGCTGTCGAATCAAAAACCTGGAATTGGGGTGATAGCATGATTCCTCCTTCTACTAAAGAGATTATGGATATTGGAGACAGTAAGTATGCGGTGGTCGTTGCGGTAGCACGCAGAGCCAGAGTACTTTCTGAAAATAAAAAAAATGATGAGGATTATCGACTTTCATCTATGGTAACCCAAGCATTGAACGAGGTAGTGTCAGGACGCGTTAAGATTGAATTTTAACCGGCAAGGAGACAGCCATGAGTAAAACAATAGCGGTAGGAGTAACCGGCGGTATTGCTGCCTATAAAATTGTTGATCTGGTTAGCCGCCTGAAAAAAGACGAATTTGAGGTTGTTGTTATAATGACCGAGGGAGCTACAAAATTTGTAACTCCCTTGACATTCCGAACCATAAGCGGAAGGGAAGTCTTAACCGACTTATGGCAAGAAACGGAGCGTTATAATGTCCAGCATATAGGAGTTGCTGAAGAAGCAGACCTGTTGGTGATTGCTCCGGCTACTGCCAATTTTATTGGCAAAATGGCCCATGGAATTGCCGATGATTTACTTTCGACAGTCGCTCTGGCTGTGACTTGTCCTATATTAGTTGTTCCTGCCATGAATTCCAACATGTATTTGAATCCCATTGTTCAGAGTAACATAGAAAAGCTCAAATCTGTGGGCTACCATGTTATGAATCCCGACCAGGGAATTTTGGCCTGCGGAGTGTCTGGCCCGGGAAGACTGCCAGAGGTTGAGGTTATATATCAAAAGATTCTGGATCTGCTTAATCCTCGCCAGGATTTCACCGGCAAAAGAGTACTTATTAATGCTGGTGCAACCTGTGAAGATATAGATCCAGTCAGATTTATTACCAATCGGGGAACTGGCAAGATGGGCTATTGCCTGGCGGAAGAAGCACGCCGCCGGGGAGCTGAAGTTATTTTAATCAGCGGGCACACCTACTTGAGCCCACCGCCAGGAGTTCATTTTATTTCTGTGTGGAGTGCCGAGGAGATGTACCAGCAAATGCTGCAGTATCATGATTCTTGTGATGTGATAATCGGCTCTGCTGCCGTCAGTGATTACAAGAGCTCTCAGGTTGCCAGTCAAAAGCGCAAAAAAGCTGAGGACCGCTCTGAGAAGTGGATACTGGAGCTAGTTGGTACTCCTGATATCTTGAAGGAATTAGGCAAAATTAAGAAGGATAATCAGATTTTAGTAGGGTTTGCTGCCGAAACGGAAAATGTATTGGAAAATGCCCGCAAGAAGATTGCCAGTAAAAATTTAGACCTAATTGTTGCCAATGATGTAACCGTAGAGGGTGCAGGTTTCGCCACCGATACCAATATAGTCACCATTATTCACCGCAACGGGGAAGTCAAATCCTTTCCCAAAATGCCCAAGCAACAAGTGGCGGCAGTCATCCTTGATCAAGTCGCTAACTTGATGGACAAGTCTAAGTGTGAGGAGTGAAGGAATTGAATAAAACACTATTTACATCTGAAGCAGTGACAGAAGGCCATCCTGACAAGATTGCCGATCAGATCTCGGATGCTATACTGGATGCCATATTGAGCAAAGATCCCAAGGCTCGTGTAGCGGCTGAGACTCTGGTTACCACTGGCTTAGTGTTGGTAGCCGGGGAAATAACCACTGACTGCTATGTGGACATACCGAGGCTGGTCCGCAGCACTATTGAGGAGATTGGCTATACCCGGGCAAAATATGGATTTGACTGTGAAACCTGTGCGGTCATAACCTCACTGGATGAACAATCCCCAGATATTGCCATGGGTGTAGATAAAGCCCTGGAAGCTAAACAAGGAAATGTTGAAGAGGATATTGAGCTTATTGGTGCTGGTGACCAGGGAATGATGTTTGGCTACGCCACCAATGAGACCGAAGAATATATGCCTTTGCCCGCATTATTAGCTAACCGCATGGCCCAGAGGTTGGCTCAGGTTCGCAAAGAAGGAATTCTGCCTTACTTGCGTCCAGACGGCAAAACCCAGGTGACCGTTGAATATTATGATGATAAACCGGTTCGAATCGATACCGTCGTGGTTTCCGCCCAGCATCATCCGGAAGTGGATGCCGATACATTATCCAGAGATATTATTGAACATGTAATAAAACCGGTCGTTCCTGCCGGTATGCTGGATGACAAAACCAGATTCTTTATAAATCCAACCGGGCGGTTTGTTATTGGCGGACCTCAGGGGGACTGCGGTTTGACAGGCCGAAAGATTATTGTTGATACATATGGAGGCATGGCCCGTCATGGCGGAGGAGCATTTTCCGGCAAAGATCCCACTAAGGTAGACCGTTCCGCTGCCTATGCTGCCCGTTATGTAGCTAAAAACTGTGTAGCTGCCGGTCTGGCTGACCGCATGGAAATCCAATTGGCCTATGCCATCGGAGTGGCTCATCCCGTATCTATAAGAGTTGATACCTTCGGGACCAATCATATTCCGGAAGGAAAAATAGTAGAACTTATCAGGAATAATTTTGATTTGCGCCCAGCAGCGATAATTCGCGATCTGGACCTGCGGCGTCCCATTTATAAGAAAACCGCCGCTTACGGTCACTTCGGCCGAAATGATCCGGACTTTACCTGGGAGCGCACTGACAAAGCCGAAACACTCCGAAAACAAGCAGGACTATAGTATCCCATGGGCGGAGGCGGGTTTCCCGCCTCTTTGTTTTTTCGATATTTTGAACACAGATTCTATGCAGATAAGCGCGGACCATATGCTCAGTAGGAGTATTAAATGTAAATGTAATACAAGAGTATTAGCCGGCTTGATCCGGTACACCTCGCCTTTCTAATACTTTTGATTAAACAGTGCAATAATGTATTCATTCATCCTTATCTGTTTTACAGTTGACAATTATGGGGGGAGCTATGCTTAGTGCAGAAGTAATCATTGATCAAAAATCCACGGTTTTTAATGAGGCTTTTACTTATTTGGTTCCTGACTCCTTGGCCTCACAAATAGCCTGTGGTATGAGAGTGCTGGTTCCTCTGGGAAACCGCAGGGTGGAGGGATATGTCCGTAACCTGCGTTCCATAAAGGATACGGGTAATCTGAAAAAAATTATAGATATATTAGACCGGGAACCGGTAATAAGTACCAGCCTTTTCCGGCTAGCTGATTGGATGTCCCAGTATTACTTGGCGCCGCTAAGTTCCGTTTTAGCTCTCCTGGTTCCTCCCGCTCACAAAAAGGCTCATTCCGACTGGATCATTCTAAATCCCGGCATCAGTGATGATTCGTTAAAAAACTTGGATAAAGAAATAAGAGCTTTTTTGCATAATATAGCGGAGAACGGGGGCATAACCAAGAACAAGGCCCGGCAGGTGATAGGAGAGAATACTTTAAACCAGCTGTGTATCGAGAACATTCTGATTCCAGTCGGCAGATACGGGACAAAAAGACAGCGCAAAGATGGCTGGGTATATATAATTGCAGATCAGGCTCAGTTTGATCTGGATAAAATAGGCAGGAAAGCACCGCGGCAGGCCCAGATCCTGGAGTTGCTAAAAAGAGTCGGACCTATAGAATGCCGTCAATTGGAAAAGACCTTTGCCCCTAGCAGTATCAAAGCCCTAGTACAACAGGGACTGATTGAAAGGCAAAAATTGCAGCCGGAAATTAAACCGGCATTATTTACCATGTCTCCGGAACAAAAGCAAGTGGTCAACGCTATTCAGAAAGCTCTCAGCCAAAAAAAGTATCAGGAATTCCTTCTCCATGGGGTTACCGGCAGCGGCAAGACAGAAGTATATATTAATTGTGTGCTGTCAGCTATGGAAAAAGGATTACAGACTATTGTTCTGGTACCGGAAATAGCTTTGACCGAGCACCTTATCAATCAGTTCGCTGCACGGATTCCGGGTACGGCAGTACTCCACAGCGGACTTCCTCCGCTGGAACGGTACGAGGAATGGAAGCGGATTGCCGAAGGAGAAGTAAATGTAGTACTGGGGACTCGTTCAGCCGTTTTTGCCCCTTTCAGCAACTTGGGTCTGATCATTATTGATGAAGAGCAGGAATCAACTTACAAACAAGAGGAGAGTCCTCGCTATAATGCCCGGGAAGTTGCTAGGCATCGCTGTCAGCTTGAATCAGCGGTACTGCTCCTAGGCAGTGCTACTCCTTCAATAGAAAGCTATCATCGTACTAAAACCGGTGGTTCCCAATTATTATCCTTGCCGAAAAGGGTGGAGGGATTACCTCTGCCGGAGGTTACCGTGGAAGATCTAAGGGGTAACTGGAGACATGGGCACAGGTCGTGTATATCAGCCCGATTAGCCAGGAGCATCCAGGAGGTCCTGGATAATGGGCAGCAATGTATTCTATTTCTAAACCGCAGGGGCTACTCACCCATGACTATTTGCCAGCAATGTGGTATGATAGCCACGTGTCCTAACTGTGCCGTAGGCCTTAATTATCATCAGGATACCAAACGGTATATATGTCACTATTGTAATTACCAGGCGGAAGAAATCACTGTTTGTCCCCGCTGTTCCAGCCGCCATTTGGCCAGTGTTGGCTGGGGCACCCAAAAAGTTGAGCAAGATGTACGCCAGCTTTTTCCCCAAGCCCGCATTGATCGCTTGGATTTGGACAAAACCAGGCGCCGGGGGTATCTGCAAAAAGTATTGACATCCATGCAGCAAGGTAAAACTGATATACTGATAGGAACACAAATGGTAGCCAAAGGGCTTGATTTTCCTCAGGTATCCCTGGTAGGTATAATTAATGCTGACGGGATGTTGGGAATACCTGATTATCGAGCCGGGGAAAGGGCTTTTCAACTGCTGGTACAGGCAGCGGGAAGAGCCGGAAGAGGTCCCATACCCGGTCAGGTGATAATTCAGACCTTTCAACCGGATCATCCCATTATCCGCATGGCCTTACGCCAAGACTATCACGGCTTTTACAATGAGGAGATTAGTCTGAGAAAAAGTCTGGGATATCCGCCTTTTTCCAGTATACTAAGAATTGAGATAAGCTCTAAACTGCAAAAACAAGCAGAGAAGACAGCTGCCATTCTCAAACAGTTAATTGATGAACGCTTGGATTCCGTCGAAGATGACATACAAATATTAGGCCCGGCTCCCTGCCCCATTTGGAGATTAAGAAAGCGCTTCCGCATGCAGATTATATTAAAAGCAGAGAGCTGGGAACTGCTGCAGAGCCTGGGCAACTATTTACTCCGCTGCAGATGGGATTCCGATGTAAGAGTGGTTTTCGATATGGATCCAGGGATAATGTTATAAGGAGGTACATTGTTTTTGGGTGTATACCAGATTGTTGAAGAACCTGCTGAAATTCTGCGTACACCAGCATTACCGGTAAAGAATATTAATGCCGGTGTAATACGAGTATTAGATAATATGCGGGATACTCTGTACGCTTTTGATGGGGTCGGCCTGGCTGCCCCCCAAATAGGAGTTCCCAAACGAATCATTGTAGTGGATGCCGGCGACCAGCTAATAGAACTGATCAATCCTGAGATAATATTGGCTGAAGGTGAGCAAATCGGCCGGGAAGGTTGTTTAAGCATCCCCAATGTGGTTGGTACGGTTAAACGAGCCAATCGAGTGGTGGTCCGGGGGCTGAACCGTGAAGGCCAAGAGGTGGAATATGAAGCCACCGAACTCCTGGCGCGAGCTTTTCAGCACGAAATTGATCATCTGGATGGAGTACTTTTCATAGATAAAGCTACCGACATCCGCCGGGTCAAGTCTTAATCCCGAGGTGAAAACATGAAGATAGTCTTTATGGGTACCTCTGAGTTTGCCGTGCCATCATTGCAAATCCTTGCTGACAACTTCCAGGTAGCGGCAGTCATTACCCAGCCTGACCGCCCAAAAGGCCGGGGGCATAAAATAGAAGCCCCGCCGGTAAAACAGGCAGCTATGGCAAGGAATTTGCCTGTATATCAATATAACCGCATTCGTGATAGTGAAGCTGTGCAGACTATTTCTTCCTTGCATCCAGATCTTATTGTGGTAGTCTCCTATGGACAGATAATACCTGTTGATATTCTGAATATCCCTGACCATGGGTGTATAAATGTCCATGCGTCTTTGCTGCCCCGCTACCGGGGGGCTGCTCCGATTCAAAGGGCTATAATGGCCGGGGAAACAATCACCGGAGTGACCACCATGTTTATGAATGAAGGGCTTGACACCGGTGATATAATATTGCAAACAACCGTACCAATTCCCCTGGAGATGAACAGCGGCGAACTGGAACAGATTTTGGCCCGGACCGGAGCAGAACTTTTATTGCAGACCATAAACCAAGTCCAAGCAGGAACGGTTCAACCTAAGGCTCAGGATGATTCCCAGGCTACTTATGCACCCATGATTAAGCCCGAAGACGAAATTATTGACTGGTCGTCTTCCGCCTGGGATATACACAATAAAATACGGGCGCTAAATCCCAAACCAGGTGCCTATACTACTTACAAGGGCGATAAACTCAAAATATTCGCCAGTCGTGTTCAGGAACATGACAATACCGGCAAAGCCGGTGAAGTTATAGCCAAAACCCAGGACGGTTTCCTGGTCCAGACTGGACAAGGTTATCTGGAAATACTGGAGGTGCAAAGGGCAGGCAAAAAACGTATTTTGGCCAGGGAATTCCTAAAAGGAGTCAGGCTGGATGCGGGGGAACAGCTGGGCAATTAGGGAGCGTACAGTATGGAAGCCAAAAAACGTTTATATTTAGGGCTGTTAACCTTCAGTCTTTTTTTAATAGCTGCAGTTATATGGCTGGCATGGTACCTGATTGCCAACCGGACCATGCTAGTAAACCAGGTATTATTAGTCATACTAGTAGCTGGAGCCATACTCTTTTTGATTATCTTCGCCCTGGGGATAATGGCAATGGTTATTATGATCATTCGTTCCCATACCACACCCTGGCAGGAGAGTGTCGCCCGGGTGGTCAATGAATGGCTGTTTCCCGTAGCCCTGTTAGTCGGCAAATTGCTGAGGGTGGACCGGGATTCAATTCTACGGTCGTTTATCTCCGTCAATAATTACTTGGTTCGTTCCAAAAAAGTAAAATTACCCGGGGAAAAGGTAATGATTTTGGCCCCTCACTGCTTGCAAAATTCAGAATGCCCCCATAAAATTACCATTGATGTGGCAAACTGCAAGCAGTGCGGCAAGTGTAAAATCGGGGAGTTGAAACAACTAGCCGCCCAATACGATTGCAAGCTGAGAGTAGTTACCGGTGGTACCTTGGCTCGCCAGGCAATAAAAGAGCAGAAGCCCAGTGCCGTGGTGGCCATTGCCTGTGAAAGGGATCTTTCTTTAGGAATTCAGGATATATCCGTTATTCCCGTTCTGGGAATAATAAACTGCCGGCCTCATGGACCTTGTCTGAATACCGATGTGGATATGGGATATGTCCACAATGCCATGAATTTTTTCAGCAAAGGAGGAAGATAATATGTCTTACATTCTTTTTATCCTGCCAGCTTTTATACTGTCTTTGTACGCCCAGTTTAAAGTCAAATCTACTTTCAATCGCTATTCTCAGGTACGTTCTTCCCGGGGGATGAGCGGAGCAGAAGTTGCTAGTATGCTGTTGCGACGCAATGGCATGTCTTCCACGGTAGGCATTCAGCCCATACCAGGGAGTCTGACTGATCATTATGATCCCACCGCCAAGATGGTGCGTTTGTCGGAAACAGTTTACGGCAGCAACTCCATTTCCGCCATTGGGGTGGCGGCTCACGAAGTAGGCCATGCGATTCAACACCAGCACCAATATGGTCCTTTGACTTTACGCCATAAACTAGTACCCGTTACTAATTTTGCTTCTTCAGCATCCTTCCCTATTCTGTTGGTGGGATTTTTCATCGGCAGCCTGGATCTGATAATGGTGGGTATCATACTATTTTCGGCCGTAGTTTTGTTCCATTTAGTAACTCTGCCTGTGGAGCTAAATGCTTCCCGCCGGGCGGTTCTGCAACTGTCGGAAGCAGGGATAATAGCGTCTGACGAGGTCCCGATGGTGAAAAAGGTTCTGGGAGCGGCAGCCCTTACTTATCTGGCAGCGACCCTGTCCGCCATAGCCAACTTGCTTTATTACCTGAGCATTTTCGGAGGCAGTGATGAATAATTGAAATCAGGCCAGCGCAATTCTAGCAAAGATGCATCAGTTGACGGTTCGGTTCGTGAGCAAGCCCTGTCGATTCTCTACCAGATTAATCAACAGGGTGCTTTTGCCAACCTTGCGCTGGATAAAGGGCTGCAGAACAGCAGCCTGTCAATACATGAGCGAAACTTGATCACAGAGATGGTCAATGGAACTGTTCGCATGCAAAAGCACCTGGATTGGGTGCTTGCCTTTTTTTTAAAAGGCAAGCTGGAAAAGCAGAACCCCTGGTTCCTGAATATATTGCGATTAAGCTTGTACCAGCTGCTGTTCATGGAAAACATACCTCCATATGCCTGTATAAATGAAGCGGTTAATTTAACCCGCCAGAGAGTAAACAGTTCCATGGCCCGGGTGGTCAACGCCATACTTCGTAATATACTGCGGCAAAAAGATAACTTAACCTATCCGCCTGACCATGAACCTGAATATCTTGCGGTATACCATTCCCATCCCGACTGGATTGTGAAGTATTACCTTAATGAGTTTGGCTGGGATGCCACTGTATCAATCCTGGAGTACAATAATCGCAGGCCGAGCTTGGATTTTCGCTGCAACCAGCTGAAAACCAGCCCCGAACAATTAGTGCATTGTTTACACAGTGAGGGAGTGGCCTGCCATATTTCATCCCTAATACCCTGGGCTATTAGTGTACAATCCCTGTCCAAGTCAATTTCCGATCTGCAATCCTTTAAGGAGGGTCTGTTCTATGTTCAGAACCAGGCATCCATGTTAGCAGCCTGGCTATTAAACCCCCAGCCTGGGGAAACAGTCTTTGATCTGTGTGCCGGGGTGGGGGGCAAAACCACTCAGATGGCTGAATTAATGAATAATCAAGGTAAAATAATAGCTTTTGATATATACCCTCAAAAACTGGATCTTCTGGCTAAGAATGCATCCCGTATGGGAATATCCATAATTTGTACTGAAGCAGGGGATGCAACCCAGATTGCATATGAAGGAAAGAGGCCTGACCGGATCATGCTGGATGCTCCCTGCAGTGGCCTGGGGGTATTGAACCGGCGGGCTGATTCCCGGTGGCAGAGGCGTCCTGAAGATCTAAAAGCCTTGCTGGAGATCCAGCAAGCCTTGCTGCATAAAGCTGCCCAGTTGGTTAAAGAAGGGGGATATATTCTATACTCTACCTGCTCTACGTTGAAACAGGAAAACCAGCTGCAGGTAGAGGAATTTTTAGAAAAGCACCCTGACTTTAGGCTGGAACCAATGGACGATCGTCTGGAATTTTTTCCTCTTCGTGGTGAAGACCGGTCCCAGGCTCAGCAGGGTATGCTCTTGCTTATCCCGGGCCGTTATAATACAGACGGTATGTTCTATGCTTTATTAAGGAGGATTTAACTAGTTGAACACCATTAATCGCACTCAACTGCTGGGCATGAACTGTAAGCAATTGGAAGATTATATGCTGCAAATTGGACAGCCCAGATATCGAGGCAGGCAAATATACAAGTGGATTTATCAAAAAGATATCAGCTCCTTTTATGAAATGAGTGATATTCCCAAGGAACTGCGCCGGCAATTAGATGAGACAGCAGTAGTGTCCATACCCAGGGTTTTAAAACAGCGGGTATCCAAGGACGGAACCCGTAAATTTCTAATGGAATTAGAGGATCGCAAACGTATTGAAACCGTAGTAATTCCTCAGGGAGAGGGACGAGGGTCTCGCTATTCCCTGTGTATTTCTACCCAGGTAGGCTGCCCCATAAGTTGTGCTTTTTGTGCTACAGGGTCATCCGGTTATCACCGCAATTTGCAATCCCATGAAATGGTGGGGCAATTTTTAAGTTCACGCCGGGAGCTTAAAAAGCGCTTGAAAAAGAACGACGATAATATAATCAGCAATGTGGTCTATATGGGCATGGGGGAACCTTTTCTAAACTATGATCAGGTAATAGCTTCAGTTTACCTGCTCATCGATCCCCAGGGTATAAATCTCGGCCAGAGGCATATTACCATTTCCACCTCGGGAGAAGTAAAGGGGATCAAGCGGTTAGCAGAAGAAGATCTCCAGATAACACTGGCCATATCCCTGCACGCTCCCAATGATCAGTTGCGGGATCAGCTGGTGCCCCTTAACCGCAAATATCCTTTGGGCCAGTTGATGGAAGCAGTGGAGTACTACTTAGATAAGACCAATCGACGGGTTACCTTTGAGTATATTATGCTGGACGATGTGAATATAAGCAGGGAACATGCCCATGAACTCATTAAGATGGTCAAACCATTGCTAGCCAATATAAATCTTATTCCCTATAATGAAGTAGAGACATTGCCTTTTAAAAGACCATCCAGTAATAAAGTTTGGCAGTTTTACCACTGGCTGGTTGAAGGAGGGTTAAATGTCACTATCCGCGAAGAACGGGGCGGGGATATTGAAGCAGCCTGCGGACAGTTGTATGTTAAAGAACGCTAGGTTTTCTGGCTTCTGCAGGTTTCAGCATTTGAGGTGCTCGTTTAATGAAAGTTGTTGGGATTTCAGACATTGGATTAGTGCGTAAAAAAAATGAGGATGCTTTTTGGATAGACGAAAAGCAGGGCTTTTTCCTGGTCTGTGATGGTATGGGGGGGCATCGCGGCGGTGAAGTTGCTTCCCGTATGGCGGTCCAAACTATCAGCCAATCCATGAAGAACTCTGCATCCTCCGATGCCCGGGAGAGGCTTATACAAGCTATTGAAACAGCCAATCAAGCTATTTTAAAAGCCGGTCTGGAAAATGAACACCTGTTTGAAATGGGTACAACTGTAACGGCAGTGCTGGTGGACGGTTCCCGTTTGCTGGTAGCCAATGTAGGGGACAGTGGGGTCTTTCTTATCCGCAGCAACACTATTCGCAAAATAACCCGCGATCATACCCTTGCCGAGGAGATGCTCTCCCACGGAATATTAAAGCCCGAAGAAATGAGAGGAAATGCTTACAACCATATCTTAACTCGAGCTTTGGGTGTAGACGATCAGGTAGAAATAGATTTATTCAGCGAAGAGATATTAGCAGGTGACATTCTGCTGATGTGCAGTGATGGTTTAACTGATATGCTTATCCCCGATGAGATACTGGAAATCATTCTGGCTCACAGCGATGACTTAGAGACTGCCGCCAACAGTTTAATCAGCAAAGCTTTGGAAAAAGGCGGCTTTGATAATATTACTATTGTGCTCTTAAGCTTCAACTAGGAGGTAAAAACAGTTGGCAGGGACAGTTTTACAGGATAGATATGAATTGCTGGAGAAAATCGGCGAGGGCGGAATGTCCATAGTATATAAAGCCCGCTGCAGAATACTGGACCGTATTGTAGCTGTAAAAGTACTTAAAGAGGAATTTGCCAGGGATGAAAGCTTTGTGCACCGGTTTAAAACGGAAGCCCTGGCTGCTGCCAGTTTGTCCCATCCCAATCTGGTAAATATTTATGATGTAGGACAACAGGGTGACTGCTATTACATAGTCATGGAATATGTTCAGGGACAGACTCTCAAAGAGTTGATTGAGGCAGAAGCACCTTTGCCTGTTGAAAAAGCGGTCGATATAGCCATAATGATTTGCGATGGTTTGCATTATGCCCATGAAAAAGGCATTATTCACCGGGATATAAAACCCCAGAACATTTTAATAACTGATTTTGGAATTGTTAAGGTAGCTGATTTCGGCATTGCCCAGGCCATGACCACTAAAACTATAACCTTTGGAGGAAATGTAGTAGGGTCGGTACAGTATATATCTCCCGAGCAGGCCAAGGGTGAACCTTTGACCAGGGCTACTGATATTTACTCACTGGGATGTGTCATGTACGAAATGTTGACCGGACGGATTCCCTACGATGCTGATAGCCCCATCACCATAGCTTTAAAACATATTCACGATGACATTCCCTCGGTGAGAGATTATAATACGGAAGTTCCCTTGGGTTTAGAAGGTATTATTACCAAAGCCATGGAGAAATTGCCCCAGCATCGCTTTGCTACAGCCGAAGAACTGCGTAATGCTCTGTTAAACTTTCATAGCCAGCATTTTTCCTCCTATACCAGTAAACATAAAAATGGCAAAACCTTGATCATGGCTCCGCTGTCAGAAGGGAGAGATCAAGAAGTGGCTAAGAAAAAACTGCGGCCAGCCGCCGCCATTGCCCTGCTGGCTGTTCTGGGATTGTTCCTGGGCATTTTAAATGGCCTCAGCGGAAGTTTCTTCGGTGAGGAAGTAGAGGTGCCGGATTTAGTGGGAATGAGTTTAAAGGAGGCCGACCAGGAGCTATCTAAATTGGGTTTGAAGCTTAAGGTATTGTCTGAGCAGTACGACAGCGAAATAGAAAAGGACCATATAATCAGCCAGGAATATGTGAAGAGCTTCAAAGTGAAAAAAGGACGAGAAATAGGAGTGGTAGTCAGCAAGGGCATACAATTGCAGAAAGTACCCGATATTGTGGGTATGGACAGAAGTGTGGCCGAGATAGAGTTGCGCAACCATGGTTTTCGGGTAGGCAAGATAGATACGATTCATGATGAAAAGTATGCTGAGAATCAAGTTATTTCCCAAAATCCCCGAGCGGGGACGGAAGCCGAACCAGGGGAATATGTTGACCTTATGATCAGTGAAGGGCCGGCTCCAGAACGGGTTACTATGCCCAGCCTGATCGGTTTGGATCTGAAAACAGCTCGCCAAACTCTGGAGGAACTGAAGTTAAAGGTAGGAGAAGTAACCAAGCAGGAAAGTGATGCTTATTTTGCTGACCAGGTCGTAGCCCAGGATACCCAGGCAGGGGTATTGGTGGATCAGCAAACAGCCATAAATCTCACCGTCAGTTTAGGGCCGGGACCTGCGGCTCAGGCTCGCAGTCTGGAGTTTGAATTGCCCAGGGATAAGGATTACTACAAAGTAGTGGTTAAAGTTAAGGATACCCGCGGGGAGAGAAAAGTATATGATCAGATGCACGAAGGCGGGGACACGGTAATAATTGGCATCAGTTATTTTGGCAGCGGTCAGGCAGAGATTCAATTGAATGGTACCCCATATCGTACCATTAATCTATAACGTTAAGGAGGTTTTTATGACCGGCCAGGAAGCCGTTGGACTGGTATTTAAGAACTACAGCGGCTTTTATTATGTGCAAGCTGTGGAGGGACAAGTTTACGAATGCAAAATCCGCGGCAAGCTTAAAGAAACTGTAGTCAGCGGCGACTGGGTTACTTTTACCCCATTGGATTCCGGACGGGGTATAATAGAATCCATACAGGAGAGAAAAAACCTATTATACCGGCCCAAGATAGCTAATGTTACTATGGTACTTATAGTTATGGCTGTTGACAGACCTGCTCCCAGTCTAGCCTTGCTGGACCGTCTGCTGTTGTTGGCAGCTCTGCAGAAAATAGAACCATGTATTTTGCTGAATAAATGTGATTTGGAACCAGATGCCAAAGCCAATTTAATTATGGATTATTACCCGCAAGCAGGTTTCAAAGTATTGTCCATTTCTGCCAAACAGCAATTAAATCTGGAAGCAGTTCGTGACCTGCTCCAGGGTCAGATAGCAGTTCTGGCCGGTCCCAGCGGGGTGGGCAAGACCAGTCTTATCAACACCCTGACGTACGGTCTTAACTTAAAAACACAGGAAGTAAGCAGAAAAATAGGCAGAGGCAGGCATACCACCCGCCATGTAGAGCTTTTCCCCATAGATAAGCAAGGATGGATTGCCGATACTCCTGGATTCAGCGTTTTGGACCTGCCGGCAATGAAAAGTACTGAACTGGCTGATTATTATCCTGATTTTTCAGTATTCAGAGAGGAATGCCGGTTTACCGATTGTTTGCATTTCCGGGAAAAAGAGTGTGGGGTTAAAAATGCTCTGGAAAACGGGAAGATACCTGACTTCCGCTATAATAATTATATTCAGCTTTTAGAAGAAGTTATGGAAAAGGAGAAATGCTATCGATGATATTGCTAGCCCCCTCCATATTGTCCGCTAATTTTGCCCGTCTGGGAGAGGATATTTCTCAAGTGGAGCAGGCAGGAGCCGATTGGCTGCATATAGATGTTATGGATGGGCATTTTGTACCCAATATTACCATCGGCCCACAGGTTGTAAAGGATCTGAGAGCCGTAAGCAAGCTGGTATTCGATGTTCATCTTATGATAGAAAACCCGGATGAGCACATTCCCGCTTTTGCTAAAGCAGGCGCCGATTTTATTACCGTTCATGTGGAAACCTGCCGTCATCTCAACCGGACCATTAATTTAATACGTGAGAACGGCTGCCGTCCCGGAGTGGCTATAAATCCAGCCACACCAGTCTGCCTGGTTGAACCCTGCCTGGCAGATATCGATTTAGTCCTGGTAATGAGCGTTAATCCAGGTTTTGGAGGGCAGGATTTTATACCTGGTGCTATCAGCAAGATTGAACAGTTAAGGAAGATTTCGGAGGAAATGAATAAAGACTTGTTTATTCAGGTTGACGGAGGAATTAATCTGGAAACGGGACGCAGGGTAGTTCAGGCGGGGGCTAATGTTTTAGTTGCAGGTTCTTTCATTTTTCGTTCCCCTGATCCAACTCAGGCGGTAGCAGACCTGAAGAAAGCCGTCGCCTATTGACCACCGGTGCGCTTAAGTGCTAAGATTAAGGCAAATTTAATAGGTTTATTTTTCTTCGGGGACGGGTGAAATTCCCTACCGGCGGTAGAGCCCGCGAGCCGCAAGGCAGGACCCGGTGCAATTCCGGGGCCGACAGTGAAAGTCTGGATGGGAGAAGAAAAATAATATGGCATGGCGCGTATTTTCACGGTGCCATATTATTTGTGCTTTTAAACTCCGAAGAATACAACGGAGTTTTTTTATTACCCTTTTTGATGCAGGGTATTGGATATAAGATAAGGTGGATTTCCATATGGGCAATGATGACCTTTACTACATGCAAAGAGCCTTGGAACTAGCCGAGCTTGGACTGGGGCGTACCAGTCCCAACCCGGCAGTGGGGGCAGTAATTGTAAAGGATGGAGTAATAGTCGGCGAAGGATATCATCAAAAGGCGGGTACCCCTCACGCTGAGATACACGCTCTTCGCCAGGCAGGAGAACTTGCTCGGGGAGCTGATATTTACGTTACTCTGGAACCCTGCAGTCATTACGGGAAAACTCCTCCCTGCGCAAACGCCTTAATTGAAGCAGGTATAAAAAGGGTGGTAGCAGCAGTACTTGATCCCAATCCGCTGGTGGCAGGGCAGGGCATGGAAATATTAAAAAGAGCGGGAATTGAAACTCAGGTAGGAGTACTGGAAGAACCAGCTCGCAAGCTCAATGAAGCTTTTTTTAAGTTTATAACCACCCAGCGGCCTTTTGTGGCCATCAAAACCGCCATGACTTTGGATGGAAAGATTGCCACCAGGCAAGGAAATTCTCGCTGGATTACTTCTGCGGAAGCGAGAAAATATGTACATCAACTTCGCAACCGCTATGATGCTATTATGGTCGGTATTGGCACAGTATTGGCTGATGATCCCATGCTCAATACTCGCTTGGACGATCCTGCCGCCCGAGATCCGGTACGGGTTATTATCGACGGGCAGTTGTATCTGCCCCTGAATAGTCAGATTGCAAAGACCAGCTATAAGCAGCCTACCCTGGTATATACTTCCCGCAATGCGGATCGGCAGCGAGAAAACGCATTAAAGGAACAAGGATTGGAAATAATCCGTGTCGGTGGAACTGAGAACAATCTAGACCTGGGCCAGGTTATGGACGACCTGGGCAAAAGAGGTTTGATTAGTATTCTGGTGGAAGGAGGCGCTGGACTTAATGCTTCCTTGCTGGAGCAAAAGCTAGTGGACAAACTATACTGGTTTATAGCTCCCAAAATCATAGGCAGCCATCAGGCTCCGGGACCAGTAGCGGGAACAGGAGCAGCTGCTATGGATGAGGCCATACTTTTGTATGATATAGAGCAGCAGCAGATCGGAAATGACCTGCTGATTAAAGCTTACACAAGGTGGTGAGGCAGTGTTTACAGGTATCATCGAAGAAATCGGCTATGTACAGCGTATTACTCAACAATCCAATTCCGCCCAAATTCAGATCAAAGCCAGCAAAGTATTGGAAGATGCTGCAGTGGGGGACAGTATTGCGGTTAATGGTGTCTGCCTGACCGTAGTTTCCTTTGATTCTCAGCATTTTACCGCCGATGTTATGCCTGAAACTATAAGCAAAACTACCTTAAGAGACTTAAAACCGGGCAGTCCGGTTAACCTGGAACGTGCTTTAAAGCTTGGCGGCAGGCTGGGAGGACATATCGTTCAGGGACATGTTGATGCTGTGGGAACTATTGTGCAGAAACAAGTTTTGGAGATAGCTATTATATACCGGATACAAGCCCCTGAAGAATTGCTGCAATATGTAATTCCCAAAGGATCAATTGCTATAGATGGGATTAGCCTGACTGTAGTAGATGTTTTTACCGACAGTTTTACCGTTTCGATAATTCCCCATACTGCTCATGCCACGATTCTGGGCGGCAAAAATCCCGGTGACAAAGTTAACCTGGAAAGTGACATTATCGGCAGATATGCTCACTATTTAATGAAACGTAAAGACAGCGAAGAAAAGAAGGAATTGGATATGGCATTTCTGGCTCAGCACGGTTTTATATAAGGAGGAGCGGAAAAATGTTTAAATTTAATACCATTGAGGAAGCAATTAGCGATATCCGGGAAGGTAAAATGGTAATTTTAGTGGATGATGAGGATCGGGAGAACGAAGGGGATGTAATTGTGGCTGCCGAAAAGGCTACCCCGGAGATAATAAATTTTATGGCTACCTATGCCAGGGGTCTTATCTGCGTGCCCATGACCGGTGAACGGCTGGATGAATTGGAGATCCAGCCCATGGTACTGGATAATACCGATAACCACGAAACAGCTTTTACGGTTTCGGTAGATTATAAAACAACTACTACCGGAATATCTGCCCATGAAAGAGCGGCAACCATAGCAGCTTTACTGTCTCCTGAAGCTAAACCCTCTGATTTCCGAAAACCAGGGCATATATTCCCCCTGCGGTACAAAGAAGGAGGAGTCCTGCGCAGAGCTGGCCATACAGAGGGATCAATAGATTTGGCTCGACTGGCAGGTTTATACCCGGCAGCAGTTATCTGCGAAATCATGAACGATGACGGAACTATGGCCCGGGTTCCTGAGCTGATGGATTTTGCTGAGAAGCATGGTCTGAAAATTGTAACCATCGCTGATTTGATAGAATACCGGCGGCGGACGGAGAAACTAGTCAGAAGGGTAGCTGACAGCAAGCTTCCTACTCAATATGGCGAATTTACAGCAGTAGCTTACGAGTCCATATTGGATAACAAGGGACATATAGCCCTGGTTAAAGGGGAATGGGAACAGGATGAACCAATTCTGGTGCGGGTACATTCTGAATGCTTAACTGGAGATGTTTTTGGCTCCAGACGGTGCGACTGCGGTGAACAATTGGCCACGGCTCTGACTATGATTGAAAATGCCGGCAAAGGAGTACTTCTCTATATGCGCCAGGAAGGACGCGGCATAGGATTGGTAAACAAAATACGCGCCTATCACTTGCAGGATCATGGCCGGGATACGGTGGAAGCCAACTTGGAATTAGGTTTTCCCGCAGATTTGCGTGATTATGGTATCGGAGCCCAAATACTAGTTGATCTGGGAGTACGAAAAATGCGGCTTATGACCAACAACCCCAAAAAAATTAGGGGTTTGGAAGGATACGGATTGGAGATAGTCGAACGAGTTCCCATAGAGATTCCCAGCAAGGAGGAAAATCGTTTTTACTTGCAGACCAAGAAGGAAAAAATGGGCCATATGTTGGCCGGAATATAAACTTAAGGAGGAATAGCAGTGCGGGTATTGGAAGGAAAACTGGTAGGAGATGGGCAGCGAATAGGTATTGTGGTATCCCGTTTTAATGAGTTCATAACCAATAAACTGTTGTCGGGATGTTTGGATACCCTGCTGCGGCATAATGTAAATCAACAGGACATTGACGTGGTATGGGTTCCGGGTGCTTTTGAGATACCTCTGACAGCCCAAAAGATGGTGCAGCGTGGCTATGATGCGGTAATATGTCTGGGAGCAGTTATCCGCGGCGCTACCCCCCATTTCGAATATGTGTCAGCCGAAGTAACCAAGGGAATTGCTCAAGTAGCTCTGAGTACGGGAGTACCGGTAATCTACGGTATAATAACCGCTGATACCATAGAACAGGCTATAGAACGTGCTGGAACTAAGGCAGGCAACAAGGGAGTGGATGCAGCTAACAGCGCTATCGAAATGGTTAACTTGATGAAACAGCTTCTGTAGCCCAGTTAAGACCTCTGCCGTTTCCATTTGGCAGAGGTCTTTTTTCTTATCCCTTCTTTTTTAATCCTTCTTAACCTTCTTTTCTGGTTTAGCAACTCTTCATAAAAAGTTGCCCTCATAAATAAAGTGAACCAAAAATGGTTCACCATGATGCAATATCGTAGCAGTGCATGTATCAACAGCGTTCTTATTGGATGGTTTCAGATTTATCCGGGTGTTTGCCAGGAAAATCCCTTAATGATGAGGCTGAATGATCCATAAATGAATCATCTTGCAAGTCCCAAATGACGGTGTTCCAGTGAGTATGGAATTAAATGGATTACGGAATTTTATTAAAAATATGATAAAATTCGTCCTGCGGGCATTATTTTGAGTAAAGAGTATATTAAAACAAATTGGTTTTTGTTTTGGGACAGGTTGGCACGATAATTGCATTATAGATGGGCAGGATTGCAAGGGGCGCAGGGGAGGCATGATTTTCCCAGAGGATGATCATACCTCAACACAAGCGCAATAGGGATACAAAAATGAAAATGAGGTGATTTATTGTGGCACTGAAAACCCCCCAACAATACCTGGATGAGCTAAGACAGCTCAAGATTAATCTCTATATGTTTGGTGAAAAAGTAGAGAACTATGTTGATCATCCTATTATTCGCCCTTCTATCAATGCTATGGCTATGACTTATAAACTGGCACATGATCCTGAATATGAAGATCTGATGACAGCAACTTCTAGTCTGACAGGGAAAAAGATAAACCGCTTTACCCATATTCATCAGAGTACTGAAGACCTGATAAAGAAGGTAAAGATGCAGCGGCTTTTAGGACAAAAGACAGGTTCTTGCTTCCAGAGATGCGTAGGACTGGATGCTTTCAATGCCGTATTCAGCACAACCTATGAAATTGATCAGGCTTATGGCACCGAATACCACCAGCGTTTCATTGAATATATGAAATATGTTCAGGAAAACGACTTGGCTGTAGACGGTTGTATGACTGATGCTCGCGGTGATCGCTCCAAGAGTCCTGGACAGCAGCCTGATCCGGATGCCTATCTGCATGTTGTAGAGAGACGGCCCGACGGTGTTGTGGTAAGAGGATGCAAACTTCACCAGACTGGTATGATAAATTCCCATGAAATATTGGTTATGCCTAACAACGCCTTAAAAGCGGACGAGAAGGATTGGGCTATTTGCTTTGCGATTCCGCTGGATACCCCCGGTATGATTTATGTTTACGGGCGTCAATCCTGCGATACCCGCAAATTGGAAGGCGGAAACGTAGATGTGGGTAATATACATTTTGGCGGACAGGAAGTCATGACCATATTCAACGATGTATTTGTACCCAATGAGAGGATCTTCATGAATGGAGAGACCGACTTCGCCGGAACCTTAGTAGAAAGATTTGCCGGTTATCATCGCCAGAGCTATGGCGGATGCAAGGTCGGAGTTGGTGATACCCTGATAGGTGCTGCCAAAGCCATTACTGATTACCAGGGTGTAAGCAAAGCATCTCACGTTAAGGACAAAATCATTGAAATGTGCCACCTGAATGAGACCCTTTATTCCTGTGGTATAGCTTGCTCAGCGGAAGGACGCAAAACAGCGGCTGGCAATTATCTGATTGATTTGCTGTTGGCTAATGTGT
The DNA here is from genome assembly GCA_001513155.1 of Syntrophomonas sp. DTU018. Lineage (GTDB taxonomy): Bacteria > Bacillota > Syntrophomonadia > Syntrophomonadales > Syntrophomonadaceae > DTU018. The sequence goes on from LFSR01000022.1 coordinate 101,481, forward strand.
GCAAGCAGAATGTTACCAGATTTCCTTATGAAATTGCCCGTTTAGCTCAGGATTTGGCAGGAGGTATGATAGTAACCATGCCTTCGGAAAAAGACTTTGAGAATCCGGAAATTGGTCATTTAGTTAAGAAGTATGTCAGCACCGGCATTGTTCCTCCGGAACATCGCCAGCGTATGCTGCGCTTGATTGAGAACCTGACCATGGGCTGTGCTGCAGTAGGGTATTTGACCGAATCCATGCATGGCGCCGGATCACCTCAAGCCCAGCGTATTATGATTGCCCGCCTGGTGGATCTGGAGCATCGCAAAGAACTGGCTGAAAAACTCTGCGGCATAAAAGAAAATCCGGATATTGATTGGAATTAGGAATTACTGGCAAATAGCAGCAAGATAAGCGGCAAATTCACAGCTCAAGACCCAGTTAAGAAAATCAATTAAATAAAGAATGTGCTGATTCATTTTTGCAATCAGTGTTATAGTAATTGGTTGCAGTCAAAGCCAGTATGCAAATAGCCGGTCTTCCAACACTAGGAGAAGTGACGAGATGAAGCTACGTATCAAGTATTGCGGCGGATGCAATCCCATCATTAATCGTTCTAGACTAGTAAACCAGGTAAAGGACGAGCTACAAAAAAAAACCAACGTCGAAATAGTGGACAAGGATGCGGACGTAGGACTGCTAGTCGGCGGTTGCCAGGTATGCTGCCCGAATCTGTCGCAGATCGAAGACCAGGCTAAACAATGGGTAATTGTCGGTGGAAACCTGGTGGACTATCTGCCAGTTTCCATCGACCAATTACCTGCTAAAGTTGCTGAAAAAATATTAGCAAAAGCTGCCGATAACTAGGTTCTCTGTAAGCAAAGCCGCACTGGCAAAATGTAGTGCGGCTTTTATTGTGTATAGATATCTTTGGTGTTCACCATTTAATAAATAATCAGTTTTGGTTGAATATTTTGCAACATTACAATTGGTTTTATTGAGCATTTTATTTTAAACTTATTAAGTGGGCCAATAGCAGGGAAACATTATAGTAGACGATGCATTAAGGGAGTGATTATTTTGGTAATACCGGGCCTTATAGCCATTCTGCTTTTGGTTTTGGTGCTTCCATTTGTTATAAAGCAAATCGAAGAGAATTTGGAACCGTTCTTATTCGTTATGGGTGTAGCGGCCGCACTTATCTCAGGCATCATGTCCCGGGATCTGGTAATAGAGGCGCTGAAAGAGCCTATTATGATAGCTTCCGCTGTATTTATAGCTGGAGCTTTATTCTTTATATTACGCCATCAATTTGCCCGCTTTATGAACCGGGTATATCAGGTAATACCTGTACCGGTGGTAGTATTCCTAGTTGTGGTGATTCTAGGGCTGGCCTCGAGTGTAATTACCGCTATAATAGCCTCAATTATTCTGGTGGAAGTTATCTTTTTATTGCCATTGGATCGCAAGCATAAGATAGTTATATGTGTGCTGGCTTGTTTCTCTATCGGTCTGGGAGCAGCTTTAACACCCCTAGGTGAACCACTGTCTACCATTGCTATATCCAAGCTTGATCAGGATTTTTTCTATCTATTACGACTGCTGGGTAAATATATTATTCCGACTATAATTGTATTTGCGGCTCTGGCCAGTGTCTATGCAGCTTGGGCTAAACGGGATCAATCACGAATCACCAGTGATTTGGCCATTACAGCTGACGGGGCTGTTGCTCATGAAGAAGAGGGAATCGAAGAAGGGATTGAAGAGGAAACCTGGAGGGGTATTATCGTTCGTGCACTAAAAGTATACCTGTTTGTTATGGCTCTTGTATTCCTTGGTGAGGGTTTCCATCCCTTGATAGATGCTTATATTCTCAAATTAGACTACCGTTTGCTTTACTGGGTCAACATGATTTCAGCTATATTGGATAATGCTACCCTCACGGCTGCAGAGATCAGCATCCAGATGAGTACCCTGCAAATTGAGGCTATTCTGATGGGCTTGCTGATCAGCGGAGGTATGTTGATTCCCGGTAACATACCCAACATCATTTCCGCTTCCAAACTGCGTATTACCAGTTCCGAATGGGCTAAAATAGGTGTTCCTTTTGGACTGGTAGTAATGGTTATTTTCTACGTTATTCTCTTCGTATAATAAAGGGTGATAACAAAAACCAGAGGCTTAACGGCAAAGTTCATCATTTGCAGGGAGAGCTTAACTCTCCCTGCTTTTTAACACAATCTACATAAAGCAGTTAAAGTAACTGTGTAAGGCGTCTTATTTTATTGTTCCTTGGGGCGGCTGTTTTTTAATATGTGGTCTGATAAAGTGGAATAGGTAATATCTCAGATCCGGCAATTTTTAATAAAACAAAGCAAGGGGATGGTATAAGTGGATTTCTCATTAAGCAAGGAGCAGAAACTAATTCAACAGCTGGCAAGTGAATTTGCGGAAAAATATGTGGAACCGGTCAGCAATCAAATCTATGAAGAAAAACGTATACCGGAGGACCTCATTAAGGCTTTAGCCGAATATGAACTGTTAGGAATACCTTTTCCGGAAGAGTACGGGGGATCAGGCGCTGGGTACTTGAGCTATGTACTGGCCTTAGAACAAATTGCCAAGCGCAGTGCCGGACTGGGAGTTACTATTTCCGCCTCTATGCTGGGTGCAGGAGCCATTATGAACTTCGGTAATGAAGGGCAAAAACAGAAATACCTTCCTCCCGTATGCCAAGGGCAGCACTTGGCATCTTTTGCTTTTACTGAACCGGGAACTGGTTCTGATCCCAAGCAGATAGAATCTACCGCCCGCAAAGAAGGAAACTACTTCATCCTGAACGGCACCAAGCGATTCATCAGCAACGGCAGTTATCCAGGACCGTTGGTGGTCTTTGCCCGTGATACGGAAATCAATTCCATATCCGCCTTTATCGTGGACAAGTTTTGTGAGGGCTATTCAGTGTCCCAACCCTGGAATAAAATCTGTGCACGGGGAAGCAATCTGGTAGATATTTACCTGCAAGATGTTAAAGTTCCCGAGGAAAACCTTTTAGGGGAAAGGGGACAAGGCTTCCCGATTCTTCTGACCAGTATTGCTTTCGGCAAGATAGGTACCAGCACATGTGCTCTGGCTGATACCTTAGCTGCTTTTGAAGAAGCACTTAACTACGCTAAAGAGAAACTGCATCGGGGAGAGCCTATTGCCAAATTCCAGGCTATTCAACTGAAGATCGCTGATCTGGCCATCAAGTATGAATTGGCACGCTGGCTTTGCTACCGACTGGGCTATTTGGCGGATACAATGAAAGACTGGCAGCAGTTTGCCAAAGAAGCAGCCCTCACCAAGTCTTGTGTGGGAGACAATGCTGTGCACGCTGCCCGCATAGCTATGGAGATTCACGGGTCTTACGGGTTAATGGAAGATTACAAAATCTCCCGGATTTACAATGATGCCATATTGGGATCACAAATCGAAGGTGTCTCCGATATGCAGAAGCTAATCGTAGCTAACAATCTGTTAAAGTAAGCACAAACATTTTCTATACAGAATTAGTCATGAAGAGACCGAAGCAGTAATCAAAGCTATAGATATCACAATCACAACAATAAAAAATAAATGATAAACAAAAACCAGACCCCTAATCCTCGTTGATTAAGGGTCTGGTTTATTAACTATAATTTAGAATGATGGCACACAGGAACCAGGATATTTTTCCTCCAGGAACTGTCTTACTTCCTCAGATTGCATAGCTTTGGCCAGCTTTTGAATGGATTCCTTGTTTTCATCTTCAGGTCTGACCACCAGCACATTAGCAAAAGGAGAATCCTTGGGTTCCATAAATATGGAATCCTCTACCGGATTTAGGTTGGCCTCCAGGGCATAGTTACTGTTGATAACACACAGGTCCAGATCTTCTAAAGCTCTGGGAAGCATGGGAGCATCCATCATAGTGATCTTTATATTCTTGGGGTTTTCCACTATATCTTGTTCAGTGGCCAGCACCCCAACACCTTCCTTCAGCTTAATCAAGCCAGCACTTTCCAGAACCATCAAAGCGCGGCCGCCGTTGGTGGCGTCATTGGGAATACCCACAGAGGCTCCATCAGGAACGGCATTTATGTCAGTTATAGTGTTGGAATAAACCCCCATGGGCTCATTATGGATTTTGGCAATCCACTTTAAGTTAGCACCATTTTGGCTATTAAAGTCTTCTAAGTAAGGGATATGCTGGAAGAAATTAGCATCAATTTGTCCTTCCACCAGGGCAGGATTGATCAGCACATAATCGGTAAATTTCTTGATTTCCAGCTCAATGCCTTCCTCAGCCAGCTTAGGTTTTACGATCTCCAAAATTTCTGCATGAGGTTTGGCGGTAGCGCCGACGACTAATTTCTCTTTTTGATCAGGGGCAGGTGCCTGACCTTGATCGCTATTCTGAGAACAACCCACCAAAGCTGCCGTCATTAATACCAGACTGAGCAACAGTACAATAAATTTTTTCATCCTCTTACCTCCTCCTTTTAACCGCTCTCGCTGCCAGGGTATCTCCTAAAACTTGCACACCCTGAACCATAACTACCAGAATTATAACAGTTATCAATAGAACCAGGGTCTGATAACGCTGGTAGCCGTAATAGTAGGCCAGTGTCCCCAATCCACCTCCTCCAACTATACCGGCCATCGCCGAATAGCCAACTAAATTAATAGCGGTTATTGCTACCCCCAGAATAAGACTAGGACTGGCTTCAGGGAGTAAAACCTTGGTAATAATCTGCCAGGAGTTAGCCCCCATGGATAGGGCAGCTTCGATAAGCCCCCATTCTATTTCCTTTAAGCTGGTCTCAACCAACCTGGCTACAAAAGGAACTGCCGCCAGAGTAAGGGGAACCATAGAGGCCACCGTTCCGATAAAACCTCCTACTATGAGTTTGGTCAAGGGTATTACCAGGATTAAAAATACTATAAAAGGTATAGAACGAAATACGTTGATAATAACACCTAAAATCCTGTTCACAGGGATATTTTCTAAAATATGGCCCTTCTCTGTGGTGACAAGTATTACGCCCAGAGGAAGCCCCATTACATAAGCCAGGGCAGTGGAGATTACCACCATATAAATGGTTTCCCAGGTGGCCAGGGATACTTTTTCTACTAACCAAGAGTATTCCACTGTGGTGGCTCCGAACAGGCAGGGAAAGTTATTCAATAATGCTGCCGCAAACATTTATAACACCTCGATTTCTAAACCGCGTTCCCGTAAATAAGCCATGGATTGATCCAATATGCCGGCATCACCGATGAGTTCCAAAACCAGATTGCCAAAGGGGGTATCTTTAACCCTGTCTATGTTGCCGTAAAGAATATTAACATCAATTCCGTATTTTTTAATCATGGAAGAGATTATCGGCTCTCCTGCTGAACTGCCGATAAAGGAAACTCTAATCAAACGGGTGGTCTGTCCCTGGGGGACCTGAGCTGTATGGATCAAATCTTCGGGTATATCCGTTTTAACCACCGAGTTGATAAAGCTTTTGGAAATAGCTGTGCTGGGATTGGAGAATAGGGACAGCACATCTCCAATTTCCACAATACGGGAATTATCGATAACCGCTACCCGGTCGCAAACCTGCTTGATAACATTCATATCATGGGTTATCAGCAATATAGTAATGTTTAGCTGCCGGTTGATATCTTTAAGCAGTTTCAGGATTGAACTGGTGGTTTGCGGATCCAAAGCTGAAGTAGCTTCATCAGAGAGAAGTACCTTGGGGTTATTGGCCAGAGCCCTGGCAATACCTACTCTTTGTTTTTGGCCGCCGCTGAGCTGCCCCGGGTATACCTTGGCTTTGTCTGACAGCCCCACCAGCTCCAAAAGCTCGTATACCCTGGCGCGGGCCTGGCGATGCGGTACCTTGGCAATTTCCAGAGGAAAGAGAACATTATCGAATACAGTACGGGAGGACAAGAGATTAAAATGTTGGAAAATCATACCGATTTTCTGGCGCTCAGTGCGTAATTCCCGTTTCGCAAGAGCAGTAATTTCCCGGCCATCCACAAAAATTGATCCTTTAGTGGGTTTTTCCAGCATGTTGATACAGCGTATCAGAGTACTTTTACCAGCACCACTTAGCCCAATAATCCCAAAGATCTCACCTTTTTCTATTGATAAGGTGACATCATCGAGAGCCAGGACCTGCTGACTGGGAGTCTGATAGATTTTGGTTAAATGTTCAATTCGGATCAAGGCCCCGTCCTCCTTTATGGCAAAAATAAATGCCTCCTGGTGCTCAGCCAAAGAGGCAAGATACATTTTCTATACCCTGCTCTTATCTGCCAGATGCCAGATTTACATCTGCAGGAATTAGCACCATACCCACCAGGGCGGTTGCCGGGCGTCATTGGGCCAGTCCCTCAGCCACTCTTGATAAGAGTCTTATTTTTTCACGTTACTACTAAGTGTAGCACCTGGTTGGTTGGGCAGTCAATATACAATATAGAGGGAGATTCTTTGTTAATCTGTCAGGGATCATTTTGCAGAATAATTCTTTTTACCAAACCTTCTCTCACTTGAAATATTATGCAGCGACTGTTATCGCTGCCATACACTGCATCAAAACAGTCAGCCTGTCCATTGTCCACCCAGGCATACTGGTTGCCGTAGCGATCAATCACCAATTGAAAAGAATCTCCCACATGTACACCGCGAGAAGTGGACAGGGCAGGGTTTTCTATATGTGCTCGGTGCAAAATGTTTTCATCTTCGGTAAAAGTGAATAGAATATTATCCTTACTCAAACTAAATACAGTGCTCAAACCCAGCATATACCCGTCCGGATAATACTCCATAATTGTCTCACCGGGAGTGGAACCAATGTTGAGGGTATAGTCTCTCCAAATCAGCTGAAAGTCCTGATCGGTCAATACAGCAAATTCATCTGGGTAGTGAATGTTCAATGGTTCTTGTGTAAAGGCGACAAGAGCCCCGATACAAGCAACAACGACAATGACAACAGCAATTATTTTTAATTCACGTCGATTTTGCCCAAACATGGTTCCTCCATAAATGCTCAATTTCTGTAACAGTTATATCTATGCTATTATACTACAAGGAAGAAACAGAAGGGAAAGCCAACTTATGTGACACCGCTGGAAAAGGAGCAACATGGCGATTACTGACCAGGACCATAGGGAAGCAAAAGTAAATTATTAGATCTTTAGTAGAGTGATACTCAAAAAGCTTGCTTGACAAGCCTTTAATCCGTGTACTATAATGGACCTTGCTGATAGCCGATCAGCTTGTTTGTGCGGCAGTGGCGGAATCGGCAGACGCGCTAGATTCAGGATCTAGTCTGTGTACGCAGGTGGGGGTTCAAGTCCCTTCTGCCGCACCATAATTTTATAGAAGAAACAGGGAGTTCATGAAGGACTCCTTTATTGATTTTCTGGACTTGTGGACTGTGGAAAGGGAAAGGCAACTCATAAACTGTTTAGAATTTTAATGAATAACACCAGCACACTTATGCCAATTGCCAGGGTAAGAATCACCAGAAAAATTGCTGCCCGGTTAGATAGCAATTGTTTTAACCATTTCGCCATCAATGCAAACCCTCTCCCTTAATAAACTACCATTTCCTTTTAATATCTCTTGAAATCACAGTATTTCATTTTTG
>LFSR01000011.1 GCA_001513155.1 Syntrophomonas sp. DTU018
GCCCATATCCTAAACATCAATGGCGAAAGCTACCGCTTTAAGCAGGCTCTCGCCAGGCAAACCACTGACTAATTTTTTATTACTCAAGTGGCCTAATTTCTTACCAGCAAATGGCCTAATTTTTGATTGACATTAACAAAAATGGAACAGGGTATTTTGGATTTAGATATCTGGGGAGTAACTTGGTTCCCAATATATACTTTCGAGCTACTTTGTTCTTGGTTCCTGCCTTTATTTATTTCTACTTTATTAAAAAGAAACTGGGTATGGTTGTATGCCTTGTGGCCCTAATATGTGCATTTAGTAAGGCGGCCTTAGTAGCAATAATAGCATTTTTAGCTTTGATGCCTTTTACTCGTAAAATTAGTATTCGAAGCTTCATTCCATTAGCACTTATAGCACTCATATTTTTAGGGGTAAACTATTTTGTTCCCGCATGGGGTACAGAAATTGTTGATACCATTAAAGGAGAAACCCAAACAGCACAAGTTAGAGTTAATCATTATAATTCGTTTAAAAGCCTAATGTATGAAGAACCATTGTATTTTATAGTTGGTCAAGGGGTGGGCACTAAGTTTTACTCCTCTGCGTCAAATACTTACGTTTCAAATATTGAGATTGACCATATCAATACGATTAGAAAGTTTGGAATTGTTTGGTTTGTTCTGTTTGGTCTTGTTGTATTATATATTTGTGGGCAGCTAATCAGAAGTGTCAACAATGAACTTAAAGGGTGTGGCTATGGTTTACTATTCAGTTTTATTGTAACAGGAACCAATCCTGTTTTACTTAGCCCACTGTCATTAATGTTAATAGCAGCTTCATATAGAGCATTGGAGGGCAGTCGTGTTAAGAGATGATGTCAATATACTATTGTCTACATATAATGGTGAAAAATATTTACCAGAATTATTAGAAAGTCTTACAAACCAAACCTATTCGCCCGTGAAAATTACTATTAGAGACGATGGATCAAGGGATAACACAATAAAAACCATAGAAACCTTTGCCGCTGGCCGCAAAAACATAAGTTTTTATAAGGGTGAAAACCTTGGTGTTGTTAATAGCTTCTTTTGGCTTTTAAGGGAAGCTGAAACGAGTGGTTATTATGCTCTATGTGATCAAGATGATGTATGGCTTCCAGATAAACTAGAACGAGCGGTTGATGCTATTAATGAGCATTCCAAGGGTAAACCAATGATGTACTGTTCAGCTTATAATCTAGTAGATGAAAAATTGAATTTTATAGGTAAACGTTCAACGAAGATAAAGAAACCATCTTATGGTAATGCATTAGTAGAGAATATAGCAACAGGTTGCACAGTTGTTATAAATAACTCTGCTCGAGATATCTTAATCAATAAGTTGCCAGAAAATGCATTAATGCACGATTGGTGGATTTATTTGGTTGTTTCAGCATTTGGCCAAGTAATATATGATCCTAATCCTTCCATATTATATCGTCAACACGCATCTAATGTTGTTGGAGTACAAGCTAATATAATTAGTAAATGGCTTAATAGAGCACAGCAATATAAAAACAGAAATGGTAAAAGATTGATATCCCGTCAGGTGTTCGAGTTCTATAATTTATACAGGAATGAAATGGATAGGGAAATATTAGATATGACCGAAAAGTTTTTAAATGATAGATTTATTAATCGAATTAATAATTGTTTTTGTAGTCCTTTTTATAGACAATCCACAATTGATAATATAATTTATAAAATTCTTTATTTGCAAAAAAAGATATAAAATATCCATAACCCAAAAAGGTTGATATCGATTCATTTAACATATGTTATACAGGTATGATATATCAGGGGAGACGAGATCCTTCGCAGTTATTTAAGGCTTTAGAAACGATAAACTCCAATGTTCCTATAAGGGTAC
>LFSR01000055.1 GCA_001513155.1 Syntrophomonas sp. DTU018
GAGATCGCCACGGCACTTCGTGCCTCGCGATGACATAGCGCGGGTTTGGTACAAAGAAGCTATCACGCGTGTCATTGCGAGGAGCATAGCGACGAAGCAATCTCAAACAGGGATTGCAGGTATTTGAAAGAGATCGCCACGGCACTTGGTGCCTCGCGATGACAATATTGTTATCTTCCGTGTCATTGCGAGGAGCATAGCGACGAAGCAATCTCAAACAGGGATTGCAGGCATTAGAAAGAGATCGCCACGGCACTTCGTGCCTCGCGATGACAATATTGTTATCTTCCGTGTCATTGCGAGGAGCATAGCGACGAAGCAATCTCAACAGGGATTGCAGGTATTTGAAAGAGATCGCCACGGCACTTGGTGCCTCGCGATGACATAGCGCGGGTTTGGTACAAAGAAGCTATCACGCGTGTCATTGCGAGGAGCATAGCGACGAAGCAATCTCAAACAGGGATTGCAGGTATTTGAATGAGATCGCCACGGCACTTCGTGCCTCGCGATGACATAGCGCGGGTTTGGTACAAAGAAGCTATCACGCGTGTCATTGCGAGGAGCATAGCGACGAAGCAATCTCAAACAGGGATTGCAGGTATTTGAAAGAGATCGCCACGGCACTTGGTGCCTCGCGATGACAATATTGTTATCTTCCGTGTCATTGCGAGGAGCATAGCGACGAAGCAATCTCAAACAGGGATTGCAGGTATTTGAAAGAGATCGCCACGGCACTTGGTGCCTCGCGATGACAATATTGTTATCTTCCGTGTCATTGCGAGGAGCATAGCGACGAAGCAATCTCAACAGGGATTGCAGGTATTTGAATGAGATCGCCACGGCACTTCGTGCCTCGCAACAATAATTGTGAGCGTCAGCGAACACCGGGAGTCCCCGAAGGGGGCGATGACACCGATAGGTAGGCAACAAACCATTGTTTAGATAATAAACATTTGTTGCGCAAAGTTGTCCTCCCCGCTGGTGCATGATATTCTGGCCTCTCAGGGAGACTATTAGTTGGTACTAATGTCTGCTGGGAGGATTCACATGGAGTATTTATCCGTTTTGATCAGGACGACTCTGGCCTTCGTAACTGTGTTTGTAGTAGCCCGGCTGCTGGGAAAACAGCAGCTCAGCCAGCTTACTTTTTATGAGTACATTACCGGCATTACCATGGGGGACATAGCCGCCAGTATCGCTATTGATTCAGGGCGCAGTCCGTTGTATTATATGTTTGCGCTAGTAGCATTTGCCATTCTGACCTTTGGGATGGGGGTGATTACGGAAAAAAGCCGGCCATTGCGCAAGCTGATCGAAGGTGAACCGGTAATTCTGGTTCACAATGGTAAAATCCTGGAACATAACATGGCCAAAAGCGGCTATAATATGGAAAATCTCATGATGCAACTCCGGGAACGGGATGCATTTGATATTTCTGAGGTGGAATTCGCCATAGCAGAAACTGACGGTTATCTGACCGTCTTAAAAAAATCCCAGCACCGGCCGGTTACCCCGGCGGATTTGGGAATAGATACTAAATATGAGGGGATACCCTCAGAAATTATTGTAGACGGAGAGGTAATTCATCAGAACTTGAAGCAGAACAATTTGGACGAGGCCTGGTTGATAGCCCGGCTCAACAGTATGGGCTACAACAGTCCAAAAGAAATTGCCTATGCCAGTTTGGATAGTGAAGGCAACCTGTATGTGGATGATAGACGCGATCGTCTCGACCATATGACTGATATATCCGATTAAGCGATCGCGGTTACTCCCAGAGGAGGATGAATATGTCAACCATAAAGTTTGGCACCGACGGCTGGAGAGCAGTAATAGCCCGGGACTTTACCTTTGCCAACTGCCGGTTGGTAGCCCAGGGTATTGCCGGCTATGTGAACTCAGTCGGGTTAGCCAAAAGAGGTATAGTGATCGGTTATGACAATCGCTTTATGTCTGGTGACTTTGCCCGGGAATGTGCTCGGGTATTATTGGGAAATGGAATTAAAGTCTACTTGATGTCCCGTCCAACACCCACGCCGGTGACTGCCTTTGCCATTCAGGTCAAGGAAACCGGCGGAGCGATAATGATTACTGCCAGCCACAATCCCCCTGAGTATAACGGCATAAAGTTTATTCCCGAGTATGCGGGGCCGGCTCTGCCTGATGTCACTGACGCCATCGAACAGGAGATCCAGCATGTCATTGACACCGGTAAAGTTTATGAACTGTCCATCGAAGAAGCAACCAAGTTTGATCTTTTTGAAGAACTAAATGTGGATAAAGAGTACCAGGCTCAGCTGTTGAAAATGACCAACCCGGAAGCTTTCAAAAACCATCCCCTGCGAATAGTGGTAGACCCCATGTTTGGGGCGGGAATAGGTTATCTGGATAAGATTCTGTCCCAGTTGGGCTGTGAAGTTTTTGCTATCAACAACTACCGGGATGCTTTATTCGGGGGCTTGCTGCCGGAGCCAACCGATGCCAACTTGGCCGACCTGAAACGGGCAGTGGGCACCTACAAGGCTAATGTGGGTTTGGCTTTGGACGGGGATGCAGATCGCTTTGGCATCATTGATAACCAGGGTAATTTTATCAGTGCCAACCGTTTTATGGCCTTATTGCTGGAGCACCTGCTCCTTACTCGCCAGTTTCGCGGACCGGTGGCCAGAACTATTGCTACTACCCACATGCTGGATCGTATTGCCCGCAAAAATGGACTGGCCACAATTGAGACCCCCGTTGGCTTTAAATATATAGGCCAGTGCCTGCGGGAAAAGGGCTGCATGTTGGGCGGAGAGGAAAGCGGAGGCTTAAGTATTTTAGGACATGTTCCCGAGAAAGACGGTATACTGGCCTGCCTGCTGGCGGCGGAGATGCTGGCCTGGAGCGGGAAGACTTTTGAGGAGTTGCAGGCAGAATTGACGGAAAAATACGGGGACATGGTGAGCCGGCGCATGGATGTGAAAGTTAGCTCCGGGGAAAAGGCTGCCATATTGGCCAGGTTGGAAGAATACCGGCCTAAGAGCCTGGCCGGGATTCCGGTAGAAGCCAGCGATAACCTGGAGGGCTTGAGGCTGATACTGGAAAATGGCAGCTGGGTGTTAATCCGGCCTTCCGGAACGGAACCTGTATTCAGGATATATGTGGAAACCGGTAAAGATGAGTGCTTGACGGCAATACAAAAAGAGGTTCTGCAGGGTTTGGGGATAAGTGCGTAGAGAAGATCTCTTTGCCCGATTGCTATCGGGCTTTTTTGTGGGGAAATTATAGATAAAAACAGATCGAAAACGGGGAAGGGTTTTCCATGCAGTATGACGAAAGTAATAAAAGTACTGACAATATAGGACCAAGATGGCTGGAACAATTAGATAATGTCTTCTCCCAGGTGATTGAAGCCCTGCAGAAAAGCAGGGAGGAAATATTTGAGATAAACCAGGACTGTGAAAAACAGTGTATGCTGCTGGAAACTGAGCTGCAGGAGATAAATAAGCAGATCGAACAAGCTATTGCAGCAGGTGACAAATATAATAAACTGGCCCGGCAGGCTCGTCTGCGTCTAATGGAGGTCAGCAGGCGCTTCGATATTATGACTGAGAAGGATATTAAGAATGCTTACGAGACTGCCCAGGCCTTGCAGATTAAATACCAGGAAGCGCGCCAGCTGGAAAACTATTTAAAGCTGCGCCGGCATAAGATAGAGAATCAAATCCGCCAGTACCGGAGTATCAATCAAAAGGCTGAAAGTCTTTTAGACACTACCTCTATAGCTCTAAAGCTCATGGAGAGCTCCTCCGATAAATTAAGTGATACCCTGGAACAGGTAAACCGCAAAAATCAGTTGGAATTATGGATTGTGGAAACCCAGGAAGCAGAGCGGCGCAAAATAGCCCGGGAACTCCACGATGGCCCGGCTCAGAGCCTGGCCAGCATGTTAATTCGCCTGGACCTGGTTATGCGCATGATACCGGAAGATGCTGTCCAGATCCGGGATGAACTGCAGAACCTGAAAGCTATTGGGGCTGAAAGCCTTAGGGATGTGCGCAGCATTATGTATGACCTGAAGCCCATCCTGTTGCATGAACAAGGCCTTTTCAGCACTTTGAAGGATTATTTTAACGATTATGAAGCCAAGTATAACTTCCAAATCGATTACGTATTGTTCGGAAAGCAGCGGCAATATGATCTGGCTTTGGAAGTAGGCTTGTTTAGAATGGTGCAGGAAGCCATCACCAATGTGCGCAAGCATGCTGGGGTTAACAAGGCTTTGGTGAAAATGGAGGATAAAGGGTCCCTGCTGACTATAGTGATCAAGGATGAGGGCTGCGGATTCGACCTGGATAAAATCAATCAACAGCGGGAAAGCTATGGAATTTTGGGTATGAAAGAAAGGGCCCGACTGTTTGGCGGGGAACTGCAGATTCTTACTCAACCAGGAGAGGGGACCCAAGTTATTATAAAGGTGCCATTGGAAGGGGAGGCAAGCGATGGACAAAATAAAGGTGATAATAGCTGATGATCATGCCCTGGTAAGAGAAGGATTACGGCGATTACTGGAGCTGGACCCCAATATCGAGGTACTAACCGAAGTAGGCGATGGGCAGGGAGCCATAAATATGGTCCGAAAGCTCAGGCCGGACATAGTGCTCATGGACGTTAATATGCCTGGCACCGATGGCATCATAGCCACCCGGGTGATAAAACGGGAAATGCCTTCCGTGCGAGTGGTGGCTCTGACTATTTACGAAGATGAAGAAGTAATAGAAATGGTAAAGGCCGGTGTTTCTGCCTATGTATTAAAAGATGTAGCCGGCAGCGAGTTGATCGATACTATTTATAAGGTGATGGACGGCGAGGTGGTGATTCATCCCCGGGTAGCCAATCGCCTGGTAAAGGAAATAACCCGCAGCGACAAGAAAAAAGAGACGGTGCGTCTCACTAAACGAGAACGGGACGTGCTCGCCTGCCTGGTCAGAGGACATACCAACAAAGAAATGGCCGATATGATGTTTATAAGTGAAAAAACTGTCAAAAATCATCTCACCAGCATATTCCGCAAACTAGGGGTAAAAGATCGTACGCAAGCTGCTGTATATGCCCTGAAAAACAATATTGTGACAGACGAATATTAATCCTACAGGTAATCAAGAGACCTCTTTCCAGCATAAGCATATACTGATAGGCCAGGAGGAGGTCTTTTTTGTGGTTATTTTTCTGAAAACCCTGGGTTTTGGCATATGGTTGGGTATTATGTTGGTGCTGATTGCAGCGGTCCGGCGTACTTCCCGTCGTCAAGTCAAGGGCAGCAAGCAAGAGAACAGCTCCGGTGTCTGGTTTTGAGCCAATGGTTTTGTAAAGATCTGTCCTTTTTTGGTAGATTCGTGTCACCGAATGGAATACAATATAATAAGATCACAGGCAGGGGTGGGGTTTATGGTTAACTTTTTTATGGACTTGTTATTCCCCCAAATGGAATGCTGTATTTGCCGGCAACCAGGCTTGTACAGCACCAGAAGGCCCTGGTGTAGGTCCTGCCAGGAGCAATTGATAAAGCTCCAGGGAATGCTCCCCATATGTGACCGGTGCGGCAAGTATCTGGTGGAAGGTGATGGACCCCTGTGCCAGGATTGTCAGACCCGTACTCCTCCTTTTAAGCTTTCCCGGGCGGTGGGGCCTTACGAGGAACCCTACCGTATTTCTACCAAAGTTTTAAAGTTTTTGGGGCGACGCCAGTTGGCCTACCGCATGGGCAAGATGATGGCGGCCGTGGTGAAAAAAGAACCGCGTTTCTGGCCTATTGATATGATTATTCCCGTACCATCCACTAAAGCCAGCATAAAACAGCGGGGGTTCAGCCAGACCGAACTCCTGGCTCAACAGATCAGCAAAGAACTGAAGGTAAAAATGTATCCCCATCTCCTGATAAGGGTGAAGGAAACACCGTCCCAAAGGGAATGTACCCGGGAAGAACGGGAAAAAAACCTGCTGCAAGCCTTTGATGTCCGTAAGGCTGATTGCATAAAGGGAAAGAATATCCTGTTGGTGGACGATGTTTTTACTACGGGATCAACCAGTCGGGAGTGTGCCCGAACTCTGCTGGATAATGGAGCCAACCAAGTGAACGTTATTACCTGGGCTACGGGTAAGGGTTGCTAGCAAAGGAGGGATGGCAATGGCACCAGAGTTAAGAAACTGTTCGATATGTGGCCGCTTGTTTGCCTACCAGCCGGGCGGCAGGACGGTTTGCTCCCGTTGCCGGGACCAGGAAGAGGAGAAATATATGGTGGTACGCAGATATGTGCGCGATCACCCGGGAGCGACTGTTTTTGAAGTAGCAGAAGCGACTGGTGTAGATGAAGAACTGATTTTGCAGTTTTTACGGGAGGGCCGCCTGCAGTCGAGGGGCTTTGTGGAGGTTGTACAGTGCCAGCGCTGTGGTACATACATAGAGAGCGGCAAGTACTGTGCTAAATGCCTGCAAGAACTGGATAGCCAGTTTAAGCAGGTTATTTCCACCAATCGTCCCAATAAACCTGACACTCAGGAAAAGCGATCTTCCCGGGAGCGTATGCATATTAAGGACTAGTTATTTCCAAAGGATTGCATGAGATACTTGTCAGACCCGGTTTCAGCATTTATTACCAGACTTTAGCTGATCTTGCAGCTAAAAACCAGTGCATTTTTACATAACAATGAGCTAATTAAAGAAAAACGCTTATTAAGGGAGTGAAGAACTTCCTTTTTTTTTGCGAAACAAATATAAGTATTACTATGCACCCCAACGGATGAGGTGAAATATAAAATGATAATTTCCAAAGCTCAGGTGCAAAACTTGCTGCAGGTGTATGCCAGGAACAAAGGTGTTAACCGTGCCGATTTAGCACCAGCGGCCCGGTCAATCAAAAAAGACGCCCTGGCTATATCTGATGAAAGCCGTATTAAACAGAAGGCTATGCAGGCTATCAGGCAGGCTGATGATGTCCGGATGGAAAAGGTCCAGGAATTGCGGGAGCGGATTTCCGCCGGGACTTATACCTTGACTGAGGGCGAAGTAGCAGAAAAGATGATCGAAAGAGCCATTGTTGACCGGCAAATTTAAGAGGAGAAAGATAATATGGAAGGGATACTCCGGGAGTTTATCGAGGTTATGGCCAAGCAGAACCAAATCCTCGACCAGCTGGCTGTTTTGGGGGAGCAGAAGCAGCAGATTATTATCGCTGGTGAGGTTAAGGAGTTGGACAGCCTCATTCAAAAGGAGTCAGGATTGGTAGCTCACCTGGAAAAGCTGGAGAGCCAGCGCTTTAAGTTGCAGCAAAAGTTAAACCGGTCTGAAACCACCGCTCGAGAACTGGTGGAATGGGTTGGACAGGAGTATCCGCAGCTGAAAGAAGAATTCCAGGAAACGGTGGACCGGCTGAGTTATAACTTGGACCGGCTGAAAGTTATCAATAAACATAATAACGAGTTAATCGAACAGTCCCTTCAATATATTGAGAGCATCCAGGCCTTGTTAAACGGGGACATAGCCGGAACCTATACTGACAGAGGCGATTTAGCAGATGAAAAAACAGGCCGCCGGATTAATCTGCTGGATACCCGGGCCTGAAGTTAAGTAAAGAGAGGATGCAGTATGTCTAATTTTCTGAGTTTGGAAATTGGCAAGCGCTCTATAATGACCCATCAGACTGCTCTGAGTGTTACCGGGCACAACGTTGCTAATGCTAATACTGCCGGGTATACTCGCCAGGTAGCCAACCTGGTAACCACCCGCCCATACTATACCCCTACTCTGACCGCCAATTCCGGGGTGGGGCAACTGGGAACCGGGGTGGAAGTAGCCACTCTGGAACGGATACGGGATTCCTTTTTAGACGGGCAGATTCGCAATGAAAATAAAACTCTGGGTTACTGGGAGGCCATATATGATACCCTGGCCAAAATTGAGGTTATCCTTAATGAGCCATCCGAGAACGGACTGCGTACGGTTATGGACCAATTCTGGGAATCCTGGCAGGACCTGTCGGCCCATCCGGAAAACGAATCAGTACGGGCAGTGGTGGTCCAAAGAGGTGCGGCTTTGGCGGATGCTTTTAATCATATTCACAAGCAGCTTACCGAACTCCGTGAGGATGTAAATGCTTTTGTGCAGGTCAAAGTGAATGAAATCAATTCTATTGCCCAGCAACTGGCTGACTTAAATCAGCAGATCCTATCAATCACCATTGCCGGTAAGCAGCCCAATGATCTTCTGGACAAGCGGGATTTGCTCCTTGATGAATTGAGTAAAATTGTGTCTGTGACTGTTAACTATGACCAATATGGCATGGTATCTGTACAGATGGGTGGAAGGCCCCTGGTGCAGGGCAATGACCATGCGCTTTTAGATTTAAAAGCCGATACCAAGGGAATGTTCCAGGTAATCTGGGCTGATACGAAGGCGGTGGCGCGCATTGACGACGGTGAACTGAGGGGACTGCTGGATGCCCGGGGAGCCACGGAATTGGATGCATCACCTTCGATTTATAAAGAAATTATTCCTAATATGATTGATAAGTTGAATGAGCTGGCGAAAGCGATAGTACTGGAAACTAACAGTGTTCACAGGAACGGTTATAGTCTTACCAATGAAACCAACCTCAACTTTTTTAATGAACCAACTAGTGCTTCTGATGGTTATCAATGGGCAGCTATGATCCAAGTGGATAACGCCATTTACAATGATCCCAAGAAAATTGCGGCTGCTTCAGAAGAGACCTGGAAAGATGGTGTTGAGAGTAACTTCGGAGATGGAAGCAATGCCCTAAAAATCGCCCAACTAAAACATACTCTTATAATGGGAGGCACCACAACCACCGATGACTTCTGGCGCTCTATTTGTGCTCAAGTGGGGGTCATGGCCCAGGAATCCGTGCGCATGGTCCACAACCAGGAGATTCTGCTCAATGAATTGGAAAACAAGCGCCAGTCGGTATCAGGGGTGTCCCTGGATGAGGAAATGACCAATATGATTAAATTCCAGCACGCCTATAATGCGGCTTCCCGTTATATTACTGCCATCGATGAAGCTATTGAAGTGATAATAAACCGCATGGGCCTGGTAGGGAGGTAGACTTAGATGATACGCATTACCAATAACATGCTGGTGAACGATTTAAAGCGCAATTTGAACAATAACATGATCAATTTTGATAAATACCAGCGCCAGCTTGCTACCGGACGCAAGATAAATTTGCCTTCCGATAACCCGGCTGGTCTGGTCAAATCCCTGCGCCTGCGCACCAACCTGGTGGAAGGCGAGCAGTATTTGGCCAATATTAATGAGGGTATCAATTTCATGGAAACCACCGATGCAGCACTGGATAATTTAAGTGCTATCCTGCAGAGGATTCGGGAATTATCCGTTAACGCTGCTACCAGCACCAATGATGACAGTGCCCGCAGAGCTATTGCCGATGAAATTCGCCAGTTGACCGAACAGATAGTACTGGTAGCCAATACCACCTACGGCACCAAGCATATTTTTGCAGGTAGTAATGTTACCCAGCCTCCTTTCCAGGAAGGAGTCTGGACGGGCAACAATGAGGCGCTGGAGCTGGAAATTGGTGTGGGGGTAAAATTGACTATTAATCTGACCGACGAAACTATGAAGAACTTTTTCACCGGCGATGGAACTGTTCCAGGTATAATACAGTTTTGTAATGACTTGGCTGATAATATTGAAAAAGGTGTACTGGATCAGGTAGATGCGGCTCTGACTACCGCTGATAAATTGATAGATAACCTGTTGGCGGCTCGGTCCACCATTGGAGCTAAAATTAACCGATTGGAACTGCAGCGGAGCCGATTGGAATCCACTCAGGTTTCCTATACCAGTTTGCTGGCCCAAAATGAAGATGCGGATATAGCTGAAGTCATAATGAATCTGAAGATGCAGGAAAGCGTATACCAGGCATCGCTGGCTGCGGGAGCCCGGATAATTCAGCCCAGCCTGGTGGATTTCCTGAAATAATTTAGGGGAGATATTATGCAGCTGCAGATGAGATCGCAATTGGCTTTAATTGGCCTGGAAATCAGCAAGCCATTTTTACACCTGCGCACCACTAGGCCGCAGATAAATCTGCAGATCAAAAAACCGGAATTGCGTATCCATTCACCCCGACCTGAGCTGCATATTGATCAAACCCAGTGTTTTGCCGATGCCGGCAAGAGGACTCCTTCGGATTTTGCCGCGTATTACGCGGAGATGGCCTGGTCAGATTCCATGGAGGGTATTGCCCGCCGGGCTCAGGAAGGGGACATGCTGGCTCAAATCCATAAAGGTTATACCATTGAAAAATTAGCCGCGCAGAACTTAGGGGAAATTGCTGATTTCAATGTTACTGCTATTCCCAAGCAACCGCCTCGTGTTTGGTTTGATACCTATCCGGTTCAGTTTGAATTTGACCCAGGTTACGTTGAAACCCGGTTGCAGATGGGAACAGTGGAAGGGAACCTGCAATGGGGCAAAGTAAACATATACCTTCGCCAGAAGAATTATTTGGAGATAAATTGGGTAGAAAACAACAAAGTCGATTTAATTGCATAAAGTTTAAACTCACATATGTGTCATTGTTGCGAAAATAACTGCGCTGTGTCATCGCAAGGAGCGAAGCGACGTTACTATTCAAAGACCTCTTATGTGTCATCGCGAGCGCGCAGCGCGTGGCGATCTCAACGCAATCGAATCTTCATCTTCCGCCAAAGGAGGAACCCTCATGCAAATTCAAACCAAATACCTGGGCACCGTTGATGTGGAAGAAAACCAGATATTCCGCTTCCCCAAGGGAGTGCCTGCTTTCGAAGACCACCAGCAATTCGTATTCCTTCCTTTTGATGATGAGGGAATCTTCTTCTATATGCAGTCCCTTAAAGATGCCGATTTATGCTTTATAACCTGTGATCCCTTCCGGTTTTTCCCGGACTATCAGATTGAGTTGGATGATCAGAACTGTGAGTTATTAGAGGTCAATGGCCCCGAGGACATCGCACTGCTGACCATTCTGACCATACCGGAAGATTTTCGCCAGACCACTGCCAACCTGTTGGCGCCGGTGGTTATAAATACCCGTGCTAATTTGGGACTTCAGTTTATCCCGGATAATTCCGATTATACTACCAAGCACCCTATTTTCCCCCCAAGTCAACAAAAAAATGCTGCCGGAGAGGGGAAATAGTTATGCTGGTACTTAGCCGCAAAAAAGGACAGAGCATAGTTATAGGAGACAGTATAGAAATTACTGTCGTAGATGTCCAAGGGGATATGGTGCGTATAGGCATCAATGCTCCCCGGGAGATAACCGTCCACCGGCAGGAGGTGTTCCAACAGATTAAAGCCGAAAACCAGCAAGCCTTGCAGCAAAGCCAGGGCTTAGAAATAAAACTCCGCCAGTTAACCGAACTGAGCAAGAACATAGATAAAAAAGATAAGGCATAGATGCTTGATATCATTTATGTCATTGCGAGGAGCGAAGCGACGTGGCAATCTCAGAAATCTGTTTTCATGTAAACCAAACTTAATTGCTGAGTCCTGTATAAGGGATCGTAGCGGAAGCTTCAGCTTCCTACTCGACTAAAAGAGGTGATTATAATGGCAAATATCAGTAACATCCGCTTCAGCGGCTTAGCCAGCGGTCTGGATACGGAAAGCATTGTCAAACAGCTTATGCAAGTGGAACGCATGAAAGTCGACCGGTATTACAAGCAGAGGCAGACTCTGGAGTGGAAGCGAGAAGATTACCGGGAAATCAATACCAAATTACTGGCTCTGCGCAATTCAGTCTTTGATTTGAAATTACAGGGAACCTTTTTGGGCAAAAAAGTAACTTCCTCCGATGAATCCATTTTAAAAGCTACTGCTAATAACACAGCTGTAGAAGGACGATTTGAAATAGTAGTGAAGCAATTAGCCAGGGGTGTAACCCAGGAATACAGCTATAGCGGTGATTCTGGCATTGTTGATGATAAATTGCTCCAAGGAGGTACTTTTAAGCTTAACGGAGTGACCATCACTTTGGAAGAGGGAGACACTGTGGCCGCCATTGCGGCGAAGATAAACGCGGTAGCCAGCGAAACCAAAGTCAAAGCCACTTACGATACAGAAAAGAAAATGTTCTACCTGATGACCACCAATACCGGCAGCGAGGCCGCTATTACCATAACTGACAGTGAGTTTAGTGATGTTTCGTTTTTACAAGATTTTGCTTCTGCACCAGGGCAAAACGCTATTATAACTTTTAATAGCGGCATCGATATAGAATTTGCCTCTAACCAGTTTACCTTTAATAATATTAGCTTTGATTTAAGACGGGCTGATCCTAATACCACTGTTACTCTCTCCGTGGACAGCGATATTGACTCTATAGTGGACAAGATCAAGTCCTTTGTTGAAGTTTACAATAGCGTAATGGAGAAGATTAGTACCAAACTTACCGAGAAGAGGTATCGGGATTTTGAGCCGCTTACTGATGAACAGAAAAGGGAATTGGAAGAATCAGATATAAAGCTATGGGAAGAAAAGGCCAGGAGCGGGTTACTGAGGGGGGACACCCTGCTTAACAGTTTATACAGCAATATCCGCATAGCCGCTTCCAGTGCAATTGAAGGTGAAGGCAAATACCGCACCCTTAGTTCTATAGGCATTACTACGCTCTCTTGGTATGACCAGGGGAAATTGTATATAGACGAAAACAAGCTGCGTACTGCTTTAACTGAAGATTTTGACGGAGTAATAAAACTTTTTACCGCAACTCAGGACAATGACGGCATTGATGGCATAGCCTCTCGTTTGTATAACGTAGTTAATAATGGCATGAAATCCATTACCAGCCAGGCTGGCTCTGCCGGCAGTGCAGTTGATCAGAGCTTTTTAGGCAGGCAGATCGATGACTTGAATGACCGTATTGACAGGATGGAGGATTACCTGACCAGAGTGGAGGAACGCTACTGGGCACAGTTCACCGCAATGGAATCTGCCCTCCAGCAGATGCAGAGTCAAAGCAATTGGCTTGCTTCTATGATGGGATCTTTGTCATCATCCCGGTAATCGGTCGAGCATAACCCATGTGATGTTTAATGGGCGATTATATTGTCATTGATGTGAAATAGCCTGCACCATGTCATGAAGTGGCTTGTATGTCATTGCTGTGAGAATAGCTCCCAATTGTGTCATTGCGAGCGCGTGGCAATCTCTATGGCAACTAACGGTGTGAGTTAACAGATCGCCACGTCGCTTCGCTCCTCGCGATGACAGGCTTAAGTTTTCATTTATCGTAGCCTGTTCTTCAGGTGATAATTGCGAGGAGCGTAACGACGAAGCAATCTCTTTTGTTTAATTGGAATTATTACCTATAGATATCGCTCCAAAATCACAGAAATTAACCAAAAAACCTAAATAAACACATATTATAGTCATTTATAACTATCGCCTTAACATCGATAGTTATAAATAATAGATGCACATAGCTTATGTTAACCATCACTCAAGGAAAGGAGGCTCAATTCACCGGTAATATAAGCATCTAGAGCATCTGCTGATCATTAATGCACCACCAGCATGGAAGCAGGTGGGAAAAATTTCAAGGAGGAATGCTTAATGATAATTAACCACAACCTTATGGCTATGAACACCCATCGCCAGTTGGGAATCAACAATACGGCGACTTCCAAATCCATGGAGAAACTCTCATCCGGATTCCGCATCAACCGCGCCGGCGATGACGCTGCCGGCTTGGCCATCTCCGAAAAAATGAGAGGCCAGATTCGCGGTTTGAAACAGGCAATGAGAAATGCCCAGGACGGCATCAGCTTGATCCAGACCGCTGAAGGCGCCCTCAGCGAAACTCATGCAATCCTGCAGAGAATGAGAGAACTGGCTGTACAAGCAGCAACCGATACAAATACGATGACTGACCGGAAGGAACTCCAGAAGGAAATTAACCAGCTTCTGGACGAAATCGATAGGATCGGTAACAACACCGAGTTCAATACCCAGAAACTTCTTGACGGGACCTATTCAGACAAAAAAATCCATATCGGCGCCAATGAAGGGCAAAATATGGATATTACCATTGGTGATATGAGAACTGATGTTTTGGGTGGCGGCTCAGCAACACATGCAACTGCTTCACTTGCAGGGGTAACCTTTACCGCAGTTGTTGCTGGGTCTGGTGGCAATGAAATTCAAGTGCAATTCGTGAATGCCGGATCTGGTAAAAACCTTACTGTAGTAGTTTCAGGTAAAACCATTACTGTAACACTGGAAACCGATTCTGGTGGAAATATCACTAGCACAGTAGGCGATATTGTAAGTAAAATAAATGAGGATACTGGTGCAAGCGAGTTGGTAACAGCTAGTGGCTCAGGTACGGCAACTGTGAGCGAAGGCAGCGTCACGTTAGCTGGCGGAAAAGACGCAGGAACTAGTAGCGGTAGTATTAGTTCTCTAAGAGTGGATGATGTTGATAACGCTACAACTGGCGGTGTATTAACACAGTCTGGCGCTAATGCTGCCATAACCATCATTAACAGGGCGATCGAGCAGGTTTCCGCGGAACGTTCCAAACTCGGTGCCATCCAAAACCGCTTGGAGCACACTATAGCCAACCTGGGTACTTCTGCTGAGAACCTCCAGGCTGCTGAATCCCGGATCCGTGACCTGGATATGGCTGAAGAGATTATGGCATTCACCAAGAACAGCATCCTGCAGCAAGCAGCGACCGCTATGCTGGCTCAAGCCAACCAGCAACCACAGACTGTATTACAGTTACTCAGATAGTAGCTTATCATTGATGTTCGTAGCGGGGGCTGCAGCTCCCGCTATATTTTTATCTGGCATTATTCACCAACCTGTTGGACCCCTAAAGAAGTAACCTTTACTTAACGATATTACACATATAAATTTACGAAGACCTGGGAGGGACACACAGGTGCAGCTTATTATTGGAGAAGAATTAATCGAAGTTGACAATACTGATGAAGGTATTGAACAACTTTTTGACACCATTGAAGAAAAAGCAGCTAATACACAACTGGTATTCAGCCACCTGATAATTGACGGAGTAGAAGTGTATGATGATTTCGCTGCTTATCTGCATAACAATCTGGCTAATATCCAAGTTGTAGAAGTACAGTTTATAAGCCTAAAAGAATACATGCAAGACATTTTGGTTTCCGCCAGTGAATACCTGCAAAGAGCTATTCCTGCAGTAGAGCAGTTGGCTGAGTCTATTTATGCTGAGATGGATACTAATACCTGGCAGCAAATCAGCCAGCTTATTGAAGGTATTCAGTGGCTTCACGATAGTTTTACAGCTATGGATAAACTACCAAATTTATCAAACCTGGTGAATGACTATGAACAGTGGAACTTGTATTCTCAGGCACTTAATGAGTTGGTAGAAGTTGTCACCACAATTAGTGAACCGTTACAGTATACAGATCAGGTTAGTGTAAGCGATATTATATTGTACGAAATAAAACCAGCCATGGAAAAGCTTTATTCTAACTTATTATTGCTTATATAGTGGGTGAATGCTAATGATTTTAGTGGATAATATTTTATTTATGAAAGAACGCTTTCCTATGGTATGGGATGCTTATCGGGAGATAGAACTGAAACAGGATGAATATATAATAGAAGAGATGCCTACCAGGTTGGAAAACTATCCTACCCTATGTGTTCACCGAGGAGATCGCAGTTATTATCTCCACAGCCGCTATGACCCTTTGCGGGAGGCCCAGACTATTACGGACAATATAGATGCTAACAGCTATGACCATGTTATATTCTATGGCATCGGCTTGGGCTATCATATCCAAGCTTTCCTTAATAAATATCCTCACCTGAGTTTTTCTATTTATGAACCAATCCCAAAAGTATTTGAGACTTATCTTTCCTATTTTGATTTGAGAAATTTGCCGCAACGCCGTCTACGGGAAATAGTGGTGGAAACCTCTCCTCAGGATGCCCGTAATTTTTTGCAGCGCACCATTACCCAGATTCAAAAAAACATAATATTTGTGGATTTGCCCAGCTATCGAAATGCTTTCCCGGAGCAGTATAATGCCTTTGTAAAATTGTTTCAGGAAATCGTCAGTGATCGGCGTAATTCTTTAGCTACTGATCTAGCCTTTGAAAAGCGCTGGATTATTAACAGTATGTTTAATTTCAAGACTGTATTGGAAACACCTAATATTTTGGCAGAACGGACTGGTCACTTTAAAAACCAGCCAGCTATCTTGGTTGCAGCTGGCCCTTCCCTTGATTATGAAATAGAAAATCTCAGACAGATAAAGAAGGATGGATCGGCTTACATCTTCTCAGTAGGATCAGCAGTAAATTCTCTTCTCTCAGCTGGTATTCATCCTGATGCTCAATGTACATATGATCCGGGGGCAAATAACCAGAATATGGTGTTTGCACGCATTA
This sequence comes from Syntrophomonas sp. DTU018, assembly GCA_001513155.1. Classification (GTDB taxonomy): domain Bacteria; phylum Bacillota; class Syntrophomonadia; order Syntrophomonadales; family Syntrophomonadaceae; genus DTU018. The sequence continues at coordinate 16,463 of LFSR01000055.1, forward strand.
CCAAGGAAGGTATTACTGATATTCCGCTTATTTTTGGCAGCAGTGTAGGGTTTGAAGTTCTGCAAAACTATCCAGGAAATCATAAGCTTCACATGATTACAAGCCAGGATACTATTTCCTCATTTTTATTAAAGCTGGATAATGATATGCAATTAGATGGAGTGATGGATGCTCCGTCTATAGCTGTAGTTACTCTTCAGTTACTCTATAAACTAGGTTTTAATCCAATTATTTTGGTCGGTCAGAACTTAGCTTATTCAGAAAACCGTCATTATGCAAAGGGTATTGAGTATGGTAAGGATTTTAATATTGATACAGACAAAACACAAGATTTAATACGTGTAAAAGACGTAGAAGGACATGAAATATATACAAATTCCAGTTTTAATCGGATGCGGACCAATATGGAGCACTTTATTAAGCAAATGACCGGTGTCAACGTTATCAACACCACCCGGGGTGGAGCTCATATTGAGGGAACTACCTATCAAAAAATGGATGACCTTATTTCATCGGGTGTTTTATCTCGGAAGGTTGTAGAACCTGAATGGTACAAAATACCGCCTACGGTTTACGACAGAGACTATCTATACAAACAGTTTAACCGCTTGGAGAAAGATTATCAGCAGTTGCCAGCATTATTGGAGCAGGTTAACCGTACTCTTGAAGAAATCCGAGTTCTTAAAGAGAATCGCAACTATGGGCAGATTAGCCGTAGCTGGCCTAAGTTAGACCAAGTGTTTAATAAAGTTAAGAGAAATACCTTTTATAAGCAGGTTATACAACCCATGAATCGGGTTACCTACAACTTGTATTTTGAGAAACTGCCGAGTGTACGTTTTGAACCTGACCAAAAAATGAAAGCGGATGTAATTACATCAAGTTTGGGTCAAGCTATCTATGAAAGTTTGAAAGATCTGCAAATTCTAGCGCCTGTAATGCAAATTCTTAAAAAAGATATGGAGGATTTTACTAAATAAAATACAGGAGGCTATAAGAGAATGAATTTCATGAGAATAGAACCCCCCATTGTAATTGCTGAAATTGGCTGTAATCATAAAGGAGATTTGGAAATTGCCAAAGAGATGATTCTTACAGCGAAGGTATTTTGCAAGGTGGATGCAGTGAAATTTCAGAAAAGAAGTGTCAAGGAAATTTTAACCCCGGAGGAATACAATGCTCCCCATCCGAACCCATATCATTCTTACGGCAAAACATACGGGGAGCATAGAGAATTTTTGGAATTTTCCTTGGAACAACACCTGGAACTAAAAAAATTATGCGATGAACAGGGTATTACTTATAGCTGCTCAGTATGGGATTTGACATCTGCAAAAGAAATTGCCTCGTTAGACCCTCCATTCATAAAAATTCCTTCCGCTTTGAGTGACAATTATGAAGTGTTAGGATGGTTATGCTCTAACTATTCGGGGGATATACATGTTTCTACTGGTATGACAACTAAGCACGAAATAAAAAGCATAGTGGATTTCTTTATTAAGCATAAACGTAACCATGATCTGGTGCTTTATCACTGTACATCAGGATATCCTATTGAATTCAAGGATGCCTGTTTGCTAGAAATCGTTCGTCTTAGAAAAGAATATGGAGATATTGTAAAGGCAATTGGTTTTTCTGGACATCATAATGGAATTGCTATAGATATTGCTGCTTATACGCTTGGAGCATCTATTATTGAGAGGCATTATACACTTGACAGAACCTGGAAGGGGACTGATCACGCTGCATCTCTTGAACCTGATGGGTTAAGAAAATTAAAGAGAGATTTGATGGCTGCTTACGAAGCCCTTCAATTCAAACAAGTTGACATACTCGAAATAGAAGAACCACAGAGGAGAAAGCTGAGATGGAACCGCAATCAATAGTTGCCTTCATACCAGTGCGTGGAGGAAGCAAATCCATATATCTTAAAAATATTAAGCCTTTGGCAGGTAGACCTTTGATTTTTTGGACTCTTGATGCTGCGTTAGGTTGTAAGTACATAGATTATGTTTATGTAAGCACGGATAGCCAAGATATAGCCCAGACAGTGGAATACTATCGGGAAAAACTTTCTTTTAATGACCGTAATAAGATACAGTGCATCGGGCGGAGCCCCGAAACTGCCACGGATACTGCCAGTACAGAATCAGCTATGCTGGAATTTGCCCGTAGCCATATATTTGAAATCATCGTTTTAATTCAAGCGACCAGTCCATTACTGACTTCATTTCATCTAGAACAAGCTATCTGCAAGTATAACCTTGGCCAATATGATAGTATGTTGTCTCTGGTGCGGCAAAAACGTTTTATTTGGCATGAGGATGTTGAAGGAATTGTCAAGCCTGTTAATTATGATCCGCAAAATCGGCCAAGACGACAGGAAATGAGTGGGTTCTTGGTTGAAAACGGTTCATTCTACATAACCACTCGGCAAAGATTACTTGATACAGGCTGTCGGATATCAGGGCGAATCGGATTTTATGAGATGCCGGAAGAAACTTATTTTGAGATCGATGAACCTTCTGATTGGATAATTGTCGAACAGTTGCTGTTGCACAGAAATTGTTCAACATTAGAAAGTACCCTGCAAGAAAAGATAAACAGAGTTAAATTAGTTGCTATGGACTGTGATGGGGTGCTGACTGATGGGGGAATGTACTATTCTGATGATGGGACAGAACTGAAAAAATTTAATACTCGAGATGGGATGGGTATTGCCCTGCTCCATCAAAATGGAATCAAAACTGCTATTATCACCGGAGAAAATAATGAACTAGTCAAAAGGCGTGCTGATAAATTAAATGCGGATTATGTTTATTTAGGAATAAAAGACAAACTTGCTGTAATACGGGAGATAATTAGCAAGGAGAACATCACTTTAGATGAAATCGCTTATATAGGAGATGACATTAATGATCTGCCTGCTATGCAGCATGTGGGCATTAAGTTTTCAGTTAATGATGCTATGGATAAGGTAAAGTCAATAGCTGACTATGTAGCTAAGTTAAATGGAGGGCGGGGCGCAGTTAGAGAAATAGCTGAACTGATTATTTTTTCTAAGAATATACCAAGGTAAGGTATTGGTCTGAAAGAGATACATAGCTTCACTTTTAGCACCGGTATTTACTCAAGGAATATACTTACTTTTTCGATATAAGCTTTAAATCATATAATTTATTAATTAATGCCCGGCAAGGATGCTCGGCACCATTTAAAACCCAAGGATGGGAGTGTTTACTGATGATAATAGCCAGCAGTAATATTGCCATGCAATCTTCTCATTTTCTGAAAGAATCCGTCACCCGCGAAGAAAGGCTGCAGTTTTGGGTGGGCAACCGGGAAAAACCGCAAAATTCCGCTCAATCCAATTTATCCCAAGCAGCACTGGAAGATATTGTTGACCGGGTAGATTTGTCTTCCCAGGCCCGATCCATCCAGCGCTTGGACACCGGAGAGAACTGCGAGGAAGTGGAGCTTACTCCGGAGGAAAAGCTGAAAATCAGGTTGATTGAGTCTTTGCTGGAATTCTTGACCGGGAAAAAGGTAAAGCTTAAAATTCCCAAGCTGCCGGATAAGAGCCTCACTCTGATTTCCCAACCAATGCAGATGCAAAGCCAGCCGGCTCAAGCAGGCTGGGGATTGCAGTACGATTTCCGGGAAACCAGGTTTGAGCATGAACAGACGACCTTCCAGGCAAGAGGCCAGGTAAAAACTGCCGATGGCAAGACAATTAATATTTCTATACAGTTGAACATGAGCCGGACTTTTTACAGTCACCAGAGCATCAGCATACGGGCTGGCGATGCTGTACCCATAGATCCTCTGGTGATAAATTTCGATGCACCGGCGGCCGCTTTGACGGAGCGCAATTTCCGGTTTGATCTGGACTGTGACGGCAATCCTGATCAGATTTCGTTTGTAGGACCAGGCAGCGGTTTCTTGGTTCTGGATAAGAATGGTGACGGTTTGATAAATGATGGCTCTGAACTGTTCGGACCCCAAACGGGTAACGGTTTCGCTGAATTAGCGGCTTATGATCAGGACGGCAATGGGTGGATAGATGAAGCTGACGAGATTTATCACCGCTTGCGGATATGGACCCGGGATGAGCAGGACAATGAGGTCCTGTTTGCTTTAGGGGAGAAAGGCATCGGTGCCATATACCTGGGCTATGCCGATACCGACTTCAGCATGCGGGATAGCCAGAACCAGGAAAACGGTCAGCTGCGCAGCACGGGTATATTCTTGAGGGAAAACGGCACTGCCGGCAGCATCCAGCAGGTTGACTTGTTAGCTTGAGAAAGAGCTATCCGGCTGAGATCGCCATGGTCCTTGGCTCCTGGCGTGACACAGGGAAAGCTATTATCACAGTAATGTCAGGCAATTTGCCCCTATCATGCTGCAAGGCAAAAATTTTAAAGCTACAGGTCAAACATTACGATAAATAATATAAGACTCAGCAGGGAGGCGAATAAATGCGGGTTGATATGCAAAGGATGGCAGTAATAGATTATCCCGCTAGGGACGCTCAGTTTCGCTCTGAGCCTCAGGAATCGGCCGAGGTTAAGCGGCGGGACCGGGCAGCAGAGAATAAAAATGACAAACCTGTAGATGCGGAAAAATTACGGGCTGCGATTGAATTAACCAATGATGCTATCCGTATCACCAATTATCATCTGGAATTCAGGCTCCATCAAGACAGCGGTCGCTATCAGGTGAAAGTGATCGATTCCCAAAGCCAGGAGGTCATAAGAGAGATTCCGCCGGAAAAGATGTTGGAGTTTTCGGCCCATATCAAGCAACTTCTGGATAAGGCTATGGGACTCCTGGTGGATGAAATAGCTTGAAGAAATAAAGTATGGGTAAGGGAACATAATATTACTACATGGCAATAAAGGGGGACGTGAGCTATGCACATGAATGCTCAGGTCTATGATCAATACCGCAAAACATCGGTGGAGACTCTGTCACCGGCTAAGCTGCTGTTAATGCTGTATGATGGAGCTCTGAACTTCTTGAGCAATGCTAAAAAAGCCATCGAGGAAAAGGATATTCCCCGGGCTCATAGCCAGATCGTCAGGGCTCAGGATATAGTTGTGGAATTAATGGCAACCTTGAATATGGATATCCCGCTGTCCAATCAGCTTTATGCTCTATATGACTATATTCATCGCCGGTTAGTTGAGGCTAATATTAAAAAAGACCCGGCTATAATTGACGAAGCCAGTCATTTTCTCAGGGAATTGCGGGATGCTTTCGCTCAGGCTGCCCGTGAAGCCGGAAGATCTCGTATTCCAAATAATACTGAAGCCAAAAAACTCAATATTATGGGTTAGGCAATAATTATGGAAAATATAACTCAAAGAGTAATACGGTTGTATGAGCAAATAGAAAAAGCAGCCCTGCAGCAGGCAGAGTTGGCTGAGTCCGGGCAATCCCTGGAGAAGATTTTGAACCCTCTGCAGGAACTCATTAACCAGCGGCAGGAGTATATGGACGAAATTGACCAGATTTTAAGCGGTCTAAATGAGAAACAAAAATCCGCCCTGGCAGAACACAAAGGTCTTGAGGCCACAATAAGGCGGATTCTTAATCTGGACAGCCAAAGTCAGAAAAAACTGCAGGAGATCCTGAAAGCGACCAGTGGCAAACTAGGCCAATTGCAGGATATGAAAAAGGCTAACCGGGCTTATGGTGGGCAGGATGAGCCCACGGAAGCCTGGTTTTTTGACCGGAAGGGTTAGTTAACGGTTGGGAGGATACCGGCAATGAACAGCACGGCCATAGCTGATATCATCAACAACTACAAGGAACAGATAGATTTGTATCAGCTCATGCTGGAACTGGCTCGACAGCAATTGGAATTGGTGGAAAAGAAATTGCCTGCGGATAACATTTTGGCGGAACGCCATCGCTTGATGGAGGAGATCAACAGTTTAAACCAGCAGAACCATGTATGGCAGGAGGCTTTCTGCCAGGCAGCAGGGATACAGGCTTTCAATCTCAGCAGAATTAAATCAATGGTAAATAGTGCTGAGATAGAAGAACTGAGTCAGGTACTTAAAGAAATTGCTCATGTGCTGCAGCAGATAGAGACCGTGGATAAAAACATTCAGGATCTGTTAAACCAGCAACTGTCCTCACGCAACCGCCCTCGTGCCACCCTCCAGCGGGCTCAGCAAGCCTATAAAAAGGACACCCCCAAACCCCAGGCTTAACCTGGAATTGATTCAGTTTGCTTGTGATTTCCTTGCTATTTTAGCATGTGAAGTTTATAATTGTGAGTACGGGCCGAGGAACCGGTCAAGACCGGGAATTTTGCCTTAATATCCAAAAAAGTGAGGGATCCTATTAAATGTTTGAAGACAAAATCATAGTGTGCCAGGATTGCGGCCGGGAGTTCATTTTCACCGCAGGTGAACAGGAATTCTTCGCCGAAAAAGGTTTTGAGAATGAACCCAAGCGCTGCCGGGAATGCCGTAACCAACGCCGCAGTAACAGCCGCACTGGCAACCGGGCTCCGCGGGAGATGTATGCCGCAGTTTGTGCAGAGTGTGGAGCCGAGACGGAGGTACCATTCCGTCCTGTGGAAGGTCGACCGGTTTACTGCCAGGAATGCTTCCAAAGGCAACGGGCCGCTCTTTAATACTGATAACGGCAAGATGTACCGGGCTTTTTAAGCCCGGTTTTTTATTGGCTTGCAGCAGGTGTTGTTTGGCAAAACTTGTGCATACTAGAAAAAAGCTAATTATGTCCCCCAAACAAGCTATTGGGTGAAACCGCCGATAAAGGTATGGTAAATGGTGGTTGGTGGTTTTTGCTGAAAACTAGTAGAATAAAATATAGACAACCGGGAAAGGAGTTGGTCGTATGAGGCTAGACATCCGAGGTAAAAATTTGGAAGTAACTGAGGCACTCAAAGATTACACCACCAAGCGACTCTCCAAGCTGGAAAAGTACATTGATGATATGAAGGAGGCTCAGGTGGCTCTATCCGTCGAGGGTGAAGGACATAAGGTGGAGGTTACTATTCCCTTGAACGGAGTAATCCTGCGCGGTGAAGAAGCCAGCGAGGATATGTACTCCTCTATTGACCTGGTTGTGGAAAAACTGGAAAAGCAGATTGAAAAGTACAAGACCCGGTTGTACCGCAATAACCGCGGCGTGGGGCTGAAAAAAGCCTGGCTGGAAGAATCCAAACGGGACCTGGAATCCGATCAGGATGTGGAAAAATTCAAGATAGTGCGGACCAAGCGTTTTGCCCTGAAGCCTATGGATGAAGAGGAAGCCATCATGCAGATGAACCTCTTGGGACACACGTTCTTTGTATTCTTCAACTCCCGTTCGGAAGAGGTTAATGTGGTCTACCGGCGCAAAGATGGCAACTACGGGTTGATCGAACCCGAGTTCTGATTGGTTGAAGCCTGGTTGCCAAAAGTGTTAAGATTAAAATTGCAAACTTATATAAGAGGAACCTGATGGTTCCTCTTTTCCATGAGAGGTCGTGATCGGATGATTAAGAGTTTAGTCAAGAACTTGCTGGATGATAATGAAAGAGAAATAAAGCGCATGCGCAAAACCGTTGAGATAATCAATTCTCTTGAACCCCAGTTCCAAGCTCTTGCTCCGGAAGATTTTCCCGCCAAAACCGAAGAATTCCGCCAGAGACTAAAGAATGGAGAGACTTTAAACGATATATTACCAGAGGCCTTTGCACTGGTTAGGGAAGCCTCCCGGCGAACCTTGGGCATGCGGCACTTTGACGTGCAGCTTATCGGCGGGATAACCCTCCATGAAGGACGCATCGCCGAGATGAAAACCGGGGAAGGAAAAACCCTGGTGGCTACTCTGCCAGCTTATTTAAATGCTCTGGAAGGCAAAGGGGTGCATATTGTTACGGTTAACGACTATTTGGCCAGCCGTGACGCATCCTGGATGGGGCCGATCTATGAGTATTGCGGTATGTCGGTAGGCCTGATCGTCCATGGCCTTAATTACATGGAACGAAAACAGGCCTATGCCTGTGACATAACCTATGGAACCAACAATGAGTTCGGCTTTGACTACCTGCGTGACAATATGGTAGTCCGGGCTGAAAATATGGTGCAGCGGGATCTGCATTACGCCATAATTGACGAAGTGGACTCCATCCTGATCGATGAAGCCCGTACTCCGCTGATTATTTCCGGGGAAGGGGATAAACCCACCGACTTATATTACCGGATCGCCAAGTTTGTTCCCCGCCTGGAAAAAGATGTGGACTACAAGGTGGATGAGAAAGCCCATGTGGTGACTTTGACTGAAGAAGGGGTCCGCAAGGTCGAAAGGTTCTTTGACATTGACAATCTTTCTGAGAATATGGAAATTGCCCACCATGTAAACCAGGGCTTACGGGCACACTGCCTGATGAAAAGGGACCGGGATTACGTGGTCAAGGACGGTCAGGTTATTATCGTGGACGAGTTTACCGGCCGCCTTATGTTTGGGCGCCGTTACAGCGACGGTTTGCATCAGGCTATCGAGGCCAAGGAAGGGGTAAAGATTGAAAAGGAATCCCAGACTTTGGCCACCATTACTTTCCAAAACTACTTCCGTATGTACAAGAAATTGGCGGGTATGACCGGTACTGCCAAGACGGAAGAAGAGGAATTCCGCAAGATTTACGGCATGGATGTGGTGGTGATCCCCACCAATAAGCCGATGATCCGCGTGGACCACCCGGATGTAATCTACCGTACGGAAATGGGCAAGTTTCAGGCTGTGGTGGAGGATATTGTGGAACGGTACCGCACCGGGCAGCCGGTGCTGGTGGGCACGATTTCCATTGAGAAATCGGAAATGCTCAGCAATATGCTGAAAAAAAGAGGTATTCCTCACCAGGTTCTGAATGCCAAGTATCATGAAAAGGAAGCCCAGATCATTGCCCAGGCCGGGCAGCGGGGCACGGTCACCATTGCCACCAACATGGCCGGGCGCGGTACGGATATTGTACTGGGAGAAGGCATAGCGGAGCTGGGCGGATTATATGTTTTAGGTACGGAACGTCACGAGGCGCGGCGCATTGATAACCAGCTGCGGGGTCGTTCCGGCCGTCAGGGAGATCCTGGAGAATCCCGTTTTTATGTATCTCTGGAAGATGACCTGATGCGGCTGTTTGGCTCAGCCAGCATCGAAGGTTTGATGGATAAACTGGGCATGAATGACGACATGCCCATCGAGAACAAGATGATCACCCGGGCTATTGAAAATGCCCAGAAGAAGGTGGAAAGCCGCAACTTCAACATCCGTAAAAATGTATTGGAATATGATGATGTAATAAATCAGCAGCGGGAAGTGATCTACGGAGAGCGCCGCAAAGTACTGTTTGGGCAGGACTTGAAACCTACCATCATCAGTATGATAGATGATGTCATTGATCAGGTAGTAGATAGCTTTGCCGGCGAAGTGAAATACTCCGATGACTGGGATCTGCCCGGACTTTTAACGTATATTGAGCGCAATATCCTGCCCAAGGTGGATTTTGCCGTTGATGACCTGAAGGGCATGACCCGGCACGATATGAAGGAGTTCCTGCGGGAACGGGCTTACCAGCTTTATGAAGAGCGGGAGGCCGAACTTGGTCCTGAGACTATGCGGGAACTGGAAAAGGCGTTGATGCTGAACATCATCGACCAGAAATGGATGGATCACATCGATGCCATGGACCAGCTGCGCAACGGCATTTCCCTGCGGGCCTACGGGCAAAAAGACCCGCTGATTGAATACAAATTTGAAGCTTATGATGCTTTTCAGTCTATGATTTACAGTATCAAGGAAGATGTGGTGCGCTACATTTTCCGGGTCAAGATGGTGCAGCAGCGGGAAGAGCGCAAAACCTTTGAAAATCAGGGCGACGAGGTAGAAAGGAAACCCATCCGCGTGGAGAAAAAAGTGGGTCGCAACGATCCCTGTCCATGCGGCAGCGGTAAAAAGTACAAGAAATGTTGTGGGAAAGGGGATTAATCAATGGACCTTGCGACACTAATTGGCTTATTAATTGGACTGGGAGGATTGATCGGAGGATTCCTGCTGGAGGGTGGACATGCCGGCATGCTTCTGGTGGGAACTGCAGCCATGATAGTGTTCGGAGGTACCTTTGGGGCTACTATTATCAGCTATCCCCTGGACAGTCTGAAAAAATTCCCCTATTTTCTTAAGCTTGTGTTTATTAACCAAACAATTGATTATATAGGAGCGGTGGAACAGCTGGTAAGAACCGCTGACAAAGCCCGCCGGGAAGGGTTATTGAGCTTGGAAGCTCAGCTGACGGAAATGGACAATGAGTTTATGGCCCGGGGACTGCAGTTGGTTATTGACGGTACTGATCCGGAACTGACCCGCAACATGCTGGAGATGGAAATTGAAGCCTTTGAGAAAAATGAACAGGTCGGCAGCGATATCTTTATGACCATGGGCGGGTTGGCTCCCACCATGGGTATTATTGGTACGGTTATGGGATTGGTACATGTATTGAGCAATGTAAATGAGCCTGATAAATTGGGTGGGGCTATTGCGGTAGCTTTTTTGGCCACCCTGTACGGTGTGGCTTCTGCCAATGTGCTGTGGATTCCCTTTGGCACCAAGTTAAGAATCAAGGCTGAGCGGCAGGTATTGCTGATGGAATTGATATTAGAAGGAATACTTTCCATTCAAGCCGGTGAAAATCCCCGGGTAATCCGCGAGAAGCTGATGACCTTCCTGCCTTCGGAATTAAAGGAAAGCCCTGCAGCCCAGGAAGAGCAGATGAGGATGTGATCATTTGAACGGCTCTCGTCGCAACAATAAAAACAACAATGAAGAAAAGAAAGAAAATATGGACCGCTGGCTGGTAACTTATGCTGACTTGATCACCCTGTTGATGATTTTTTTCGTCCTCATGTATACCATGAGCCAGGTGGATGTCAAGAAGTATAAAGCGGTAGTAAACTCCATCAGTATCGTTTTAACCGGACAGGCCATATCAGTCCTGGATACCCAGGGTCCTTCCCTGGCAGAGGGCCTTTCCGGCCAGCAGATTCCTGAAGGAGAAGGAGAGATTCCCGCCAATCAGGGACAGCTGCAGGAGGTAAAGAATCTCATTCAGGAGTTTATAGAAACCCAGGATCTGGAGTTAGGCAGCGGGGAGACTGGGGGTAAAACCACCAAACTGGGTGAATATATCGTGGTGTATGAGCAGGAAAGGGGCCTGGTAATCAGTTTTAAGGATACTCTGCTCTTTGCCAGCGGTTCTGATGAATTGACTCCCCAGGCTCGCAGCATTATCCGCCAGGTGGGGGAAGCCCTGAAAGACTTGCCCAACTATATCCGGGTGGAAGGACATACGGACAATTTGCCCATCCATACCGCCAGATTCCCATCCAATTGGGAACTGTCAGTATTACGGGCTTCCAATGTAGTTCACGTACTCCAGGATGAGGGCGGCATACCCCCGGATAGATTATCAATTATTGGCTATGGAGAATATCGCCCCCTGGTGCCTAATGAAGATGATCTGAGCCGGGCTATGAACCGGCGGGTTGATATAGTAATTCTGAAACAGAAATATGATTACTTCGAACCCCCAAGCATTGAGTAAGCCTGCACAACCGGGGGTTTTATCTTGCATTCACCGGGGTATTCTGCTAATTTAATACCATGACATTTGTGGGAGGAGGGATTGTCATGATTGAAAATCCAAGAGGCCTATGCCGGGATATCGTTGACCGCCTCCGCGAATTGAGGGTTTCTCTTTGACATAGATGGTGCCAAGAAGGAAATTCAGGAACTGGAAGCCCGGGCTGCCCGGGAAAACTTTTGGGATGATCAGCAGGAAGCCCAGCGGGTGCTAAAGCGCATCAGTGAAATAAAAGAAGACGTAGAAGCCTTTGAAACCCTATATGACCAGGCCGTTTACCTGAATGACCTGCTGGATATGGCCGAACAGGAGGAAGAAGAAGAGCTTTACCGGCAAGTAGTAAGCGACCTGGAAGTGCTTTACAAGGAATTCCAGAAGTATGAAATGCTGATTTTGTTTTCCGGGGAGCACGATCGCAAAGATGCCATAGTTACCCTCCATGCGGGAGCAGGAGGTACCGAAGCCCAGGATTGGGTGGAAATGCTTTTCAGGATGTATACTCGCTGGGCGGAGGACTCAGGCTATCAGGTAGAGATATTGGATTACCTGGCCGGGGACGAAGCCGGGATCAAAAGTGTTACCTTCCTGGTGAAGGGAGATTATGCCTACGGCAAGTTGAAATGCGAAGAAGGTGTGCACCGACTGATTCGCATTTCCCCCTTTGATGCTTCCGGCCGCCGGCATACTTCCTTTGCTTCCCTGTCGGTTTTACCGGAAATCAGCGAAACCGTAGAGGTAAATATTGATCCGGACGACCTGCGGATTGACACCTTCCGATCCGGAGGAGCGGGCGGACAGCATGTTAACAAGACGGATTCTGCCGTACGCATAACTCATATACCCACCGGCATAGTGGTGCAGTGCCAGAATGAAAGATCCCAGCATGCCAATCGCCTGGCCGCCATGAAAATTTTGCAGGCCAAGCTCTACGAGTTAAAACAAAGGGAAATGGAAGAGAATCTGCAAAAGCTCAAGGGAGAGTATAAGGAAATTGCCTGGGGCAGTCAGATTCGCACCTATACCTTGAACCCCTTTACTCTGGTCAAGGATCACCGCACCGGTTTGGAAGTAGGCAACGCCAATGCTGTACTGGACGGTAACCTAGATGAATTCATAAGTGCCTGCCTGCGGAGCAAAAATAAGCTTGTGTAGGTTTAGTTTGAGTCTGGAGGAAGAGAAGTGCGCCCAATCAACATAGACACCATAAGAATGGTGGAAGAGAAAGCCCGCCGCATCCGGGAAAACATTATTTCCATGCTGGGACAGGCCGGCTCCGGTCATACCGGAGGGTCCCTGTCCGCTGCCGATATAGTAGCCTGCCTTTATTTCTGGGAAATGAACCTGGATCCCCAGCAGCCCCACTGGCCGGACCGGGATCGCTTCGTTCTCAGTAAGGGGCACGCAGCTCCGGTATTATACGCTGCCTTGGCGGAAAAAGGCTTTTTCCCGGAGGAATGGCTGCAAACCTTAAGAAAACTGGGCAGTCCCCTGCAGGGGCACCCGGATATGCGCAAACTGGCCGGGGTTGAAGCCTCCACCGGATCATTGGGACAGGGTATTTCCTGGGCGGTAGGTATGGCCCTGGCTGCCCGGCTGGATAAAAAATCCTATCGGGTTTATGCTCTCCTGGGAGATGGAGAACTTGAAGAAGGCATGGTATGGGAAGCCACCATGGCGGCGGCTCATTATAAACTGGACAACCTGGTATTGATTATTGATTACAACGGCCTGCAGATAGACGGACCTATCAGCGAGGTTATGTCTCCCGAACCTATAGGGGAAAAGTTTGCGGCTTTTGGCTGTCATGTGGTGGAAATTGACGGGCATAATATCGCTGAAATTATGGCTGCCTTAAATGCCGCCCGGCAGACCAAGGGATGCCCAACAGCCATAGTAGCCCGGACCACCAAGGGCAAAGGCTGCTCCTTCATGGAAAACCGGGTGGAATGGCACGGCGTAGCCCCAAAACCTGATGAGGTGGAGAGAGCACTGGCCGAACTGCGCAGTTGATAGGTTATCTTACGTGTCATTGCTGTGAAAATGACTGCGCTGTGTCATCGCGAGGAGCGCAGCGACGTGGCGATCTCAACCGGTAAGCCCGGCTGATTGCAAGAGGGGACGGTTCTTTCTGTCATGTAGGATCCGTACTCCTTTTAGGTATAATTTGATAAGACATGACAGAAAGAACCGTCCCCTCTTGCATCGGGCACTTTGTGCCTCGCGATGACAGGACCAGAATTCAAGGGAGGAAACCATGGAAAAACAGGCTACAAGAGATGCCTATGGTAAAGCTCTGGCAGAGCTGGGCCGGACCTATGATAATGTGGTGGTTCTGGACGCGGACTTGTCCAAGTCCACCAAAACTGCGGATTTTGCCAAAGCATTCCCGGAACGCTTTTTCAATGCCGGCATAGCCGAACAGAACATGATGGGCATGGCGGCAGGCCTGGCTGCTTGCGGCAAAGTGGTATTTGCCAGTTCTTTCGCCATTTTTGCTACCGGCCGGGCTTTTGAGCAGGTGCGCAACTCCATAGCCTATCCCCATTTAAATGTGAAAATATGCGCTACCCATGCCGGACTAACCGTAGGCGAAGACGGCGGTTCCCACCAGGCGGTAGAGGATATTTCCTTGATGCGCAGCCTGCCCAATATGACCGTGGTGGTACCTGCTGACGGGGTATCGGTCAAGAAGATGCTGCACAATCTATATAAAATGGAAGGACCTGCCTATATGCGCCTGGGACGCCCGGCGGTACCCGTACTGTACAGGGAAGAGGATACTATAGAAATAGGCAAGGGCAACCTGCTGCGGGATGGCAATGATGCGGCTATCATAGCCTGCGGGATTATGGTAGCCAAAGCATTGCAGGCGGCAGAGAAACTGGCGGCCGAGGGTATTCTGGTGGCAGTGGCTGATATGCATACCATTAAACCTCTGGACCAGGAACTCGTAATAAAGTTAGCCCGCCAGACCGGAGCTCTGCTCACTGTGGAAGAGCACTCAATTATAGGAGGACTGGGCAGCGCAGTATGTGAAACGGTCAGCGAGCATTATCCCGTACCCGTTTTACGGATGGGCATTGCCGATGCTTTCGGCCAATCCGGGACACCGGATGATCTGCTGGAACACTATGGTTTGACAGTTGATGATATAGTTCGCAATATCCATAAATTACTTGAAAAACGCCCTCTCTAAAGGAGGAATTTTAGGCTATTTTGTAGAACCACCAGTAATGGTGGTTTTTTTGTGCCTTATTTTTGGAGGTAATCATGCTAGTTCAATTCTACAATGTCTCCAAGATTTACCCTAATGGTGTTAAAGCCTTAGATGACATTTCCCTGAAGATAGATCGCGGGGAATTCCTGTTCTTGATGGGCCCCAGCGGTGCCGGCAAATCAACCTTGATTAAGATGCTTTTTCGGGAAGAACTGCCTACGCGGGGTCAAATCTTTGTAGCATCCCGCAGTATCGTACGGATGAAACGCAGCGAGGTTCCTTTGCTGCGGCGCAATATGGGTATAGTGTTTCAGGATTTTAAGCTTTTGGAAAACAAAACAGTAGCCGAGAATATAGCTTTTGCCATGAAAGTGGTGGGAGCAAGCAATCGTGATATCAGACAACGGGTCCCCGAGGTCATTAACATGGTGGGGTTGAAAGGTAAGGAAAACTGCCTGCCTACCGAGTTATCCGGCGGGGAACAACAACGAGTGGGTATTGCCCGGGCTCTGGCTAACCAACCCCTTATGCTGATTGCTGATGAACCAACTGGTAATCTGGATATGGAGACCTCACAAGAGATTATGGAACTGCTCTTTGATATAAATCGTAAGGGCACCACAGTTATAATGGCGACCCATGCCCGGGAACTGGTGAAGCAAGCGCATAAGCGTGTCATTATGCTGGAGCGCGGCCGGATAGTAAACGATACCCCCCATGGGGAGTCACTGGTATGAGACTAAGCAACATATTGTATTTCTTCAGAGAAGCAGCCAAATCCCTGTCGCGCAACCGTTTGCTGACCTTTGCTACTATTAGCACCGTTACTATCTGCATTTTGATACTGGGAATGGCGGTCTTGCTTAGCCTGAACGCGGAGCGTTTTATGAGCCGCCTGGAATCTGATGTGCAGATGATAGCTTTCCTGGACCGGTCCTTGAGTGACGCTGAAATTGACGAAGTCCAGGAGGAGATCGAAAAAATCGACGGCATTAAATCCATTAAATTCGTATCCCGGGATGAATCCCTGAGAGAGCTGCAGGAAACCTATGGCAGCCAATATGACCTGAAAGCTACCCTGGGGAAAAATCCCCTGCCCCATACTTTTGAAATCGAAGCTAAAAACCCCCAGGATGTACCCAAGATAGCTGAGCTGGTTTACCGGATACCAGGTGTGTACAAGGTCAACTACGGTCAGGGAGTAGTAGAGCGATTATTCCAGGTTACTCACTGGGTTCGCATTATCAGCCTGGCTTTTATCATAGTACTGGCTGCGGGGGCGGTGTTTTTGATAGCTACTACCACCCGGCTGTCGGTTTTCGCCCGCCGCAAAGAGATTTATCTGATGAAACTGATCGGTGCTACTGACTGGTTTATCCGCTGGCCCTTTTTCATAGAAGGAATATTTTTAGGGGTGGTGGGAAGTCTGCTGGCAGTAGCGCTGCTGGCTGCGGGCTACGGAGCCCTGCTGCAGAATATAACCTCTATGGCAATAATTACCCTGGTCAGCGATATGGCTGTATTGGGGAAAGTGTACCTGGCACTGGTGGGAACCGGAGCCGTGTTGGGGGTTTTAGGTACTTATATTTCACTGAACCGCTTCCTGAATGTTTAGCGATATATAGCTGGATTCTTAATATGGAGAATTGCATGGGAGGGTATGGCAAGTGTCATTGGGGAGAAAAATCCTGGCTATATCTTTGATGGCTGTTTTCTTCAGCAGCGCTATCTTGCCGGTTTATGCTGACGAACTGGAGGAAACCCGGAAACAGTTGGAAGCCATCAGCCGCAGTATTGATGCTACCCAAAGCAAAGTAAACAGCGCGAAAAAACAAGAACAAAGCATAATGGGCCAGATTCAGAATCTGGAAAAGAATATCCAGCGTACCGAAAATGAGATCACCGCCACCGAAGACCGGATAGCTTTTCTGCAGGACAGCATAGCCAGAACCGAAACGGAGATTGAAGAAAAGGAAAAGGATTTGGAGGAAAAGATCGACCTGCTGAGTGAGCGCCTGGTGGTGCTCCATGAAGAAGGAGAGGTCACTTACCTGGAAGTCCTGCTGTGTGCTACTGATTTCAAGGATTTTCTGACCCGTTATGAAATGATAAACAGCATAATTGAACAGGATGCCGAATTAATCGATTCCATCTGCCAGGAAAAGCAGGACCTGGAGATGAAGAAGAGCGACCTGGAAGTCAAGAAGAAAGAGCTGGAGAGGGCTCTCCAGCAACAGGAATCCATGAAGGAACAGCTGGATCTGCAGAAGAAGGAGAAACAGCAGATCCTCGCCAGTGTTCAGCAGGAAAGAGAAGCCTATGAAAAAGCTCTGGCCGAACTGGAAGAGAGCTCCCGCAAGTTGGAAGCTATGATTCGCCAGCTGCAGGGCGGCAGTTCTGAAGCTCTGGGAACCGGAGTCTTTACGTGGCCTACTCCAGGCTATACCACTATAACTTCCCCATACGGCATGCGCTATCATCCTATACTCAAGACGCGCAAAATGCATACTGGTGTGGACATAGGTGCCCCCATGTCTGCCACTATTGTTGCCGCCGACAGCGGCAAGGTCATTTACGCCGGCTGGATGGAAGGTTATGGTCAGGTGCTGGTAATCGATCATGGCAATGGCCTCTCTACCCTCTATGCTCATCAGTCTGCTTTCCTGGTCAGTAACGGGCAGACGGTTACCAAGGGACAAGCCATCGGCAAAGTCGGATCTACCGGGTGGAGCACCGGACCCCATCTGCATTTTGAAGTACGTATCAACGGTTCCTACACCGATCCCATGCCGTATCTTAAATAAACGACAGCCAGAGGGAACGGCTGTAACAGAGTTCAAATGATGGTAATTCAGCAGCGGAAACTTCCGCTGCTTTTGTTACGGGAGTGAACGGTTGAGATCCCCTATCCCCTCTTGCACTTCTTGCCGGCTTTCCTTTCCTGGGATGGGAATTGTAATCTGGTTAAAGGTGGGATAACATAATAATTGATTTTCGTTAATACAATACTACTGGTGGTGAAGTTTTGAAAAACCGTAGTTTATGGCGGGGACTAAATATTTTCTTTTCAGCGGTAGGAGTGGCGGTAACAGCCGCCTTTATCTTCCTGATCATAACCAATGCGGCCGGCCTGGGTACGCTATTGAGTGTAATCGGACTGGTAAAAAGCCAGTCCCTTTTTGACACTACTACGCCGAAAATGATCCAAGGAGCCACCGCTGGTATAGTAGACTCTCTGGGCGATCCTTACTCCAAGCTTTTGGACAAACAAACCTGGGAAGATCTGCAAGTACGGCTGAAAGCCCAATTTGGCGGTATCGGTGTTTACATCCTTCAGGATGAAGCCGGTCGCTTAAAAATTGTGAACCCCATCAAAGGTACTCCCGCATATAAGGCAGGACTTCAGAATGGAGACATTATTATCCGCATTAACGGGGAAAGTGCTCTTAATATGACGCAGGATGAAGCAGTTCATTTGATGCGGGGGGAACCTGGGACCCAGTTGGTGTTAACAATATACCGGGAATCGGACGGCAAAGAGCACGAGTTTACCATTATTCGGGAAATAATCAATGTGCCATCGGTAGAATACCGCATGCTGGATGACAGCCCGGCTATCGGTTATATAAAACTGAACCAGTTCCATGCCCGGTCAGCCCAGGAAATGGCCGATGCCCTGAACGGTATGCTGAAGGACCACCGTATGGAAGGATTGGTTCTGGATTTACGGGGCAATGGCGGGGGCGAATTTGAAGCCAGCGTAGAGATCGCCAACCTGTTCTTGGATGACCAGGAAGTGGTAAAGGTTGTGGATGCCAGGAACAATGAAACAGTCCACCGGGCTTCCGGAGGCAGTGTGGATATTCCTATGGTAGTTCTGGTCAATGAAGACAGTGCCAGCGCTGCGGAAATATTAGCCGGCGCCCTGCAGGATAACCAGCGGGCGGTGCTGGTAGGGGAAAAAACCTATGGCAAAGGACTGGTACAGACCATCTATCCCCTGCGGGACGGCAGCGCCCTGAAGCTGACCACACAGAAATACTTTACTCCCAAGGGCATTGATATCAATGAAATAGGTATTGTACCGGATTATATAGTGGAGCAGGACACCGACGCCCAGAAAGATCTGCAGCTGGAGAAAGCAGTGGAATTATTGAAAAAAGAGATTCTCTAGATTGACCAGGAAAAACAGCAACCCCGGGAATTGCTATACAAAAGATGTCATTGCTGTAATGACTGCGCTGTGTCATCGCGAGGAGCGAAGCGACGTGGCGATCTGTTAACTCACACCGTTAGTTGCCATAGAGATCGCCACGCGCTACGCGCTCGCGATGACACAATGGTTGCCTTTTTACTAACATGAAAGCCATTTTCACAGCAATGACACAATTGGGAGCTATTATCCCAGCCATGACATACTAGGGAAGCCGTTTTCACAGCAATGACACCAAAGATGACTTTTTATTCATCTTGGCCTGTTCCGCAGGTGATAATTGTGAGGAGGGCAGCGGCGAAGCATTCTCAAACGAGCTATTACACGGTAATGTGTGAAATGAGATCGCTGCGAGCTGGGTGCTGATTGATGACAAATAAGCTGTCAGGAAACTAAATAACGACTATGGTCAGAGAGGGAAAGCGGGAAAGTTTTCCCTCTCTGTGTCAGGTGCAGGTTTGTCCTTAAAGAATAAAAAGCCCAGGTGATAATAATGGAAACTATAATGCTATTGCTGGCCCTTATGGGGCAAAAACTGGCGGAGACTTTAACCACCCCGCTATTCCTGGTTATTTATCTTTTGCTCTTTGTCCTGGTGGCCTGGCAGTATAAACGCCTGGAGGATATGTCCGGCAGACTCCTGGGCATGACCCAACGCAGTTACCTGAGTGCCGCCTTGGTTTCCACCTTGCTGGGGCTGGGGGGAGGATTTCTGGCCAGCATATTGCTGGTACTGGTAGGGATTGATTTATTAAGCGTAGGCATTATGCAGCTATGGATAGCGGCTTTACTGCTGATGCTCATCAATCCCCGCTTTCTCTGTTTTGCCTACGCGGGCGGTCTGCTATCCCTGGCCAGTCTGGCAACGGGCTATCCGGATATCGATGTACCTCAGCTGCTGGCTTTGGTGGCTATTCTGCATATGGCCGAGAGTATCCTCATACTGGGGAACGGGCACCTGCATCCGGTACCCATATATGTAAAAAAGAGCAGTCAGGTCCAGGGGGGATTCAACCTGCAGAAATTCTGGCCCCTTCCCCTGGTTGCCCTTATAACTGTGGGCTGGATGGAACCCAATGGAGCCGGCCTGTCCATGCCTGATTGGTGGCCGTTGATTAAAGGATACTCACCGGAGAATGCCCAGCAGGTTTATACATTTATCCCGGTATTAGCCATACTGGGATATGGAGAGATAACTACTACTACTTCCCCCCGGGAAAAAGTACGAGAGTCTGCCTTGCATTTATTTGTATTCAGCTTGAGTTTGCTGCTGCTGGCTCTGGCTGGTTCTCGTTGGACTCCGGTAACATGGCTGGCAGCCCTGTTCAGCCCCCTGGGCCATGAAATGGTCATCTGGCTGGGGATGAGAGCCGAGCGCAACCGGCCTGCTTATTATGTTAATCCTGCCCAGGGAGTGATGATACTGGATGTGCGTCCGGGAACTCCTGCTGCCCAGGCTGGTCTTAGATCCCGGGATATTGTCCTGGCGGTGAATGGAATACCCGTGAACCGTAGGGAAGAGCTGATCAATGTTCTTAAATGGTCCTGGCAGGGGATTTCTCTAAACATCCTGCGCAATGGCCGACCCCTCAGCATTAGGATGATCCGCCCCAGAGCCGGTCAGGTGGGATTAATACCGGTACCTGATTATAATACTCCCCGCTATTTAGCCTTTCAGGAAGATACTATCTTTCTGGCCTTCCGGCGCTTGTGGCGCCGTTTGAAAAGAACCAGCTGACAGTTATCGCCGCCAAAAGGGAAAGTATTCACATTATACCCCCACTTTGAATATGCTAGGGCATAAGGTTAGCGACGAGGAGTCTTTGCTATGAGGGGTAAAGTGCGCTATGTGCTCACCAGCAGCAACACCAGCCACGGATTTCGTACTTTTTTGCCGGAACTGCTCCAGGGTGTGGCCAAAGTTTTTGTGCTGAAAGGTGCTCCCGGAACAGGGAAATCCACTTTTATAAGGCTATTGGGAGAATCCTTTTCCGATCAGGGTTATGAGGTGGAGTTCTGGGTATCAGCCGATGATCCGGTCAGCCCGGAAGGGGTATTTATTCCCCAGCTGAAGGCGGCTGTTGTCAATGGAAGTCTATCTTCCCCTATTGATCCTTCTTATCCGGGAGTGACCGGAGATATTATTTACCTGGGTGATTACTGGGACAAAAATATACTGCAAGATTACAGTCAGGAAATCATAAATCTTTATGAAGAGCATGAGCAGCATCGCCAGCAGGCTACTCTGGTTTTGAAAAGAGCCGCCGAGGTCAGGGACAGTATCAAGAAAAAGACAGCTGCCTATTTAAATCTGGGAAGATTGCAGGAGTTGGTGGGGCAGCTGGCCAGGGAGATCCTGGACACCGGGTCAGCGGAAAAGCACTATTTTGCCAGTGCTGTCACTGCCGAAGGAATGATAAACTATATCGATGAAATCAGCTCATTCTGCAAGAAACGCTACGTTTTCAAGGGACCGGCCGGCAGCGGCAAATCCAGCGCGATAATGGAACTGGCCAACCGGGCCCGGGGCAAAGGCTATTCTTTGGAGTATTATCATTGCGGGCTGGATGCTGACAGTATTCAGATGATTATTATCCGCAATCTGCAGATTGCTCTGATAGATGCCGGCAATCTGGACCTGGCTGTCAAGCCCTGGGATGTAGTGATTGACATGAGTGAGTACCTGGAAGGTTACGATGAGGTGGAGCTGCTCCAGGAGTCCAGTGAAGCCTTGCGCATATTGGAAAGCCTTTTGCTGGAAGCCCAGCAGGAGCTGGAACAAAGCCGGTGGTGTCTGAAGGGATTGAAAAAAATCTATTCCCGGGCTATGGACTTTGCAGCCTTGGACCGCAAGCGCCAGCAGGTAAGAAACGAATTAATAAGCCTGTGAAAAACACTCTCACGTCATATTAGAGGTAGCTATATTGGCATTGCTGTGAAAATGACTGCGCTGTGTCATCGCGAGGAGCGCAGCGACGTGGCGATCTCATCCAACATAACTGCTATCCCGTTTGAGATTGCTTCGCTACGCTAGCAATGACACGAAAGGTGACTTTTCATTGCTGTGAAAACCGCCAATCACTTAATAGTAACTAAAGCTTTAGCTTCTGCTTGAGAGGCTGGAACCAGCTCGGCAGGAGTATTAGCCGGCTCGTTCCGTGACTCCTCGCCTGCAACCCATCGGCAAACTTTAAGTGCGAAGGGGACCGCTCGTAATTCGGCATCCATGCACTCAGTATTCGCTGCTCGAAACGTCCTGTTTCTCGCTCCCCTTCGCAGCCCTCAGTTTCGCCGTGGGTTGCGACGGCTCGTCGTAAGTCACTCGCCGGCTAATACTCCTGCTTTGTTTAGATTGATTCATCGTGGCCTCTTGCATCCCCTTTGCATCCCTATTATGATATATTAATATTCTTAATAGAGGTCGTAAGAGGCCGTAAGGGAAGTGATTTTATGCCGCAATTCCGCATTCATTCGGATTACCGCGAGCAGGGTGATCAGCCTCAGGCGATTCGCCGCCTGGTGGAAGGGCTCAATAAGGGTTACCGGGACCAGACCTTGCTGGGGGTTACCGGTTCCGGAAAGACTTTTACCATGGCCCGTATCATCGAAGAAGTGCAGCGGCCCTGCTTGGTCATAGCCCCCAACAAAACCCTGGCTGGCCAGCTTTACTCTGAGTTTAAGCAGTTCTTTCCGGAAAATGCCGTAGAGTATTTTATCAGCTATTATGACTATTACCAGCCTGAGGCCTATGTGCCCCAGACTGATACCTATATTGAAAAGGATTCCTCCATAAATGATGAGATTGATAAGCTGCGCCACTCGGCCACAGCCGCCCTCCTGGAACGCCGGGATGTTATCATCGTAGCCAGTGTTTCCTGTATATATGGCCTGGGTGCGCCGGAAGATTACTTTACCATGGCTTTGTCCCTGCGTCCCAAAATGGAGATCTCCCGGGACGAAGTCCTGCGGCGGCTGGTAGAGACCCATTACACCCGCAATGAAGTAGCCTTCACCCGGGGACAGTTCCGGGTGCGGGGAGATGTGGTAGAAATTTTTCCTGCCTCCTCCGGGGAGCACGCCCTGCGGGTGGAGTTTTTCGGAGATGAGATCGACCGTATCATAGAGTTCAACCCCCTCACCGGGGAAGTAATAGGGCGCCGGCTGCATGCTTTCGTATTTCCCGCCTCCCACTATGTAACCAGCCGGGAAAGGATGCTGGAAGCGGCCCAGGAAATCGAAGCCGAGCTGGCCCAGCAGGTGGAGAAATTCAAGCGGGAGGGTAAACTGCTGGAGGCCCAGCGCCTGGAACAGCGCACCCGCTTTGACCTGGAGATGATCAGGGAAGTGGGATACTGCAAGGGCATTGAGAATTATTCCTGCTATATTACGGGACGAGCTCCGGGAGAGCCCCCCTACACGTTAATCGACTTTTTCCCGGAAGACTTTATTATGTTTATCGATGAATCCCATATCGGAGTGCCCCAGCTGAGAGGCATGTACGAGGGGGACCGGTCCCGCAAACTCAACCTGGTAGAGTACGGGTTCCGCCTGCCTTCGGCTCTGGACAACCGGCCTCTTAAATTTGAAGAGTTTGACCAGAAGATCAAGCAGGTGATTTATGTCAGCGCCACTCCCGGGGATTATGAACTGAAGCGCAGCCAGCAAGTGGTAGAGCAGATCATCCGTCCCACCGGCCTGGTCGACCCGCAAGTCCAGGTGCGGCCTACGGAAAACCAGATAGATGATTTGATCAATGAGATTCGCATTACCGTGGACAAAGGATATCGCGTTCTGGTGACCACTTTGACAAAGCGCATGGCTGAAGACCTGTGTGATTACCTGGATAAGGCCGGGCTCAGAGTGCGCTACATGCATTCAGACATAGATGCTCTGGAACGGTTGGAGATTTTGCGGGATCTGCGCAATGGGGAATTTGATATACTGGTAGGGATTAACCTGCTGCGGGAAGGCTTGGACCTGCCCGAGGTGGCTTTGGTGGCTATCCTGGATGCCGATAAGGAAGGTTTCCTGCGTTCCGAGCGTTCCTTGATTCAGACCATTGGCCGGGCGGCCCGCAATGTGGAAGGCCGGGTCATTATGTATGCCGACACCATTACTCCTTCCATGCGGTCCGCTCTGGACGAGACCAACCGGCGCCGCGCCAAGCAAATGGAATACAACCGGCTGCATAATATTACTCCGGAATCCATAAAGAAAGCAGTGTATGCGGCGGTGGAAGCTACCATAGCCGAAGCTCCGGTAGAGTACGAGGTTTTGGGCTATCGCAATCTGCCCAAAGAGGAAAGATTGCGGCTGGCCCGGGAAATGGAGGCAGAAATGCGCCAGGCTGCAGAAAACCTGGAATTTGAACGAGCTGCCCAGCTGCGGGACATGATCAAAGAGCTGACCGGTTCCACCCCGGCTAAGAAAAGTCGTCGCCGCCGCAGGTAGTTGCTGTCAAAACGGCTTTCTAATAGCTGTGAAAATGACTGCGCTGTGTCATCGCGAGCGCGTAGCGCGTGGCGATCTCAATCGTTAAGACAGATAGACGAATGAGATTGCCGCGCCCCTTTCAGGGGCTCGCAATGACACATAAGAGGACTTTTCATTCATCGTGGCCTGTTATTCAGGTGACAATTGCGAGCGCAGCGAAGCAATCTCTAACGCAAATTGCAGGTCATGTAAAAACAGATCGCCACGGCACTTCGTGCCTCGCGATGACAAGGCAAGAGCTATTTTCGATAAAGGACGTCTTTTATGTCATTGCGAGGAGCGCAGCGACGAAGCAAACTCTAACAGAATTAGTTTACGATAAAAGAAGTCAGGGCAATCCGTGGATAGGAGAGAGAACATGATAAAAAACCAGATTATTGTTAAAGGTGCCCGGGAGCACAATCTGAAGAATATAGATGTGGTCATACCCCGTGACCGGCTGGTGGTGTTTACGGGAGTCTCCGGCTCCGGTAAATCCAGTTTGGCTTTTGACACCATCTACAGTGAGGGACAGCGCCGCTATGTGGAGTCCCTGTCTACTTATGCCCGCCAGTTTTTGGGGCAGATGGACAAACCGGATGTAGACTATATCGAGGGGCTGTCGCCCTCTATTTCCATAGACCAGAAATCCACTTCCAATAATCCCCGCTCTACTGTGGGAACCGTGACGGAGATCTATGACTACCTGCGCCTTCTGTTTGCCCGGGTGGGACGGCCTCACTGCCCCCATTGCCATAAACCTATACAGCGCCAGACCGTGGACCAGATTGTGGATATCCTGATGGGCCTGCCGTCTGGGAGCCGCATTAAAATACTGGCACCCATTATCAGGGGACAAAAAGGTGAGCATCGCAAAGTCCTGCAGAACCTTTTCAAAGACGGGTTTGTGCGGGTAATGGTGGACGGCTATGAGTACACCTCCGATGAGGAGATAAAGCTGGATAAGAACAAGAAACATAATATCAGTGCGGTGGTGGACCGGCTGGTTATCAAGGAAGGTATCAACAGCCGCCTGGCGGAATCTTTGGAACTGGCTTTTGAACTCAGCGAAGGACCCATTGTTGTGCTGTGGCTGAAAGAAGAAGGGGAGGAAGAACTGGTGTTCAGCCAGGAATTTGCCTGCCCGGACTGCGGCTTCAGTTTGCCCGAATTAAGCCCGCGCATGTTTTCCTTCAACAATCCCTATGGGGCCTGTCCGGAATGCGATGGGCTAGGCTGGAAGCGGGAAATAGATCCCAGCCTGGTTTTGGATATGGATAAGAGCCTGGAAGATGGTGCGATTATTCCCTGGTCCAACAACTTTTTCACTTACTATAATCAGATTTTGGCCGCCGCCGCCCAGCACTACCACATACCCCTGGACCGTCCTTTGAAGGAGTTAACCAAGAAACAGATTGACTTTATTCTCTACGGCAATGGCGGCGAACGGTTCGTGGTGACCTACACCAATTCCTATGGAGAGACCGGCACCTTCCGCTCTGCTTATGAAGGGGTGATCAATAATCTCAGCCGCCGTTACATGGAGACTCGCAGTGATTACTCCCGGGAAGAAATCGAAAAATACATGACCTATTCCCTTTGCCCCAAATGTGAAGGCAAGCGCCTGCGGGAAGAAATCCTGTGGGTGCTGGTAGGCGGCAAATCGATCAATGATGTTACCGCCCTGTCGGTACGGGAAGCCATCAACTTCTTTGAGCAGCTCCAGTTAAGTGAGCGGGAGATGCTGATTGCCAGGCAGATACTTAAAGAGATCAGAGCCCGGCTGCAATTCCTGGTGGACGTGGGCCTGGATTACCTGACTCTGGACCGCAAAGCGGGAAGCCTGTCGGGAGGAGAAGCCCAGCGCATACGCCTGGCAACCCAGGTAGGTTCCAGCCTGGTGGGAGTATTATATGTGCTGGACGAACCCAGTATCGGCCTGCATCCCCGGGACAACGAGCGCCTGCTGGCTACTCTGAAGCGGCTGCGGGACCTGGGCAATACTGTTATTGTGGTGGAACACGACGAGGAAACCATCCGCAGTGCCGACCATATAGTGGACATCGGCCCTCTGGCGGGAGTCCACGGGGGAGAAGTAGTAGCCCAGGGCACGGTGGAGGACATTGTGGCCTGTGAAAGGTCCCTGACCGGGCAATACCTGTCCGGCAAACTGGATATAGAGGTACCGGAAAAACGGCGCCCGGGCAATGGCTGCAAGCTGGTCATAAAAGGGGCCAGCCAGCATAATTTAAAAAATATTGATGTAACTATTCCTTTAGGGAAAATGGTGGTTATCACCGGAGTTTCCGGTTCCGGCAAAAGTACCCTGGTGGAGGAGATTCTTTACCCGGCTTTGATGAAAAGCTTGCATGGCGGGCGTTACCGTCCCGGCGTCCATAAGGGCATCGAGGGCTTGGAAAATATCGACAAAGTAGTGAACATTGATCAATCCCCCATCGGCCGGACACCCCGCTCCAACCCGGCTACTTACACGGGAGCCTTTGACCACATCCGGGAATTGTTCGCGGAAACCACCGAAGCCAAGATGCGGGGCTACAAGCCGGGACGTTTCAGCTTCAATGTACGGGGAGGTCGTTGTGAAGCCTGCTCCGGCGATGGTATTATCAAAATCGAGATGCACTTTTTGCCCGATGTTTATGTGCCCTGTGAGGTGTGCAAGGGGAAACGCTACAACCGGGAAACCCTGGAAGTCAAGTACCGGGGCAAGAATATTGCCGATGTACTGGCCATGACCGTAGACGAGGCCGTGGACTTTTTTGAAAACATCCCCCGCATTCATCGCAAGCTGAAAGTGCTGCAGGATGTGGGGCTAGGATATATCCAGCTGGGGCAGCCTGCTACTACCCTGTCCGGCGGGGAAGCCCAGCGGGTAAAGCTGGCTACGGAACTGTCCCGCCGCTCCACCGGCAGGACCATGTATATACTGGATGAACCCACTACCGGGCTGCACAAGCATGATGTCAAGCACCTGCTGGGGGTTCTCAACCGGCTGGTGGATGCGGGCAACACGGTTTTAATCATTGAGCATAATCTGGATGTAATCAAATCGGCGGATCATATAATTGACCTGGGACCGGAAGGCGGGGAAAGAGGGGGACAGATCCTGGCCGAGGGTACCCCGGAAGAAGTGGCCCAGTGCCCCGCCTCCTATACCGGACGCTACCTGCGGCCGCTGCTGGACAGTTGCCGCCAGTTGCGCCAAGCGCAATGAGAGAGAATGGCTTAATCGTAAGGCAGGAGTATTAGTCGGAAGGCAGGAGTATTAGCCGGGCGAGGGACTTACGACGAGCCGTTGCAACCCACGGCGCAACTGAGGGCTGCGAAGGGGAGCGAGAAACAGGATGTTTCGAGCAGCGAGTACTGAGTGCATGGATGCCGAATTACGAGCGGTCCCCTTCGCACTTAAAGTTTGCCGATGTTGCAGGCGAGGAGCACCGGAGCGAGGCGGCTAATACTCCTGCATGGGGTATGGGGGACGATGCCAATATCGCCCCGCGTAAGGCGTTTTCACTGCAATTTTCACCTGCAATTTAGGCCACGGTGAATGATAAGTCACCATTTGTGTCATTGCTGTGAAAATGGCTCCCAATTGTGTCATTGCGAGCGCGTAGCGCGTGGCAATCTCTATGGCAACTAACGGTGTGAGTTAACAGATCGCCACGTCGCTTCGCTCCTCGCGATGACAGACTTAAGTTTTCATTTATCGTGGCCTGTGCTTCAGGTGATAATTGCGAGCGCAGCGAAGCAATCTCTAACGGCGCTGCAGGTATGTGAACAAGATCGCCACGGCACTTCGTGCCTCGCGATGACAGAGCGTAGTCATTTTCACAGTAGACTGTCTTAAACCAGGATGTGTGTTTCATGAAGCATGAGGAATTGAAAGAGCGTTTGAAAAAAGTACCACTCCAGCCCGGGGTTTACCTGTATAAAGACCAGAACGGGCAGGTCATCTATGTGGGCAAGGCCAAGGCCCTGCGCAACAGGATGCGCTCTTATTTCCAGAGTACAGATAATTTGCATCCCAAAGTGCGGGCCATGATGGACCGGGTAGCTGACTTTGACTTTATAGTCACCAATACGGAAGTAGAAGCCCTGATTCTGGAAAACAACCTGATCAAGGCTTACCAGCCCCGTTACAACATAGATCTGCGGGATGACAAGACCTATCCCTATTTGAAGATAAGTACCGGTGACCCCTTCCCGCGCATATATATCACCCGGGAGAAAAAGGATAAAGTATCCCGCTATTTCGGACCATATACCGATGTGGGATCCCTGAAGGAAACCTTGCGCCTGCTCACCACCCTGTTTCCCCTGCGCACCTGCAAAACCCTGCGCACCGGTCAGCGGCCCTGCTTGAACCGGGATTTGCAGAAATGCCTGGCTCCCTGCACCGGTGAGGTTTCCCCTGAGGATTACCAGGCGGTGGTGAATCAGGTTATCGATTTTCTGGAAGGAAACAGCCAGGGAATACTGCAGGCCAAGGAAGCCGAGATGAAAGAAGCTGCTGCCAATCTGGATTTTGAAAAGGCTGCCCGTCTGCGGGACCAGATCTATGCTATCAAAAAGATCGGGGAAACCCAGAAAGTACACCTGGAATCTCCCTGGAACCTGGATCTGGTAGGACTCGTCATGGGGGAAAAGGAAAGCCTGGCTCTGGTTTTCAAGATTCGCAGCGGCAAGATCATTGCCAAGGATACCTTTTGGCTGGACCGGCCCACCGGCCAGGAAGAAGGGGAATTGATGAGCCAGTTCCTGCGCCGCTATTATACGGATAATGACGACATACCCCGGGAACTGGCGGTGAGTGTACAGCCGGCGGAGCAGGAACTGGTGGAAGCCTGGCTGCAGCAGATCACCAGGCACCGGGTGAGCATCAAAGTGCCCCAGCGGGGCGACAAGCGCAACCTGATGGATATGATGATGGAGAATGCTTACCTGCTCTGGAAGGAACGGCATGAGAAAGACGCCCGGCAGCAGGAAATCCTGGTGCACCTCAGCCGGGTCCTCCAGCTTCCTGTGGTACCGGAGAGGATAGAGTGTTACGATATTTCCCATCTGGGCGGGCAGGAGACGGTGGCTTCCATGGTGGTTTTCACCGGGGGAGAGCCGGATGGCAGTGCCTACCGCCGCTTTAAGATAAAACAGGACCAAAATGACGATTTCGCTTCCCTGCGGGAAGCCCTGCGGCGCCGTTTTAACCAGGCCCGGGAGCAAAACCCCGCCTTTTTGCCCGAACCGGATTTAATTGTTATTGACGGAGGCTTGGGACAAGTCAACGCCGTGCAGGGTGTTCTGGAGGAACTGGGGGTAGATATCCCCCTGATCAGTTTGGCCAAAAAAAATGAGGAGATATACAGGCCCCGGGTAAGTGAGCCCCTGGTACTTCCCCGGCGGGATGAAGGGCTGCGGCTTTTGCAGCGCTTGCGGGACGAAGCCCACCGTTTTGCGGTGGAGTACAACCGGCAGCGCCGCACCCGGCGCATGACCGCTTCGGCTCTGGATAATATCGAAGGGATAGGACCCCAGCGCCGCCGGGCGCTGCTGAAGCATTTCGGTTCGGTTAACCGCATCCGGGAAGCGTCCCTGCAGGAACTGGCGGCTGTACCGGGCATGAACCGGACTGCAGCCCAACGCGTTTTTGCATATTTTCACGGATCTTCATCCTAGACGACTATTAATGCCAGAAATATGGTAGAATAATGCCATAATTCCAGAAAACAAAGCACCAGCTGGGAAAGGGGGACACTAAATGACAGGATTAATAACGCGCTGGTTACTTAACATCGCCGCTCTGATTTTAACTGCGGCACTCCTGCCAGGTTTTCAGCTGTCTGTTTGGGGAGCAGTGGTCGGATCTGTTTTCTTAGGTATTATCAACGCGGTTATTCGTCCTTTGCTCCTGGTTTTGACTCTGCCGCTGAATATCATTACCCTGGGGTTATTCACCTTTGTAATCAATGGCCTGATGTTCTGGCTCACCTCAGCTACTATTCGCGGCTTTGATATTGATGGATTTGGATGGGCTTTATTAAGTGCTGTACTGTTTAGTTTAATCAGCTTCATAATCAGCATATTTATAGATGATCAGGGATTTAGATTCCGCTGATAAATGATGATATTATACAGATAACCGGCCGGGCTTTCCGCCTGGCTTATTTTTACCCTGAGTGCGGAGGAGATAACTATGGCTATAAAGCTGGTAGCTATCGATCTGGATGATACTCTGCTGGATTCCGGTCTGCAGATAGCCCCGTCCTGCCTGGAAGCCATACGCCGGGTCCAGGAACTGGGCATCAAAGTTACGCTGGCTACCGGACGCATGTATCGTTCTGCTCTGCCTTATGCCCGGCAGATAAAGGCGGATCTGCCCCTTATCACCTACCAGGGAGCCCTGGTAAAAAACTCCCTGTCGGGAGAAGTTCTCTATCACCGGCCGGTTCCCCAGGAACTAGCTCTCGAGATTATGGAATACTTCCGCCAGGCCCGGGTGCATTATCATACTTACCTGGATGATGAACTGTACCTGGAAAGCCTGACCGAAGAAGGGCGAGCCTATGCCAATATGGCCAGGGTGGAGCCCCGTATCGTTCCCGATCTGATGGAAGCGGTGCGCCAGGCCCCGCCTCTGAAGATAATGGCCATCACAGAAAATGAACGGGCCCTTTTGGATATGGAAGTGGAGCTAAAGTCCCGCTACAGCAAGCAGCTGAATATAACCCGCTCCAAGCCCTACTTTTTGGAGGTCATGGACCAGTCGGCCAACAAAGGCCAGGCCCTGCAGGTAGTAGCTGAGCACTTTGACATAGATCGCAAGGAGGTTCTGGCTGTGGGGGACAGCTACAATGATCTGGCCATGATTG
This sequence comes from Syntrophomonas sp. DTU018, assembly GCA_001513155.1. Taxonomy (GTDB): domain Bacteria; phylum Bacillota; class Syntrophomonadia; order Syntrophomonadales; family Syntrophomonadaceae; genus DTU018. Next base: position 47,905 of record LFSR01000055.1, read on the forward strand.
AATGGGCAGGAATAGGTGTGGCTATGGGCAATGCCCGGGATGTGGTCAAGGATGCCGCTGATTATGTAACCAGCAGCAATGACGAGGCGGGTGTGGCCGAGGCGCTGCACCGGTTTATACTGGATAAATATTGATGAGGCAGAGATCGCTACGTCGCTCCGTGCCTCATAATTGACTTCTTCGACGTAGGCCATGATGAATGAAAAAAGTCACCTTTTGTGTCATTGCTGGAAAAAAGGCTTCCCTAGTATGTCATGGCTGTGAAAATAGCTCCCAATTGTGTCATTGCGAGCGCGTAGCGCGTGGCAATCTCTATGGCAACTAACGGTGTGAGTTAACAGATCGCCACGTCGCTTCGCTCCTCGCGATGACACAAAAGGAAGCCGTTTTCACAGCAATGACACGATAGATGACTAAATATTATCGGGGAGTGATTATATGCCAGCCAAAGTCTACTATACTAACCTGCGTGCCGACAGCAAAGCCGGTCTGCTGGACAAAATGGAACGCCTTTTCAAAGCGGCCGGACTGAACAAGGTAATCGATAAAGGAGACCTGGTAGCGATCAAGCTGCATTTTGGCGAACTGGGAAATCTGGCTTACATACGTCCTCCTTACCTGCGCCGTTTGGTGCAGATTATAAAGAAGCTGGGAGGGAAACCCTTTTTGACAGATGCCAATACCCTGTACGTGGGCAGCCGCTCCAATGCAGTGGACCATCTGGAGACGGCCATAGCAAATGGCTTCGACTATGCGGTGGTAGGGGCACCCCTGATTATTGCCGATGGTTTGACCGGCAAGGATTATGTGAAAGTGCCCATCAACGGGGAGCATTTTAATGAGGTTAATATCGGCAGTGCTGCCTATCATGCCGACGCTATGATCGTTATGACCCATTTCAAGGGGCATGAGTTAACGGGCTTTGGCGGTGCCATTAAAAATGTAGGCATGGGGCTCGGCTCCCGCAGCGGAAAGCAGCAGATGCACTCTGATGTACTCCCCCGGGTTCGCCAGGAAAACTGTACTGGCTGCAGCAAGTGTATGCGCTGGTGCCCGGCAGAAGCCATTGTCATGATTGAATGGGAAGGCAATAAAGCCGGGCGTCTTTCCTCGATTGTAGAAGAAAAATGCTGGGGATGCGGGGAATGTATTGTTACCTGTAACTTCGGAGCTATGAAGCCTAACTGGCGTACTACTCCCCAGGCGGCTCAGGAGAAAGTAGCCGAATATGCCCTGGGGGCCGTAAAGGGTAAAGAGGGGAAAGTAGGGTACATCAACTTTGTTATGAATATCAGTCCGGACTGCGACTGTACTCATTTTAATGACCTGCCTATTGTGGCTGATATCGGTATCCTGGCTTCCACTGACCCGGTGGCCCTGGACAAAGCCTGTGTAGACCTGGTCAACAGCCGGCCGGCGCAAATGGGTTCGGTCATAGAAGGGCTAGCTGCAGGGCAAGATAAATTCAAGGCGGTCCATCCCAATATTGACTGGAAATATCAGCTTATCCATGCCCAGAAGATTGGCCTGGGGACTATGGAGTATGAACTGAAGGAAGTATAAAAAAGAGCAGGGGGAATGGAAGTGACCACACTCACCGCGGAACACATGATGGAATTTTTGTATGGACTACCTGATCAGTTTGCTGACAGCCTGGATATGACTTTTGACTTTGCCGGTGAATACCGGAAACCTTTTCAGAATATAGTCATATCCGGTTTGGGGGGATCGGCCATCGGCGGGGATATAGTGCGTACCCTGGCAGCCGGCCGGGCACCTCTGCCGGTGGTGGTAAACCGGGATTATAATCTGCCGGCTTTTGTAAACCAGAATACTCTTTTTGTGGCAGTGAGCTATTCCGGCAACACGGAAGAAACCTTAAGTGCTTACCAGCAGGCCCGGGAAAAAAGGGCGGCTGTTGTATGCTTAACCAGCGGGGGAAAACTGGCACAGATGGCAGCCAGTGACGGATACCCGGTTATCAAGGTGCCGGGAAATCTGGTTCCCCGGGCTGCTACCGGCTACCTGTTTGCACCTTTGGCCTTATTCCTGGAAGAAATAGGATTGCTGGACAATGTGCGGGGGGAAATTGAAGAGACTGTTCAGGTATTAAAAGAGCAGCGGGAAATATTAAATCCCCAGGTTAACCTGCCGGATAATCCCGCCCGGCAGCTGGCACAGAAATTAAAAGACTCTATTCCGGTTATATGGGGTTCCTCCGGCCTTACCGAAGCGGCAGCTTTGCGCTGGAAAGCCCAGATCAATGAAAACGCCAAAAGTCCAGCCTATTACAACCTTTTTCCGGAATTAAACCATAATGAAATTGTAGGCTTCGAAGTACCGGCCCAACTCCTGGCTCACATGGCGGTAGTCATATTACGGGATCAGGGAGACCACCCCCAGGTGCAAAAACGTATGGCCATAACCCGGCAGATTATTGAAAGCCGGGTGAAAGAAGTAGTAGAGGTATCCAGCCAGGGACAATCCTTCCTGGCCCGTTTTTACAGCCTGGTATACCTGGGGGATTACACCAGCGTTTACCTGGCCCATGAATACGGCATCAACCCCACTCCGGTGCAGGTGATTGATTACCTGAAAGCAGAATTGGCTAAATAGGCCAACGGGCTGCCAAAAAGACACTCGGCACAAGTGCCAGCCGGGAAGCTGGAGTATTAGCCGGCTCGCTCCGGTACTCCTCGCCTGCAACCCATCGGCAAACTTTAAGTGCGAAGGGGACCGCTCGTAATTCGGCATCCCTGCACTCAGTACTCGCTGCTCGAAACATCCTGTTTCTCGCTCCCCTTCGCAGCCCTCAGTTTCGCCGTGGGTTGCAACGGCTCGTCGTAAATCGCTCGCCTGGCTAATACTCCTGCGGCGCAGGCCACGGAGAAAGAAAAGACACCTTTGGTGTCATTGCTGTGAAAACAGCTTCCCTAGTATGTCATGGTTGTGAAAATAGCTCCCAATTGTGTCATTGCGAGCGCGTAGCGCGTGGCAATCTCTACGGCAACTAACGGTGTGAGTTAACAGATCGCCACGTCGCTTCGCTCCTCGCGATGACAGACTTAAGGTTTCGTTTATCGTGGCCTGTTATTCAGGTGATAATTGCGAACACAGCGAAGCAATCTCAAATGTTGACTGCTGGTATGTGAATGAGATCGCCACGTCGCTGCGCTCCTCGCGATGACACAGCGAAAGCTATTTTCGCAGCTAATGAAGATTTGTAATGCCTATCTGAGTTGTCTAGCTTTCGCCCCTTCTGGACATCCTAGGTAAAAACCGCTTTTACAGGGGGCTTGGTGATGCAGTTCTATGGAGATTATCATATCCACACCCGGCGCAGTGACGGGCGGCAAAGTGAAGAGCAGGCCATCCTGGCCGCTTTGGAACGGGGGTTAAAGGAAATAGCCCTTACAGATCATGGGCCCCTGGCCGCCGGCATCGGAGTGAAAAACCCCCAGGTATATCTGGAACTGAAGGAACGGATCGAAGATATGCAGCCTCTGTACCCCGACCTGACCATTCTGGTGGGGGTGGAGGCCAATATCCGCGATCTGCAGGGGACCCTGGATGTACCCCCTGAGGTTCTCGATCAAATGGATATAGTTATCGCCGGACTTCACCCATACACCCTGCCCACTTCAATGCAGGATGGTATGGGTATTTTCGTGCAGAACTCCCTGCGCCATCTCAGCAGAGCCCAGCGGGAGAAAGCCATCAATGCCAACACCAAGGCTACCATCGAAGCTATATACAACAATCCCCAGCTGGACATCCTTTCTCATCCCGGATTGTTCTTCAACGTGGATATGGAGGAAGTAGCCCGGGCTTGTGTAAAACAGGAGGTTTTGTTTGAAATCAATTGTGGCCATGAGCACCCGGATGTTTCTGATATAATAATAGCAGAGAGAGAAGGCGTCAGTTTTATTGTCAACAGTGACGCCCATTTTACAGAGACGGTGGGCAGGCTGCGCTACGGCAGCGAGATAATTGATGCATTGGAGATAGAACCGGAGCGCATCGCCAACGCTTTGGATGGGGGAGGACATATCCGGTGGGCCAAGAAACACAGGGCATTCACATTTTGATAATTACCGGTCTATCCGGCGCAGGCAAATCCCAGGCTGTCAACTGCCTGGAAGATATGGGCTACTACTGTGTGGATAACCTGCCCCCCGCTTTGCTGAATAAATTTGTGGAACTCAGCCTGCAGTCCGAAGGGAAAATCGACAAGGTAGCTCTGGTAATCGATGTGCGGGGAGGAGAATTCTTCCATGATCTTTCCCAGGCATTGCAGGAACTCAAGGATGGCCACATTCCTTTTGAGATTTTGTTTCTGGAAGCCTCCAACGAAGTGCTGGTACGCCGTTTCAAGGAATCCCGGCGCCGTCACCCTCTGGCCCACAACCGCAGCCTGCTGGAAGCTATTCAGCTGGAAAGGGATATGTTGAAGGAACTGCGCGGGCAGGCCCATGTTGTGGTGGACACGTCTAACCTCGATCCCCGGGAACTAAAGGAAAAGCTGCAGAATCAATTCAGCCAGCACCAGCCCCATCCTTTTACGGTGAACCTGGTGTCCTTTGGCTACAAAGCCGGTATCCCCATGGACTCAGATTTGGTTATCGATGTGCGCTTTCTGGCCAACCCTTATTATGACCCGGTAATGCGGACCATGACCGGCATGGATCAGCAGGTAATTGATTATGTTCTGGATTCGCCGGTCACCAAATCTTTTACCCGCCGGTTTCTAAATCTTTTGAAATTCTTGATACCCTACTATATCAAAGAAGGGAAAACTAACTTAACGGTAGCGATAGGCTGCACAGGAGGCCAGCATCGCTCCGTGGTTTTGGGAGAATATATCGGCAAGCAGTTGAGGAAACTGGGATACAATGTGCTGATACAGCATAGAGATATTGCAAAGTATAAGATGGAGGAATAAATGGCTCCTTTTCTGACAGAACCCAAAGTAGTGGTTATAGGAGGCGGTACCGGTCTGGCGGTACTGCTTAAAGGTCTTAAACAATACACCTCTCAGCTTACCGCGGTAGTTACCGTGACTGATGACGGGGGCAGCTCCGGCCGGCTGCGGGCTGAGTTGGGGGTACTTCCCCCCGGGGATATCCGCAACTGCCTGGTGGCTTTAGCTGAGACGGAAACTCTGATGGACAAGGTATTTCAGCACCGTTTTTCCCAGGAGGGCAGCCTGCAGGGGCATAATCTGGGCAATTTGCTGCTGGTGGCAATGTCGGAGATAACCGGTGATTTTGTCTCCGCCATTAAGGAAGTCAGCAAAGTGCTGAAAGTAAGAGGCAACGTCATTCCTTCTACTCTGGAACAGGTTGTTCTGGGTGCGGTGATGAAGGATGGAGTTACCGTTTTCGGGGAAACCTCCATCCGGGAATATGGCGAACCCATTGAACGGCTGTACCTGGTACCGGAATCCTGTGCACCGGTTCCAGCCACCCTGGAGGCCATAATGGAGGCTGATGCCATAGTGGTCGGCCCGGGAAGCCTTTTCACCAGCATTATTCCCAATCTGCTGGTAAACGGGGTGGTAGAAGCCATTCGCCAGTCACCGGCTCTGACCTTTTATGTGTGCAATATAATGACCGAGAACGGAGAAACTGATAATTATACAGCTGCCGATCACATCTCGGTCATAACCAGTCATATAGGTGACCAGATCTTTGATTACGTGGTGGTAAATAACGGCTTTATCGACCAGGAGCGGTTGGACCGTTACCTGCAGGAACGGGCTGTTCCCGTGGCTCCCTCGGTAGAGGAACTGAAGCAGATGGGTGTGGAGGTCATTGCGGCGGATCTGGTCAGCGATACGGAAGTAGCCTGGCATGATCCCGACAAGCTGGCCAAAGTGATCTTTGATACTCTGTATCGGGGAAAACCATAATGGAGGAATATAAAATGAGTTTTGCCATGCAGGTACGCGGTGAACTGGCCCGGCTTAATGAGGAGCGGTTCTGCTGCCGTAAGGCAGAACTGGCAGCGCTGCTGGCCCTGAATGCTGCCTTGCAGGAAAATGAAGGGCAGCAGTGGCTGGTGGCAGAATTTGAAAATGCGGCTACAGCGCGGAAAGCGTTTCTGTTGATAAAGGAACTGTATACTCTGCCTGTTTCGGTAAGCGCTGAAAAAAGGAAGCGCTTTCGAAAAACCAGGGTTTACCAGGTAAAAAGCGAACTGGATGAGGCCTGCTCCAATATGCTGCGAGAACTAGGCCTGATCAATGCCCACGGGCAGTTCAAGCCGCGGATAAGATGGAAACTGCTGACCCGCAACTGCTGTAAACGGGCTTATCTCAGAGGAGTATTTTTAAGCCGGGGGTTCATCAGCAGGCCGGAAGGCAATTACCACCTGGAGATTGTACTCCATGATCAGACCATGGCCAATGAGGTGCAGAAACTTATGGCCCGCTTGAATCTGGAGGCCCGCCAGACAGAAAGGAAGAACAGCCTGGTTTTGTACATCAAGGATGCGGAAAGCATTGTAGATTTCCTGGCGACGGTGGGAGCCAGCAAAGCTCTGCTGGATTTCGAAAATGTGCGTATTCTGAAATCCATGCGCAACAATATCAACCGCCAGGTGAATTTTGAAACCGCCAATCTGGTTAAAACAGTAGATGCTTCCGTAAGGCAAATAGAGACTATCAAACAGATAGTTGACTCCCGCGGCTGGGAGGGTATCCCCCCCGGATTGCGGACCCTGGCCCAATTACGGCTGGAGTATCCCGATTCCTCCCTGAAGGAATTGGGGGAAATGATGGTCCCGCCCCTGACTAAATCAGGAGTAGCTCACCGCATGCGCAAGTTGGAAGATTTGGCCGATCGGATTATGCTGGGAGAATAGTAGCAGGACATTAGCCCGGTTTAACGAATAACTAACTTAGTGAGAACTTTTCGCTGAACGCAGGGGAGTATTAGTATGAAACTTACCCATGACATTTTCCTGGAACAACAGCAAAAGCTGCTCATGACGCCCGAACTCCGCCAGGCCATTGCTATTTTGCAAATGTCCACCCTGGAGCTGAGTGAATATATACAAAAAGAGCTGGAGGAAAATCCTTTTCTCGATGAACGGGAACCGGAAGAGCTTCCGGAAAGAGAAGAACACGAGGCGGAGGCCGAGGCCAAGAGGGTGCTGGAACAATGGATAGAATATCACAGTGATCGGGACACGGCCTATATGCCCCAGGAGAAAGAGGAAGAAAAGTCCCTGGAAAACTTCATCACCAGCCGGCCCAGCTTGTATGATCACCTGGAGTTCCAACTGCGCATGGTGACCAGAGATGATTTGGACCTGCGCATTGGGGAGTATCTCATCGGCAGCATTGATCATAATGGCTACCTGACCGTGGAACTCAAGGAGGTGGCCGAACAGATGGGAGTCCCCGAGTGCCGGGTGGAAGAAGTCCTGGAGATGATTCATTCCTTCCATCCCTATGGGGTGGGGGCCCGGGATTTGCCGGAATGCCTGCTGATCCAGCTGAAGCATTACGGAAAGGACGATCCGGTAATAACAACTATAGTAACCAATCACCTGGAGGATATTGGCCGGGGCCGGCTCAATCGTATAGCCCAGGCGGTCAACCTTTCCATCCAGCAGGTTCAGGAGATATGCGATTTAATCCGCACCCTGGATCCCAGACCAGGTTTGCAGTACAGCAACGCCGATCAGATTAAGTATATAGTCCCCGATGTTTTTGTGGAAAAAGTTGATGGAGAATATGTAGTGATAGTCAATGATTTCCAGTTCCCCCGTCTGACCGTCAACCGGCTTTATGAAAAGATGCTGCACCAAAACGAGTCAGGATTTACCCCGGAGACCCGCAAGTATCTGGAGGAAAAAATGGGGTCGGCCTTGTGGCTGATCCGCAGTATCGAGCAGCGGCGCATGACCCTGTATAAAGTAGCCCGCTGCATAGTGGATATTCAAAAAGACTTTCTGGATCATGGGGTTGCTCATTTAAAGCCCCTTACCTTGCGGGAAGTAGCCGATATTGTGGAAGTGCATGAGTCCACGGTAAGCCGCGCCACTACCAACAAGTATATCCAGACTCCCCAGGGCTTGTTTGAGCTGAAGTACTTTTTCAGTACTGGTGTTCAAAGTACCAAAGGAGATGAAAAAGTTTCCGCTCGCAGCATAAAGAAGATGATAGAAGAGCTGGTGGCCAATGAAGATCCTACCCGTCCTTTGAGTGATGAAGCCATCGCTCAGATTCTGCAGGAGCAGGGTATCTGCATATCCCGCCGCACCGTGGCCAAATACCGCAACGAACTGGGTATTGCCTGCACCATGGCCCGCCGCCGGTATTAGGGTTATATATTTTTCCCCGGAAATGTGCATCAAATATTATTATTTGTGCTATAATAAATATGCGATTCAGTTGACTGTTTTTTCTTTTCTATAATTTTAGTGGGACGTTTTTGACCATGACGCCTAATTTTGTCCCAAGGTGAGGTGTAGTTGTGGATCAGCTTTTCAGTTTGATGGAGCGCTTTGCGCCGGAAGCGCTGGAGATCATAACTATGCGTTATCAGATACTGCGTCAGGTGTTTTACCACCAGCCCATAGGCCGGCGTCAGATCAGCAAAGCCCTTAACTACCCGGAAAGAACCGTACGGGGAGAAATCGAGGTACTGCGTTCCAGAAATGCTTTATATACTACCGCTGCCGGAATCTTCCTTACTCCCGCTGGTAAATCCTTACTCCAGGAGATAGATCAATACATCCCTTTCCTATATCAAACCCAAACATTAGCTTACGAAATTAAACATATGTTTAACCTGCAGGAAGTGATAGTAGTACCCGGAGATTCTTATCATAATCCCCTGGTAAAAAAAGATCTGGGGGCTGCTGCAGCCCGCTTCCTGCATCGTATTTTAAAGCCCGGCTGTATCCTGGCGGTCTCCGGCGGTACTACCCTGGCAGAAATGGCTGCTGCCATGGAACAGGGTCCGGCGATAGGCAATATTTTAGTAGTTCCGGCCCGGGGCGGATTGGGGGAAGATGTGGAGCAACAGGCCGGCACCATTGCTGCGCGTATTGCCAAAAGCCTGGGAGGCCAGTACCGTCTGCTGCATGTTCCCGATAATCTGGAGGAAAGCACGGCGGAAGTCCTGCGACAGGATAGTCATGTCAACAAAATCGTTCAAACCATTAAATCCAGCGATATTTTAGTGCTGGGCATCGGCGCGGCTCTGGAGATGGCCAGCCGCCGCAACTTTACGGCCGATGAACTGAAACAGCTCTGGGAGCTTGGGGCGGTGGGCGAAGCCCTGCGATATTATTTCAATAAAGAGGGCAAAATAGTTTTTGAAGTTGCCGGTATTGGTCTGGAAAGGACTGATTTGGACAAAATTCCCGAGGTCGTTGCGGTAGCAGGCGGGAGCCATAAAGGGGAAGCCATCCGGGCGGTACTAAATGGCTGCCGCACCACCGCTTTGATTACTGATGAAGGTGCTGCACAGAAAATTTTAAATAATGACAACGGCAATAAGGAAAATTAGAAAGGGTGATGGTATGGCAGTCAAGATAGCTATCAACGGGTTTGGTCGTATAGGCAGACTGGTAGGGCGTATAGCCATGCAGCGCAATGACGTAGAAATCGCCGCTATTAATGATCTGGGCAGTATTTCGGCTAGTGCGCACCTGTTTAAGTATGATTCCCTGCACGGTCAGTATAAGGGAACAGTAGAGGAGGATGGGAAAAACTTAATAATTGATGGGCATTCGATTCCTTATCTCACGGAAAAGGATCCGGAAAGCCTGCCCTGGAAAGATCTAGGGGTGCAAATCGTTGTGGAGGGAACCGGAAAGTTTCGTTCCCAGGATAAAGCCGGCAAGCATATCAAAGCGGGAGCCAAGAAGGTTATCATCACTGCTCCAGGTAAAGATGTAGAGTTTACTTTGGTTATGGGCGTCAACCACCAGAAGTACCGGCCGGAATACCAGGTCATATCTATGGCCTCTTGCACCACCAATTGCCTGGCCCCGGTGGCCAAAGTACTCATGGATGAATTCGGCATTGTCAAAGGATTTATGAATACGGTCCATTCCTATACCAATGACCAGCGCATCCTGGACCTGGAGCACAGTGATCTGCGCAGAGCCCGGGCTGCAGCCCAGTCTATGATCCCGACCACTACCGGTGCGGCCAGTGCTATAGGGCTGGTAATACCGGAACTGGACGGCAAACTGGATGGCCTGGCAATACGGGTGCCTACACCCACCGTATCCCTGTTGGATCTGACCGTGGAACTGGAAAACCCGGCTACCCAGGAACAAATCAATGCAGCTTTCTTTGCCGCCAGTAAGGGCAGCCTGAAGGGAGTTCTCGACTACACCGAGGTGCCGCTGGTTTCCAGCGACTTCCGGGGAACTGAGTATTCCGCTATTGTAGATGGTCTTCTGACCATGACTATAGGCGACCGGATGGCGAAAGTAATTGCCTGGTATGATAATGAATGGGCTTATGCCACTCGTATAGTGGATACTGTTTCCTATATTGCCAGCCAGGGCCTATAACTAAGAAAGATAGGGGTGCTTGATTTTGCAGACCGTAAAAGAAGTACAACTGCAGGGTAAGACGGTTCTACTGAGGGTAGACTTCAATGTGCCGATGAATAAGGACGGAAGTATTATTGATGACAGCAAGATGAGAGCCGCTCTGCCCACCATAGAGTATATACTGAGCCAGGGGGCCAAGTTGATTGCCATGAGCCATTTGGGCCGGCCCAAAGGTCAGCCCGACCCTAAATACAGCCTGAAACCAGTGGCCAGTCACCTGCAGAGCCTGGTAAATACTAAAGTAATCATGGCCGAGGACAGTGTAGGGCCTCAGGTGCAGGAAGCGGTTAATCAGCTCCAGCCCGGAGAAATATTGCTGCTGGAGAACCTGCGCTTCCATGCGGAAGAGGAGAAAAATGATGCCGGGTATGCCCGGCAGCTAGCTGACCTGGCTGATGTGTATGTCAATGATGCCTTTGGTACCGCTCACCGGGCTCATGCTTCTACCGCCGGAGTGGCTGATTACCTGCCGGCTTATGCGGGCTTCTTGATGGAACAGGAAGTTAAAATGCTGCGCCAGGTATTGGACCATCCGGAACCGCCGCGCATGGCTATCCTGGGAGGGGCCAAAGTAGCGGACAAATTGGCCCTCATCGGCAATTTAATTAATAAAATGGATATCCTGCTGATCGGCGGCGGAATGGCCAACACCTTCCTTAAAGCTCAGGGCTATGAGATCGGAAAATCCATATGTGAGGATGAACTGCTGGAGCAAGCCAAACAGCTGCTGCAGACTGCCCAGGAGCGGCGCGTCAGCATTTTGCTGCCCGTAGATGTAGTGGTAACCGATACTATATCCGCTGAGGGAGTGGCGGAAACATATCCGGTGGACCGTGTTCCCGCCGATAAAATGATTGTGGATATCGGCCCCCAGACCATTGCCCGGTTCGCTGAAGCTATTGAAAAAGCCAGGACTATCGTCTGGAATGGCCCCTTAGGGGTATATGAATACGAACAGTTTGCCAATGGAACCCAAGAGATAGCCCGGGCTATAGCTCGTTCCCAGGCGGTAAGTGTCATTGGCGGGGGAGATTCCGCAGCCGCCGTGCAAAACCTGGGCTTGGAAAAGGACATTACCCATATTTCTACCGGCGGCGGAGCAACCCTGGAGTTCCTGGAAGGGCGCACTTTACCGGGAGTAGCGGTAGTAGAAGGGGCCAAAGTACTTAATTAAGACAGTGAGGTTAACGGCTAAATGCGTAAAAAATTAGCTATTGCCAACTGGAAGATGAATAAAAGCCGGGCAGAGACCCGGGAGTTCTGCCAGCAACTCCGCCAGGTAGCACCGGACTTGACCGGAGTGGAAGTGGTGATTTGCCCGCCTTTCACATCACTGGACGTGGTGGCACAAGAGCTGGGAGATACAGAAATGCGCTGGGGAGCCCAGAACTGTTTTTGGGAAAGACAAGGTGCCTATACCGGCGAAATTTCTCCCCTGATGCTCCGTGATCTGGGCTGCAGTTATGTTATTCTGGGACACTCCGAACGGCGCCAGATCCTGGGCGAAACCGATGCCGTCATAAATCGCAAATTAATCGCCGCCATAGAAGCCGGACTCATTCCTGTACTCTGTGTAGGGGAATCCCTGCAGGAGAGGGAAAACCACCGGGCCCGGGAAGTGGTGAAAGAACAACTGGATCAAGATCTGCGCAACCTGGTAGCTCCCGCCGGCGGACTGGTTATAGCTTATGAACCCATTTGGGCTATCGGTACCGGGGTTAACGCTTCCAGTGACGATGCCCAGGAAATGATCAGCTTCATCAGAGAGCGCCTGGCCCAATACCTGGGGAGGGAATTCGCTGCTGGCACACCTATTCTCTATGGAGGCAGCGTTAACAGTAACAACATAGCAGAAATAATGGCGGAAGAAGATATTGACGGGGCTTTAATCGGCGGTGCCAGCCTGCAGGCAGATTCTTTCGCTGCTATAGCGAGGTTAATTGCCAATGCCTAAAAAACCGATGATGCTAATAGTTTTGGATGGCTGGGGCGTGCGGCCCCCGGCACCCGATAATGCAGTAAGCTGCTGCGATCCTTCTTTCTATAATTACTTGTGCAGCCATTATCCCTACACTGAACTGGTCTGTTCCGGACTGGATGTGGGCTTGCCCAAGGGCCTTATGGGCAATTCGGAAGTTGGCCACCTGAACATAGGCTCGGGGCGCATAGTGTACCAGGACATCACCCGGATCAGCACCGCCATAGATGATGGATCTTTCTTTACCAATCCTGTACTGCTGGATGCGGTGCGCAATGTCCAGCGGAATAACAGTGCCCTGCATCTTATGGGGCTTTTATCCGATGGCGGGGTACACAGCCATATGGAGCATATAGAAGCCCTGTTGGAGCTGTGCCGCCGGCACAACCTGCAGTGGGTATACGTCCATGCTTTTCTGGACGGCCGGGATGTGCCCCCCCGCAGTGCCCTGCTGTATATCAAGGAATTGCAGGAAACCATGCGGCAGTTGCAGGTAGGGGAATTTGCTACCATCGCCGGTCGTTTCTACGGGATGGACCGGGATAAACGCTGGGAGCGGATCCAGGCCAGTTATGATGCCATCGTACTGGGAGAAGGCCACAAAGCCTGTGATGCTGCGGAAGCGGTGGAGAAAAGTTACGAGCAGGACATTTCCGACGAGTTTGTGGAACCGGTGGTAATAGTTGACGAGCAGGGCAATCCCCGGGGAACCATACAGGACGGGGACAGCGTGATATTCTTCAATTTCCGGGCTGACCGGGCCCGCCAGATAACCCGGGCCCTGGTTGATAAGGACTTTGCCGGTTTTGAGCGCCGCAAATGGCCCCAGGTTCATTATGTATGTATGACCCAGTATGATGCGGATATAAATGCTCCGGTGGCCTTTCCGCCCCAGAACTTGAACAACACTCTAGGAGAAGTGCTGTCTAAAAACGGTCTCAAGCAACTGCGGATTGCGGAGACCGAGAAATACGCCCATGTTACCTTCTTTTTCAATGGCGGGGTGGAAGAGCCCAATCCCGGAGAAGACCGTATTCTCATTCCTTCTCCCAAGGTGCCGACTTATGATTTGCAGCCTGCTATGAGTGCGGTGGAGGTAACCGACCGGGTTATTCAGGAAATAGAACGGGATTACTATGATGTGATTATCTTGAACTATGCCAATCCGGATATGGTAGGGCATACCGGGGTGCTGGAGGCGGCTATTGAAGCCTGCAGCGTAGTGGACAAATGCCTGCGGCGGGTAGTAGAAGCAGTGCTGGCGCGGGAAGGCTGCGCCCTGGTGACCGCTGACCACGGCAACTGCGAAATGATGGTCTGCCCCAATACCGGTTGTCCTCTGACATCCCACACCACTGACCTGGTCCCCTTTATCCTGGTATCGGATCAGCATCGCCACTGCCAGCTCAGGAAGGAGGGCGCCTTGAGGGATATAGCCCCTACCATGCTTGAGCTGTTGGGAATACCTATACCTGAAGAGATGACCGGCCGCTCGTTAATACGATAAACGAAAACTACCTTTATGCGTCATTGCCGTGAAAATAGCTCCTCTTTGTGTCATTGCTGTGAAAATGACTGCGCTGTGTCATCGCGAGGAGCGAAGCGACGTGGCGATCTCAACCGGTAAGCCCGGCTGATTATGA
>LFSR01000029.1 GCA_001513155.1 Syntrophomonas sp. DTU018
CCTCCAGCGCCGATGGTACTGCGCGTAAGCGTGGGAGAGTAGGTCGTTGCCAGGAATTAATTTTTTTCTGAAGAAGACTGAGAATGTGAAACAGATTACGATAAACATTGCTACAAGACTTAAGCAGGAGTATTAGCCGGTTTGCTCCGGGACTTCCTCGCCTGCAACATATCGGCAAACTTTAATTGCGAAGGGGACCGCTCGTAATTCGGCATCCATGCACTCAGTACTCGCTGCTCGAAACATCCTGTTTCTCACTTCCCTTCGCAGCCCTCAGTATCGCCGTGGGTTGCAACGGCTCGTCGTACGTCGTTCGCCCGGCTAATGCTCCTGCTTAAGCCGTATAGTAAGACTAGGGGACGCAAAACTTGTCTTCTTTCATTAAGCAGACAAAGTCTGCGTCCCCTTGTGATTTTCCCAGATTAAATTTTGCGGTTGTAATAATAGTAGCTGGCTACATATATTCCCAACAGGGCACACAGGCACACTCCCAACAAATTGTATGGATCTACCTGGACTTCCGGACCCCAGATGGATCCTATTAACACTATTAAAGCAATGCTGATGGCGAAAATCCTTACAGCACCATAAGCTGCCAGACCGGCCAGGGACCAGGCCCGTTCATCATAAGGGTTAAGACCTTTTTTCTGCATTTCAGCAACACGGCGTTGACGTATTTCCGTTATAATGCCTGTTATTATAACTCCTGCCAGCAATCCTGAACCAAAAGAGCTGTTTCCGCTGGATATCTGCCAAATTGCAATACCGGCAAGCAGAACCAATGACAGGTATTTTACAAGCTTTTTGCTATCAGTGGTCATTTTCTCGACTCCCTTCATCAAGTAGAAATAATTCCTCAATAGTCATGTTGAACAATTTGGACAAACGATAGGCCAGAGTGATAGAGGGATTATATTTTCCTTTTTCCAATGAAATAATAGTCTGCCTGGATACTCCTGCATGGGCTGCAACTTCTTCCTGAGTCAGGCCGTACTTTTCCCGCATTTCACGCAGGCGATTACGCATTTTTTCACCGCCTTATTTTTATGTAAAGCTAGCTTTACATACATAGTAATATACGGCAGGATCAATGTCAAGTAAACTTTACAATAACTTTGTTATTAGTTCACCTTATGACTTGCTTACGGTGCGGTCTTTCCGGATTGTTTGATAGTGCATAATTACCGGCGGTTCCCTTGCTAAAAAATTATTTAGTGTTTCAAAACAAAAAGACAGGGTAAACGCAGGTTTGCGTTTCCCTGTCTGAGAGTGTCAAAAAACATGCTAAAAGAGATCGCCACCTCGCTACGCTCCTCGCGATGACATACCAAAAGGCTATCTTATGTGTCATTGCGAGCCCCGGAGGGGCGTGGCAATCTCGAACGTCCAACCGTTAACAGACTTCTTTGACAGTCTGAGACAGGGTAAACGCAGGTTTGCGTTTCCCTGTCTCAGTCATGTGCTGTAAATATTAGCATCGAAATTTTGGTTATGTCACATCAGCAATTGCTAAATATGTTACTTGTTGACAAAAAATAGCGAAAATGAGACATTGAAGAAAGAAAAGAAATATTGTGACGGTTTAGTATCAGTAAGGGGAGGTTGGTTAAATGATTGAAGGGGCTCTGGCGATGTGGAAGAACTTCGAGGAAACGGTGTTTACGATTCCCCAGGCCTTGTACAACAATCAAATGGCTTTGGGGGGAAGACCGGCGCAGATGTTTAATGATGCCGGCAAATGGCGGATAATAACCTATAATGATCTGGTAGCCGGATGTGAAAATATTGCCCTGGCTTTAATGAAGTTAGGTATTAAACGCCATGATTTGTTAGCCATTAAAGCTGCCAGCAGTGCCCGCTGGACCTGGGCGGATTTGGGCAATATGTTTGCTGGCGGTGCCACCGTCTCCATTTATCCTACTCTTTCCCGGGAGGAAACCATAGGTATAGCTAAACACAGCCAATTCCGTTTGTTGTATGTGGATACTGTGCAGAGGTTTTATGAAGTAATGGGCTATTTACATGAAATGCCTTCTGTGGAGTATGTGGTTTGCCTGGAAAAAGGTTTCCGGGGTGATGGGAAAAAAGTTTTTGGCCTGGGCGAATTGATCGGTATTGGTGCTGAAGAAAGAAAAACCCAGCTTAGTGCTTTGAAGGAACGGGTAGATTCTATCACTGGGGACAGCCCTGCGGCTATGGTATATACATCAGGTACCACCGGCAATCTGAAAGGAGTTATGCACTCTCACCGCAGTATACTCTATGCCGCTATACGGGGATACAGTCATCTGGCTATCTATGATCGTCTGGAAAACTACAACTGTGTCAGTATGATAACTTTGCCCCTTTCCCATATTATGGAGAAGGTTAACGGCTATTATGGCCCCCTTACAATTGGGGGAATGGTGGCTTTTGCTCAATCTCCAGCCACTTTTATGACGGATTTGAGTGTCATTCGTCCTACCTGGATTACCTGGGTTCCGCGGCTGTTGGCCAGGATGTATTCCACTATGGAAGGAGCCTTTTGTGCAACGGAAGCTGGCAAAAAACTGTGGGACTGGGCAGTAGATGTAGCCATCAAAGCCAGCTATGCCCTGGAAGATGAGGATGGCTATATCAACATGACCATACCCTTCGAGGATCAGCTGCAAGGTGAATTGCGTGAACAATGGATCGCTGCTTATAACTCGGTTTACTGGCGGCTGCATCATGCCCTGGGCGGCAGGATGGTGGATTTGAATATCGGCGGGGCTTATCTGGACGAGGATCTTCACCGGAAATTGGTGGGAATGGGAGTATACATAGGTTATGGATATGGTCTGACCGAGACCGCTGCCGGTGTTGCTGAATCAGCCCCCAGTGCGTATAAAATCGGTTGGATATCTCCTGCCAATCCTGGTGTGGAGTTTAAACTGGATGAAGATGGGGAACTGTTAATCAGAGGCAACGGGGTAATAACCGAATACTACAAAGATGAACAGGCCACCCGGGAATCCTTTACGGAAGATGGCTGGTTCAGGACCGGGGACATAGCGGAAATGGACAAGCGGGGCTACATCAGGATCGTTGACCGGAAGAAATCCATAATCGTTCTGGATACCGGCAAAAATGTAGCCCAGGCCCGCATTGAAAGCCTGTGCAGTCTGAGCCCGCTATTGGATCAGGTGGTGGTTTTGGGACAGAATCGTAAGTATATTGCGGCTTTGATAGTCCCCAATTATGAAGTTATTTTACATGCTTTGCGCAGCCAGTCCATACCTTTTGATGAAAGCCAGCTGGAATATGGTGAAGTAAACGGCTTGCGGGTTTGCGTAAAAGTAGGGGAAGACATTATCAACAATCCTATGGTAGTGGCTCAGATCCAGAAGGAAATTGACAAAGTGAATGAGAAACTGGACGATTTTGAGACCATCAAGAAGTTTAAGATACTCAGCCGCAGGCTGTCAGAAGAAGCCGGCGAGATTACTCCGTCCTCTAAGATCAGGATTAAAGTAATAATGGAACGCTACGCAGATGTCATTGAATCCCTCTATTAAGCCAAACTGTTACATGACTCCCACAAGGGTTATTGTGGGAGTCAGACTGTCAAAGAAGTCTTTTAGCGGTTAGACATTCGAGATTGCCACGCCCCTCCGGGGCTCGCAATGACACATAAGATGGCCTTTTGGTATGTCATCGCGAGGAGCGTAGCGACGTGGCGATCTCTTTTAGCTAATTTTTTGACACTCTCACTCCCACAAGGGCTCTTGTGGGAGTTTTTTTATTCAATTCTGCTTGCTTAACAGGCCGGTGCAAATTCCATTCCGGCAATTTAGTTGCAGGTGACTATAAAATAAGCTAATGTATAATAAGAATACGTAAAATGCAGATGCGGAAGAATATTTGTCAAAGGTGGGGAAGAAAACATGTCATCGAGTTTTATGCACTACAGTCGAGATCATAAATTTATTTTGAAAGAGTGGTTGGATTTAGATGTAATATTAAACACTGAACGTTTTAAGGATGGGTATTCTATAGACGACATAGACTTTATTCTGGATAACGCTTTGAAGGGAGCCAAGGAAGTCATCGCTCCCACTATCCAAGACTCTGACCAGATCGGGGCCAAATATGAAAATGGCAAAGTGACTACTCCTGCCTCCACGAAAGAAGCCTATTTCTTTATTCAGAACAATGGATTTTGTGCCAGCAACTATGATCCCCATGACCCCTCCGCAGTTCCCCTGTGTGTCTTGTGGTCCATGCTGGAATATATCATCGGAGCTAACCCGTCACTGGGCACTTTGTACCTGGCTACCGGTGGGGCAGCAACATTGATAGAGGATTTTGGCAGCGAAGAACTGAAAAAAACCTATCTTCCTAAGATGTACAGCGGTCAATGGGCTGGCACCATGGCTCTGACTGAACCCAATGCTGGTTCTGAAGTTGGCAATATTACTACTCGTGCTATTCCCACCGATAAACCGGGGGTATACAAGATCAAGGGAAGCAAATGCTTTATCAGCGGCGGTGATCAGGATATTACTGAGAATATAATTCACCTTGCATTGGCACGTATCGAAGGTGCCCGCAAGGGAACCGCGGGAATTTCCCTGTTCGTAATCCCTAAGTACCTGCCCGATGAAAACGGCAATCCCGGGAAGTTTAATGATGTACACTGCGCCGGCATTGAGCACAAGCTGGGACTGCACGGCAATCCCACCTGTGTGATGAATTTCGGCGAAAATGACGACTGCATCGGTTTCCTGGTGGGCGATCCTCCGGGAGAAGATGGGGTAGGCCAGGGAATGGCCCAGATGTTTAATATGATGAATGAGGAACGTTTAATGACCGGCCTATCTGCCACTGCATTAGCAGCAGTTGCCTATCATAATGCGGCTGATTACGCCCGGCAGCGCATCCAGGGTAAAGCCACTGCGGATCCCAAGGGCGGCCAGGTGCCTATAATCAAACATGAAGATATTCGCCGCATGCTGATGTTCCAGAAATCCATGATCGAAGCTTTCCGCGCCATGGCCATTAGCACGTTCTATATGGTGGATATTAAGAAGAACAGCAGTGACCCGGATAAGGTACAATGGGCCAGCAATATATCCGATGTCAATATTCCCCTGGTTAAAGCCTTTTGTTCGGACTACGCCCTGGAGTGCATCAGCAATGCCCTGCAGATCTATGGCGGGTATGGCTTCTCCGAAGAATATCCCATAGCTGAATTATACCGGGATGCCCGGATATATCCTATCTGGGAGGGCACCAACTATATCCAGGCCATGGACCTGGTGGGCCGCAAGATGACCATGAAAAAAGGCCAGGTTTTTGCCGATTGGCTGAAACACATAGATGATTTTGTCCAGGCCAACAGCAGCAACCCGGATCTTGCCAGGGAATTTGCGTTGATGAAAAAAGCCCGGCAGCAATATGATGAAATACTGGGGGTCATAAATACCTGGC
This sequence comes from Syntrophomonas sp. DTU018, assembly GCA_001513155.1. Lineage (GTDB taxonomy): Bacteria > Bacillota > Syntrophomonadia > Syntrophomonadales > Syntrophomonadaceae > DTU018. The sequence continues at coordinate 5,452 of LFSR01000029.1, forward strand.
GCAGTGAGGGCAATGAATCCCTGCTCAAACTGTTTGCTACCCGCATCCTGCATGCTACCGGCAAGTTGTATGCGGCCAAACTCCTGCTGGAAATGGCATTAATTGCCCAACAGAAGCTGGCGGCTATGGAGAAGGATCACTATGACTACACCTTCTATCAAGGCAAAGTTGCTTCGGCACGGTTCTTTGTGCGCAATATTCTGCCTGAGGTGGGAGCACTGGTGGATATAATGAAGGAGCAGGACTGCTCAGCTATTGAAGTTGATGAAGCAGCGCTGGGCATTATTGGCTGACAGCTTTGGCAAAGCGGGGCCTCAGGGCTCCGTTTTTGCTTTGCAGGATTTGGTATAACCGGGATGCTGTGCTATAATTACCCACAGTAAAACTCCATATTCCATTTCCATCAGGTAGCACCGAGGTGCTTTAAAAGGGAAAGCGGTGCGAATCCGCTGCAGTTCCCCCTACTGTGTTGGTGACGAATTCCGTCAGGGCCACTGGGATAACCCGGGAAGGGACGGATAGTAGGATGACCCTAAGCCAGGAGACCTGCCTGATCGGAAACTCTGCGAACTTCGGGGCAAGAAGGGAGGAGAAAACATGAGGTGTCTTTCACCGCCTGTCTGCTGCCCGGATCGTTAATGATCCGGTTTTTTGGTTTATAAAGATAACCTTGTTCTTGGCCAGGGAGCAATTGTGAAAGGTAATAGTGAACTTTCGGAAAGGAAGACATTTATGGTTAAAAAGATATTGCCCAGTTTAATCATCCTTTTGCTGCTGGCATGCAGCGGATGCAGTTCAGCAGGTTTGCTTGAAAACAGATCAACAGAAGAAGCTCAAGTTGATTCCGCCGGTTATTTTACCATAACCTTAACCCGGGATTTTGGGGAGCAGGTTTTGGATACCCGGGAGGTTCAGGTACAGTCTTCCTGGAGCCTGATGGAATACATGCAAAGGGAGTACCAGGTTACTACCGGTTTTGGCGGCAGTTTTATCACCGGACTAAACGGTGTGGAATCCGCTGCCGGCGAAGAGGGGAACTCGGATTGGTTTTTCTTTGTTAATGGAGCCGTGGCCATGGTAGGTGCTGATCGGCTGAAACCTGCCCCTGGAGATGTGGTCTGGTGGGATTACCACCGCTGGTCTGATGCCGCAAGCCCCACAGCCGTAATTGGGTGCTATCCTCAGCCTTTTGTAAACCGAAAGGTAATAATTCTCGCCAACCCGGCCTATCAAGAGATGGCTGAATACTGCCGGCGGGCGCTGAACGCTCAGGGAGCGGGGCAGGTGACAGTAGATAAACTGTCTAAAGAAAGCACCCGTTTGGATAAGCCGGAAGCTCCGGTTATCGTTATCGGCACCTGGCCGGAACTGCAGAAGAATTCCTATATTGCTGACTGGAATCGGGCTTTCCGCCGCAACGGATCCGGTATCCATTTTACAGACAATGGTGTAGAGCTGTTGTCCTTTGACGGAGAAGCAGTAAAGGCCTTGGGAGAGGGGACCGGTGTCATAGTGGCCAGCAGTACGGGACAGCAGGACAATCCCATGTGGCTGGTTGCCGGGGTAGATGAGCAGGGAGTAAAAGAGGCCGTCTGGATTCTGTGTTCACAGCCAGAGGCGCTGAGATGGAAATACGGCTTGGCCGTGCAAAAAGGTCAGATTACAGCCCTGCCTGCAGAATAGTACACCATGGTTATGAGGGTAATACATGCACCAGATACCTGTTTTTATAGAAAAAAACCGCCCCCTGTTCAAGCTGCATTATGGTGTTCTGGCCTGTATGCACTTGTATTTGCTGATTTTTGCCTTGATTTTCGACCACCCCATTTATCTGCTGGCTCTGCTGGCAGCTATAGGAGTCATGATGGTGGCTGCCGATACCATGTCCTACTGGGGTGCTTACCTGCGCATGAGCACACCCTTGATCACATTCATTGTGATCCTCAATGTTTTGTTTTCCCGGGCAGGCAGCACACTGATCTGTTCCAGCCCCATAACGGTGTTGGGGGCAAGCTATAATTTGCCCTTCACCTGGGAAGCCCTGGCCTATGGAGGGGGAATGGCCCTTCGCCTGCTGGTGATAATCAGCAGCTGTGCCTCCTTTTTTGCTCTAGTCAGTCCGGCTAAAATGATGGGAATGCTGAGCCTCTTCGGAGCCCGTTGGGCTTTGACTTTTAACCTGGCTCTGCGCCTGGTGCCGCTGATGATAGAGGAATATCACCGGATAGGGGAAGTGCAGCGCTGCCGGGGAGTGGAGTGGAGCGGCGGAGGTTTGATAAAACGGGTGAAAAGCTTTTTCCCGGTTAGTGCCATACTGTTGTTATCCAGCCTGGAACGTTCCGTTGCCATGGCGGAATCCATGTATACGCGAGGCTTCGGCAGCGGACCTCGCACCAGTTATTGTCAGGAAAACTGGACCAGATGCGACCGCCAGGCTGTTCTATGCCTGACAATTGCTGTGGTGATCAGCGTCGGAGCCATAGTTATGGGATGGAGCGAGTATTCCTATTATCCCCGGTTAAGCTCTATAAAGTGGACAGAAATGTGGCCGGCCCTAGCTATAGCCGGTTTGCTGGTACTACCCGCCCTGAGAAAAGGGGGTGATCTGGCTGGTGCCGCTGATGAGCTTACAGAAGGTGAGCTATACTTATCCGGCCAGCAAGCACCCTGATTTGCAGGAGGTAAATCTGGAATTGCCGGAAGGGCAGTTGGTATTGGTTACTGGCCCTTCAGGCAGCGGAAAATCTACCCTGCTTAGGGTCATGGGCGGGTTGGCACCGCGCTTTTATGGGGGCAGGCTGCAAGGGCATATCCAGCTGTTCGGGCAAGACCTGGGCCAGTGGTCCCAGCGTGATTTAGCCAGGAGCATAGGTATTCTGTTCCAGGACCCGGAGAGCCAGCTGGTAACTACCCGGGTGGATCAGGAACTGGTTTTCGGTATGGAAAATGTGGGCTATGCCCGGACCTTTATGCAAGAAAGGCTGCGGGAAGTAGCTGAGGTATTTGCCATGCAGCCCTGGCTGCATTATCCCACCCTGCACCTTTCCGGGGGATGGAAGCAAAAGACTGTACTGGCATCCATAATGGCGGTGCGTCCCCGGCTGTTGCTGCTGGATGAGCCCCTATCCCAATTGGATGAGGATTCAGCCGATAGATTTCTGGATTATTTAGACCAGTGCCGGCGCCGGTGGAAAACGACGGTGGTAATAGCCGAGCATCGAGTGGACAAATTGGTCCAAAGGACAGACCAGGTATGGGATGTTCACCAGGGAAAGGTACACAAACAGCCCGCTGGTATAATTAACTGGCAGTTTGAACACCGGGAAGCAGGAGCAAGGGGGTCAGCAAAAAGAACACCTGCTTTCAGCAGCCGCCAGCGGGTGGCAGGACTCAGGCAGGTAGATTTTTGGTATGTTCATTTCCAACGGCCTGTTTTAAAACAGCTTAGCCTGGATTTACACGCTGGGGAAATAACCTGCTTGCTGGGAGCCAATGGAGCAGGGAAGACCACCCTGCTTAAGCTCCTTCTGGGCAGCCTCAAACCCTGCCAGGGGCAGGTGGATATCTGCGGGGAGGACCCCTGCCGTTTGCAGGCATACCAACTGGCCAGAAAAGTGGGATACCTGTCTCAGGAACCGGGGGACTATCTTTTCTCTCCAACGGTACGCCAGGAAGTGGAATTCACCTGCCGCAATCTGCAGTTAAAGGATAACGGGCGCATCGACAAGGTGCTGGAGCTTTTGCACCTGCAGCCTTTAGCTGATCGTAATCCCCGGGATTTAAGCTGGGGTGAGCGGCAGAGAACTGCTCTGGCCTCAATTTTGGTGGCTCAGCCTCAAGTACTGCTTCTGGATGAACCTACCCGGGGCCTGGACTGGAAATTAAAGGTTGAATTAGCCACCATACTGCGGGATGTAGCCCGCCAGGGAACAGCCATCCTGGTGGCTACCCATGACCGGCAATGGGCTGGCTCTTTTGCCGATCGGCTTTTATATTTGCAAAAGGGAAATCTAGTGGATGCCATTAATGATTGATAAAAAACCTGGGGAGGAAAGGCTGGAAGTATGGCCAGAAAAAGTTTGATACCGTTAATTATGCTGGGAGTAATAGCTGCCGCCTCCTTGTGGTTAACCCTGGGCTTACGGTCGATTGCCCCACTGAATTGGGGATTGGCAAGCACCGTGGTACTCCTGATTTTTTTGGGATTATTAATGTGGTCATCTGGCCGCCGGACAGTTAACACCGTTGTAATTTCGGTAACAGCTACCCTGGCAGCTTTCGCTTCTCTGGGAAGGATTGTTTTTGCAGCGGCAGCCAGCGTCCAGCCCGCCACTTTTTTAGTGTTGCTGAGCGGTTATGTATTTGGCAGCCGTATTGGTTTTATAATAGGTATACTGACCGGGCTGATCTCCAACTTTTTTTTGGGCCACGGTCCCTGGACTCTCTGGCAGATGATGGCCTGGGGAATATGCGGGCTTTTAGGCGGAGCCCTGGGCAGAGGCAAAAACCATTTGGCCTTGATGCCCTTCTTGGTTATATCAGCGGGAACTGGCTATTTTTACGGTTTATTCATGAACACCTGGCACTGGCTGAACTTTGTTTACCCCCTGAATTGGCAGACCTTAATGGCTGTATGGGCCAGCAGTTTTATATTTGATACCCTGCACGCAGTGGGTAACGTAATCTTTGCCCTGGTTTTCGGGCCGACTTTCTTTAATTATCTGGTACGTTACCGGAATCGATTCCTGCCGGCAGATGATCACCTTGCCTGATAATGCCCAATGTAAATTTTGCCTCTTATGCTGTAAAAATAGATGTTTGTTGCTGGAAAAAAAGGAATTAAGCTGGCTGATAACGAAAACAATGACAGACCAATATGGCAGGGGGAATTTAATGAACGTCAAAGAATGGCATGAATATTCAGAGGAGGAGATATTGCAGGCTAATATCGAAAAGTACCAACGGGATGATATTGTAAAATTTTACGCGGATTATGAGGAACCGCGTTATGCCTACATAGAATATGAGATCATCCTGGCAGCAGTCTTAAAAGCTCTGCGGGAGAAGTTAGGCCGGCCGGTAAGAGCAGTAGATATGTGCGGCGGTGCTGGCAAGGCTGCTTTTGTGATTAAGTCTATCCAGCCTGACAGTGAAGTAACCCTGGTGGATCTGTCAGATAAGATGTTGGAAATTGCCCGGCAGAGGGCGGCTAAGCTGGGCCTGAAGGATCTAAACATTGTGGCCGCCGATGCATTTTCCTTTTTACAGCAGGATGTTGAATTTGATCTGTTCGTTTATTCATCGGCCCTGCATCATTTTAAGGACCCTGTAAACCTGCTGAGGCTGTCAGCCGATCGCATGAGCCCCAAGGGACTTATAACCGTTATCGCCGAACCCAGCTCTTTGATCGGAAGCAGGCGTTTCCGCTTTTTCCGGTTTTTGGCGGCCAGCAGCGATTATAAAGTCCGTGCCATAAAGGAATGCTTCCAGCAAAAATTCAAAGGAAAGCCTGCCGGAGAGGAAATTGATATAGCTGAGTATCACTATACTGGTATCGACGATCACCAGCTTTGCAGGGATTTGGTAAGCGTAGGCCTGCATCCCCTCATGCACCTGCGCTATCCTACCGGCGGGGAATTGAAAACCATAAAGATTATGCCTTACCTGGGGTTGTGCTGGGCATTTGGTACCATACTGTGCTTAAGCCCTGATGATTACCGGGCTAATGTAGAGCCCATGAAGCAATACATAAAAAAACAATTGCCATTTAGAATCCGTTTTTACTAAACTCATGGCCCAAATAATAAAAGAATATTGATTTTCAGCCAGCATTATTCAGCCAAATTGGCAGGATGATGGCTTTTATGTTCTCTGGAGATAGGTCTAAATAGTAATTGGAAAAGATACAAATATAATAACAACTTATTTGTTTACTACTTATATATGTACGGAGGGAATTTGGTTTAACCGGATGAATGCCTGGGATCCTTTAGCCGAAGTTAAGTCCATATAATTGTGTAAAATGAAGAGCCAAGACAAGGCCCCTGGTTTAGAATGGTAAGTGACCAAAACAAACCA
>LFSR01000018.1 GCA_001513155.1 Syntrophomonas sp. DTU018
TGGCTAGAAGCAGCCGAGCACGGTATTGAAGCCAGGGTGGAAGGCAGCGACGATTATATTGTCTATATAATGAACATTTCTTCACGGTAAGATAGAATCAAGGGGAATGTGATAAACGACTATGGTTGATTCAAAATTCCACCCAGATTATTTACCAGACCTTCTGTAAGGACTAACAATAACCGTTCTGTATTGTTTTATGCAGAGCGGTTTTTTAGCGACTTTAATAAAGCTGATCTCCTTATCACTTATTATCTCTATGCTTGTTTCCGCATGCTCAATTTCAACATGACAAATACTGCCAAATGCATACTGATACCCAAAAAGTGACGACAATCCTTCAAACCATCGGTTATTGACGCACTTATTTACTTCGAGATACAGTTCTTTTTTATGGGATGCATGGGAAATATAGGTATGAATTAGCTAAAATTTCGACAAAATATCCAAAAATACTGGAACAATCTCGTCCTCCCTTTCGTCGAACAATTAGCCATGAAAAACGGCTGGTGGAGCTTCATGGTTTATACATAGCAAGCTCTACTGATTACCTTAAAATTCGACAACCGGAAGGGAGGAAATAAGGCGCTTCTTTAAGAGCATCTAGCAAAGATCGATGACCTACTTTTTGATTTACTACACAACAAAGGAGGAAAAAGGATGTTAAAGCATAACAAAACAGTTGCTATAGTCATGGCATTTGTATTTTGCATGACCTTTTTAGCGCCAGCCTTAATTGCCCCGGCCACAGCTGAGGCGGCTGCCGCAGCCAGCGTGACGAAATATGCTCAGGTTGGCTCAGCAACCGGTCAGGATTTGGGAGTAATTAAGGTTACAGTTGAGGACTTTGATAATTATATCGGGGACCTGCCTTGGATGGCCACCGTTTCTTTCCCCACCAAACTTGCTGAAGGAGTACCTCCTACAGTTGGAGATGGAAAAGATATCTACCTTGCTTATGGTAACGGAGCCAATGCTTTCTCCGGCTCAGATGTAACTCTGGTGGGCACTGCCACACACCCTGTAACTGGCGATAGTCTTGCCGGTAACGGCACCTTCAAAATCATAGTTAACAGTGTTAGTGACCCATCCGAAGACGGAGTGTTCTACATTTACTTTGATAACATCAATACCAGCAATTTTTCCGGTGATGTATTAGTCAACATAATGGCTGGTGACGGTGCTCTGGACAATATGCTGGGCCTGAAGATTGCCACTGTTAATGCTTCTGGCAAGACCCAAGCTGTTGCCAAAAGTGTTCGCAAAATAACCACCAGTGGTAGACTGCTGGACAGCATCAGCATCGCTGACCTGGTACCCGGTACTATTACAGCCGGAGGTACCATCACCGTAGACATGAAGAGCAAAGGTTTTGAGTTTGATAATGCTAATCCGGGCCGTTTGACAGGATTCTGGCGTTTCGACGGAACCAGTGCTGCTGGTACAGTGACTGCTGATGGAGATAAAATAACCTTTACAGTTCCATCAGCTGCCAACAGTCAAAGATCTGGAATGATTGGCTTATCTAATATCGGTATATTGGTTGACGAGAAAGTTGCCCGTGTAGGTCAGGATATCGAAGTAGAAGTCAGCGGAGCTGGCATCACCTCTCAGACCCTGGTTATTGGCCAATATGTTGATTATGCTGCTACCGTAACCCTTGATGAGTCCACTGAGCTTATCTCCGGTAGAGAAGGCCAGAAACTGGGAACCTTCTTCATAGAAGAAGTTGCTCCTGGCTCTCTGATCGAAGACCGCAGTATTATATTCGAATTACCCTCCGGTGTTGAGTGGCAGGATTGGGATTCTGAGAACAATATCTCTGCAACTTATATGACTGGCAAAACCGAAGTGGTTAACAACAGCTCTATTACTTTTGATGGTGCCACTATGATCGATGCCAGAACACTGAAATTCTTGGTTGACAATGACAGCGAAACTGCTATGGAAGGTGCCAAGATCAAAGTTAAGAGCCTGAAAGTTAAAGTATCTCCCAGCTTCTCTGGCGATATTACTCTGAAGGTTTCCGGTAAAGCTGGTGTAGAAGGTGAAGTAACAGTATCCAAGGTATTACCCATGATTACCATGGAAGCTGATGCTCCCGAATTACAACTCGGCCTGAAAGAGCAGAAAGTTGGCGACGTAATTGTTACTGAAGCTAAAGCAGATGCTCTGATCGATAACTATGAAGGTGAAGATGGAATTCTAGCTTTCTATCTCGACCAAGGATTCCGTTTTGCCAAGGTTCCGAAGGTAGAAGTACTGGAAGGCGATATTGCTCTGGAACTGAATGATGTAAAGATCACCACTCCCAGAACTGGACAGAACCTTCTGACCATCCCGATACGTGCAGGCAGCTACAGCACTCCTGCCAAGATCAAGATCAGCGATATCTATGTAACTGCTGATCGGACTGCCCCCAGTGGTTCAGTAGTGTTATACGCTGCTGAAGTAGGATCTGATGCAGTAGCTTGGAACGCATTCAACAACACCGGCCGTTTCCTGACTGACTCTCCGGCTAGTGTAGTTATTGCTAACAACACCACCGTTCCTCCGGTAGAAAACGTAGGAACTGGCAGCGCCACCTTCGTTATCGGTTCTAACCTGTACACTGTAAACGGAGTGACCAAAGTAATGGATACCGCTCCTTATATCAAGAACAGCCGCACTTATGTACCTTATCGCTATGTGGCGTATGCTCTGGGTGTAGATGAGAGCAACGTAGTTTGGGATGCAGCTGCTAAGACTGTTACCGTAACCAAAGGTGACACCGTTGTAGTAGCTACCATCGGCAGCACCACCCTGACTGTCAATGGTCAAGCTCAGACCATGGATGTTGCTCCGGAAATTATCAATGACCGCACCATGCTGCCGGCTCGTTTCCTGGCCGAAGCTCTGGGCGCTCAAGTTGGTTGGGATCCTGCTACACAGACTGTGGTAATCGAGAACTAACGCCTTAATAAGCAATAATTCCAAAATAACCCGGGCGCCTATATAGAGGAGCCCGGGTTATTTTATTCACGTAATGTTATGTAGTTCTATTTGTCGAATATTGTAATATTTCCAAGAGAGGAAAATTTATGGAACAAATGTCTGCACTTTAGCGTCTTATTGTTTAGCCAGATAGTGGGTGGAGCTTAGCTGGCTGGAAGAGGCTCCACTGATTACCTTAAGAAAAACGTCAAAGGAGGGGACAAATCTATATTCATTCAGCTTCCCCGGTAAAACGGGAAACACCTAATTGTCTAAAATTATTTGAGTCTAATTTATTATATTATACAAGGAGGCAAAGAAATGCTTAGAAGAAACAGAGGCCTATCAGTGATTATGGCTCTGTGCCTGTGTCTGGCTTTACTGGCACCGATATTCGTAGCACCCCCAGTAGCCGAAGCTGCATCTACGGCTAAAGTTAGCAAATATGCTCAGGTTGGCTCAGCAACCGGTCAGGATTTGGGAGTAATCAAGGTTACGGTTGAGGACTTCGATAATTATATCGGGGACCTGCCTTGGATGGCCACCGTTTCTTTCCCCACCAAACTTGCTGAAGGAGTACCTCCTACAGTTGGAGATGGAAAAGATATCTACCTTACTTATGGCAGCGGAGATAATGCTTTCACCGGCTCAGATGTAACTCTGGTGGGCACTGCCACACACCCTGTAACTGGCGATAGTCTTGCCGGTAACGGCACCTTCAAAATCATAGTTAACCATGTTAGTGACCCATCCGAAGACGGAGTGTTCTACATTCACTTTGATAACATCAATACCAGCAATTTTTCCGGTGATGTATTAGTCAACATAATGGCTGGTGACGGTGCTCTGGACAATATGCTGGGCCTGAAGATTGCCACTGTTAATGCTTCTGGCAAGACTCAGGCAGTAGCCAAGAGTGTCCGCAAAATCACTACCAGTGGCGGTACACTGGACAACATCAGCATATCCGATTTAGTGCCCGGAACTATTGAACCCGGAGGCACTATTACCTTAGAAATGAAGAGCAAAGGTTTTGAGTTTGATAATGCTAATCCGGGCCGTTTGACAGGATTCTGGCGTTTCGACGGAACCAGTGCTGCTGGTACAGTGACTGCTGATGGAGATAAAATAACCTTTACAGTTCCATCAGCTGCCAACAGTCAAAGATCTGGAATGATTGGCTTATCTAATATCGGTATATTGGTTGACGAAAAAGTGGCCCGGGTAGGCCAGGACATCGAAGTTAAGGTCAGCGGTGCTGGCATTACCGAGCAGACTCTGGTAGTCGGTCAATATGTAGATTATGTAATCAACATTACTTTAGAGCAGAGCACTGAGCTGATCGCCGGCCGCAGCGGTTATGATGATCAGTATCTGGGCACCTTCTTCATCGAAGAAGTAGCTCCGGGAGCTCTGGTTGAAGAACGCAGCATTCTGCTGGAACTGCCGACCGGATTGGAATGGAATGAAGATGAGACCAATTTTGGCGATGATAACTATGAAGTAGTCAACAACAGCTCCATTGAGCTTAGTCTGGTTGACTATATCGACCAGCGGACCATGAAATTAGAGGTTAGCAAATCCAGTGCGAATGCCCAGGAAGGCGCCAAGATACTCTTCAAGAACCTGGCTGTAGACGTTTCTCCTTCCTATAGAGGCGACGTAACTCTGAAGATTTCCGGTAAAGCCGGTGCTGAAGGTGAAGTAACGGTTTCTAAAGTATTACCGATGTTCACCATGGAAGCAGATACCCCGAATGTAGTTCTGGGTGTAAAAGAGCAGAAAGTGGCTGACGTAATCATTACCGAGTCCAAGGCTGACGCTTTCATCGATTCAAAAGGCTTAACCCTTTACGACGACTATGCTGAGGATACTGCCCTCAAATTCTACCTGGATGACGGTTTCCGTTTCGCCAAGGTTCCCAAGGTAGAAGTTTTGGAAGGCGACATCGTTCTGGAACTGTCTGATGTTAAGGTCACCTCTCCGCGTGGCGGTCAGAACCTGTTGATCATCCCCATCCGGGCAGGCAGCTATAACACTCCTGCTAAGATTAAGATCAGCGACATCTATATTACCGCTGACCGGACTGCTCCCACAGGTCCTGTAACACTCTATGCTGCTGATGTAGCCAGCGACTGGGGTAACGAATTCTTCTTCAGCAACTATGCCAGCGCTTTCAACAACTGTATAGATAATACTCCTCGCTTTATCTATGACATTCCGGGTCAGGTGGATGTAGCTAATAATGCTACTGTGCCTCCGGTTGAAAATGTTGGCAGCGGCAGTGCAACTTTTGTCATCGGCTCTCAGATGTACACTGTGGACGGAGTGGCTAAAGTGATGGACGTTGCTCCTTACATCAAGAACAGCCGCACCTATGTTCCTTATCGTTACCTGGCTTATGCTCTGGGTGTAGATGAGAGCAACGTAGTTTGGGATGAAGCTGCTAAGACTGTTACTGTAACCAAAGGTGATATCACCGTAGTAGCTACTATTGGCAGCACCACTCTGACTGTCAATGGCCAAGCTCAAACCATGGATGTAGCTCCCGAAATCTATAACAGCCGCACTATGCTGCCGGCTCGTTTCCTGGCCGAAGCCTTAGGTGCTGCAGTTGGTTGGGATCCCGCTACTCAGACCGTGGTTATTGAGTACTAATCTACCAGTTATAATCAAATAGCCTGTTAATAAACCGGGCCCCTGCATAGGGGCCCGGTTTTTTCGGACAAATTTCAGTTGACGGCGGCTTCAGCAAATCAGTATAATCAAGAAAAACACCGACTGGCGGGTCGGTTATTACGGAGGATGCACCATGACCAAACGCCATACATATTTTATCTCCATTTTTAGCTTGGTATTTGTAATAGTTACAGTTCTTTATCCGCTGACTGCCTGGGGGGCAGAGAGCAAGCTTCGCCCTGTTCCCGAGTCGCTTGCGCATGAGCTAGAGCCAACTCCCGATTTAAAAGACAAGCCTAGTTTAAGCTTGGAAGAAGCCATGGAATTAGCTTACAAATATAATCCTGATTTGCGTTCAGCGGAATTGCAGCTGGATCGAGCCGAGATTCTACGTGATCTAGCTGCTGATTCAATTACTTTTTTACCAACCGGGGATATGCTGGTCACACCTGAGGGCCGCGTAGTAGTTAATAGTTATGAACAAGCTGATATTAATTGGAAATCGGCTAAAAAGGCTGCTGAGTCGAAAAAGCAGGAGATAGAGAAAAGTGTGATTGATGCGTATGCTTCTGCTTTGAAGGCCTATAACCAAATGGAACTTATAAAACTGCAGCAGCAGGAATTAGAGGCTCAGAATAAGCTGCACCAATTGGCAACGGCCAATGGTCTATTTGCCAACCTTGACCTGCGTACCTCCCAACTGGGAATGGAGCAAATGGAGAGCGGGCTTAAAGCATGTGAGGCCTCATACCAGTTAGCTTTATCACAACTACGGAGTCTGCTGAATCAGAGTCCTGACTGGCAGCCGGTATTGGTAAGCAAGCCTATTGCTAACGAGGTGGAATGTGATGAACTATGGCTGGAGATAAGCCGGGGTGAAAACCAGTCTATTATGATGCTTCAGGCTACTGCTGCCTTGGAACTGGAAGAAAGTAAACTATACTGGGGACTGGGTTCCTCCGAAGAAGACCCTTACCTGGATAAGATAAATCTATATTTGAAACAATTAAATGTGGAACAAGCTAAAAAGGATACCCGCAATACAGTTGAGCAGCTCTACCACAGCATTGAGGCTCTGGAAAAGCAGATCAGCCAGAAAAATATAGCTCTTCAGCAAAAAGAGCAAGAATTGCAGACTGCCAAGCTTAAGTACGAGGTAGGTGTAATTCCCTATCGAAGCTTGACCGGTACAGAAAGCCTGGCGTCGGCTGAGCTGGCTTATAAACAGGCGGTTAAAGAATTGGAAAGTTTACGCATTGATTTAGTAACACTAAGGGCTAACTTTGGCTATATTACGGGTCAGCAGGTATATTCCAAACTGGATTGGGCCCAGGTGGAAGATAATTAAAACAATAGTAAGGAATGACTGAAAGGAACTGGAAGAGATGAAACGAGTATTATGGGTAGTAGTAGGATTATTGGTGGGGGTTACTGCTTTCTTTGCTGGATCGGCCTTAGCTGATCAGCCAGTTAAGATCTATGTTAATGGCACAGAAGTGATCAGCAACCCAACGGCAATAATAGTAGATAATTATACTATGGTACCGCTAAGGGTCATAAGTGAAGCCCTGCGGGCTGAGGTGGTCTGGGATGCACAGACTAACAGTGTATTGATAAGCACGACTCCCAAAACTCCCTTGTTAAAGATTAATGGGGAGTTAACTACATGGCCATACTGGGTACGAGACGGTAAATTGTATCTGGAAAGACGTAATGCTATACAGTTAATACGAGAAGGACTGCGACATCCTGAACATTCTATCGCCTACTTTTCTGGAGACAGAACTCTGGTTATAAACGGTAAAAGTATACCGTTACCTTTGCTGACTGAAGGAGATTACCAGATTGTCAATGTGGAATATCTGAGAGACCTGGGGATCGTTAATTTTGAATGGGATGCCCAGGAGGAAAATCTAGTTATACTACCCAGGTAACACCCCTAACATAGATAGTTTTATAGCAGGAGAGTTAAGCTTTTGCTGTTTCAGTAGTCGAATATACTATGTTAACAGCTATGCCGGATAGAACCCAGAATATAACTGAACTGCCTATGACGGAATCGTTAACCAGACCTTGCAGTAAAAAGGCTATTAGAAACACCAGATAAGCCGGGAGAAAGGCGATATTGGCTCCTTCCGGCTTGTTGTTTTGCCTAAAACAGGTCCATACTCTAATAAAAACAATTGCTTGTATACACATAAAAATAATGAGCGCCGGGATTCCTGAGCCATAAGCTATTTCCAGAAAGAAGTTATGGGGTTTGTCCAGTACTCTGTCATAAGCAAAGAGATGCAGTCGTTTTAAGGGATCATTTTGAGGAAAATAGAATACCAGTGTATCAAGTCCGTAGCCGGTTAGCGGCTTTTCTTTAATGAGCTGCAGTGTTTCCTGCCAAATATACAAGCGGCCGCTTAAGGGAGCGCTTCCAGATGGAGGGAGTGATAGGGGATTATCAGGATCAGGTTCCCAGGCCGGCGGGTTAGCAGTGTACTCCTTTACCGCTTGTATTTCTGCAAGAGGTCTTTGCCAGGCTTCAACCAAAATTAGGGGCTGGTAAGTATTAAAATAAAACCACAAAACCGTCAGGGAAGCGGCCATTATACCAATTGTAATTAAAGTAGTTCGGCTGGATCCACGAAATAAAATCAGGTATAGGGCTAGTGGCAGTGTAATTATTAGAGCCATAAAACCACTGGATGATAATGCGGTAAGCACTAATACAAAAGCGGCTGCGGAGCATGTTAGTAAAAAAATCCGCCGTTTCCTGTCTGGTTCGTAAACAGCAAGAAGCAGGAAAAACAGAGTTAACGCTGCAAAAAGCCCGCTTACATAATTAGGGTTGGCCAGAGTAGAGCGTATAATACCCCCCGCTTCGAAGGGCATGCCCGGGGGGATGATCAAGTTTCTTAACAGCGGCCAATCCAACAGGTTGTGACCTGCAAAGGCAGAGAGCCCAATAATCAGGTTGATGCCTGTCATTATTGCCAAACCATTAATCAACCATTTAATCATCCGTGCTGGAAAGTGAGTATTAATTGACACAAAGAATATGGCTAAATAGCATAACCAGGTTAAAGTACCTTCCCGGCGGCTGAAGTAACCATATAGGGCAACAGACTTGTATTCAGCGAAAACCAAGGAAACCAAGAGGCCAACCGCCAGCAGAATTAATAATGGATTTAGGATGGTTTTTTTAAGTGGATATCTGTAAATGAGTACTTTAATGGCTAGTAATAACATTAGAACTGAAGCCATCATTACCAGAAAGTTAGACTTATACCCATTGTAAATCTCGCCTTTTAAGCCGCTTTCGACTCCAGACTGCAAGGACGGTGAAATAAACACTCCCGACTTGGCATGCAGGATTAAAGGAAGCAATAACACCATTAGGACAATTCCCCAGGATAAATACTTGTCGATAGTATCGATATCTTTATGGTAAATTCCTTTAGTTGCTTTGCGCTGTCGTTGTGCCATCGGCTGCAGTGCTCCTCTCGGTCAAAGTCAATAATTCGGTAATGTCCTGAGTAAGCTTTTCATCATTTGTAAAAAGTTGAGCCTGAGTAAGATATAATCGTGCAGCATCGATTTGATTGTCTAGATAATAAGCTTTCCCTAGGGTGTATAGGTGACGGGCGTCCTCAAGGAAGGGAGGATTAGCCTGCTCTGCTTTTTTAAGTAGACGGATTGCTTCAGGATACTGGCCCAAATGCAGGTGAGCCTGTCCTAACAAAGACAATACCTGAAAGCTGTCATTAAAACCTGGAGGCAGTTGGGATAATATTTTGATACCCTGGGCATATTCTCCGGACCGCAGACTGGAAACTCCCATAAGATACTGCTGATATGCCTGAGCATAATCCTCATTCTGATGACGTGCTTGAATAGAGGTAGCTGCTAATACAACAATACATAAACAAATGAAGATAACAAATATATTCTGACGGGTCTTATCTTTCCATTCCATACGCTAAAATACCTCGAAAAGCAATGGCATTATTTCTTACTTTAATACTGAATATTGTACAATAATTGCCGAAATCCTTCATAGGTATTTTGGGAGAATGTGATTATCTGATGTGGGATAAACAACTTTCTATTGACCGGACTTTTCTGATAAATGTATAATGCTATTATGACCGACTCGTCGGTCGGAAGCTGGTATGAAAAAAGTAAATAACATATAACTGGGAGGGACACCGGTGAAAACCAGACGTAAGCGTACATATTGGGGACTGATTGTGGTATTGATGGCAGCTTTTTTGGTCAGTGGATGCGGGCAAAAAGAAGAAGCTGTCAAGGAAACGGAAATCAGTGTTAACACAGCTCAAGTCGAGGAGCGTAGTATAGCCAAAAGCGCGCGTTATGCGGGAATAATTAGGGGGCAGAATGAAGTTTATGTGATGCCCAAGGTGGCGGCTCGGGTCACGGGCATTCATGTTAACCCTGGGGATTGGGTAACCCAGGGACAAACGCTGATAACTTTGGACAGCAGTGATTATCAGGCTTCGGTGGCCCAGGCGGAAGCTGCTGTTAAACAGGCGGCTATACAGTTGGAAAATGCGCGCACAACTCTGGAACGGACGGAAAAACTGCATGAAGCCGGGGCTGCTTCCCAGCAGCAGTTGGAACAAGCCCAAAGCGGCTATGAGTTAGCCCAGGTGGGCGTTGAACAGGCTAATGCCGCTTTGGCTATGGCTTCCCTGCAGTTAAATTACTGTACCCTGACTGCTCCTATCAGCGGAGTGGTGGGATCGATTAACCTATCTTTAGGCGATATGGCCAATCCCGCCTCACCAGCGGCGGTGATCAGTGAAACTTCCCAGTTGGAAATAGAAGTAATGGTCGGTGAATCGGAAATCAACTTTATCGAAGTAGGCAGTCCGGTGGATGTTTATATACGGGCGGTCAGCGAGGAGGCCTTTAAAGGCCAGGTGGCCAGTGTGGCTACGGTACCGGATCCGGTTAAGCGCAACTATGCGGTGAAAGTCACCCTGGATAATCCGGAAGGCAAGATAAAATCCGGTATGTTTGCGGAAGTAGCGGTAAACACCCTCAGCAAGGATAATGTAATATGCGTACCGGCCAATGCAGTGGTACCCAAGGGTGCCCGTACTGTGGTTTATGTGGTTGATGAGGAAAGCCGGGCCCGGGAACGGGAAGTGGAGATCGGCATTGAAAATACCAGCTATGTTGAGATAGTTAAGGGAGTATCTGTCGGGGAAGAGGTCATTACCAAGGGGAGCACACTGGTGGCAGAAGGTACCCTGGTGAGAGTAATAACCGGGGGGGCTAACTGATGAGTCTTATTAAATTTGCCGTAAATAGGCCGGTCACCATGATTATCATGGTGTCTGTCCTGTTGATACTGGGGTTTTTCACTTACAGCAAATTGTCTGTTGACCTGCTGCCGGAGATGGAGCTGCCGGTAATAGCAGTTTTGACCACCTATAGCGGGGTAGGTCCGGAGGAAGTGGAGTCCGGGGTTACGGAACTGCTGGAGAGCGCCCTGACTACTGTTAGTAATATTGATACCCTGCAGTCCATATCCTCAACGGGACAATCTATTATCGTCATGATGTTTAAATGGGGCACGGATATGGATGCTGCCGCTGTAGAGGTCAGGGACAGTATAGGCTATGTGGAAGGTTTTCTGCCCAGCGGGGCAGATGAGCCTATGGTTATTAAAATGGATCCCACTATGATGCCCGTCATGCAGATAGGCATAAGCGGTGCAGATTTAGCCCAGGTTCAGGAGGTTGTTGAAGAAGTTATCGAACCGCGCTTGTCCCGTATACCGGAAGTAGCCTCGGTAATTATCACCGGTGGGCAGGACCGGGAGGTTAAAGTAGAAGTTGACCCGGTCCGGCTGGAAAACTATGGTTTAACTCTCTCCCAGGTAGCCCAGGTTCTGCAGATGGAGAACTTCAATATGTCTTCAGGTAAAGTAACCAGGGGCGACCGGGAGTATTACGTGCGCAATATGCAGGAGTTTGAAACCGTAGAGGATATCCGCAATGTGGCCATTTTAACCCCTACGGGAGCTAGCCTGCGTCTGGGTGATATCGCCACGATTACCGACGGCTACAAGGAAATGGAGCAGTTTACCCGCGTCAACCACCGGGAGGCGGTGGGTGTTCACCTCATGAAGCAGAGTGATGCCAATACGGTAAAAGCCAGTGAGGCAGTTCGAAAGGAATTGGCCAAAATTCAGCAAGAACTGAACCTGGATTTTGAGGTAGATGTGGTCTATGATGCCGCCTCCTATGTGCAGCGATCCATCAACAGCACCATCCGCATGATTTTTGAAGGGGCATTGCTGGCGGTACTGGTATTGTTCCTGTTTTTGCGCAATATGCGCAGTACTTTGATTATTTTTACGGCTATACCCCTGTCCATTATTGCCACCTTTATACTGATGTATTTTTACGGTACCACCCTAAACCTAATAACCATGGGCGGATTGGCTCTGGGGGTTGGACGTATTGTTGACGATTCCATTGTGGTATTTGAAAATATTTATCGCCACCGTAGTCTGGGCTTACCCCCCATGGAGGCTGCTGTCACCGGTGCTTCGGAAGTGAGCAGCGCGGTAATCGCGTCTACTATGACTTTTATTGCGGTCTTTTTGCCCATGGTCTTTGTGGAAGGGCTGGCTTCTATTATTTTTGCTCCCATGGCCATGACCATATCTTTCGCCATATTATGTTCACTGTTCGTAGCTTTAACCGTTATACCGTTAATGTCGTCACGCATATTAACTGACAAATCGATGCAGAGAATTACGGAAGGCAGCGGACGCATCTATAATGCCACTCAGAAATTTGGCGGGTGGATAGATAGTTTAGGGGAAAGATATAAGGTTTTAATCCAGGCTTGTCTGAACCGGCGCCGCCGGGTGATCATCATTGTTACCCTTTTGATGGTGGCGTCCTTGGCAGCTATACCTTTGGTGGGGGCTGAATTCATGCCCGCTACCGACTCGGGTGAAATCTCAGTTAGCATTGAGACTGATAAAGGCAGTACCCTGGAGGATACTGATGAGGTTATTCGCCAGGTAGAAAACCGGCTTTTGGATATACCGGAAGTGGAACTGGTATTCACCAGCGTGGGGTCAGCGGGTACTATGATGATGAGTAGCGGCAGTGGAGGTACTAATACTTCCATTCTTTATGTCAAGCTCTGTCCTAAGAATGAGCGGCAACGGGGAGTGGAGATGGTGGCGGAGGATATGCGCCAGCAGCTGGCCGGTTTGGCAGGTACCAAAGTTGCTGTCTCCGTAATGGACGCCACCAGTTCTTTTGGAAGCTCATCTCCGGTGGTGGTACGGATCAGCGGTGATGACCTGGATGTGCTGAAAGAACTTTCCACTGAGGTGGCTGACATAGTACGGTCTACCCCCGGCACCCGGGAGGTGACCTCCTCCCTGACTGACGGTAACCCGGAGGTGCAGATCAGAATAGACCGGGACCGGGCAGCGGCCTATGGTTTGACTCCCATGCAGGTAGCCAGCGAGATTAGAAGTGCTATGGACGGAACCGTGGCAACTCGCTACAAGGTAGAAGGCGAGGAAATCGATGTCCGCGTATCTTATGCCTCGGAAAGTTATAATGATATGGATTACCTGACCAACATGACTATTCTTACTGCTCAGGGAGCGGTGGTTAAACTTTCCCAGATTGCTACTTTTGAATTAGCCCAGGGTCCGGTGCAAATCATCCGGGAAGACCAGGTGCGTAAGGCCGAGGTTAGCGCTGAACTCCTTAACCGTGACTTGAACAGTGTTATGACCGATATACAAGCCCGTGTAGCCCAAATGAATCTGCCCGCTGGCTATGAAATAAGCTACGGCGGGGAGAACGAAGAAATGATGGAAAGCTTCGCCAGCTTGGCGATAGCCTTGTTACTGGCCATACTGCTGGTGTATTCAGTTATGGCGGTACAATATGAATCCTTCTTTAATCCATTTGTTATCATGTTCTCTGTTCCTACCTGTATTATCGGAGTGGTTTTCGGATTGCTGGTTACTGGCCGGGCCTTCAGTATAACTGCTTTTATAGGAGTAATTATGCTGGTGGGTATAGCCGTATCCAATGCCATCGTGTATGTGGATTACCTGAAGCAACTGCGGGAACGGGGTATGGAACGTAATGCTGCTATAGTTGAAGCTGGGCGTGTACGCTTACGGCCGATATTGATGACTGCTTTCACCACTATTTTAGCCATGTTGCCCATGGCCATTGGTTTAGGGGAAGGTGCTGAGCTGATAGCTCCCCTGGCTACGGTAGTTATCGGCGGTCTCCTGGCTTCAACCCTGATTACTCTAGTCCTGGTGCCGGTGGTTTACAGCATCTTTGACGACTGGGGCCGGAAAATCAGTGCCCGCTTTAACAAAGGCAGTAATACTCAGGGACCAGATGTGAGTGTGTCTTAAGCCGTTGTTATATGTGGGTCATAATTGCTGAAAAATTGCCCATCACCTAATCGCAGCGAAAGATTTAGCTTCCGCTACAGGACATTAAGGTAATATGAGATCGCCACGGCACTTGGTGCCTCGCGATGACATTAGCGCGGGCTTGGTTCAAAGAAG
>LFSR01000037.1 GCA_001513155.1 Syntrophomonas sp. DTU018
TCCTTTTTTATCAAAAACAAATCCCCAATTTTCCTGGGCTGGCCAGTTTGCAAAAGTCTCAAATATCATTATAAGTGATTTAGCTACCACCCTCCCCTTGAAAATACTGGCAGATATGTTTTAACTAATTAAACAAAAAAAATAGATCTCCTGCTCTATTTTTACGGGAAAAACCGCCTAAACCTGTTGACTGGATGATTTTAAGCAAGTTATGAAGAAATACGGCCGCCAGGAACAGATGGATCTAACCTTGCAGGCGGCAGGAAAAGCTAGTCCAGGGATAGGTTAAACACAGCCTGGTAAAAGCGGACAAATTGGGTGCAAACTTCTTCAAAGGTCAAGCCATTTTCCAGAATAAAGTCGGGATTGACTACCGCCTGAACAGAAGCCGTTATAATGGCAGTGAAAACCCGCGGATCAATATTGGATATGGGTGAAGCGGGATTACTTTGCAATATGTGGTGGGCAACAACCTGTATTCTTTCGGTACGAAAAGCATTTATTTTTTCCCACAGATGGGGGTAAAGAAGGCGCAGGTCCTCCAGGCTGCGGGGGGAAGTTACGAATTTGCCCTTGTCCAAAAGCTGGGGCAGTATAGTACCGATTATTTGCTTCAGATCAGCCCCGGAGGCTATTAACTGTTCGAACAGAACCCCCATGCTGGCTAAAAAATCATCGATTACCGCCTCAATAAGGGCTTCTTTACTGGCATAGTAGCGGTACAGGGTGCGTTTACTGACCTGAGCCCGGGCGGACAGTTCATCCATGGTCCAACCTTTAAAGCCCCTTTCCGCCATCAACTGGCGGGCGGCGGTCATAATGCGCTGTTTAATTCCCATAGGCTTCTCCTTTCTCTAAGAAACTACTCTCTTTTTAAACCTGGCCGTACTTACTCCCAGAAATACCAGGGAGAACACCAGCAAAACCGTTACCTGGCCGTACAGGTACTGGAAACCAATCCCTTTCAGCATGATTCCTCTGATAATATCCAGATAGTAGGTAATCGGAATGAGGCAACTGATGTAATAAATTACCTGGGGCATGGCTTCCCGGGGGAATATGAACCCGGACAGGAGTATGCTGGGCAGCATGACAAAGAATGCCATCTGGAAAGCCTGCATTTGGTTTTGAGCTATGTTGGAAATCATCAATCCCAGACCCAAAGAGGCGGTTATGAAAAACAGGGTCAGCAGGTAAAGCTCCAGCAGGCTTCCCCGTATAGGTACTTGAAAAAATATAGCTCCCACCAGCAAAGCTACCGTGATTTGCAGGTAGCCCAGGGCGATATAGGGGACTATTTTCCCGATCATCAGCTCAAAAGGCTTAATCGGGGTGACTATCAGCTGTTCCAGGGTGCCCCGTTCCCTTTCCCGGACTATGGCCAGGGCGGTCACGATAACCATGGTCATGGTAACGATTATGCCCAGTATAGCCGGCACCATATAGTAAGCGGTGATCCCATCCGGGTTGTACCAGGGGCGCACCCGAATATCGTAAGGGAGGCTGGCCGAGGGCATTTTTTCGATCAATATCTGCTGGGATTTCAGCAAGCCGATAGAATTGGCAATAGCTATGGCCTGATTGGATACCATATTGTCGCTGGCATCCACAATCACCTGCACCTGGGCCGGTTCCCCCCGTTTCAAACTGGCAGCGAAGTCAGGAGGATATATAATCCCTGCTTTGGCCTCACCGCTGTCAATCATCCGGTTGACTTCTTCATAACTGCTGGCGGAGGCTACTATGTCAAAGTAGCCGGAACTGGAGAATGCTTCCGTCAAATCCCGGCTTTCTGCCGAGAGAGATTGATCAAACACCACGGTGGGAATATGCTTGACCTCGGTTTGGATGGCATAACCAAACAACAGCAGCTGTACCAGGGGTATCATGAAAATAATCCCCAGGGTCATGCGGTCACGGCGCATCTGGATAAATTCCTTGCGGATAACAGCAGCAATACGATTCATACGGGTACCTCGCTTTCCTGGCGTTTAGCCAGAGCAATGAATACATCATCCAGAGTAGGAGTAATTACCTTGGGCTGTACGCCAATATAAGCAGCCAACTGCTGGATGCAGGACTCATCTTCTGCCAGCACGTGCAGGCTGGCGCCGTGCACACTGCAGCTTTTAACATAGGGCAGTTTCGACAGATTATCTATTACGCCCAGAGGATCGGGCAGGATCAACTCCAGCAATATCCCTTCCAGGGTGGTTTTTTTCAGTTCATCGGGGGAGGCTAAAGCCAGCAGTTTCCCCCGGGAAAAAAAGGCGATCTGGTGGCACCGCTCCGCTTCCTCCATAAAATGGGTGGTGACAATAACGGTAGTACCACCGGCAGCCAGGTCCTGGATAATGTTAAAGAATGCCCGGCGGCTGGCGGGACTCACCCCGCTGGTGGGCTCATCCAGGAAAACCAGTTGGGGATGAGATATTAAAGCACAGCCCAGAGCCAGGCGCTGTTTGAATCCCAGGCTGAGGGTGGCGACCAGTTGATCTTTTCGTTCCTTCAGCTGAGTCAGTTCTATCATCTCCTGGATTCGCTTGCCCTTGGCAGCACCGGACAAGCTGTAGAGACCGGCATAAAAGTCCAGGTTTTCCGTTACGGTGAGGTCATCATAAAGGCTGAATTTCTGTGACATGTAGCCGATATGCTGCTTGATGAGCTCATTCTGGGTGGCAATATCGTATCCCAGTACCTGGCCGGAACCGCTGGTGGGTTCCAGTATGCCGCACAGCATACGCATAGCCGTGGTTTTGCCGGCACCGTTGGGGCCCAAAAAGCCGCATACCTGTCCGGTAGGAATAGCTAGATTGATTTGGTCCACGGCAGTAAAATTTCCGAAACAGCGAGTGAGATCCTGGGTAATCACCGCATACTCCATATCAATCATCCCTCCCGGTCATTATCACAAAAAGGTCTTCCATTGCCGGTGAAACCGGCTCGATAACGCCAGCCAGACCGCGGGCAGCCAGGTAGGACTGTACGGCCTTCTGTCCACGAGTACCATCCCTGACTACCAGCCGGTATTTATAGCCAAAGAAAGAGGCGTCTTCCACTTCCTCCAGGTTGTCGAAAAGGCGGGGATCCTGACTGGGAATACGTACCTCCAGAACCCGCTGGCTGAAGGGTGCCTTCAGATTTTGGGGGGTGTCGCAAGCCAGGATGTGTCCCTGATTTATAAAGGCCACCCGGGTACATAATTCCGCTTCATCCATATAGGGAGTAGAAACCATAATGGTCATACCCTGGTGATTCAACTGGTAGAGAATGCGCCAGAAATCCTGACGGGATTGGGGATCCACTCCGTAGGTTGGTTCATCCAAAACCAACAGAGCCGGCCGGGTAATCAGGGCGCAGGTTAAAGCCAGCTTCTGTTTCATGCCGCCTGACAGGCTGCCGGCCAGACGACCGGTAAAGGGCGATAAACCGGTAATTTCCAGAATTTCCTCGGCACGGCTGCGTATAACCTTCCGGGATAGGCTGTAAAGGGAACCGAAGAATTCTATGTTTTCCCGAACGCTTAAATCCGGGTACAAGCTGAACCGCTGGGGCATATAACCTAAATTTTGCCGGTCAATCTCCCCCGGAGCCTGATCCATGATCCAGACCTGGCCTTCATCAGGAGGCATCAGGCCGCAGATAATGCGCATAAGGGTAGTCTTGCCGGCACCATCAGGTCCGATCAGTCCGAAAATGTCCTGCCGGTTGACCTGCAGGCTGACCCGGTCCAGGGCCTGGATAGAAGAAAATCTTTTGGAAACCTTTTTTACTCTGATCATGGGTTTACTCCTGCAAAAAGGTAACATCTGCCGGCATACCGGGTTTAAGGATGTTGTCCGGTTCGTCCAGGGAGATTTTGACCGCATATACCACATTGGCTCGTTCTTTTTCCGTCTGTATGGTTTTGGGAGTGAACTCTCCCTGAGTGGCTATGTGGGAAACGGTTCCGGCAAAGGTGCGGTTACTGCCGCTTACGGTGACCTCCACCGGCTGACCCAGGTAAATCTTAGGCAAGTCAACAGTGGGGACATAAACCTTAATCCACATGGAACTGAGGTCGGCTACGGTTACTACCGCTGCCCCGGCAGTTACATATTCACCCGGTTCATAATTGCGGCTTACTACTGTACCATTGAGGGGAGAGATCAGCTTTAAGTCTTCCAGCATGGCTTGGCTGGCCTGCCATACGGCGCGGCTGCGTTCTACCTCCGCTTGGGCAGCTTCAATGACCGCCGGCCGGCTGCCGGCATGGAGCAGGTTAAGCTGGGATTGAGCTACTTTAAGCTCGGTTTCCGTCTGCTGCACTTTCAGCTGGGCTTGTTCCAGTTCTTCTTGGGAAAGAGCTCCCGCCTGGAAAAGGGATTCAGCCCGGGATAAATCCTGGCGGGCTTTCTGCAGGACAGTTTCTTTAAAAGACACCTGAGCAGCAGCGGCTTCAATTTCCTGCTGGCGGGATCCGTCCAAAAGATCATTCAGCTTGGCCTCGGCGGCAGTTACCCCCAGAGCATCCCGCTCCGCCTGGGCTACCAGATCACTGCGGTAAAGCTGGGCGATCAGCTGTCCGGCGCTGACGGTATCGCCTTCCTGGACCGCTATAGTCTCCAGGGTGCCGCTGAGGCGAGCAGTCACGTTTACGGTGGTGGCTTCAATGGTACCGGTGGCTTTGATAGTATCCGGCTGGGTTGACCGGTAATAGGTGTACCCCCAATATCCCAACCCAGCTATGAGCAACACTGCGACTACAGCCCGAGCCTTTTTTTTCATAAACGATCTCCTCTCCCTAGGTAAACTGGATACATGATAATAGCTTACTTAGTTTACCTTAATAATAGTACCTGGCAGGGGTTTAAGGCAATACTTTTTTATCCTTTCCCAGGGCAGATAAAGTATAATGGAGCAGAAGGATTTACATAGATGGAGGAGCAGTTTTGCAGGTACATGTTTTAGCCAGCGGCAGTACCGGCAATGCGGTATTGCTGAAGTTCGGACCAACCCGGCTGCTGGTGGATGCCGGCATCAGTGCTCGCAGAATTGAGCGGGGACTGGCCGAGCTGGGCATTCGAGCAGCGGATCTGGACGGTATTTTAATAACCCATGAGCACCGGGATCACATTAATGGCCTGGATGTACTGGTCAGGCGCCATCAGATACCAGTTTATGCCCGGGAGAAAACCTGGGAATACATACCTTGTCTCCATCGCTTGCCGCTGCACTGCTGTAATTCCTTCCAGGGTGCCTTTGAAATAAAAGGAGTATGGATAGAGCCTTTTTCTACCTCTCACGATGCGGCTGATCCGGTCGGATTTGCTTTTTCCTATGGTAAGAAGCGCTGTGTCCTGGCTACCGACCTGGGGGTGGTTACCCCCGAGGTGGAGAATGCCCTGCACAATGCCCAGGTGGTGATTTTAGAGTCCAACCACGATTTGGAAATGCTGCACCGGGGGCCTTATCCTCCTTATTTGAAGCAGCGCATTCGCAGCAATAAAGGGCACCTGTCCAATCATGACGCCGGCAAGGTACTGAGCCGGCTGAAACGCAGTGAAACCATGCATGTGTTCCTGGCTCACTTGAGCCAGCAGAACAATGATCCTCTCCTGGCCAAGAAAACGGTATCTTATTTTCTCTCCAAGGCAGGATGCCAAATAGGAGACGAAGTAGTACTCCATCTCACTTTCCCGGATCAAACCGCCAGCCTAGTGTCCAAGTAAAAAAGCCATTCTCATGAAGTCTTCATATCAATCATTGCTGTGAAAATAGTCTTGTGTCATTGCTGTGAAAACGGCTTCCCTAGTATGTCATGGCTGGGATAATAGCTCCCAATTGTGTCATTGCGAGCGCGTAGCGCGTGGCAATCTCCAACGGGGAGACAGATAGACGAATGAGATTGCCGCGCCCCTTTCAGGGGCTCGCAATGACATATAAGAGGACTTTTCATTCATCGTGGCCTGTGCTTCACGTGATAATTGCGAGCGCGTAGCGCGTGGCAATCTCCGTGGCAACTAACGGTGCGAGTTAACAGATCGCCACGTCGCTTCGCTCCTCGCGATGACATAACCAAAAGCCCATCATATGTGTCATTGCGAGGCACGAAGTGCCGTGGCAATCTCGAACGTACAACTATTAATAAGCTTTTTGACACGCTGAGAGAACCCGGATTCCTCCGAGTTCTCTCTCACGCTGCTGAATTGGTTTTAACGAGCGGCGGAAAATCGTTTTTCCGCAACCTCCCAGTTAACTATGTTCCACCAGGCATTTATCCATTCAGCACGGCGGTTTTGATATTTGAGATAATAAGCATGTTCCCAAACATCGAGAATGAGCAGGGGAACTATGCCCCAGACGGTTAAATCCTGGTGTTTTTCCACCTGGGTAATCAACAACTTACTTAACTGGGGTTGCCAGCCCAGGACTGCCCAGCCCGATCCTTCCACTGCTCCCGCCGCAGCGCTGAACTGTTTCTGGAAAGCCTCAAAACTGCCAAAATCCTTTTCAATTTGCTGCAGCAGTTCGCCGCCGGGCTTGCCGGAACTCTTCGGGGTCATATTTTCCCAGAACAGGGTGTGCAGGACATGACCGGAACCGTGGAAAGCCAGCTCTTTCTCCCAATGCTTGATAAGGGAAAAATCGCCTTTTTCCCGGGCTTCGGCCAGTTTGGCCAGAGCATTGTTCAGGCCATCAACATAAGCCTTATGGTGCAGGTCGTGATGGATGCGAACCGTCTGTTCATCATAGTACGGTTCCAGAGCATCGTAAGCATAGGGCAATTCGGGAAGAGTAAAATTCATGCTTTCACCTCAATTCTTTTGCCTAACATTGTGGGCACTGATTGCAGCACCTACTTATTTATTTTAAATGTTTTCTGCTAATTCATTAAGCCGTTGAGCGATGGTCAGAAGTTCTTCAATACTGGCGGAAATCTCCTGACTGGCAGCCGCCTGTTCTTCAGATGCCTGTACGGTTGCCATGGAGCTTTCCCTGGCAATGCTTATTTTTTCTTCAATTATTCTGGTCAGCTTGCCTATTCCCTCTGCCGTTTGTTTGGAGGATTCCGAAAGTTTGCGAATCTCTTCCGCAACCACGCCAAAACCCCGACCGGCATCACCGGCGCGGGCAGCCTCTATAGCAGCATTCAGTCCCAGCATTTTGGTCTGATCGGCAATGCTTTTTATACTGGCCAGAATAGTGATAATTTCACTGGCTGACTGCTGAATGTCGGCGATATGTTCATTTAGTCTTTGTTCGCTGGCATTAATGCTGGCAGCACTGGAAGCGGTTTGCTGTATAGCTGCGGAGATTTCTGTCAAACCGTTGGCAAATGAAGTTGCCATCTCCTTTACAGCTTCCGCATTGTGGCGGGTGATTACCATGTCAAAAGTGCCAATCACTTCGCCGGTATCGTCATCAAAAATGGGGAAACAGCTTACCCGCAGAGGCAGCCCGTATACCTCGGCTCCTAGTTCCACGACAAAAGGCTGGCGGGATTCAATGACATAGTCAGCTGCCCCGCCCTTGGCAAAGGGCTGTCCAGGTTTGACAAAAGAAACCCGGTTCAAAGGATCAATTTTCATTAAAAATTTTTCCCGGTCAGTAGCATAAAAACCCACGGTACGATCAGTAAACAAGGCGGCCATCTTAGGAAGTATCGTGAGGAAACTCTTGTACAGCTTGCTGTTAAGTTCTACTCCAATGTCCTCCACGGCTATCTGGTCGTAAATAGTGTATTTCTCTATGTGCTTATTCTCCTATACTGCCGTTTTTTTATTTTTTTACCTTTATTCGCCTGATACCTGTCAGAATCCTCTAAAAAATTACAGCAATAGGGTGATTTTTCCCGGCGGGCCAATTGCAGGCATGTTAAGGCAAGATGTCATAACCGAGCAATCCTGTAAGAGAGAAACCGTCATCAATCCAAGCAGCGGTGAACCAGGTATCCCCGCTGAGGATGAAAAGGACGATAGCTGCAGAAAAGCTGATGAATATAATTATAATCAGCCACAGGATTATGCGCTTCATCTGCCTGTCACTGGGCATAGGTATCCTCCTTCCGGTTCAAGCGCAAACGCAGGTATCTTAAGGTCCCGCGATAAAGGATACGCCACAGGTAATAATCCCCGATTAAGAAGAGCATGCCTAAAGCAGCCAAGCCTATGGACATGGAAATAGTAGCTGCGGCGGTCAGGCTGTCGCTGTACCATAAATCTGATATATGTACTATTCCCGGTTGAATCAGATTAGCTATGACTCCGATCAACAGGAAAAGTCCGCTGCAGCTGACAACTAAACCAGCAGCCAGCAGGGCAGTCATGGCTCCGGCTACGCCTAGAACCGGACCCAGCACCAGCACGAGATTGGCAATTCCCAGTTTTAATACTGCTTTTATGGCGCGAAATAGGTTAAGAAAAGATGCTTCCAGCTCAGCTAGGGTTATCAGTTGGTGGGCTTGGTAATAGCGGGCTATAGCCTGGGGAGTGCCAAGACTGGCGGCGATCTCTTCTTCAGTTCGGCTTTGTTCCATACCCAGGCGGAACAACTCCCGGTGAGCATCTAAAATTTCGACTTTTTGGCTTTTATCTAAGTGGGATATTTTATCCAGCTCAAGTTCCAGCGCCTGCAGAAATTCCTGCTGGTTCACTCAGGTATCCCTCCCCCCAATGTCAAATGCCATGCTTGACTGAGACACCAGTTACCATCTGATCCAGGAATATTGCTTTAATGCTAGGCTATAACCGGCGGATATCTATACATATATACATATATATACATAATGTAACATCAGCTCGACTATCAGGCAAGGAAATACATATTTCGCCGGGTGATACTTTTAGTAATAGTTATGCCTTATAGCTCCTCCAGTCATAGTGATGGCTTTTGGGGGGCAGATACTCCTGCTGGTGATGGCTAAAGGGATAAAGATGCTTGTAGTAATTGGCATTATCTGCAATTTGCCGCAGAAGAGCAGCCAGCCGGTCAATTTCCTCCCGGGTATTGTAAGCAGCCAAGCTGATGCGGACCATGCCCGGCCAATGGGCAGGACTCTTCTGTGACCAGTATGACAAAGGCTGTTCAGTGTTGAGGCCCAAGAGCTTGCGCACATAAGTCTGAGCGCAAAAGCAGCCCGTTCTTACCCCGATGCCTCCTTCATGGCAGAGGATACTGCCCAGCTGGGCGTGGGGAAAGGAAGGTAGGTTAAAAGTGATTACTCCCACCCGGGGTTGGGATCCGTATATGATTATGCCGGGGACAGAAGATAAGGCTTCCAGGGCATAACAGGTAAGTTCATCTTCATAAGCGGCCATTCTTTCCAGACCTAATTGCTGCAGGTATTGGAGAGTGTCAGCCAGAAGGAGGGCCCCCAGTACATTGGGAGAGCCAGCTTCCTCCCGGTCCGGCAGTCCGGCCCAGATAATCTGTTCTTTGGTAACCAGGGATACTGTTCCTCCTCCCGTCTGATCAGGATTACCCTGCTGGAAAAAATGACGGGGGCCGATTAAAACACCGCAGCCGAAAGGAGCATAAATCTTATGGCCGGAAAAGGCTAAAAAATCAATATGGGCTGGGTCATCATGGGGTTTTATATCAACCGGCCGGTGAGGCACCAACTGAGCTCCGTCCACCAGGATAAGAGCCCCGTATTCATGGGCCAGGGCTGCCAGGTAATGTATGTCGTTAATATGCCCGGTTACATTGGAAGCCCCGCAGACCGCCACCAGCCTGGTATGAGGATAATGTTTCTTCAGCATCTGCTCCAGTATAACTGTTTGCAAACAGCCCTTTTCATCGACAGGCACATATTCCACCCGGGCACGAAAACGCCAGGGCAAGTCATTGGAGTGGTGCTCCATTTCGGTGGCAATAACTATGTCCCCCCTTTGGAAGGGAAAGCGGTGAGCCAATTTGTTTATTGATTCAGTGGTGTTTTTGGTAAGAATGACGGTGTCCCAGTCCAGGTCGGCTTTTACAAAACGCCCGATAACTTCGTGGCTTTTGTCGTAATAAAAAGACGACAATTGTGATTTGTGGCCGGTTCCCCGGTGAACACCCGAATACCAGCGCAGGTAATCGTCCAGGCGGTCAACTACTGGGTGCAGGGCTGGGGTACTGGCCGCGTTATCAAAATGAATATAGGGAGCCTGCCGGCTGCGCCTGGTAGGAACCAGGCAGTCAGCTCCGATAATTTGGCGGCGAAAGCTTTGGAAGGGAAAACCCCGCTGTTTAATGTTTATCCCACCTCAGGAAGTGTTTAATCTATACTATGTACACCTAATATTTTTGTCACTGTTAGGTGCAGCCAGCTAGATAAACAGTTCCAGGTGGGCATTAACTGCATCCTGCAGGTACTCCTTGACATCGATTACTTTGACTTCCGGCAGCAGTTCTTCGGGGTTTAAGCCCATAACCTCTAAAGACAGCTTGCAGGCATAAAAAGTAACTCCCTTTTTGCGGGCACCCTGCAAAAAGTCTGCTAACTGGGGGGTGCTGGAGTCCTCCATCATTTCCACCAGCATGTATTTGCCCAGGCCGCTCATATTCATGCGGGATAAAGGCAGCTGGTCCGGCCCTTTGGGGGTTACTGCCGCAAACATCTTCTCATAGATGCTTTTGTCTTCCAGACTCATTTTTTCCGGATCCCTCAGCAGCATCAATCCCCAAAAGGCAAAAAACATGGTGACTGACATGCCCAGTTCCCGGGCTCCATTAGCCAGGATCAGCGCTGCCAGTGCCTTGTCATAATCTCCGCTGAACACCAGCAAGTTTACATGCTTTTTATCCACTGAAACATAACCTCCTCCAATTTGCTGTGAAAATGACTGCGTTGTGTCATCGCGAGGAGCGAAGCGACGTGGCGATCTCATTCAACAGGCCTGCTGTCCAGGCGACGATTGCTGTCTGCTAGTAGCATGAACCATTTTCGGCTTAATTATCAAAGATCAGCTAACTATAGATTCAGCTATTGTATGGTAAACTGTATTAGGATGAAATTTCAGGTCAGGCAGGGATTTTAATGCAGGAAAGGCATTTAGTGATAAGCGGCTTTATTATTACGGCATTGCTGGCCGCAGTAATACTGAACGGCTGGGTGCCCTTCTGGGTGGTGGCTCTGGTTATCCTGGCAGCTGGAGTTGGGTTTACTTATATGCTGGCCTTGGGGCAAAGACAGCAGGACTACCTGGCCAACCAGCAAGCTCTGGTAAGGGCTCTGCAGGACCTGCATAAGGCTGACTCATATCCGGATTTGGTGAAAAACCTCGAGTTAGCCCTGCACCGGGTGCTGGCCGGAAAAGCAACTGCCGTAAAGGTGTTGGAAGCCAATTCCCCTGCACCGTCGGAAGACATAGCCGGATGGGAAGATTTGTTTAAACTTGCTGAAACCAATTCCGAATTGCAGGTGATTACCAGGGAAGATGAGGATTGGTGTGCCCTGCCGGTAAAGTGCTCATCTCCGGAATCCAGCCAAATATTTTTGTGTTGGAAGCAGAAACATGATCCAGCTGGGCTGCCTGTTCAAGATAAGAAGAACGTCAGCACTATCGCTGCTATTGCTGCTCAGATACTCACCCGGTTAAACAAGCAGCACAACCAGGAACAGTTCCTAAATCAACTGCTGCTTACCGCGGTAAAAGCCAGGGAGGACCAGGTGCCAGGATTCAGCGGGCACGGAGAAAGGGTGGCTCTGATTGCCGATATCCTGGGGCAGCAGTTGGGCCTGGATGAAAGGGAAAGAAGAGATTTGCACTATGCTGCCCTGCTGCATGACATAGGAAGAGTCTCATTATCCCAGGGTGGTGATGAAGATCATCCTGACAGAGGAGCGGCAGCGTTCCCGGCAGGAGATGAATGGGATTCTTTCCGCGAGGCTGTCCGGTATCATCATGAAAGATACGACGGCAGCGGCTTCCCGGAGGGAAGAAAGATGACGGATATTCCTCTCTTAGCGCGCATCCTGGCAGTGGCTGACATTTTTGACGGTTTGACCGCCCTGGCTCCGGAAGAAAACAGACTGCCTTCCCGGCTGGCCTGCCAGGCTATCCAAAAAGCCACCGGATCCGGTTTCGACCCTCTGGTAGTAGTGGCTCTCCAGGAATCCCTGGACTTGATCGAAAAGCAACTGGCGGTTTTGACACCCCCTAAAGCAGGGGACTAGCCTCCACAGGGAGAAGGCCCATGCCTGTTTCCCGCCCCTTTCGCATCCCTCAGTTGCGCAGTGGGTTGCGACGACTCGTCGTACATCGCTCGCCAGCCTAATACTCCTGCTAAAACTGCGCACAGTGGCTTTAATCGATATGGCCTGTTCTGCTGGTGACAGTTGCGAGAGCAGCAAAGCAATTTCACATGAGGATGGCAGGCAATACTGTCAGATGATAGCTACGTCGTTCTCCTTATGCCGCGGACATGGTGCAAGCTTTTCTCAAAGCGATAGAATTACAGGCCCATGTAACCTTCTTAAACCTTTACATATGAAGCTTAAAAGTAGGACCGGTATAACAGGAAAATTTCAAAAAAAAGCGCATGAGGGAGTAGAAGGAGTATCTTGTCATCGCCCGCCTTTTAAGAGAAACAGGATAAAAACCGATAAAAGAGAAATAAAATCATAATTGTGAATTAAATGTCGGGAGGGTCTTAAGTGAAAAGGATCCGTTCACTCATATCAATTATATTGACTGTGGCATTGCTACTATTGAGTTTTCCGGGATATTCTCCCCAAGTTTGGGCCGAAGGTCCAATACAAATCGATAATGTTTTTGTGGAAAGAACCGATAATGAACTGTTGGAGACTGTAAACGGGGTTATCGAAATAGATGGCAGCGGACTTAAAGATGCCCTGGTGTTGGTTCGTACCACGGCTGGTGGCGGCAGTAAAATATTAGGTGAGGAGATGGGCCAGCGACTGGCCAACGAAGACACCTATCTCAAATTTCAACTGACCGGTGCAGAAATGAAATCGATATTACTGAGCGATGGTATCAAAATCGGTACTGTGTCGGTGGCTGTCGATGACTCCAATTTTGCCACAATAAGCAGTGTTGAACCCAAAGTTGTAAATATGGGAGCTTCTACACAATTGACGATACGGGGAAGCAATCTGAATAATGACAATCTGACTTTTGGAAAGGGTTCATTTAACGGCGGAAGCATCAACAGGACTTTTGATACGATTACTATTAGCAACCTGTCAGGTGATACCGGTTTTCACGATATTATTTTCACGCGGGTAAGAGAGGACGTTGCCAATGTAAGCGGGAAGGTTACACTCCGCCGTCTCTACCAAAACCAGTTTCGGGCAGTACAGCAGCGGAATTTTGCGGGACTGGAGATGTACCCGAATAAAGGAGTAGCTGGACAAACCACCGTTTATTTCCGTGCCCCTCATTTAGAAGAAAGTTCGGTATTTTTCCTTCGGGATATAAATGACCCCTATTATGCTGCCAATCTGGGCACCCACTATCATTACCAGAGCAATGTTAATGCTGATGATATTATTACCGTCAAAGTTCCCAACCTGACTCCGGGAACCTACCAGGTGGTGTTGACCAATCGTTTGACCAATCCACCAGCCGGGACTGATTTGCGCAGTCTGGTTGTATGGCAGCAGGTCGTAGGGAGCTTCCTGGTGATCAGCGCCAGCAATGCTGCCCAGATAGTGCGGGTGGAACCTAACCAGGGGCCGAATTTAAACAGCAATAAGGTAACCGTCATAGGGCAGAATTTTAATGAACTGCTGATAGATGGGCTGACCATGGACCCCGACCAAACAGTAAGCATGCAGGTGCATGATAATAAATCCCTAGTTATCAACTACGGAACCGGAACTTATAGTGTGGGCACAGCCAGCAAAAATGTTCAGGTTGAACGTACCATAAAGGTATTCATTGGTGAAGATACCCTGTTCCAGCCTGTGGATCAGCAGGAGTTCAGCACTTACTACGACAACCTGCGGGTTTTGACTCCCGTATTAAATGACCAGGAAATCCAGGATGATCCCTATAAGGATGTGGTGGTGGAGTTAACTACAACCTTAAAAGTAACCGGAACCGATCAGGAGTATCGGTTTATTGAACAAGCCATATTGGAAAATGGCTATTTGTTTGTCAAAAGCTATACTGCTCCCTCTTTTACCGAAGTTATTCCCAACAGCATTCCTGTAGTGCAGGCGGGCGGTCAATACGAAACTAGGGAAGATCTGGTTATAAGCATAATTGGTCAGGATTTCATGGTAAATAAATTCACCGATCCGGGAACAGTTACTGAGTATGTTTACTATCCCCTGGTGAATTTAGGGGGAACTATTACCATAAAACGGGAAGGGAAAAACTCAGAGGATGTAATGATAAAAGATGCCAGCGGAGCTTGGAAAAGATTTCAGGGAGCCAGTATGGAAGTGCTCAATGGCAGCACCGTAATTGACGGTACTGTGGGCAAGGAAGTAGGCACCCGGATAGTAATTCGCATTCCGGCGGGTATTTCGGTCAGTAGCGACAGCATTAATGCCACTTTTTTAGAGGTCACCAATCCCATGAAAGATACTGGAGACTACGGTTACCCGATTCGGAAAGAAGATATGATTCGCTTTGTAATTGTGGACGAGCACCAGGGGCCGGTTATTAACAGTGTGGAGCCCCATGTGGTCCCCACCGAAGGTGAAAAAGGCGTCCAGATAAAAGGCTCCAATTTCCAAGTAGGAGTTCGGGTATTCATAGATGGCCTGGAAGTTAAGAACATCAAGCGAGATCCTTCCTCCCAGCTGATAACCTTTGATGCTCCCCCTGGCCGGGAAGGAGAGACGCGGCTGGTAGTTATGAATCCCGATGGAGCAGCTGATTCGGCCCAGTTCATTTATGTAAAGACCCAGACTGACCTGCGTATAACCAGTATATCCCCCTCCGAAGGGACTATCGGCACTCTGGTGGTAATCAACGGGGAAGGTTTTCTGGGACCGGACCCCACAGCTAGTGATTCCGGCATGGGCATTTACCGTCTGCTGGGAGCTCGGGTCTTATTTGACAATGAGGATATTAATGAATATCGCTACAAAGAAGGCAGCACCAGTATAATTGAGCCCCAGGGCTATACCGCTCCTCAAGGAGAGGAGTTGCTGCGGGTGGAGGACGGCCGTTTAGTTCTGGCTGACTATTATCTCAGTATTC
The DNA here is from genome assembly GCA_001513155.1 of Syntrophomonas sp. DTU018. GTDB lineage: Bacteria > Bacillota > Syntrophomonadia > Syntrophomonadales > Syntrophomonadaceae > DTU018. Next base: position 15,147 of record LFSR01000037.1, read on the forward strand.
TTCTCCGGGACAGCAACAACAAGTATTACATAGTAAAGAAAACCGCCTCCGGGCAAGGAGTATTAACTGATGGAGTACAAGAGTGGACTTTTGCCTACGACGGCACCAAAATAATGGCCACAGACAAAAGCGGGAATATTTATGACGTTACCTTGGACAATAACGGCAAGAATTTGGACAATAACGGCAAGAATGATCAATTAACCTTAACTCCAACTGGAGCTGGCAGCAGCGGGTCAGGCTTGGTGCTGGATGTTCTCACTCCTTACCGGGTGGACGGCGACCGTAACATTGTAGGCCATCGCGCCAAAGTAGTTGACAACGGCAAGCGGATTCTGGTAACCATTCCTAATTTACAGGTACAGAAATATTATGATGTTACCGTTATCAATCCGGATACCAAAAGGGCTACCAAAAAAGAAGGGTTTTACTTCTACTTGAGCCCTCAGCGTATTCCCGTTATTGAACAAATCATTCCTGACCGGGGTTCCACCACCGGCGGCTATTACATCGATATAATCGGCGAAAATTTTGAACGCACTGATACTATTCAGACCCGGGTATTTATAGATGGGGTAGAGGTCCCTAAAGCTGATACTATAGTGAGCCCTGACTTGAAGTCTATACGGGTCAAAGTCCCGCCCTATAAAGGCGATCTGGCTAAAGAACTGGGGGTAGGTTTCAAGGCAGTACCAGTAGTGGTATTGAATCCTTCCGACGGAGGAAGTTCCGGGTTGCCGGAAGGCTTTACCTATGTGGTACCCACCAGCCAGCCGTTTATTGACAGCCTGGTGCCTGCGGAAGGCACAGCCGCGGGAGGCGATTATGTCCAGATACTGGGCCGTGATTTCCGCTTATATGAACCTTTCCAGGATGTTAACAACAACTTCGCCTTTGATCCGGGTGTGGATACTTTTTCTGATATTAATGGTAACGGCCAGTGGGACGATTTGCGCAAGTGGTCCAATCTACAGGATTTGAAAAACGAAGTGGATGATGAAGACCAGGTTAAAAAGCTGATTCAGGTTTTGCCCCGGGTATATTTTGGCAGCAATGAAGCCCAAGTAACCGACTTCAGCAATAACCGTCTGGTAGTAAAAACCCCGGCTTCCCAGCCGGGAACCGTATCTGTATACGTAGTTAACAATGATTACGGGGTTTCCAACAGCAAACCCTTTACCTTTAAAGGCTCCAGCCCTCGCATCACGGCGGTAATTCCCGATGTAGGCCGCCGGCAGGGGGGCGAGATAGTAGAAATCCACGGCTCTGGCTTACAGGAAGGCACTATTAACATATTGGGCACTGATAAAAACGTAGAGAAAAAGACCATGCCTCTGGTGCGCTTTGGCAGCCTGGAAGGAAGCGGGACCATCATAGATGGCCGGGTCAGCAATCTGGATGTTGGGGGATACTTAACAGTTAAATATAACGCCAATGTTGCCGACAATAATCTATCTCTGTCGCTGCAAACCGTTGTCGGTCAGGTTTACCAGCAGGATTACTCCTATGACGGCAGCGATCTGTTTATCGATCTCAGTTACCTTCAGGACAGCCAGGGCCAGTCTTATGGCAGCCGGGAGCTGGTACGGGTGCAATTGATTTTGGACAAGCAGGGTTATCGCCTGCAGGTACAACGGGGATTTGCTCCGGAGGCTACGCTGGTAAGTGCCAATCAGATTCGGGTTACCACTCCTCCGTACTATACGGTGGGACAGGTGGATCTGTCAGTTATCAACCCGGATGGATCCATAGCCAAGGCCTCATTTACCTACCGCAACCCGGACAGCAACCCGCGCATTACCAATATTACAAGGGATGATCAAGCCCCGGTATTAACTGACATAGAGGGACGGCAGGTAAAAATACTGCGCATGAATTACCAGGGGGAAAGTCAGGTAAAAGTATTTGGTACAGACTTCCGGGAGAATGCCATTATAAAAATAGGAAACCTATTTACCATTACCCCGGATCAGATTATCTATACCTTACCAGACCAATTAACCTTTACCATGCCTAAGGTTCCCGAAAGTGAAATAGGCAAGCTGCACCGGGTAGTGGTTATAAATGAAGACGGAGGTACTGCAGCTTCTGACGAACCGGTCTCTGGCAAAGACCAGGACAAGATTTATCTGCAGTTCACCAAAGGTGAAACCGAACCGGCAGTAGAGGCAATAGATCCGGTGAAGGGGCCGGCTTCCGGCGGTACCCGTATTAAGATTGCCGGCAAGGACTTCCGCAAGGTTATGGAAGGCTATGGTGACAAATCTGTGAAGGTGTTTGTGGGCGGAAAGGAAGCTACCGCTGTGGAGGTGGCTGATTATAAAACCATCTGGGCTACTACTCCTCCTAATAACCCCGGTACGCTGACGGTTAGAGTGGAAAATCCCGATGGACAAATCAGCATACCCGCGGGGAACTATACCTACATCAGCACTCCTCAAGTAACCGCTGTGGTTGATCCTACTGACCCGGCGGAAAGTACGCCTATTAATGAAATTTCCGTAGAAGGCGGGCAGGAGATAAAGATCAAGGGAAGCGGGTTCATGCCGGGGGCCAAAGTAGTCTTTGCTCCGGTGCTGGAAAAGGCTGCCTCTGATACCGGTGGCAATATCATCTACCGGGTAACTACTGCCGACAACAACGGCTATACCAGTCAGGTGCTGGATCCCTACCTGCTGAAATCGGGAAGTTCAGGCACGGATGTGCGGTTTATTGACGAGAACACCCTGACGGTAAAGACTCCGCCAGGAAAACTGGATACTATGGGGTTAATAGTGGTTAACCCCGACCAGGGTGCCAGTGAGAATTATGGAGATATTTCCTACGAACTCCCGGAACTGCCTGCCCCCGAAGGCAAAGTTTATGCCGAGATCATTCATGACCAGCATAATCGAACCGATCGAGCCATCAAAGTGTCCTGGAATGGTGTTGCCGGGGCCAGGGAATATGAAATATACGTAGTGCGGGGAAGCCGGGAAGAATTCATCGGTTCCACCCAGCTTACCTCTTATATATTTAATGATCTGGAACCCAATACCCGCTACCGGTTCATAATCAAAGCGGTGGGGAATTTTGGTTCTTCCAAGCCATCCCAGGAAAGCAACTGGGTGAAAACCGGTTCCAGAGTGGGTCCTCCCGATGAGGACGGTAAACTAGGTGAAAAAACCGAAATCAAGCGAGAAGGTACTACTGCCTACGTTAATATAGGCAGACGGGATAGTTCCCGCTCCACCCTCTGGGTCGATCTGACCAAAGGCGACCTGGCGGGCAGCAGTCAGGTGGCAGTTGCTATTCCTGCCAGCGTGGTTGCCAGTGGTGGTGCAGATATCGTTATACAAGGCAAAGATTTCCAGCTAAGATTTAATCCCCGGGCCTTTAATACGGCTCAGGTATACAGCAGCCGGAATCGGGATGATGCGGGAATACGCTTCCGGATAGCACCTTTGACCGGTACTCCTCCTGCATCGTCCGGCAATATTCTGTCCACCCCCTACCAGTTAGAAGCTGTCTTTTTCAAAGGTGCAGAACAGACTGCCCTGGAGAGGCTGGCCCAAACCATGACCCTGGAGTTAAAATATGACATCCAAAAAGCCCAGTTGCGCCGGCTTTCTCAGGCGGCAGTTTACCGGTATGATTCCCTTTACGGGAATTATGTCCCGGTGTCTGCTGTTAATACTGGAACTACAGTGGCGGCCATTAATCAAATGGGTATCTATACAGTAATGGGAAGCAGGAGGTAGCCTATGCTGCGCAAAACCGTATGGGGAGTTATTTTAGCCATTTTACTCTGCAGCCCAGTTGCGCTGGGAGCGGAAGCGTCACCCTTTGTACAGGGTTACATAGAGGGATACTTAATAAGGATAAATAATACAGAAGAAGCGGGGCGAACCGCTGAAATTGAAACCTATGAGGGGCAGCGCTATGTGCTGACTGTCCACCCCCAGGCTCGCTTTATGATTGATGATCGCCTGGTTAACTGGAGCGATCTGTACAGCGGGATGGAAGTTTACGGTACTATTCAAGGCCGGCAGCTGCACACCCTGGAGGGCTATTCCACTGCACAGCTGGGATTTATTAATCCCGGCAGCAAGGTGCGCAAAGGAGTTATAACCAAAATCAACAGTGACTCTTTGGAAATCCGCTCTCAGGATGGGTCCCGTCTCACCTACCGCCTCCTGCCCGGTACCATCGTACTTCGCCAGGGACAATCGGTGTCTGCCGGCACTCTTTATACCGGAGACCGGGTCAAGCTGTTCTTTGATGATATCAATACTGATGTGATCAGCCGCATTGAGGTGCAGGGGGACTCCATTCAGGTCAAAGACATATACCGGGGACGGATGACCTCTGTGGATGCCTACTCCAACCGCTTACTGGTGGACAACCTAGAGCGTTTCTATAATGGCCGGTGGCAGGATACTCCCCCCAATTACTCCCTGACCTATACCCGGGGACTTCCCCTTTATTATGGCGGTCAGGTGATCCCCGAGCGCAACTGGACCTACCTGCGCGGCAAGACCGTCTATTTAATCAGCAAGAATTTACTGGGGCGGGAAACAGTAGACCGGGCCATTGTCAAAAGCCAGTATGAGTCCGGGTACACCGATAAAATTGACAGCATCAACTGGTTTGCCGAGAGCTTGGAATTAAAGAGCCACCGTAATCTGAGACTGAATGAAGGTACGATAGTCATTAAAAACGGGCGCCTGCAGGATCGCTATGTTCTCAGTCCCGGAGATGATGTTTATATTGTTGCTGATGGCAGCGGCAGTTCAGCAGCCATGGCCAATATAGTTTATATATTAAACGAAGACATTAATAATTCCGCCATGGGGCAGCATTTCCTCTACTGCGGGACCATTGATCAGATATTTGAGGACCGCATCTGGCTGGACAGGTACCATATGCTGAACCAGCATGAGTGGGAGCGTTACACTGAAGACAAGGAACTCTATTATGATATGGACAGTGATTTTTATAACCTGGAAACCCAGACTTTGATCAGCGGTGAAGAACTTTATGCCGGGGATTATGTGGTGGATGAAAGAGAAGACCGGGCTCGTGACCTTAACCTGGAAGACTGGTTTGCCTGGATTTACACCGAGGGTGACCGTATTGCCGCCATGGCCGTGCAGAAAGAATTTGAAGGCCGTGGGGATCGCATAACTACCGGCCGGGTCACAGGTATTGTTGATGATAATCTGGTAGGCTGGACCCTGACTCTGGGGGATAGCCGGGACTGGAGCAGCCGGCGGGAAGCCTGGGTGCCGAAAAGCACTGATTTGCGCATTAACGTAGCCAAGGCCATGATTGTCCGCAATGGTGAAATCATTACTGCTGATCAGCTTAAGCCCGGTGAACGGCTCTATATAGTACGCAGTGACTTTCGTGCTCATGTAGTCATCGTGTTATAACAACTTGGCAAAGGTGAGTGACATGAAAAAGATTGTACCGGTTGTAACTCTGTTGAGTTTTCTGTTTAGTTTTGTGCTATGCGGGACTTATGCCTATGCCGCTCCTCCCGATTTTGGCGGAGGGGTAAACAATGAATATGAATACGAAGAGGTAGTGTTTGTAAACGGAGTGCCCATCAAATTTACTGGCAGCGGCAAAAACGTGAGCATTAAAGTGACCGAAAAGGAGGACAGCCGTACCGTTGCCTACCGGCTGAAACTGACCTCCACGGATCCTGATTATCCCGGCGAGCTTAACCGCTCCGTTACTTACAAGACCACCCTGTCCAAGCACAGCGACAAAGGCCAGACCACTGCCCAGATGGAAGTGGAAAAGTTTTCGGAAAAAATTCAGATCGGATCGGATAGATACGAATTAAGCGATTATCAATTCTCCCGTTCGGATATCATCGACAACCGGCCAGCCTCAGATTATTATTCCGGCAGCCTTAAGGCCCGTAAAACTTATGTAATCAACAAAAATCAAGGCAAGGTGACCATGGATATCAGCGGAGCTATGGTGGGCTACGAAAATTTCTGGGGCAAGACGGAGACCCAGCAGTTGGAGTATGTAATCAGTTGTGAACGAATTGTCAGCCAGGAGGATGAGGAAGGGGAAGAAACCACGTCCGATGTAGCCTGGCAGGGCACCGTATCCATAATGGCTACCGACAGTATGACCAAGACCTTGAAATATGCTGGTAATCAAGTAAATCTATCCAGTTTTTCCGGCGGGCACAGCCGTATAACCAATCAGAGCATGTATTCCCGTTATGATTACAATCTGCCGCGCATAATTAATGGACAAGCATCCCAAAGCCGCCTGCGCGGGACCATAGAGCTGAATTTGGAGATGTCCCCGCGCATTGAAAGATTAGTTGTGCCCAAATTTAGAGATGTAGCCGGCCATTGGGCTCAGGATGATATAGAGAAACTTTATTCCCTGGATGTTTTTGAAGGCACGCCTGCTTTCTTTGCCCCGGATGCCCCCATGACCAGGGCTGAATTTACCAAGGCTATTGTCAAAGGGGCCAATATGCGGGCATCTATGGAAGAACAGACCCGCAAGACTACCCGCAGCCGGACCAAAATGCCGGAAGTGTCGCCCTTCCTGGATGTATCCGTCAGCTCTCCTTATTACGAGTACATCAAAGATGGCGTAGAAAAGGGAATAATCAGCGGTATAGCCGACAAGAAGTTCGGACCTGAGGATTCTTTGACCAGAGCCCAGGCCATCACTATTATGATCAGAGCCTTAGGCTTTGAAAACATGGCGCCTACTCCTGGGTATCGCACCACCTTTGTGGATGATCAGGCTATTCCCAACTGGGCGATTGACAGCGTTTATGTAGCCCGGGAAATTGGCTTGATCAGCGGCGATGCCAGTAACCGCTTGAATCCCAACCAGGTCTTAACTCGGGCAGAAGCTGCTTCCATGCTGGTGCGGTTTCTGAACTTCCTGGAGCAGGATCTGCAAAAGGACTATCGTGAAGACCTGGTCCTGTATTAACCTGGTCCCGTATTTACCTGAGGAAAAGATTCCAGTAGGGCATGAGAAAGTGGTGAAGCATGGGAAGAAAGTTTTGGATAATAGCAATTCTGGTTGTGCTGATATGTTCGGGTTACTTTTTTTGGAGCGGCAATGAACCCAGCACGCAAGTTGCTGCTACCTTGCCTGCCTACAATCAGCCGGAAGTCCCTTCCGTATTCCCGGAACCGGGAAAAACTTTATACCGGATGAGTCTTTACCTGGATATTAACACCAGGACTTTGCATGGTACCACTGTACTAACCACCAGTAATACCACTGGTCAGGTTTTGTCTGAACTTTGGTTTACCATCTATCCGGATGCCTTTCGCAACTCCAAATCCACACCTGCTCCGGCGGCTGCTTATTATGCCGGGTTTGAACCAGGGGGAATCGAATTTGAAGAAGTTCTGGTCAATTATAAGGCCGTTGATTATATTAAAGAAGGAGTTTCACTGCAGTTGACTCCCACTGAGGAAATTCTTCCCGGTCAGGATATTACTGTCCAGATGAAGTGGAAGGCGTACATACCCCGTTTGTCCTACCGCTATGGATATAAGGACGGGGTATTTATGCTGGGCCATTTTTATCCTGCCCTGAATGTATATGATGAGCAGGGCTGGAGAAACTCCTACGACTCAGCCTTTGGTGATCCTTTTTGCTTCAATTGCGCTGATTACCTGGTGCGCTTGAACATTCCCGAAGCCTATAGTATGGTATCAACAGGGAGCGTTGTGGAGACAATAGCAGAAGATACTGGCCGGCAGTTCATTACGGTGATCGCTGAAAATGTCCGCGATTTTGCCATGGTGATCGCTCACCAGTATCAGGTTCGGGAAGAACAGCAACTGGGATATACATTTTCTGTCCATGCTCCGAATCAAGTTCAGGCAGAGCTGGACGCAGTGCTGCAGGAGACCATTGATATCCTGGATTTCTTCTCCTGTACCTGGGGTTCTTACCCCTACCCGGAATTCAAGGTAGTATTTGTACCTATGCAGGGTTTTCGCGGTATGGAGTATTCCGGGGTGGTATTCCTTTCCCAGGATTTGCTCCGGCCCGGGGCTGACCGGACACATACTCGTTTCCTGCTGGCTCATGAGGTGGCACACCAGTGGTGGTACGGCCTGGTAGGCAATGACCAGGTGCGGGAACCCTGGCTGGATGAAGGCCTGGCCAGCTGGGGAGCTTATAAATACCTAAATCAGCAGGATCAGACATCCAAAGGCAGCAAAGCTGCCGGTGCCGAGACCAACCTGGCCAGGGAGCTAAAAGACATGTATTCCCGGGATGATTATTATTCCACTGCTTATACCGGAGGCGAGTCCTTCTGGTGGGGTTTGGAGCAGGAATTAGGAGAGGAAAAAGTCAAGCAGGTTCTGCGCCGATACCTGGCGAATTATCGATTCCAGATTGCCACCACTGAGGACTTGCTGCGGGTAATCCAGCAGGAAGCTCACCGGGATATGCAGGATTACTTTAACCGCTGGTTTAATTATGAGAATGAATAAAATACAGTTGTAGCAGGATATCGCCAGTTGAAAAGGCCACCATGAATGAAAACATTGCTGCAAAGCTTGACCGGTTCCCTGTTCATAAGTTTCACCGTGTAAAGACTTTTTGAACAGGGATTATATATGCATCAGATCTAGGAGGTAAGCGATGAACCCGATTGAATCAATTCAGCAATCCATCAGAGATAAAATTACCGATGCAGTGAACCAAGCCGTAAAAGCCAATCTGCTGACTGTTGACACCATTCCTGACTTTGTGGTGGAGGTTCCGCGGGAAAAAGAACATGGCGATTTTGCCGTTAACATAGCTATGCTGCTGGCTCGCCAGGCTCGTATGGCACCTCGGAAGATCGCCGAAATACTGGTAGGTGTCATGGAGCAAAACCCCGATCCCCAGCTGGAAAAGATTGAAGTAGCGGGGGCCGGGTTCATCAATTTCTTTCTTAGCAAAGCCTGGCTGTATGAAGTGCCCCGGCTGATATACAATCTGGGGGATGCTTATGGCTGCAATCCAGGCCCAAAGGGCAAAGTACAGGTAGAGTTTGTAAGCGCTAATCCTACTGGTAACTTACATATGGGCAATGCCCGGGGAGGAGCTATAGGTGATTGCCTGGCCAACATACTGGAGAGGGCTGGTTATCAGGTGGAAAGGGAATATTATGTCAATGATGCCGGCAATCAGATTGAAATATTTGCCGATTCCCTGGAAGCCCGGTACCTCCAGCTGACCGGCCATGATGTTTCTTTTCCTGATAACGGCTATGCCGGTCAGGATGTGATCGATACCGTTAAGCATATAATAGCCCACTACGGAAAAGATTTAGTGGACATGACCCCGGAAAAACGCCGTTCTATCCTGGTTGAGTACGCCTTGCAGGAAAAGGTAGACTATATAAAAAATACCCTGGCCAACTTTGGCATCCAATATGATGTCTGGTTTCATGAAAGAACCCTCCATGAGACCGGGGAAGTTGACCAGGTGCTGGCGGAATTGGAACAGAAGGGCTTTATCTATGAAAGTGAAGGAGCTCTTTGGTTTAAGTCGACCCTCTTTGGAGATGAAAAAGACGAGGTAGTCAAGCGGGCTAACGGAGTGCCTACCTACTTTGCCGCTGATATTGCCTACCACCGTAACAAGTTCCAGCGGGGTTTCGACTGGGTAATAAATGTGTGGGGGGCTGACCATCACGGCCATGTAGCCCGTATGAAGGGAGCCATGCAAGCTCTGGGCATTGATCCCGACCGGCTGGATATTGTGCTTATGCAGCTGGTAAGGCTGTATCGCAAAGGAAATCTGGTGCGGATGTCCAAACGCACCGGAACCACCGTCACCCTGGATGAGCTGATTGAAGAAGTTGGCAAGGATGCAGCTCGGTTTTTCTTTGTTATGCGCAGCCCGGACAGTCATCTTGATTTTGATCTGGAATTGGCCAAACAGCAGAGTCAGGAGAATCCGGTTTATTATGTGCAGTATGCTCATGCCCGCATATGCAGCATTTTCCGCCAGGCCAAGGCTGCTGGTGTACAGATGAGTGCGGCAGATCAGATCGATACCAGCTTGCTTAAGGAAGAAGAGGAACTGGCCTTGCTGCGCAAGCTGGCTGATTTCCCGGAAGAGATAAAAATCGCGGCCCGCACCCTGGCGCCCCATCGTATCGCCAGGTATGCTCTGGATCTGGCCGGATTATTCCATAGTTTCTACAATCATCACCGGGTGCTGAATGAAAACCAGCAGCTGCAGGATGCTCGCTTGCTCCTGATGGAGGTTACACGCATTACTATAAAAAATGCTTTGCAAATACTGGGTGTTAGTGCGCCCGAGCAAATGTAGGAGGTTTTTGTAATGCACCAGAGAAAACGCAGTGAAGCGGATTGGGCAGTGGAGATATTGTTGGAAAAACAGGAACCCATGTATTACCTGGACTTGATCAAGGAAATAAGCAACCGGATGGGACGTAAGCAGGACGAGCGTACCCTGTCCTCTATTTACACCCGGCTCAATCTGGACAACCGTTTGGTCCATCAAGGGGAAGGCTACTGGTTTTACGATACAAACCGGGTAAAAGCTAAGGAGTGATGGTTATGAAGATCAGTTATCTGGGGCATGCCTCATTTTTGATTGAGAGCCAGGGCCAATACCTGCTTACTGACCCCTGCGACGAACGCAGCGGTTACCGCCCCTGGAAAGGACCGGTAGACGTTGTTACCGTCAGCCATGATCACTATGATCATAACGCCGTAGAGCACCTGCAGGGTAATCCTCGTATTATTAAAGCCCAAACTGCCCCGGTAGAAGCCGGCGGTTTTACTGTTCAGGGTTTCCGTTCCTATCATGACAAGAAGCAAGGCCAGGAGCGGGGTGTCAATTATATCTACAAAATTACCGCTGAGAATCTAAATCTTGTACATATGGGAGACCAGGGAACCCTCCTGGATCAGGACCTGCTGGAGAAAATCGGCCCGGTAGATATCCTGATGGTACCGGTAGGAGGCCGCTACACCGTTGATGCGGCCGAGGCTGCACAGATAGTTACCCAGTTGAAGCCCAGCATAGTTATTCCTATGCACTACAAGACTCCCCAGGGCAAGGTAGATGTTGCCCCCGTGGAAAAGTTTATTTCTCAATACGAAAAGGTAGTAAAACGCCCGGAATTAACAATTACCGCCCAGGAGCTTCCTCAGGCTATGCAGGTAATTGTCCTGGAGCTTACCGAGCATTGACCATAGCCGGGGAAGAAGGTAAAATTGCAAAAGATTTGGGTTTTTGATAGGTATACACAAGGGAAAGAGAGGGGCTAGAGTTGACCAAGTATATATTCATCACAGGGGGAGTAGTTTCTTCACTGGGGAAAGGCATTACCGCAGCTTCTTTGGGATGTATTCTGAAAAGCCGTGGATTAAAGGTTTTATTGCAGAAGTTTGATCCCTATATCAATGTAGACCCCGGCACCATGAGCCCCTACCAGCACGGAGAGGTGTTTGTTACCGAGGACGGAGCAGAAACTGACCTGGACGTAGGCCACTACGAGCGCTTTGTAGATGTTAACCTGACTCGTTATGCCAACTACACCACAGGACGCATTTATCAAGCTGTCCTGGACAAAGAGCGCCGCGGCGATTATTTAGGCCAGACGGTTCAGGTTATTCCCCATATTACAAATGAGATAAAAGACCGGGTTACTTTTATGGAAAAGAAGGAAAACCCGGATGTTATTATCAGCGAAATCGGAGGCACGGTGGGAGATATCGAATCCCTGCCGTTTCTGGAAGCAATTCGCCAGTTAAAGTTTGATCTGGGCAAGGACCGGGTATTGTATATTCATGTCACCCTGATTCCCTATATACGAGCCGCCAGTGAATTAAAAACCAAGCCCACCCAACACAGTGTGAAAGAACTGCGCAGCATAGGTATCCAGCCGGATATTTTAGTGTGTCGCACAGAATATGAACTTTCCGAGGACCTCAAAGCCAAGCTGGCCCTGTTCTGCGATGTGGACCGGGAAGCGGTCATACAGCTGAAGGATGCAGAGTCCATTTATGAAGTGCCCCTGATGCTGGCGGAACAGGGTATGGACCTGCAAGTTATCAAAAGACTGGACTTGACCTGCCGGCCGGCGGATATGGCGGAATGGAGAGAACTGGTCAGCAGAATAAAGAGTCTGAACCGCAAGGTAACCATCGGTATAGTCGGCAAGTATGTGGATCTGCCCGATGCTTATCTTAGTATAGTAGAGGCCCTTAAGCATGCCGGATTTCAATATAACGCCCATATTGATATTCGCTGGATTAATGCGGAAAAGGTGGAAAAGGATGGACCGGAAACCCTGCTGGCAGGAGTAGATGGTATCCTGGTTCCCGGCGGATTTGGCGAACGGGGTATAGAAGGGAAAATTGCTACCGCTCGTTATGCCCGGGAAAACAAGATACCTTATTTCGGAATATGCCTGGGCATGCAATGTGCGGTCATTGAATTTGCCCGTGATGTATGCCAGTTAAAGGACGCCAATAGCTCGGAGTTTAATGAGAACTGCCCCCATCCGGTGGTAGATTTGATGCCGGACCAGAAGGGTATTGAACAAAAAGGCGGGACCATGCGCCTGGGGGTTTATCCCTGTCAGCTGAAAACCGGTACCAAGGCCCACAGCCTCTACGGTCAGGATAACATTGAAGAGCGCCATCGCCATCGCTATGAAATTAACAACGCCTACCGGGATATTTTGCAGCAGCATGGCTTGATAATAAGCGGCCTGTCACCGGATGGTCTGCTGGTAGAAATGATCGAACTGCCGGATCATCCCTGGTTTGTAGGCTGCCAGTTTCATCCCGAGCTGAAATCCCGCCCCAACCGGCCTCATCCTCTTTTCCTCGGTTTTATAGAGCAGGCTTTGGCTTACCAGAATAAATAAGTTTGTTAATCGAAACATAAAAATAAGGGCAGTATCCGTTCCTGGATACTGCCCAGAGACTGTCGAAAAAGGCTATGATAAGAGATCGCCACGTCGCTGCGCTCCTCGCGATGACATAACCAAAAGCCCATCATTTGTGTCATTGCGAGGCACGGAGTGCCGTGGCAATCTCGAACGTCCAACTATTAATAAGCTTTATTGACACGCTGAGGGCAGTATCCGTACCTGGATACTGCCCAATCCTTTTCTGTTTAGAAAGGTATGCGGTTGGTCCGGGACCAGATTTTCATTTCCTTGGCTGCTTGGATCAGATCCTCCCGGAAGTCGGGATGAGCCAGATTAATCAGGGCTTCTGCTCGTCCCCAGGTTGACAGTGCCTTCAGATTGGCCTTGCCGTATTCGGTTACCACCCAGTGTACCACGGTACGGGGCACGGTAACCACTGCCCCCGGAGTCAGCATAGGACGAATGCGGGAATGGATTTTGCCTTCTTTGTCCTTATAGGTGGAGTTGAAGGCCAGGAAAGCTTTCCCGCCTTTGGAGTGGAAGGCCCCGATGACAAAGTCCAGCTGCCCGCCAGTTCCCGAGATTTGCCTGAGTCCCGAGGTCTCGGAGCACACCTGGGAGAGCAGGTCTATTTCCAGAATGTTGTTAATGGCCACCACATTGTCGTGCATGGCTATCCGGTAGGGATCATTGGTGTAATTTACCGTACAGGAGGCTACCCGGGGATTGCCGTCCAGGAAATCATAGGTTTCCTGGGTACCCAGGCAGAAGGAGTAGGTGCTCTTGTTTATATCATAAGCTTTTTTGGCGTTGGTTATTTTGCCGGCCTCGTACATTTTGACAAAGGCATCACAGAACATTTCACTTTGAATACCCAGATCTTTCAAGTCTGATTCAGCCAGCAGGTTGCCGATAAGGTTTGGCAGAGCGCCTATACCCAGCTGAACCATGGCTCCGTCCCCAATTTCTTCCATGATATATTCGGCAATTTTCCGATCTGCCTCGGAAGGCTCTGCAGGCGGCGGGGTAGTGAAGATGGGAGTGTTTGATCCTTCAATAATATAATCAATTTCACTGATATGTACATATTCGTCACAACCGCCCAAGCATAGGGGCATGTTTTCATTTACTTCCACAATGGCTATTTTGGCATTCAAAGCCAAGCCGCGATTATGGGAGTTGCCCAGTCCGAAGTTGAAGCAGCCATGTTTATCCATCGGTGTTACCTGTGCAACCCATACGTCAGGCCATAAGTGGGCGAAATCGGGGTTGTAAGCTAACAAAGTGGCTTCATGATAATTGAAGGGATTATGAGTGGCCAGACCCATATCGCAGGCCTTGCGGTCCAATAAAGTGAAATACCAGCTGAAATATTGGAAGGTCTTCTGCTCGGGATCGTTTTTAATAACTTCGGGAATAGGCAAAATGGTTCCCGTACCGCGGATGGATACGTTTTCCAAGCCATCCCCAGCCCTCTTGCCCAGAGCAGCATCAAAATCAACTGGCTTGGTGGCGAACATGCCGTAGTCAATAATTGAGTTTGATTGCACCAGCTGGGCTGCCTTTTCCGCAGTAATTAACTTGCTTTTGTATTCCTCCAGATAAGTTCTCAAAATTAACCCCCCCTTAGACTTGCCTTGCCCCAAGTTGTAGCAAATTTTTGACTACAGCTTGTCTTTGCATATATTAGAATATTCGTACAAAAAACGTATAATCCTTTCACGTAATTATATTCGGAAAATTGAGAATATTAACAACACGTTTTGCGTAATTGGGCGGGAGTCAATTTACCATATCCAGGCAGTTATAATTTGAGGAATAATTTTCTATGGAGCAGGCATTTGCCAGGCTGGTGACGAAAGAATCATGAACAAGAGGGAAATAGGCGATACTAGCAGATAAAAACCTGACAAAGGAGACTGTCATGTTTACTACCCGCATTATCGATAAGAATGAAAAGGACCGTTATAACCGCTTTGTAGCTACACATCCCAAAGGCCACTTTTTGCAGTTGTGGGAATGGGGACAGGTTAAAGAAGGCATGGGATGGGAGAAATTGCCTCTGGTTCTGGAGGAAGACGGGGAAATTCGAGCTTCTCTCTTGATTTTAAAACGTCCTTTGCCGGTACCAGGTTTGAAAAAGTGTATCTTTTACTCTCCTCGCGGACCTGTGGTGGACCCGGAAAGTGAAGAGCTGTGCCGGGCTTTGTTTGCCGGTGCGGCTCGCGTGGCTAAGGACCACGGAGCCATCTTTTTGAAAATTGACCCGGACATAGATCATCGCCGTACAGAGTTTGGTGAAATCCTAAACCGGTGCGGTTTTCGCAAAAACGAAACAGGTTTAGATTTTGAAGGAGTTCAGCCCCGCTTTGTCTTCCGGCTGGATATTACTCCTGAGGAAGCGGCTTTACTGGCCAATATGCACCAGAAATGGCGTTACAATATACGCCTGGCTTCCCGCAAGGGGGTAGTTATTCGCCAGGCGGAAGGCAAGGAGGATCTGCGGACCTTTTACGATATTCTCCTGGAGACTGCCCGGCGGGACAAGTTTTTAATCCGGGGCTATGAGTACTTTGAATGGATCTGGGATTATATGGTGCTCAACGGTTACGGCCAGGTTTTCCTGGCTGAATATGAGGGGCAGGCCATCGCTGCTGCTCTGGCTATGATTCTGGGAGACAAGGCTTGGTACCTGTATGGAGCCTCCAGCAACGAACACCGCAATGTGATGCCCAACTACCTGATCCAGTGGGAAATGATCCGCTGGGCCAAACAGCAGGGATGTACTCTTTATGATTTCCGCGGGGTTTCCGGGGACCTGGATGAAAACAATCCCCTGTATGGTTTGTACCGGTTCAAAAAGGGATTCGGCGGGGAGTTTACGGAGTTTATCGGGGAGTATGACCAGGTTTATTCCCGTTTCTTCTACTGGTTGTGGTCCCGGGTACTGCCCATATATATGAAACTGCGACACAGAAAAGGAGCCGGTGATTAAATGATCGCATATGGCTGGGCGGATAAATGGATTGAAATCGATGTGGATGATATCCGCTGGAACTTGGAACAGGTTCGCTCCTGCCTGCAGGAGGGGGTCCGGTTAATTGCGGTAGTAAAAGCTAATGCTTATGGACATGGAGCCCAGGAAGTAGCCCGTATTCTTTACCAGCAGGGAGTTGACTTTTTTGCGGTAAGTTATCTTAAGGAAGCTCTGGATTTAAGGCGCAGCGGCCTGCGGGGCAGTATCTTGCTGCTGACCCCCTTGATTAATGAAGATCAAGTGCTGGAAGCAGTAGAGAACCATCTTACCCTGACTATAACTTCCTTGCCGGAAGCGGAAATAGTTGACAAGGTAACCCGCCTGACCAGGCGTATGGCTGCAGTTCATCTTAAAGTTGACACAGGTCTGGGCCGTTTCGGCATGAACCTGGAACAGACCTTGCAATGTTGTGAGTTATTAAAACAGAATTCTCACATATACATTGAAGGAATATATACTCATATGGCCGAAGGCGCTGCCCGCAGCACCCGCTATACCCAAAACCAGTTTAATCAATTTATGAAAGTGGTTAACGGGCTTATGGAACGGGGTTATATTTTTCCCATCCGCCACTGTGCTAACAGTGCGGTACTGCTTAATTATCCCCATATGCAGCTGGATGCAGTAAGAGTCGGCACCCTTATTTCCGGGCAGCATCCGGCGGGAAAAATCAGACACCGCCTGGAATTGCGGGATCCCTATCACTTCAAGTGCCGGATAATATCGGTACGGCACCTGCCCAAAGGCAGTTATCTCGGATATAACCGTACCTATCGCTTGAAGAATCCGGCTCAAGTCGCGGTCCTTCCCGTAGGATACCACGATGGGCTGGCCCTGGCAGTGGATAACCCGCCGTCGGGGTTAATAGATCTGCTTAAAATCCTGGCCAAGACAGTACTCAGATATTTTCATTTTCCCCGCCTGCAGATGAAAGTGGCGTATAAGGGGCATCTCTATCCTGTCCGGGGCAAGGTGTTTATGCAGATGTGCCTGGTGGAAATGCCAGCGGATTTGGAAGTCCAGGTGGGAGATGAAGTGGAAGTACCCATCCGAAAAACCCTGGCTTTGGGCAGTGTTATGCGCCTGTATGTACGGGAAGGGAAAGCAGGCAAGATGGATAACGATGAGTATGTATCCTATGTTATAGAGGAGGATTTTCATGAATAAAAAGCTGGTGGTGGGTGTACTGGTATTATTTTTAGCCGTTATGACCATAGTGTCCCTGTGGGGAATAACTAACGCCGGTGGCAGGGGAAAACTGGCAGGCGGTTCGGCAATCGGAGTCATAGAGATAAACGGTGTGATAAGCGGTGAAACCGGCGGAGGGTTGTTAAGCGGCTATTCAGCCAATGCCATGGATATTATGGAGAGTATTCGCCAGGCCAGGGAAAGGGAAGACATCAAAGCCGTGGTTTTGCGCATCGATAGTCCCGGAGGCAGTGCGGTGGCCTCCCAGGAGATTGCTTTGGAATTGGATCGCCTGCGCCAGGAGGGCAAAAAGGTGATTACTTCCATGGGCGATATGTGTACTTCCGGCGGTTACTGGATTGCCTGCAGCAGCGACTATATCATGGCCAATGGGGCAACCTTGACCGGCAGTATCGGCGTTATTATGCAGTTAAGCAATTTGGAAGGCCTGTACGAAAAGGTGGGGATTAAGGAAGAAGTTATTAAAAGCGGCAAGCACAAGGATATGGGATCTGCCACCCGCACCCTTACCGAAGAAGAACGGCGCTTGCTGGAGGACATCGTAGGCGATTCATATGACCAGTTCCTGGATCAGGTACTGAAAGGCCGCTCCGGCAAAATTAGCCGGGAAAAACTGCTGGAAGTAGCAGATGGGCGCATTATTTCCGGCCGGCAGGCTTTGGAACTGGGCCTGGTAGATGGTATCGGCAATTATTATGATGCCTTGGACAAAGCCCGCGAGACAGCTGGGTTACCGGAAGACAGCCCCGTCGAAATACTGAATGGAATTGACTTCTGGAAAAGCCTGGGTCTTAGTGTACTGGGTGAGCTGTCAGAACAGGTACAGGGCCGGTTTATAGAGCTGCGGTACCAGTAAAGATAGGGAGGAGTTTGTTTGTCTTTTACGGAATCTATCTATGGGGTTCTATTCGAACCGGCAGCAACTCTGCGGGATTTAGCGGAAAACAAACCCTACGGCAGGGCTCTGCTGATATTTTTAGCCGTAACCCTGCTGAGCCTTATTTTTGAGCAGGCTCTAATGGTTTACAATGACAGTGAAACTCTAAAAATTCTTCCTGCCAATGCGGTATGGATGTTTAACATCCTGGGGGCACTCCTGTCAGTCCTGCTGCTGCTGGTAATAAGCGGGCTGTTGTCGTTAATCAGTGAGATAATTTACGGAAAATTCAATGCCGGCGGGATAATGGTAGCCTTATGCTATGCATCAATACCCGGTATTTTAGGACCTCCGGTTCATTATGCCCTGTCCTTGGCGGGGGTGGAATGGCTGGGGGCGATACTGGCTTTGCTGGTCATGGTGTGGGTTCTGGTACTACAGGTAATTGCCGTGCGGGAATCCCTGCAGGTTACCACTGGCCAGGCAATTTTGATCCTGGTACTGCCGGGCCTGTTTTCCCTGATATTACTTACAGCTTTGGTAGTAACAGTTTTATTGGGTGTGAATATTTAACCAGAATTTTCCTGAAGAAAGCAGGATAAGCTTTCTCTTCTGCCGAATTGGGTATAATGGGAAATTGATCCCGGGGGGAGATTGTATGCCTAACAAAATTCTTATTGTTGATGATCAAAAAGGAGTAAGGCGTCTTCTGGAGGAATTATTTAAGAAGGAAGGATGGAGCGTATATATTGCCGCAGACGGTCTGGAGGCCATCAGCATGGTGAAAGAAGCCATTCCTGATATTGTGCTGATGGACATGAAAATGCCTAACATGAACGGACTGGAATCTTCAGCAGTAATTCTCAAGGAATTCCCGGACATGATAATAATAATGATGACTGCCTATGGGGAAATGGATGTGGTTAAAAAGGCCCTGGAGGTGGGGGTAAAACGGTGCATAACCAAGCCTTTCGACATTTTGAGCATGCGGGATCTGGTAAATGAATTAGTTTTGGAGAAGGTATCGTAAAAATACAAAGAGGTGAGAAATATGCCATTGGTTTCTGTTCACGAACTACTATCGAAGGCTGAACAAAAAGGCTATGCGGTGGGGGCATTCAATGCCAACAACATGGAGATTGTTCAGGCTATTGTCACCGCAGCGGAAGAGGAAAGGGCTCCGGTGATTATGCAGGCCAGCCAGGGTGCTATCAGCTACGCAGGCTTGGAGTATATCACCCAGATGGTAACCATTGCTGCCCGCCAGGCTACAGTTCCGGTAGCGCTGCACTTGGATCATGGTACCGGCTTTGATCAAGTAGTACGCTGTATCCGCAGCGGTTTTACTTCTGTGATGTATGACGGCAGCAAGCACCCCCTGGAAGAAAATATTGCCGTAACCAAGCAGGTTATTGCCATGGCCCGGCCTGTTGGGGTATCGGTTGAGGCTGAACTGGGTAAAATAGGAGGGACGGAAGATAACGTTCATGTAGATGAGCGGGAAGCCATGTTTACCGATCCGGAAGAAGCCCGCTATTTTGTAGAGCAAACCGGCGTGGACTGCCTGGCTATAGCTATAGGCACAGCTCACGGCCGTTATAAGGGAGAACCCAAACTTGATTTTGACCGTCTGAAGAAAATCAGAGATCTGGTTAACATCCCTCTGGTTCTGCACGGGTCCTCCGGGGTGCCTGACGACGCCATCCGTCAAGCCATTCAGCTGGGGATTCGTAAAATCAACATCGACACTAATATCCGTGAAGCCTTTGTCAATGAAATGCGCCGTGTTATAGCCGAAAAGCCTGATGAAATTGACCCGCGCAAGATATTGGGACCTGCCCGCCAGGCTGCGGTAGAGATTATCCGGGAAAAGATCAGATTGTTTGGCAGTTCCGGTCAGGCTTAAAAAATAATCTACCAGGCAGCTTGAGGGAGGGAATATAGGAGGGGTTTATCTTTGCGAATTTTTATAGACTCTGCTAATATAGATGAAGTAAGAGAGATAAACGAGATGGGATTTCTGGCTGGTGTAACCACCAACCCCACTCTGATAGCCAAGGAAAAAAGGGATTATAGAGAAGTTATTCAGGAAATATGCCAGATTGTAGATGGACCCATCAGTGCTGAAGTCATTTCTTTGGATTATGAGTCCATGGTCCGCGAGGGAGAAGAGCTAGCTGCTATCCATCCCAATGTCGTAATCAAAATCCCCCTTACCGAAGCGGGGCTGAAGGCCATAAGTTCCCTGAAGAAAAAAGGAATCCCTACTAACGCCACTCTGATATTCTCTGCCAATCAAGCCTTGTTGGCTGCTCGGGCAGGAGCGGCTTATGTTAGTCCTTTCTTAGGCCGAGTCGATGATTACGGTAATGACGGATTGACCCTTTTGCGTGACATTCTTACCATCTTTGATCAGTACATGTTGCAAACGGAGGTAATTGCTGCCAGCATCCGCCATCCCATGCATGTGATGCAGGCAGCCCTTCTGGGATCCCATATAGCTACTGTTCCTTACCAAGTTATTAAGCAAATGGTGAAGCACCCTCTCACCGATGCTGGAATCGAAAAGTTTTTGGCGGATTGGAGAAAGGCATTCTAGCTTATAACACAGGGGAGGTCAATAAATTGTTGGAACGGGAACTGGCGCTGGAATTCGCTCGGGTGACCGAAGCGGCAGCCTTGTCTGCAGCCTGCTGGGTAGGAAAAGGCAACAAGGAAGCCGCCGATGAAGCTGCGGTAACAGCTATGCGGGTTATGTTTGATACCGTATCAGTAGATGGTACGGTGGTTATTGGTGAGGGGGAGATGGATGAGGCCCCCATGTTGTATATCGGTGAAAAGGTAGGGAATGGTTCTGCCCCGGAAGTAGATATTGCCGTTGATCCCTTGGAAGGCACCAACATCGTAGCTAAAGGATTAACCGGAGCTATCGCAGTTCTGGCCGCTGCTCCGCGCTATTCATTATTGCATGCTCCCGATATGTATATGGACAAAATCGCCGTAGGCCCGGAATGCAAGGGGAGAGTGCACCTGGATGCCTCGGTTAAGGAGAATTTGCGGGAAGTAGCCCGGGCTCTGGACAAATTAATAAGTGAAGTTACGGTAGTGGTTTTGGACCGGCCGCGGCACCAGCAGCTGATAGAAGATATTCGCCGGGCGGGAGCACGTATAAAATTGATCAGCGATGGGGATGTTTCCCCTGGGGTGGCTGCAGCCTATGAAAACTCCGGCGTCGACATTTTAATGGGAATCGGGGGTGCTCCGGAAGGAGTGATAACCGCTGCGGCTCTTAAATGTCTGGGAGGAGATTTTCAAGGGAGGCTGTGTCCGGAGGAGGACAGTGAAATACAGCGTTGTCATGAAATGGGCATTACCCAGGTGGACCGCCTGCTTACCCTGGATGAACTGGTGGCTTCCGATGATGTAATCTTTGTAGCTACGGGCATTACCGACTCTTTCCTGCTGAAAGGAGTCCGCTATAATAAACGCCGGGCGGTCACCCAGACCCTGGTTATGCGCAGTACTTCCGGGACCATCAGGCACATCGAAGCCACGCATAATTTGGATAAGAAGCCTCTGTTTCGTGACCATCGTATTAAATTGCTCATAGAATAAGGGAGGAGTAGAGTATTCTCTTTGCAATCTGGCATAAACCAATCAAGCGGATAAGTTACTAGCCCTTGCCGTAAAGTTGTCAAAATAAGCTGCATCCTACCGGGCATCTCACCGCCAGGTTTGATAAACATGTTAATGCATCACACCCAATGATATCCACCTAATGTATAAACTTTACCGATTGACCCGAAATAACAACCCCAGAACCATCTGGAAGGAGGACCATATTGGTTAACGTAAATATATCCGAATTGGAAAACAAAACTATGTTGGAATTGTATCAGATTGCCAAGGAAATAAACCTGACCGGTTATTCCAAGCTGCGAAAAAAAGAATTGATATTTGAGATCACCAAGGCTTTGACCCAGTCCGATGAGCTGTTGCATGCTCAGGGTGTATTAGAGATCATGCCGGACGGATACGGCTTTTTGAGGCCTTTTGCTTACTTGCCAAGCCAGGACGA
The DNA here is from genome assembly GCA_001513155.1 of Syntrophomonas sp. DTU018. Taxonomy (GTDB): domain Bacteria; phylum Bacillota; class Syntrophomonadia; order Syntrophomonadales; family Syntrophomonadaceae; genus DTU018. The sequence continues at coordinate 37,255 of LFSR01000037.1, forward strand.
TATCTATGTCTCTCCTTCCCAGATTCGCAAGTTTGAACTGCGCACCGGGGACCGGGTTGCTGGCCAGGTGCGATCTCCCAAGGACAATGAACGGTTCTACGCTCTGCTGAAGGTGGAAAACGTAAACGATTTTCCCCCGGAGGAATCTGCCAAGCGCATTCACTTTGATGCCCTTACCCCGCTGTATCCCACAGAACGAATTATCCTGGAAACAGACAGCAAGGAGTTATCCACCCGGGTTATTGACCTGATAGCTCCCATAGGCAAAGGACAGCGCGGTCTTATTGTGGCTCCTCCCAAAGCGGGCAAGACCATTTTGCTGCAGAAAATCGCTCAGGGAATTACCGCCAATCATCCGGAAATGGAAGTGATCATTCTGCTGGTGGATGAACGTCCGGAAGAAGTAACGGATATGCAGCGTTCTACCAAAGCAGAAGTAGTAGCCTCCACTTTCGACGAGCCGCCGGAAAACCATGTCAAGGTAACCGACATGGTGCTGGAAAGAGCCAAAAGATTGGTAGAACATAAAAAAGACGTGGTAATTTTAATGGACAGCGTTACCAGGCTGGCGCGGGCTCACAACCTGGTGGTACCCCCCAGCGGGCGTACCCTGTCAGGAGGTATCGACCCTGCTTCTTTAGACAAACCCAAGCGGTTTTTCGGCGCTGCCCGCAATATAGAAGAAGGCGGCAGTCTCACCATTATCGCTACGGCTCTGGTGGAAACCGGTTCCCGTATGGACGAAGTAATTTTTGAGGAATTCAAAGGCCGGGGCAACATGGAATTGGTTTTGGACCGGAAACTGGCAGAACGGCGTATTTTTCCGGCTATAGATATGAAGCGCAGCGGTACCCGCAAAGAGGAATTGCTGCTTACCCCGGAAGAATTGGAACTCAGCTGGCATATACGCAACTATTTCAGTGAATGCAATACGGTAGATACTATGCAGATCATGCTGGATACCCTGAAAAAAACCAAATCCAACAAGGACCTGGTCAGGGCTGCCCCTCTGGTCTTCGGCAAAGCCAACGGGATACGGGGAATCAACTAGAAGTATATCTTGCCTAAATTTGGGCAAAAATAAGGGCACAGGCCCTTATTTTTTTGTGCCTGACAAGAAATGAGGTGGAAAATCGTGTATAAACGATGGGTAGGATCCCTGGTGTTGGGTATACTCTGCACAGGTATCCTGACAGCGCCGGCCTGGGGGGCCTTGAATCAAGGCAATTTTATTCCCGCCAGCAGAGCAAAGGCTGCGGCAGCGGAAAGCCAGGTCAGGTACTACCAGGTGCAGAAAGGTGATACGCTTTGGGATATATCCAGAAGTTTTAATGTTGATCTGCAGACTCTAACCTCCATAAACAACCTAGACCGTAACAGTATTCTGAGAATAGGCCAGACGTTGAAGATCCCGGGATCAGGCCAGCGCCTGCATGTTATCCGCCCCGGGGAAACCATGTGGGATATTGCCGCCCGCTATAATGTAAGCTTAACTAGCTTAAAAGCAGCCAATCCCACCAAGAATCCGGTCAATCTCAAGATAAATGACCAACTGGTGATACCATCCTCCACCTACCAGGTGGCGCAGGTTACTGAGCAGCCCTCCCGGGGATGGTCCTATACCGGTCTCTTTACCTGGCCGCTGGTGGGTACCATTACCTCCGGGTATGGATGGCGCCAGTCAGGATTCCATCACGGCATCGACATTGCCGGAGACATAGGAGATCCTATTAAAGCCTGTGCTGCCGGGACAGTCACCTTTGCCGGAAATAAACCTGTTTACGGGCGGACAGTTATCATTGCGCACCCGGACGGGAAGGAGACCCTGTATGCCCATTTGCAGACTATCAAAGTATCCAAGGGGGATAGCGTAGCCAGAGGGCAGGTAATCGCCACGGTGGGAATGACCGGGAGGACTACTGGACCCCACGTGCACCTGGAAGTCCGCAACAAGGGGGAATTGTGCAATCCCCTTACTTACCTTAGCCGTTAAAAAAATGACGCCCCCTAAGGGGGCTCAGACTGTCGAAAAAGGCCATGTAAAGAGATCGCCACGTCGCTGCGCTCCTCGCGATGACAGGCTTAAGTTTTCGTTTATCGTGGCTGTGCTTCAGGTGATAATTGCGAGGCACGGAGTGCCGTGGCAATCTCGAACGCCAAACTATCAATAAGCTTTTTTGACACGCTGCACCCCCTGAGGGGGCTTTTTTTATGGACAAATTTCCGCTAGTCTATAGATAAACCGAAAAGTGAGGATATCAATGTTTCTGACTCTTTATGCCAACGAAAACAATGAACTGCTGGAACATCCCGGTGTGGCTATGCTGGGGCGCACCGGTAGCGACTGGGTAGAACCTGAAGAAGGGGAAATGATCCCCCTGCCTAAAGGAGCCTCTCTGGTGACGGTTCCCAATTGCTATCCCGTAGGACTGGAACAGGACCGGCTTGCCTATTTTGACTCCGACCCTTCCGGCTGCGGGCGGAAGGCGTACGCGGTAGCCGCTTTGCTGCCCCAGGGATTTACCAGGACCCTCTGGCCAGCCTGTGTCAACAGCCAAAAGGGGCAGAGCCTTCCCCTGCTGGGTTATGCTGCGGTGGGCTTCAGGGATGGCCAGGTATATGTGGCCGCGGTCCAGACCGATGAACACCGGAAATGGCATCCGGCCTATTATAATACTTCCCGTCTTCCCCTGCATATTCACCGGAAGCTGCGGCAATATCCCCGTAACAGGATTTTGCGGCACCTGGCTCGCTGTTCCCTGGAGTATAGCTGCTTTACCGCCCAGAACATATTTTATCAGCGCTGGGAAGGAGGTATTCCCACCACAGCCGCCTGCAACGCTGACTGTGTTGGTTGTATATCCGAAGGGCACGATGGCCATATCTCTCCCCAGCAGCGCTTGAATTTTGTTCCCGAGGTGGAGGAAATCTGTGAAATTGCCATAGACCACCTGGAGCATGCCCGGGAAGCTATAATCAGTTTCGGCCAGGGCTGCGAAGGGGAACCTGCCTTGAATGCTCCTCGCCTGGCGGCAGCCATTGGTCGGATACGCCAGGCTACCGGTAAAGGTACCATTAATATCAATACCAACGGGGGGTATTCCGGCGGGCTGTCCCAATTGTACGCGGCAGGCCTGGACAGCATGAGAGTTACGGTTTTTTCCTTTAATGAGGACAACTATGTCAAATATCATCGTCCCCGGGGCTATAAGCTGGATCAGGTCCGGGATTCCATTGCCGAAGCCCGGGAAAAGGGAGTACATGTATCCATCAACCTGCTGGTTTGTCCAGGGTTTACCGATCGTTTGTCAGAAATCGAAACCCTGGTGGAGTTTGTCAGAAAAACACCGGTAAACATGATTCAAATGCGTAATTTAAACATTGACCCGGATTATCTTCTGAACATATTTAATAGTAAAGAAGCCGGAGTAGGCATGCTGTCCTTTTTAAATATTATCCGCCAGGAATTGCCTGATGTGGCTATTGGTTCCTACACCCATCCAGTGCGCTGATTAGAGGGAGTGAGATTATGGAGAAAAAAGGACCCTTTACTATACAGGAATTAAAAAGTCTGCCTACCGGCAGTCAGCTATGGGGGAAATACCTGGTTTTGGAGAAAAGCCAGCGCAAGACCAAGGATGGCAGGGATGTCATTAACCTGAAATTAGGGGATGCCACCGGAGAAGTGGATGCCGTTATCTGGGATAACTGCCAGGTCAGCGGTCCCGTAGAAGCCGGCACCCTTTTGGGAGTGCTGGGGGATCTGGGCAGCTATAACAATAAGCTGCAGCTTACTGCCAAGAGAATCAAAGCTCTGGATGAAGATATATCTCCCTATCTCAAAAAGCCGGATATCAACATAGAGGTGCTGATTGAAAAGTTTAACCGGCTGTTAGCCCAAATTGCGGATCCGGCTCTCAGCAAACTAATGGAGGCTTTATTTACCCCGGAAGTACGCAAGGAGTTTTATGAAGCCGCTGCTGCTAAAAAAGTGCACCATAACTATCCGGGAGGGCTCCTGGAACACACCGTCCAGGTAGCTGAATTATGTCTATATACCGCTCCCGCTTATCCCCTGCTTAATAAGGACCTGTTGATTGCCGGTGCTTTGCTGCATGATATTGGCAAACTGGATGAATACCAGACCAAGGTTGTGACCGAGTACACTGTAAAAGGGAGACTGCTGGGGCATATCGCTATGGGAGTGGAACGGGTCGGAATAGCTATTGAGGAAGTGCGCAGCCAGGGGCAGGACTTTTCCCGGGAACTGGAGTGGATGCTCAAGCACATGATACTCAGCCATCATGGCACCACCGAGTTCGGCTCTCCAGTAGTTCCTATGTTTCCGGAGGCTTTTGTCCTGCACATGATGGATAATCTGGATGCCAAAATGTTTGTATACTGGCATAAGATTAAGGACACTGAGGATGGGGATGAGTATTTCAGCACCTACGATAACTTCTTCCAGCAGCAATTCTTCAAATACCGTTTGCCCGATTCCGAACCCAGCTAGGGGTAGCTGTTTATCTCCGGGGGGATCTTTTCCTTGTGTTTTGCCGGGATTGTTGCTATAATTTCACTTGCAGTCTGCATAAAAAAAGAGAACTGCCAGCAGACGCGGGTAAAAGCGAGGTGATACCGATGAAAGCCAATATCCACCCTGAATATAAGCTCACCGTAGCCAAATGTGCCTGCGGAAACGAATTTGAGGTAGGATCAACAAAAGAGAATATCCGCGTAGAAATATGTTCCAAGTGCCACCCGTTCTACACCGGTAACAAGGCCAGAATTGTTGATACTACCGGAAGGGTTGACAGGTTTAAGAAGAAATACGGTTTACAGTAACCTGGCAATAGCAGAGCGGCACACTCTGCTATTTTGCTTCTAGGATAGAAATCAGGTGATTTAAATGGTAAAACCCACTATTGGAGGTATGGCGGTTATCGAAGGCGTCATGATGCGCGGACCCCAGTACACCTCCATAGCGGTTAGAAAAGCCGATGGAAGCATAGAAATTGAGAAAGAACCAGTCAAGGAACTGCCCCGGCACTGGTCTTTCTTAAAATGGCCCTTTATCAGGGGTACTTATGTCCTGATCGACTCTATGGCTGTGGGAATTCGCATGCTTAATAAGTCAGCCAACCTGTCCATGCCCGAAGAAGAGGAAGAGTTAAGCCCCGCCGAAATGCTGGCAACCGGTCTGTTTGCCTTCGGACTGGCTATCCTGCTGTTCGTGATTTTGCCTACCGCGGTGGTGCATTTCACCCAGGACTATATCGGCGGGATAGTGGCTCAGAACCTGGTAGAAGGTGTTTTGCGGGTTGCTTTCTTTCTATTGTATGTTTATGCTATTTCCCGGATGGAGGAAATAGAAAGGGTTTTCATGTATCATGGAGCGGAGCATAAATCTATTTTTGCTTATGAAGCCGGGGAAGAGCTGACGGTAGAAAATGCTCGTAAATACCCTACCCTGCATCCCCGCTGCGGCACCAGTTTCCTGTTGATTGTTATGGTGGTTTCCATTCTGGTGTTTGTAATGCTGGGGGATGGAAGTCTGTTCTATCGCATCTGGTCCCGGCTGGCGGTATTGCCGGTGGTGGCGGGACTGGGTTATGAATTTATAAGGTTTTCCGGGAAATATTATCATAATCGCCTGGCCCGGGTAGTGATTGCCCCGGGACTGTGGCTGCAGAAATTGACCACCCGGGAACCTGACGACCAGCAGTTGGAAGTAGCCCTGATGGCCTTGAAAGCGGTAGTCCCTGCAGAGGAAACCGCTGCAGATAAAAGCTCGGAGCCTGCTTTGAAGCAGATAGAATTAGCCCGGGCTTAAACCTGGTCCGAAACCAATATTGAGGAGGATCTATTCCCCTATGTTGGAAAAACTGCAGAGTTTGGAAGACAAATACCAGGAATTAACGGAATTATTAAGCCAGCCTGAAGTCATTTCTGACACGGCTCGTTATCAAAAATATGCCAAAGCTCATGCTGACCTGACCGGGATTGTAACTGCTTACCGGGAGTATAAATCCGTCCTGCAGCAGATATCCGATGCCCGGGAATTGCTGGCCCAGGAAAAGGATGAAGAATTCCGGCAGATGCTGACTGAAGAACTGGACAGCTTACAGGAGCAGAAGGAATCACTGGAACACCGGCTCAAAATTTTGCTGCTGCCCCGGGACCCCGATGACGACAAGAGTGTTATTATGGAAATAAGAGCCGGTACCGGCGGAGAAGAAGCCGCTTTGTTTGCCAGTGATCTGTTCCGCATGTACTCCCGCTATGCGGAAGAAAAGGGCTGGAAGATCGACATAATGGATGCCCATTACACTGATATCGGCGGCATCAAGGAAATCATATTCGGAGTGGACGGCCCGGGGGTATACAGCCAGTTAAAATATGAATCCGGCGTGCACCGGGTGCAGCGCATACCGGTTACCGAATCGGGCGGGCGGATTCACACCTCGGCGGCAACTGTTGCGGTGCTGCCGGAAGCCGAGGAAGTGGAAGTGGAGATCGATCCCAATGATCTGCGCATCGATGTATATTGTTCCAGCGGTCCGGGGGGACAGTCGGTAAACACTACCCAATCGGCGGTCCGCATTACCCATATTCCCACCGGCCTGGTGGTAACCTGCCAGGACGAGAAATCCCAGCATAAAAATAAGGCTAAGGCCTTAAGGGTATTACGTGCCCGCCTGAAAGAAATATTAGAAGAAGAAAAGAATGCCGAGCTGGCCGGAACCCGCCGCAGCCAGGTGGGCACCGGGGATCGCAGCGAGCGCATACGCACTTACAATTTCCCCCAGGGAAGGGTAAGCGACCATCGCATCAATCTTACCCTGCACAAGCTGGATGCGATTCTGGACGGGCAGTTGCAGGAGATAATCGATTCCTTAATAGCTCATGATCAGGCAGAACGGCTGCGACAGGTGGAATAATGCAGGAAACATGGACTATTAAAGACCTATTGGTTTGGACTGCCCGGTTTTTTGCTGACAAAGGCATAGAGGAACCCCGGCTTAATGCCGAAGCCCTGCTGGCCCGAGTTCTGGAAAAGGACCGGGTCTATTTGTATGCCAATTATTTTGCCCCCGTTAACCAGAATGAACGGGAACAATACCGGGAATTGATAAAAAGAAGGGCTGCCGGAGAACCCCTGGCCTATTTGCTGGGCAAGCGGGAATTTATGTCCCTGGAATTCAAGGTGACCCCGGCAGTTCTGATACCCCGTCCCGAGACCGAGTTACTGGTGGAAACGGTTTTAGAGCTGGCGAGCCGGGACCAACCGGTGTCCATTTGCGATGTAGGAACCGGGTCTGGTGCTATTGCCGTCAGCCTGGCTTACTATTTGCCCCGGGCTCAGGTGACGGCTATCGATATTTCCCCGCCCGCCCTGGAAATAGCCCGTTATAATGCGGAACAGCATGGGGTAAAAGTTCGCTTTCTGGAGGGAGACCTGCTGGCCCCTGTAGCAGCAGGGGAGCAGTTTGATTTCATCTGCGCCAATTTGCCCTATATATCGGAAGAGGAGTATACCAGGCTGGATCCTGAGGTGCGCAGCTATGAACCCCGTCTGGCCTTGTGGGGAGCGGGTGACGGCCTGGAACTGTATCGTAGGCTGGTACCTCAGGCCTGGCAGCACCTTGCTTACGGCGGGTATCTGCTCATGGAAATCGGCTGCACCCAGGCTGAAGCAGCTGTAGCCCTGTTTTCCTCGCCCTGGCTGGTGCAGGTGAAAAAGGACTGGGCGGGACGTGACCGGCTGATCATAGCGCAAAAAGGAGATGTTAGCTGTGAAGACCATATACTGGCAGGTGAATCCTGACCAACCTGAAGAAGATATCATTCAAGAAGCCGCCCGGCTCATCAAAGCCGGAGAACTGGTAGCCTTTCCCACCGAAACCGTATATGGATTGGGAGCCGATGCTTTTTCCTCCGCGGCAGTGGAGAAGATCTATCAGGTAAAAAACCGCCCTCCCATTAATCCCCTGCTGGTACATATCGCCCGCTTCGATCAGGTCAGTCAGCTGGTAACTGAGGTCCCCCCTTCCGCCCAACTGCTGATGGAACGCTTTTGGCCGGGCCCTCTTTCCCTTATTCTGCCCGCCAGTCCTCAGGTACCGGAAATAGTTACCGCCGGACGCTCCGGTGTGGGCCTGCGCATGCCCTCTCATCCGGTGGCTTTGGCCTTGATCAATGCGGCTGGTCCCCTGGCTGCTCCCAGCGCCAATTTATCGGGACGACCCAGCCCCATCAATGCCCAGCATGTAAAAGATGACCTGGACGGGCTTATAGCTGCTGTTCTGGATGGGGGAGTTACCGGTTTGGGCATCGAATCCACTGTTGTGGACCTGTGCGGCCCCGAGCCCAGGCTGGTCCGGATAGGAGGAGTCAGCCAGTCCCAGTTGGAAAGTGTCCTGGGGCAGAAACTGGTGATGGCTGCGGAAGAACCGTCTTCATTGCCCCATTACCGGACCTCAGCCCGCGTTATTCTGGCAGACAGTGACGGAATGCTGGAGGAAACAGCCCGGAAATACTTAAGCCAGGGGAAAAAGGTGGCAGTTGTATATAATAAGCTTTCTCCGGAGCATACAATAGATGGAGTGAATTATTTTCATCTTAATCTGAGTTCCTCCGGATCAGATATATACCAGGTATTGCGGGAAGCGGAAAGGCAGCACATCCAAGTGCTGGTATTTGCTCCCTTGCCTGGTAACGCCGACGGGGTGACCGCCGCAGTGCTGGATCGGATTAGCCAGGCAGCTCAAGAATGAGGGTTAGCTGGGGAGCAAGTATTAGCCGGCTCACTCCGGGACTTCCTCGCCTGCAACCCATCGGCAAACTTTAAGTGCGAAGGGGACCGCTCGTAATTCGGCATCCATGCACTCAGTACTCGCTGCTCGAAACATCCTGTTTCTCGCTCCCCTTCGCAGCCCACAGCTGCGCCGTGGGTTGCAACGGCTCGTCGTAAGTCGCTCACCGGCTGATACTCCTGCTTAAGCCGTGATTAGAGGAGATCAGCCTTGACAGTCAGTTTTGGTTTAGGTACTTTAAGAGTGCCTGTATTCTTTACCGTAACCTTTGGAGCACAGCCGCACTTATCATTATGGCATGCACTATCAGATTCAGGATTCTCGGCTTTCGACAGGAAATTAAACCCAGGCAGCCGGGGGATTGGTCCTTACGGCTCTGGTTTTAGACCGGTTTTGTAAAGGGGGTTCGATATGAAAAAGGTACTGTTTGTATGTACCGGCAATACCTGTCGGAGTCCTATGGCAGAGGCTCTTTTTTCCAGGATGCTGGAGCTGAGCGGACATCCTGATGAAATAAAAGCAGAGTCGGCCGGGCTGTATGCCTGGGAAAATGACCAGGCTACCCCGGAAGCGATAGAGGTTATGAGCCAGTTGGGAATTGATCTCAGCAGCCACCGTGCCCGCCCGCTGAATGAAGAAATGGTGCAAGAGGCGGATTTAATTTTAACTATGACCCGTAGTCACCGGGATCAGCTGCAGGAAGTTTTTCCTGATCTTAAGGATAAGATTTACACCCTGGCGGAATATGCCGGGCGGCCTGAGGAAGAAATCCCTGATCCTTTCGGGAAAAATATCGAAGCTTATCAACAAGCCCTGGAGCAGATAAAAAGTCTTCTGGAAAGAGTCATTGACCAACTGGGGATCTCGGAATAATAAACTGGGATACAGCTGAAGCTTTATTGCTGAAAACGAGGTGGACTTTTTGAAGATTGCCATCGGATGTGACCATGCCGGCTATGATTTGAAACAGGAAATAATAGCCCATTTGCAGAAAGATGAACATAGTGTAATAGACTGTGGCACCTACAGCCGCGACTCTTGTGATTACCCTGATATAGCTGCCCAAGTATGTTCCCTGGTGCTGAAAGAGAACATACCGGGTATACTCATCTGCGGCACCGGCATAGGCATCTCTATTGCCGCCAATAAGTTAAAGGGAATAAGGGCAGCTTTGTGTAATGACCTTTATACTGCCCGCCTGGCCAGGGAGCATAACGATGCTAACGTACTTGCACTTGGTTCCCGGGTTATCGGACCGGGGCTGGCCGTTGAAGTGGTAAAAACCTTTTTGAGTACCCCTTTCGCAGCTGGGAGACACCAGCGTCGAGTAGAAAAGATTTGTCAGCTGGAAAATGGAAGCTTGAGGGAGGAGTAAATCGGTGGATTATATTGATCAGTATGTTAGACCAGTTGATCCAGAAGTGGCTGATGCCATTACCCAGGAAGAAAAGCGGCAGAACAACAAGCTGGAATTGATTGCATCGGAGAATTTCGTGTCCCGGGCAGTCATGGCTGCTCAGGGCGGAGTGATGACCAACAAGTATGCAGAAGGATATCCGGGCAAACGCTATTATGGCGGCTGCGAATGGGTGGATGTGGTGGAAGAGTTGGCCCGCACCAGAGCCAAAGCTCTTTTTGGCGCGGAACATGTTAATGTTCAGCCCCATTCCGGGGCTCAGGCCAATACTGCCGTCTATTTTGCGGCTCTGGAACCAGGGGATACTGTCCTGGGCATGAATTTAAACCATGGAGGGCACCTGACCCATGGCAGCAAGGTCAATATATCCGGAAAATATTTTAATTTCGTGGAATATGGTGTAAGCCCGGACAGCGAAACCATTGATTATGATCAAGTACGCCAGGTGGCTCTGCAGTACCGGCCGAAAATGATCGTAGCTGGTGCCAGCGCTTACCCGCGTATCATAGATTTCCAGCGCTTCCGAGCAATTGCTGATGAAGTAGGTGCTTACCTGTTTGTAGATATGGCCCATATAGCCGGACTGGTAGCAGCCGGACTTCATCCCTCTCCTATTCCCTACGCTGATTTTGTTACTACCACTACTCACAAGACATTGCGCGGTCCCCGGGGCGGAATGATCATGTGCCGTGAAGAATGGGGCGCGAAAATAGACAAAGCGGTCTTCCCGGGAATTCAAGGCGGTCCCCTCATGCATGTCATTGCGGCTAAAGCCGTATGCTTTAAGGAAGCCCTGACCGAGGAATTTAAACAGTATCAGCGGGATATAGTGGATAATGCCGCCGCATTAGCCGATGCTTTGGTACAGAATGGTTTGCGGCTGGTTTCCGGGGGCACAGACAACCATCTTATGCTGGTAGATGTACGTCCCAAAGGGTTAACCGGAAAAGAAGCCGAGGAAGCCCTGGAAAAAGTCAATATTACCGTTAACAAAAATGCTATTCCTTTTGACCCGCAGAAACCTACTATTACCAGTGGTATTCGTATAGGTACCCCGGCAGTGACTACCCGGGGATTGAAGAAAGATGATATGCTGGAAGTAGCCCGGGCTATCACTTTGGCTTTGGATCATCCCCAGGAAGAGGATTACCTGCAGGAAGCCCGGCAGATAGTCAAAAAGCTGTGTGATAAATATCCTCTGTACAGCATATAGAGAAATGAGGTTTACCCTATGGACGCCCGTCCCAGCTGGAATGAATATTTCTTGGAAGTAGCTGATCTGGTGGCTACCCGTTCCACCTGTTTGCGCCGGCAGGTAGGTGCAGTTCTGGTAAAAGACAAGCGCATAATTTCCACCGGCTACAATGGAGCTCCCCGCAAGCTGAAGCACTGCAGCGAGGTGGGCTGTATCCGGCAGGAAAATGACATTCCTTCCGGACAGCGGTATGAATTGTGCCGGGGAGTGCATGCGGAGCAAAATGCCATCATTAATGCCGCTTATTACGGGATTTCCACCCAGGATACCGTAATGTACTGCACCAATCAGCCCTGTATTATCTGTGCCCGGATGATTATAAATGCTGGGATTATAAAAGTAGTGCATAGAGGGAATTTTAAAGATGATATCGCTCTGGAACTGCTGCGGGAAGCAGGAATCGAGCTGGTGGTGGTGGAAAAACATAACCGGTAGGATTTTATCCAGCCAGTTGTGATGAACGGAGAGCGATATATTATGGAAGCAAAAACATTGTCACTGCCACGGCTCAACCAGTTGACCCCGACTCTGGAATCCACTGCCCTGAAATTAATGGAGGAAGCCGGCGAACTGGCTCAGGTGATCGGAAAATTTCGGGGATTAAGCGGGGAAAAAGTCGATCAGGATGACAGGGCCGTGGTAAAAGCCATAACCAGAGAACTATTGGACGTAGCTCAGACTGCGGTAACCATGATGTTTGTTATGGAAGAGCAGTTCGGAGTTGATTTGGATCAGGCTTTGCAGGAGCACTGGGCCAAGTTGGAGCGCAAAGGCTACCTGGTACGGTAACTTTACATATCTATAAAAAATACCCTGTATAAAAAAGGGTTTTGACTGTTTGTGACGAATATAATGCAAGGATAATTGTCTACCTGTTTTTTAGGAGTGAGGAATGGCAAAAGCCAATAAGAATTGGGTCAAGTCATTGAGCGAGGCAATAAACATGGCAACAACCGTAGCCGCATCTGTGGCCTTAGGATATTTCGGGGGCAAGTGGCTGGACACCAAGTTTGATACCGAACCTTGGTTGACTGTTGCCGGCTTTTTACTTGGTGTAGCTACAGGCATAAAAGTAATGTGGGACCGCTCCATGGCAAGCGGCAATACCCACACAACAAAAGGGGAAAACGATTCCTCCAATGAATAACATGGAGGGCATTCGGATCGAAAACGATCCGTATGGGAATATTGCCTCCAACCTGAGGGCACAGGTTGGACACCGGACAATTTAATACGAAGGGGGGGAGATGAGTTATGCTGTTTGGCATGCTGGATGAGGTATTTTTTTACCTCGGCCCGATTCCAGTTGACCATATCATAGTAACCGAATGGGTTATCATCGCTTTAATTGCGCTGATATCCTATTTTGCTACCCGGGATATGCAGATGATTCCCCGGGGTCTTCAGAATGCCTTCGAAATGATCATCATTTGGACCTACGAATTCTTTACCCAGTTAATGGACAAAGAGCACGTCGCCAAGAAGTGGGCTCCACTGCTCACGGGCTTTTTCCTTTTCATACTGCTCAGTAACTACAGCGGTCTTATTCCTGGGGCTGCTCACATTTCCGGTTTTCAACCACCCACTAGTAACTGGAATGTTACTATGACTCTAGCCTTGATCACCTTTTTCTCGGTGCATATAGCCGGGTTTTCAGAGCATGGTATCCATTACTTGGGACACTTTGTAAGTCCAAGCCCGCTGATGCTGCCGTTGAATTTGGTAGAGGAAATAGCCCATCCGCTGTCCCTCACCGTCCGTCTATTCGGAAACATCTTTGGTGAGGAAATGGTTATTGCTTTCCTGCTGTTTTTAGCACCCTTCATTGTCCCCGGAGCGATAATGGGCTTGAGCTTGTTGTTGGGTGCTATCCAGGCGATTGTGTTTACCATACTGTCAGCTAGTTACATAGCTGCTGCTACCGGAGAGGGTCATTAAAAATTAATATAAATTTTAAGTGACTCTGCATAAATAGGTTAACTGGTGCATGAAGAAAGGAGGGGAAAAATGGGCGTAGCATTAGGTGCTGGTCTGGCCGTTTCGATCGCAGGTATCGGCGGTGGAATAGGAATGGGTGTTGCTGGTGGTAAAGCATTTGAAGCCATTGCTCGGCAGCCTGAAGTAGGAGGGGATGTCAGAACTCTTCTCTTCATCACTTTGGCATTCATTGAAACCCTGACAATTTATGGTCTGTTGATTGCTTTCATGTTAGTTGGAAAGATACAGTAGTTATCAGGGGACCTGATTTGCGGGCGGTTGGGCTATCCATTGGCTCCACCGCCCCAAATACTATCTGCTCAGAGATTGGAGGTAGCACATTCGTGTTAAGGAAGAAGGGGTTTTATATTGCTGTGCTCCTTTTAACCAGTGTATTTGTGCTTGGCTTTGCCTCCTTATGCATGGCGGCTGGCGCTGTTGAACAGCCAAGTGGGCATACTCCAGAGTTTGGTAATGTTTATGTTATAGGATGGACTGCAGTAAACTTCTTAATTTTGTTAGCGGTATTGTATAAGTTTGCCTATAACCCCATTAATGCCATGCTGGAACAGCGTACAACCACTATCGAGAGTTCCCTGAGACATGCAGAAGAGGTTAAAATCGAAGTCGAGCAAATGCGCAAAGAAGCACAGAGCAATTTGGCTGAATCTCGCCGGGAAGCTCAGGAAATAGTAGCCCGGGCTACCAAGGCAGCCGAAGAGGCGAAAAACGAAATTATAACCAAAGCCAAGGAAGAAGCGGAACAAATTAAAGCCAAAACCGAAGCTGAACTTAAAGTTGCTACCGAACAAGCTAAGATGGAATTAAAGGATACAGCTGCTACCCTGGCGATTATGGCTGCAGAAAAGGTCCTGGGACGAGCCATTACTGACGAGGACCACAAACGGCTGGTAAAGGATTTTGTTAACGAGGCGGGCGATCTATTATGTTAAACAGAAGTGTTGCTCGGCGGTATGCCGAGGCATTCTTCAGCATTGCCCAGGAACAGAATAAAATAGACCAGTATCAGCAGGAGTTGGAGAAACTGGTCCAGGTTATTGAGGAAACGGAAAACCTCAAGGAATATCTAGCTCATCTCCTAATTCCAGCCAAAGAAAAAAAGGAGATTGCAGCCAAGATATTCGCGGAACAGGTATCCACCACTACTTTAAATTTCTTGTACGTCCTGATTGACAAACGCCGGGAAAGATACTTGGATGCCATTCTTGCTGAGTACAAGGACATGGCAGATGAGTCCCGCAATATTGCCAAAGCCGAATTGATAGCGGCTCAGGAAGTTTCCGAAGAAGACGTAAAGATGCTTGCTGAGAAATTATCTGCGTCTATGGGTAAAACGGTACAGCTTAATGTATCGGTGGATCCGGCTTTAATTGGAGGGGTGAAGATAAGGCTGGGAGACCAGATCATAGACGGTACCGTGGCCAAGAAGCTGGAAATGCTGAAGGAACAACTCAAGCAGGTGAAGATTAGTTAATCGATAGGGGTGAGCACATAAATGAGTATCAGACCGGAAGAGATTAGCGCCATTCTTAAACAGCAAATTGAGCGCTACCAATCCGAGGTCGAAGTCAGCAATGTGGGCTCCGTTATTTACGTTGGTGACGGTATCGCCCGCATATACGGCTTACAGGGTGCCATGGCCGGAGAATTGTTGGAATTTCCCGGGGGAACCTATGGAATGGTTCTGAACCTGGAAGAAGATAATGTTGGTGCGGTTTTGCTGGGTGATTATTCCCACATCAAAGAGGGCGACGTAGTAAAAGCTACCGGGCGTATAATGGAAGTCCCGGCAGGTAAAGCCATGCTGGGCCGGGTTGTCAACGCCCTGGGTCAGCCTATTGACGGAAAAGGACCCATAAACGCCACTGCCTACCGGCCGGTAGAACGTGTTGCCCCCGGTGTGGTATGGCGCTCACCAGTTAATACTCCCATGCAGACCGGATTGAAGGCTATCGACTCTATGGTGCCGATCGGACGCGGTCAGCGGGAATTGATCATTGGTGACCGTCAGGTAGGTAAAACTGCTATTGCTGTTGATACCATCATTAATCAGCGGGAAAAGAAGGACTTGATCTGTATTTATGTTGCCATTGGCCAGAAACAGTCCTCTATTGCTGGTATAGTAGCTAAATTAGAAGAAATGGGAGCTATGGATTACACTATTATAGTTGCTGCTACCGCTGCCGAACCTGCTCCCATGCTCTATCTGGCCCCCTACGCTGGAGTAGCTATTGCGGAAGAATTTATGGAAACTGACCATGAAGACGTTCTGATCATATATGATGACCTTTCCAAGCATGCAGTAGCTTATCGTGAGATGTCCCTGTTGCTCCGCCGTCCTCCTGGACGTGAGGCTTATCCGGGTGACGTTTTCTACCTGCATTCCCGTCTGCTGGAGAGAGCCTGTAAGCTCAATGATGAACACGGCGGAGGATCCATCACGGCACTGCCCATCATAGAAACTCAGGCAGGCGACGTTTCCGCCTACATTCCCACTAATGTTATATCCATTACCGATGGACAGATTTATCTGGAAACCGACTTGTTCTATGCCGGACAGCGGCCGGCGGTTAACGCAGGACTGTCAGTCAGCCGCGTTGGCGGTGCTGCCCAAACCAAAGCTATGAAGGCGGTTGCCGGTCAGCTGCGACTGGATCTGGCTCAGTACCGTGAGCTGGCAGCTTTCGCTCAGTTCGGTTCCGATCTGGATAAAGCCACTCTGGCACGACTGACCAGAGGTGAGCGGGTCACCGAGATACTGAAGCAACCTCAGTATCAGCCAATGCCTATGGAAGAGCAGGTTGTTTCCATCTATACAGGGGTTAACGGCTATCTGGATGATCTGCCCAAGGAGAAGGTTTTGGAATTTGAAGCTGATTTCCTGAAATTTATGCGCAGTGCCTATGCCGACGTTTTGAACACTATCAAGACTACCGGAGAGCTGGACGAAGCTACGGAAGAAAAGCTCCAGAAGGCTATTGTAGAGTTTAAGTCTACCTTCACAGTATAGGTGGTGAGATAAATGGCAGGAGCTGGCGTAAGGGAATATAAGCGCAGGATACGCAGTGTAAAGAACATGCAGCAGATTACCAAAGCCATGAAAATGGTAGCTGCCGCCAAACTGCGCCGCGCTCAGGAGAGAGCCGAGGCGTCCCGTCCCTATACTGATACTTTGCAGGGAACTCTGGCTCGTTTAGCCGCCGTAGCCTATGATGTCCGGCATCCCCTTTTGGAATCCCGTGAAGAGATCCGCAAAGTCGGTTACATAGTTATAACTGGTGACCGTGGACTATGCGGAGCCTTTAACACCAACGTCATCAGAGCCGCCATTGCAGCTATGGATAAAGATGAGCGCAATGTCCAGAACGGCGTCATTGCCGTCGGCAGAAAGGCCCGCGACTTTTTCAAAAAACGCGGAGGGGTTGACGCAGAATTCGTTAACCTGGGGGATAACCCAAGCTATGCCGATGCACGGGAAATTGGCCGCTATATCATGAATGCCTATGAAAATGAAGAGCTGGACGAAGTATACCTGGTCTACGGCAGGTTTATAAATGTACTCAGGCAGGTTCCCACTATAGATAAAATTTTGCCGATAGAACCGCCTCCTCAGGAAGAGACGGAAGAAAAGTATGTTGATTACATCTACGAACCGAGTGCTGAAGACATTCTGCTCACTTTGCTGCCGCGCTATATTGGCAGTCAGATTTATCATGCTTTGCTGGAAAGTAAAGCCAGTGAACTCGGGGCTAGAATGACCGCCATGAACAATGCTACAGAAAACGCGGGAGAAATCATCGACACATTAACCCTGGAGATGAACAAGGTCCGCCAGGCTTCGATAACTGATGAAATCCTCGATATCGTCGGCGGTGCTGAAGCTCTGAAAAAAGGAGGAAAGTAAAGGATGGCGAAGGTAACATACGGAGTGGTAACCCAGGTTATCGGCGCAGTCGTCGACATCCGTTTCAAACCTGGCGAGTTGCCAGATCTGATGAACGCGATTACCATAAAATCCGAAGACCAGGACGCTAGTTTGCGTGTACCACCAAACATCGATGTTACTCTGGAGGCCATGCAGCATCTGGGTAATGATACGGTGCGCTGTGTTGCTCTGCAGCCCACCGATGGTATTATGCGCGGTATGAAGGCTACTAATACCGGAGCTACTATTAAGGTACCGGTAGGCGAAGGTTGTCTGGGACGTATCTTGAATGTGTTGGGTCAGCCCATTGATGAAGGCGGACCGGTAGAAGCTTCAGATCACTGGGAAATCCACCGCAAGCCACCGGCACTGGTAGATCAGCTGCCGGCTACGGAACAGCTGGAAACCGGTATTAAGGTTACCGACTTGATCTGCCCCTATGCCAAGGGCGGCAAGATAGGCTTGTTCGGCGGCGCTGGAGTCGGTAAGACCGTTATTATCCAGGAATTAATCCGCAACATAGCCTATGAGCACGGCGGATATTCAGTGTTTACCGGTGTTGGTGAACGTACCCGTGAAGGAAACGACCTGTGGCTGGAAATGAGCGAATCAGGAGTTATCTCCAAGTGTGCTCTGATTTTCGGCCAGATGAATGAGCCTCCGGGAGCCCGCTTGCGGGTAGGATTGACTGGTCTGACCATAGCCGAGTATTTCCGGGATACATCCGGACTGGACGTATTGATATTCATCGACAACATTTTCCGCTTTGCCCAGGCAGGTAACGAGGTGTCCGCTCTGTTAGGACGTATGCCTTCAGCGGTCGGTTACCAGCCCACCCTGGCAACTGATATGGGTACACTGCAGGAGCGTATTACCTCCACCCGGAAGGGTTCAATTACTTCCGCTCAGGCAGTATATGTTCCGGCGGACGACTTGACTGACCCGGCCCCGGCTACTACCTTTGCTCACTTGGATGCTACCACCGTTTTGGCTCGCTCCATTGCTGAGCTGGGTATCTATCCTGCCGTGGATCCCCTGGATTCTACTTCCCGTATCCTGGATCCGGTGATCTTGGGTGAGAAGCATTACTATACTGCCCGCGGAGTTCAGCAGATCTTGCAGAGATACAAGGAATTGCAGGATATCATAGCCATTCTGGGTATGGACGAACTGTCTGACGAAGACAAACTGATCGTGGCCCGGGCCAGAAAGGTACAGCGCTTCCTGTCGCAGCCGTTCCACGTTGCTGAGCAGTTCACCGGACAGCCGGGCATCTATGTACCGGTATCCGAGACAGTTGAATCGTTTGCTCAGGTTCTGGAAGGCAAGCATGATAATTTGACCGAGGCTGCTTTCCTCATGGTCGGTAACATCGACACCGCCATCGCCAAAGCAAAGAGACTGGAGGCGTAGCGTATGGCAGAAAACACCTTCATGCTAGAGATAGTTACCCCTGAGCAGATCCTTTTTAGGGATGAAGTTCAGTTTGTGGTGGCTCCCGCTGTGGAAGGTGAATTGGGGATTTTGAGAAACCACGCGCCGCTAGTCGCAGCTCTGAAAATTGGGGTCCTTCGTTATAAGGATGCCCAGGGACAGGAGAAAAAAATTGCTATGAGTGGTGGTTTCATGGAGGTCGTTGATAACACGGTCCGGGTTTTGGCGGAAACCGCCGAACACGGCCATGAAATCAACGTACTCCGTGCCAAGGCGGCGGCAGAACGCGCTCGCCAAAGGCTCATGCAGCGTGATGAAAATATAAATCACACGCGCGCTCAATTAGCCATGCAGCGGGCTCTTGCCCGGCTCAAAGCTGCTGGGGTAAATATCGATGAACTATAAAAAAAACTAATAGGGGATCCAAGCCGGAAGGTTTCTTGTAAACCTTCCGGCTTTGGAGTATTATTAATAAATACTTTAGAGATTAGAGATAGAGTTATGTGACGGGGGACTTAGGAGTAGTCATTCATGGAGAGTATAGCTAAGACTCTTATCATTATTACATTGGTTTACTATCTCATTAAGGGATTGATTTACCTGGTGCTTTGGCAGGCTACTTACAAAATACAGGAGCGTGCCCTGGCAGAAAAGAAGAAAAGGCAGAGGAAAAAGGATTTGGAAGAATCAATCTGGCATCCGGACCAGGATGGCATTTAAACAAGGAGGAGGAAGCCTTTGAAAACAGGTTTTCTTATTCTGATCGGCATAGTGCTGGTCTGTACCATTTTCTTCGGCATCCTGATATGGCGGCAAACGGTGAAATTTGAAAAAAAAGCTCTCGAAGCTAAAAAAAGAAAGGAAGAATACCTGAAAAAACTGGAGGAGGAGCAACAGCGCCTGCAGCAGGAAGCAGCCCTGGCAGCAGCAGATTCTCAGCCAGCTGATGATAATACCGCTGAAGATAATAAATAGCAGATAAACCTGACCAAGTCGGGGTTTTTTTATGTAATTTTACATAAAAAGATATCCTTTCAAGAGAATAATACCTCCTCATCCTGGCAACAATCCTGTTACCAGAGTTGGGGAGGAATTTGTTATGCAAAGGGCAATTATTTCGTTATTATTATTTTTTGTTTTATGTCTTTTGAGCAACCATACTATTGACTATACCATGGGCAGGCAAATTGAAAATCGTTCCCCATATGTCCTAGCTTTTACATCCATCGGTGCAATTTCACTCGAATCACGTCTGGATTGCTGGGCAAAGCTAAGAACAGATTCCACGGAAAATGAAATGAAGCGATATATGCATACCCTGGTTACCAGCCTTAATCTGGAATACCAGCCAGATCATGTATTAATTTCATCCTCTGACGGGACCGTAGAAATGGAATATAACCTGACCCAGAAAGGGGTTAAGTTTTACCTGGCTGTACAATCCAGAGCCGATAGCAAAGAAACCCACTTCGTGGTTAGTGCTGAAACCCGTGATCCAGATAAATCTCTGGTACACATCAAACAGCAGCTGGACAGGGTGGGTATACTGGAATGGCATGATTATTACCTTTATAAAGGTGAATTGCCGGAGAATTACGACCAGGCCAGTACCGCCCGGTTGGCTGAGGTAATGATGAAAAACCTGGAGGCAGTTATCATTGATACCTACCAGGAAGGCAGGTCATTCAGCTGTACCGGTTACAGTAAAGTTTTAAAAGATACAGAACCGATCTGGATTGACGGCCGACGGCATAATGTTCAGGTAGCTTTGTACAGCAGTCCTTCCCAGGATAAAACCTATGTCTACATAGGGGTTCCGCTTATAGTAGGAAATTACTAGCATTTACATTTTATTCGGGAGGTGATGATAGCAAGTTGGATATGTTCGTTCCTGGGAAAGTCAAACTGGCAGGGGAAATAGAAGTAAGTTCCTCTAAAAATGCTATTTTGCCCATATTGGCAGCTTCTTTGCTAAGTGATGAGACTAAAGTAATAAAGAATGTTCCCGACATTCGCGATGTTACCGTAATAACAGAACTTATCCATCATCTGGGAGTCAAGGTTGATTATCAGGACCGCAATTTATATTTTACCGGCGGGGCTACCAGCCAGAACCCTCCTTATGAACTGGTAAGATTGATAAGGGCTTCATTCCTGGTTATGGGCCCTCTGCTGGCCAAAAAAGGGTTTGTGAGAGTTGCCTTGCCGGGAGGGTGTGCTATAGGCACCAGGCCCATTGATCTCCATCTTAAGGGATTTGAAGCTTTGGGAGCCCAGGTGACTTTAAGCGGGGGAGATGTGATTGCCAGAGCCGACCGGTTATATGGTAACCATGTTTATTTGGATTTTCCCAGTGTAGGTGCTACCGAGAATATTATGATGGCAGCCAGCCTGGCGGAAGGAACCACCTATATCGAAAATGCCGCTTTGGAACCAGAGATAGTAGATTTGGCCAACTTTTTGAACAGCATGGGTGCCAGAATAAGCGGTGCCGGCACCAATGTAATAAGGATTGAAGGGGTCAGACAGTTAGGGTCAACTGATTATACCCCCATACCCGACCGCATCGAAGCGGGAACTTTTATGGTTGCCGCCGCCGCTACCGGGGGAGATGTGATTATCAAAAATGTTATACCGGAACATCTTAAGGCAGTAACTGCCAAATTGTTGGAAAGCAATGCTGTAGTGGAGGAAGATGATGACCAGGTCAGGGTTTACCGGGTGGAGGAAATTAAGCCGGTATATATTAAAACTCTGCCATACCCCGGCTTTCCTACCGACATGCAGGCTCAGTTTATGGCCTATTTAAGTTTGGGCAAAGGCAGCAGCGTGATTACCGAGTCAGTTTTTGAAAACCGTTTTATGCATGTGGCCGAATTGCTGCGCATGGGAGCTAAAATTACAACCGAAGGACGTACCGCAGTTATCCAGGGTATCCGTGAGTTAACCGGAGCCCGGGTTAAGGCCACCGATCTGCGGGCCGGAGCAGCCCTGCTGATAGCCGGTTTAACTGCCCGTGGTCCGACCATTATTATGAACAGTGAGCACATTGACCGGGGTTATGAAAATATTGTAGGCAAGTTTAACCGGTTAGGTGCCAATATTATGCGCACTTAAAAACCATGGTGTTCTTAGCATGAATGCCATGGTTTTTACATATGTATGAGTATGAAAAAAATCACACTTATCGGTTCAGCCATAATGTTAGCCGCTATGGCGGTTTTTTTTGCCCTGCGGGGCTGTCAGGCACCTGATGAATTGCCCCCGGTGAAAGTGTACCGCAGCAAAACCCAGCAAGTTGAGCAGCTGAGTTTGGAACAATATGTTTTGGGTACGGTAGCAGCGGAGATGCCGGCTTCCTTTGAGCTGGAAGCCCTGAAAGCTCAGGCAGTATGTGCCCGTACTTATGCCCTGCGCAAAATGATTGAAGGCAAAGATTACCCCCGGGGAGCAGATTTGTCCGACGACATAACCACCTGCCAGGCTTATGTAAATGCGGAAGAATTCGCGGAGCTTCATCCCTGGCAAAATGAGCAGCTATGGGCCAAAATCCAGCAAGCAGTGGATGAAACCCGGGGAGAAGTAATTCTTTACGATAACCAGCTGATTGATGCCTTATATCATTCCACCTGCGGGGGACAAACTGAAAGTGCCCGGGAACTGTACGGGAAAGAAATTACCTACCTGCAATCCGTGCCCTGTGAGTACTGCCGGCAGTCCAAATACTACCTTACGGAACACCATTTTACCTGGCAGCAGGTATCCCGCTTGGCCGGAAAAGGCCAGAGCATCCAGGTACTGGCTGCTACTTCCAGCGGCCGGATTCAAAAAATCAAAGTAAACCAGAAAGCCATGAGCGGCAGCGAATTCCGCAGTGCTTTTGGCCTGCCGTCAACCTGGTGTACCATCGGCTATTATTCCCAGGGAATTACTATTACCAGCAGAGGTTATGGCCATGGCATGGGTTTGTGCCAGTACGGAGCTCAGGGAATGGCCCTGCAGGGAAAAAACTACCGGCAGATACTGGCTCATTATTATCCCAAGACTCAGCTGTACAAATTGCCTTATTAGTTCTGAAACCGCCCCTAACCTGAATATATTTTAACTAATTTAGTGGGGGAGGCGGAGCATGCAGAACTATATTCGTAAGAGAGCAGTGCGCATTGCTCAGCATATAATCCAAACTACGGATACGGTCCGGCAAACGGCCAGTGTTTTTGGAATTTCCAAAAGCACTGTGCATAAGGATGTATCGGAAAGGCTGCCGCGGATAAATAAGCAACTGGCCGAGGAGGTCAAGCGGGTTCTGGAGAAAAACAAAGCGGAGCGGCACCTGCGCGGCGGCGAAGCCACCAGACAGAAATATGCCAGCCAACATTCTTCCCAATCATAAAAAACGTAGCCAGGGCGTCAAATAAACGGTAAAATACTGGTATAAATGAAGAATCTTGCAGGGAGGCCTCGCTGCGTGTTTTTTTTAGAGGAAGATATTGGTATTGATTTGGGTACAGCCAGCGTGTTGGTATTCAAGAAGGGCAGGGGAATTGTACTTCATGAACCTTCCGTGGTGGCCATCGACCGTAACACCAACAAGGTAATCGCTGTTGGCGAAGAGGCCCGGCAGATGTTGGGGCGGACTCCCGGGCATATTGTGGCTATACGCCCTTTGAAAGAAGGTGTCATTGCTGATTATGACACTACCGAAAAAATGCTGACCTATTTTATCCGCAAAGTATTAGGAAAACGCCGGTTCTTCAAACCAAGGGTCATTGTCTGCATTCCCACGGGAGCAACTGATGTGGAAGAGAGAGCCGTTCGCCAGGCTACTTTGTCCTCAGGCGCGAGACAAGCTTTTATTATAGAAGAGCCCCTGGCGGCAGCCCTAGGAGCAGGTATAAACATATCCGGACCCACTGGGAACATGATCGTTGATATCGGCGGGGGGACTTCCGATATAGCTGTACTTTCCCTGGGAGGCATAGTCTGTAATACTTCCCTGCGCATAGGCGGGGACAAATTTGATGAAGCTATTATCCGTTATGTAAGAAGAGAATTCAATCTGATGATCGGGGAGCGTACCGCCGAGGAATTAAAGATCAATGTGGGAACGGCCTGGGTGACTGATGAGAACCGGCACAAGTCTATGGAAATACGGGGCCGGGATTTGTTGACCGGTTTGCCCAAGACTATCAGCATAAGTGCCGAGGAAAGCTGGCTGGCTATGCAGGAACCGTTGCTGGCAGTAATTGAGGGAGTCAAAAAGGTGCTGGAAATCACCCCTCCGGAGCTGGCTGCGGATATCGTCAACAACGGTATAGTAATGACCGGCGGGGGGTCGCTGCTGGATGGTCTGGATATACTCCTGTCCAAGGAGACCAATTTGCCGGTACATATTGCTGATGATCCCATTTCTTGTGTAGCCATGGGAACCGGCAAGGCCCTGCACGAAATGCACAACCTCTATAGCCAGCGGGGAAGAGCTGCCCGGAGAATAATGTAAACCTGTGAATAAAGCAGGTAAGAAGGGCTGGACCCAATCTAGCCCTTCTTTATTTTATCCCTTTTACTGTTAAAGTTTCTGCTGTAATTAACGATATAAATAAGAGGAAACAAGACAGGGAGGTAACCCTTTTGATAAAAGGTATGTATACGGCAGCAGCGGGAATGATGCTGCAGATGGCCCGGCAGGACGTGGTGGCCAACAACCTGGCCAATGTAAATACCGCGGGCTTTAAGCGCAGTTCTACAGTGGCATCGGCCTTTCCCGCGATGCTGATGAGCCGTTTGGGGGAATTGGATACCAGTTCCGAAGTTCCTAAACCCCAAAAGGCGGAAATAATCGGCTATTTGGGAACAGGAGCCAGCCTGGCGGGGATCATTACTGATTATAGCATGGGCAATTTAAAACCTACCTATATTGCTACCGACATAGCATTAAGCGCTCCAGATACTTTCCTGGTAGTGGAAACACCCCAGGGGATATTTTATACCCGGAATGGCAGCCTCAAGATCACGGGAGAAGGCCTTTTGACCACCAACCAGGGTTATCCGGTCCTGGATGAGTTCGGTGATTATATCTACATAGAAGGAGAATTTGCTGTTGATGAGAGGGGCTATGTTACCGACAACGGTGAGGAAATTGCCCGGCTGCAGGTAGTGCGCTTTGCCAATCCGGACCAGATGGAAAAGCTGGGGGGGAGCCTTTTAACCACTGATCAGGAGCCGGAACTGGTGGAAAACCCGGAGATCCTGCCCGGATACCTGGAAGAATCCAACGTAATAGCGGTGCAGGAGATGGTTACCCTGATCAATGTGGTCCGCAGCTACGAATCCTTGCAGAAAATAGTGCAAGCAGAAGATGAAGCCACCCAGACCCTTCTGGATGAGGTAGGCAGAGTATAAATGAAATAATAGCACCCGCATTTTCGCGGGTTTTTTATTTTCTGCCGGTTAAGGCCCGGGGCAGGAAGGAAAAATTAAAGGAAAGGCTAATTTACCAATAGAATATTGACGAAAAGATGGAGATTTATATGCATAACCACCCTTCTGTTCTGGGATGCCGCATTGACCCTCTATCTATGGCGGAGGCTCTGGACCGGGTAGAGAGTTTTATTGAACAAGCTGATCCCAATGGAAGTTCCCATATCATTACCTTGAATGCGGAAATAGCTTATCAAGCCTATTATGATCCGGCTTTGCGGGATCTGATAAACCGAGCCGCCCTGGTAACCCCGGACGGTATCGGCATTGTATGGGGAGCCCGCCAGCTGGGCATAGATGTTCCGGAACGGGTAACCGGCATTGATCTCATGGAGCGTATTTGCCAGCGGGCCTCATCCCGGGGCTGGAAGATATATTTACTGGGAGCGGAACCGGGCATAGCCGAAGAGGCAGGCCGGAAACTGCAGCAGAAATATCCCGGTCTGCTTGTAGCCGGTGTTCACCATGGATATTTCCAGCCCGATGAGGAACAAGAGATAGTAGCTGATATACAGAAAACCGCTCCTCAGGTTCTGTTTGTAGGTTTAGGGGCTCCCCGCCAGGAATGGTGGATTGACCAGCATAAAGACCAGTTGAAAGTACCGGTCTGCATCGGCGTGGGAGGAAGCCTGGACGTGATATCCGGGCATAAGCAGAGAGCTCCGGGATGGGCAATAAAACTTAACCTGGAATGGCTCTATCGTCTCATCACTGAACCTTCCCGGATCAAGCGCCAGCTGGTTTTGCCCCTTTTCGTCGGACTGATCATCAAGAGCCGCTTCAGAGGACCGGCCTGAAAACAAAATTCCGGACAGCGGCAGGGGAGGAGTAACCATGGAGGAAAGAGTCTTTGCACTGGATATCGGTACCCGCAAGATAGTGGGACTGGTTATGGAGAAAAACGGTGACGGTTATAAAGTAATCGGCAGTGAAATGCGGGAACATGAAACCCGGGCTATGCTGGACGGTCAGATTCATGATGTGGAAGCAGTAGCCAAAACCATTAAAGATATAAAGCTGGTCTTGGAAAAAAAGCTGAACCTAACCCTGGAGTCAGCAGCGGTGGCGGCAGCCGGGCGTTCGTTGAAAACGGCCTCCGGTACTGTGCAGAAAAAGCGTTCCACTTACAGCGAGATCACCCGGCAGGAAGTTATCGCTCTGGAGCTGGAAGCGGTTCAGGCGGCCCAAAACCTGCTGCTGGAAAGAGAGAATTCGGACAGCAATACCAGCCAGTTGTTCTGCGTAGGGTACAGTGTTGTATCCTACCAACTGGAAGGCCAGGTGCTGGGCAACCTGGTAGGACAGGTGGGCAGCGAAATTGCTGCTGAGGTGGTTGCTACTTTCTTGCCCCGGGTTGTAGTGGATAGCCTGTTTTCTTCCCTTAAACATGCCGATTTGAGAATACAAAGCCTGACCCTGGAGCCCATCGCGGCTATTTCCGTAGCCATTCCCCCCAATATGCGCATGCTCAATCTGGCTCTGGTTGATATTGGCGCCGGTACTTCAGATATTGCCCTGGTTAGGAACGGTAATGTATATGCTTATGCCATGGTTCCCCTGGGCGGTGACGAGCTCACCGAAAAGCTGGCTTCCCATTACCTGCTGGATTTTCTCACTGCGGAAAAATTGAAAAGACAGCTGCGGGATGGGAAAGTCATAGACATCGAGGATATTCTGGGCAACCAGCTGCATTTGGAGGCGGCAGAGGTCAGTGAAGTTTTAGACCCTACTTCCCGGGAAATAGCCATGGCTATTGCGGAAAACATTCTTTCCCTGAATCAAAAAGCCCCTGACGCCGTTATATGTGTAGGCGGGGGCAGTCTGACCGTAAATCTGATGAGCCTGCTGGCTTCTTGTCTGGGTCTGCCCACCAACCGGGTTGGTATACGTACTCCGGAGGCATTTAAGAATATAGAGGTTGATCCTGAATACTTAAAAGGACCCCAGGGAGTTACTCCCTTGGGGATAGCCTATCATTCCCTGACCACACCGTTAGTTCCCTTTATTAACGTAACGGTTAACGATCGGGATACCCTCCTGTGGAACATGGGCAGCCTTACTGTAGCCAGTGCCCTGCTGAGTTCCGGTATTTCCCTGACCAATATATACGGGAAACCGGGCTTGGGCAAAACCCTGGAAATAAACGGTACCGTAAAGGTATTTAAGGGACGGTTGGGTACGCCGCCGCAGATAAAGGTAAACGACGAGGATGCCTTTCTGGATACCCCAATAAAAGACGGGGACCAAATTGTCTACCGCCAGGGCACTGACGGAACTGATGCCCGGGTATACATAAAAGACCTGATTCCCCTGGTCCAGGGCAGTGTCTGGGTAAACGGGGAAGAAATAGCTTTGCAGACTGCGGTTATCGTTAACGGGCAGGACTGGGATGTTGAGCAGGAAATCCCCGATCGGGCCCGGATTCAGGTAGTTCAAGCCAATCAACTGAGCCATGTATTGCTACAGGCGGGTGTGCCGGAAGAAATGCTGCAGGAAAAGGTCTATCATTTTCAGCTAAATGGAGAGAGCAAGACTCTCCTGTGGTGCCCCCTGCAGGTTACTGTCAATGGCCGCCCCCGGCAGCTTACGGATCTCATCGAGTTTGGCGATCAGGTGGAATACCGTTTGATTTCTGCCGAACCCAGGATAAGGGATATTCCCGGAATCCAGGAACTGCTCAAGGTGCGAGTTTCCGTAAACGGGCGATCGGTGGAACTGGAGAGCCGGGAGGCTCGCTGGCTGGTAAATGATAAAGAAGCGAATCTGGACACCATCTTAACTGATGGAGCTGACCTGCAGCTGGACAGCAACAGCAATCAAGCCATTTTAAGCGATATTTTCCGGGTGGTGGAGATCCAGCCCCAGGCTTCCGGAAAGCTGGTAATGAACGTAAATGGCCAGCCAGCCGGATTTACCACCCCCATAACCAATGGGAGCGAAATCGACCTGCGCTGGGAAAGCTAACCAAGCCAGCCCCGAAGGATTTAGTCTGTTTTCACCGGTAATAGATAATGAATAAAGGCTATCAGGCCTTTCAGACTGTCAAAGAAGTCTTTTAGCGGTTAGACGTTCGAGATTGCCACGCCCCTCCGGGGCTCGCAATGACACATGAGATGGCCTTTTGGTATGTCATCGCGAGGAGCGTAGCGACGTGGCGATCTCTTTTAGCTAATTTTTTGACACTCTCAAAGTATCAGGCCTTTATTTTTTTGCCATTCCTGAGCATATCGTACCTGAGTCCTCGTCAAACCAACGGCAACGACACGGCGAGTTCTTGCCTGCTCTTAAGCAGGAGTATTATCCGGCTCGCTCCGGGACTTCCTCGCCTGCAACCCATCGGCAAACTTTAAGTGCGAAGGGGACCGCTCGTAATTCGGCATCCATGCACTCAGTACTCGCTGCTCGAAACGTCCTGTTTCTCGCTCCCCTTCGCAGCCCTCAGTTTCGCCGTGGGTTGCCACGGCTCGTCGTAAGTCGCTCGCCGGCTAATAATCCTGCATCTTGGTCAATACTCCTGCATCCCGACTAATACTTCTGCCTCGATGCTGCATCCTGGCTTATACTCCTGTTGAATTGCGCTGTGCCATGGCCAAGCCCAAAGATGATCAGATCATTTTGCGCTTCTGTTAGGGTTGAAGGCAAGAAAATATGGATACAATAGAAATACAAAGAAATAGTTAAAAATAGTCAAACTGGTTGATAAAATTTGTCGTTATCCGGATAAAAAGGGTTTTGCAACTGGAAAAGCTAATAGTAAAATATAGTCAAGGTCAAAGATGGTCAAAGGGTGGTGGAGATGAAAAAAAGTCTTGCCGATAAGATAGAGCAATACCTGAAGGTGTTAATTGACCGCAGTGATGACAAACGCATTGAAATACAGCGCTCTGAATTAGCGGAAACTTTCAGTTGTGTTCCTTCTCAGGTAACCTATGTGATCGCAACCCGTTTTACCGAACGAGATGGCTATTATACCGAAAGTCGCCGGGGCGGCAAGGGTTATGTAAGAATCACCCGCTTCAGCATGCCTCAGGAAGGGGCCAATCTCAGCGATTTGTTCAGTTATTGCGATTATTTGACTGAGATGGAACTGCTCACTGAGAGGGAAAGCAAGCTGCTTACCCACTTGTTGGTAAATGCTTTTAATCAATTTCCGGCTGAAACCCGGGAAGAGATTTTTGAGGGCATAAAAAAAGCGTTGAGTGAGTATGTAAAGACAGAGTCATAAAGGGGGTTCCGGAAATGTTTTGTGATGAATGCAAACAGAAACCAGCAACAGTTCACTTCACCCAGTTCTTTAACGGCACTAAGATGGAAACTCACCTGTGTGATACATGTGCTGCCAAAAAGGGTGCCTTGTTCATGAATGGGCAGTTTTCTATTCCCAATCTTCTGGGAAGCTTTTTGGGGCATACTTTTGGAATTCTGCAGCAGACTGCTGCCAGTCCCAATAATTTGACCTGCTCTCATTGCGGGGTGACTTTCAATGATATTACTCATACCGGGAAACTAGGCTGTGCCGAGTGCTACCGGGAATTCGACCAGGCCCTGGAACCCACTTTGCGTCGCATACACGGCAACAGCCAGCATGTGGGCAAAGTTCCTTCCCGGGGCGGGGAAAAGGTTTTGATCAAGAAGAAAATCGAAAGGTTAAAGGCCCAGCTGCAGGAAGCGGTGACAGCTGAAAGATATGAACAAGCAGCAGAAATCAGAGATTCCATTAAAGAATTGGAAAAACAGCTGGAATAGGGGGGAAACATTATGAGCAGTGATTTACTCAACAGCACCTATGTGCGCTGGATGGAACCGGGACCGGAATCAGATATTGTCATCAGCAGCCGGGTACGGTTGGCCCGCAATCTGCAGACGGTGCCTTTCCCCCACCTGTTGGATGATAAAACCGGTCAGGCTTGCTGGCAGCAGATAACTCAGGCCTGGCAGAAAAGCTCCCTTAAGGATCAGCTGGAGCTGCTGAGCTTTAACAATCTGACCGCCCTGGACCGGCAGATTTTAATGGAAAAGCATTTGATCAGTCCCAACCATGCCGAAGCCAACAAATTCTATCAGGGACTGCTGGTGGATAAGGAAGGCCAGCTGGCTATCATGATAAATGAGGAAGATCACCTGCGCATCCAGTGCCTGCTGCCGGGACTCCAGATGGAGGAGTGCTACAAAAGGGCGCAGATGGTGGATGATGAACTGGAAAGCAATTTGAGCTTTGCCTTTGATGAACAGCGAGGCTATTTAACCGCCTGTCCCACCAACGTGGGTACCGGAATGCGAGCCTCGGTTATGCTGCACCTGCCAGCCATTGTAACCACCGGACAGCTTAATGCTGTTGTTCATTATATCGGTCAACTGGGTCTCACGGTGCGGGGTATTTACGGCGAAGGCAGTGAGGGCATGGGCAACTTCTTCCAGGTCTCCAACCAGATAACCCTGGGGCAGACCGAGGAAGACATTATTGCCAATCTGACCGCTGTTACCCGGCAGATAATCCAGCAGGAACGCACCCTGCGGGAAAACTTGAAGAATCAGATGCATATACAGCTGGAAGATAGAGTTTGCCGTGCTTACGGAATTTTGACCAATGCCCGGATGATCACATCCAATGAAGCCCTGGGGCATTTGTCGGAAGTAAGGTTGGGGGTCAACATGGGTATAATTGACGGAATCCAGCCTTACGCCTTAAATGAGCTGGTTGTTGCTATCCGCCCGGCCCACCTGCAGAAAAGAGCGGGCCGGGAAATGGATCCTCTGAGCCGGGATATTCACCGGGCCGAAGTCATTAAAGAAAAACTGACCAGCCGTAAAGCCAAGCCGGGCAGCTCGCCGGCTGCCGGAACCAGCGAAGAGAAATAAGAACTAGGAGGGATTTGACATGTTTAGACGTTTTACTCAGAGAGCCCGCAATGCGGTTATTTATGCCCAGGAAGAAGCTCGTCAGCTGAATCATCCGGCCATAGGCACGGAACATATACTGTTAGGTTTGCTGAAAGAAGGAGAAGGAGTTGGAGCCCGCGCTCTGCTCAGTATGGGAATAGATTTGGAGAAAGTGCGCAGTGAGGTAACCCGGATAATCGGCCAGGGAAACACTCCGGTGGAACCGCCGGATGGAGATCTGCCGGTTACCCCCAGAGCCAAAAAGGTGTTTAACCTGGCTTTTGATGAAGCCCGCCTGCAGGGGGTCAATTATGTAGGTACCGAGCACCTTCTGCTGGCTTTACTGAGGGAGGAGGAAGGTGTAGCCGGTCAGGTGCTGACCAGCATGGGAGTGAGACTTGATCAGCTGCGCCAGCAGGTAATGAACCTCCTGGGCGGCGATATGCAGCCTAATCCCCCGGGAACACCTTATCAGGAGCCGGCGGCCAATGCTTATACTCCTTCGCCGGTTAATAAGCGCAAGCCCAAGAGCAAAACACCTACTTTGGATGCTTTCAGCCGCGATCTTACCCAGGATGCCCTGGAAGGCCGCCTGGACCCGGTAATCGGGCGCCACAAGGAGATCGAAAGGGTCATCCAGGTCCTGTCCCGGCGTACCAAAAACAATCCGGTGCTGATTGGTGATCCGGGAGTAGGTAAAACCGCCATTGTAGAGGGATTGGCCCAACGAATTGTGGAAAACCAAGTTCCGGAAATCCTCAGCAACAAACGGGTTGTGGCTCTGGATCTTTCCTCCATGATTGCCGGGACTAAATACCGGGGTGAATTTGAAGACCGGCTTACCAAAATCGTAGCCGAAATCAAAGCTGCCGGAGACGTCATCGTCTTTATAGATGAGCTCCACACCATTGTGGGTGCCGGCGCTGCGGAAGGGGCTATTGATGCGGCCAATATTCTCAAGCCTTCCCTGGCCCGGGGCGAATTCCAGTGTGTGGGAGCCACTACTCTGGATGAATATCGCAAGCATATTGAAAAGGATGCTGCCCTGGAAAGACGTTTTCAGCCGATTACGGTAGATGAACCGACTCCGGAAGAAAGCATTGAAATTCTGAAGGGGCTGCGGGATCGGTACGAAGCCCATCATGCGGTAAAAATAAGCGACGAGGCTATCAATGCGGCAGTAAACCTGTCCGCCCGTTACATTACCGATCGCTTCCTGCCGGATAAGGCCATCGACTTAATCGATGAAGCCTCTTCCCGGGTTCGCCTGAACAACTATGTAGTGCCGGATACTATTAAGGAAGCGGAAAACCGCTTGAAGGATATAATCAAGGAAAAGGAAGAAGCCATCAACGCCCAGGAATATGAGAAGGCCGCCCAGTTAAGGGATGAAGAACAGAAGCTCAGGGAACAAATCGAGAATGAGCGCAAGGAATGGATCAATAAGCGCAGCCTGACCATGGGTACGGTAGGAGAAGAGGAAATAGCCGCTATTGTTTCCAGCTGGACCGGAATCCCGGTGAGCAAACTGGCTGAGGAGGAAAGCGACCGACTGGTAAACCTTGAGGGAATTCTGCATGAAAGAGTTATCGGTCAGTCCGAAGCCGTTAAAGCGGTAGCCCGGGCGGTACGCCGGGCTAGAGCCGGCTTGAAAAATCCCAAACGGCCTATAGGCAGTTTCATCTTCCTGGGACCGACGGGTGTAGGTAAGACCGAGTTGGCCCGGGCTCTGGCGGAAGCTATGTTTGGCAGCGAAGATGCCATGATCCGCCTGGATATGTCCGAGTATATGGAGAAACATGCGGTGGCCAGAATGATAGGTTCGCCTCCCGGCTATGTAGGTTACGATGAGGGCGGGCAGCTGACGGAAAAAGTCCGCAGAAAGCCCTATTCGGTAATACTCCTGGATGAGATTGAAAAAGCCCATCCGGATGTATTCAACATCCTGCTGCAGGTACTGGAAGATGGACGCCTGACCGACGGCCAGGGACGTACCGTGGATTTCCGCAATAC
This sequence comes from Syntrophomonas sp. DTU018, assembly GCA_001513155.1. Lineage (GTDB taxonomy): Bacteria > Bacillota > Syntrophomonadia > Syntrophomonadales > Syntrophomonadaceae > DTU018. The sequence continues at coordinate 70,473 of LFSR01000037.1, forward strand.
CATAGTGATCATGACTTCCAATGTGGGAGCGGAATCGGCTCGTCATGCCAAAAAGGTCGGGTTTACCAGCGGTGAGGATCGGGATATGAATTACGAGAAAATGAAGGAAACCATGCTGGAGCAAATGAAACACACCTTCCGGCCTGAATTCCTGAACCGTATCGATGAAATCATCGTATTCCAGAGCCTGACGGAAGAGGAATTGAAGCAAATTGTCGATCTGCTCATGAAGGAATTGAAGACCCGGATTACCGAAAACGGCTTCGAGCTGGAAGTAAGCGAAGCTGCCAAAGAACTTATCCTGAAACAGGGCTATGATCCCGCTTACGGAGCACGGCCCCTTAAGCGGGCTATTCAGAAGCTGGTAGAAGATACCGTTTCCGAAGAAATCCTGAAGAGAACGGTGGTACCGGGAGACACCATACTGGTGGATGTGGAAAATGAGGAGATCGTGGTAAGAAAACTGGCTAAAGTCTAAAAGGCGAAAACAGGGGGTTTGAGTAAAACCCCCTGTGAGAGTGTCAAAAAACATGCTAAAAGAGATCGCCACGTCGCTACGCTCCTCGCGATGACATACCAAAAGGCTATCTTATGTGTCATTGCGAGCCCCGGAGGGGCGTGGCAATCTCGAACGTCCAACCGTTAACAGACTTCTTTGACAGTCTGACAGGGGGGTTGAGTAAAACTCCCTGTTTTTTTGTGGACTATTGGATATAGATTTGGATTTTTTAGACAGTTGGCTGATTGGATACGTTATAATATTCTATAAGGTGATTTAATGAAAAAAACAGGAACCCGTTTTGTATGCAGTGAATGCGGCTATGAATCTTCCAAGTGGCTGGGACGGTGTCCCGGCTGTTTGACCTGGAACAGTCTCGTCGAAGAGGTCGTCAATCCCTCCAAGAGCCCATACCTGCAGGCGGTTACCTATCCTGTTCCTCTGCAGTCCATTGCCCAGGAACACCTGCAGAGGATGTCCAGCGGCAACAGCGAATTAGACCGGGTGCTGGGGGGCGGCATTGTTCCCGGGTCTCTTATTTTATTGGGGGGAGATCCCGGAATAGGCAAATCCACCCTGCTGCTGCAGGTGGCCGGCAACATAGCCCGCTCCGGACAAACCGTGGTCTACCTGTCCGGGGAGGAATCCATGAAACAGCTGCGGCTGCGTTCCCTGCGCCTGGGTGTTGAAGAACAAGGAGTTTACCTGTTAAACGAACAGAATATAGATAACCTGGAAGCCAGCCTGAAAGAGCTGGCGCCTGCTGTGGTGATAATTGATTCTATTCAGACGGTGTATACTTCCAGCATAAGTTCAGTACCCGGAAGTGTTGCCCAGCTGCGCCAGTGTACTGCCCAGATTCTGGAGTATGCCAAGAGGACGGAAACTACCTTTTTCCTGGTGGGCCATGTTACCAAGGAGGGGGCTTTGGCCGGTCCCCGGGTTTTGGAGCACATGGTGGACGTGGTTATATACTTTGAGGGCGACAAAAATGTGGCTTTGCGCCTGCTGCGCGGGGTGAAGAACCGTTACGGCTCTACCGATGAAGTGGGGCTCATGGAGATGACCGGTCAGGGTCTGGTAGAAGTAACCGACCCCTCCTATGTCTTTCTCAGTCCAGGACAGAAGCCCTGCAGCGGTTCGGCGGTATCCTCCAGCTTTGAAGGTACTCGCCCCCTGCTGATTGAAGTGCAGGCCCTGGTAGCCAATGCCGGACCGGGGTATGCCAGGCGAATGGCATCCGGTATTGACCAAAACCGTTTGGCTTTGATCATAGCCATTTTGGAGAAACAATGCGGCTATCCCCTGGCGGTTCACGATGTGTACCTGAAGGTTACCGGAGGACTTTTTTTGAAAGATCCTTCCGTTGACCTGGCTATAGCTGCGGCTATCGTATCCAGCTACCGGGACACTCCCATAGCTGCCGATACGGTTTTTATAGGAGAATTAAGCCTTTCCGGTCAGATACGGCCAGTACCCTTTCTGGAACAACGCCTTAAAGAAATTGATAGAATGGGGTTTAGAAAGGTAATACTACCGGAAAGCACAGTTCGGAAGGTTGCTCCGGGTTTGCGCCTGGAGCTGGTGGAAATAAAGACCATTGATAGCTTAGTGGAGCTTATTACGGAGGGGTGAGGCAGTGGACGATATTTATCAAGGTACTTTCCGCAAATACCTGCAATTACTGGCTCCGGGCACGCTGTTCCGCATCGGGATTGAAAATGTGCTGCAAGCCAATACCGGGGCATTAATTGTAGTGGGAGATTCTCCCGAGCTTATGAAGCTGGTGAGCGGAGGCTTTTGGATCGATTGCGAATATACCCCGGCCCGGCTGTATGAATTGGCCAAAATGGACGGAGCTATCATTATGAACAGCGATGCCACCCGCATTCTGATTGCCAATGCCCAGCTGGACCCTGACGCTACCATTCATTCCAATGAGACCGGCATCCGGCACCGTACTGCCGAAAGAGTAGCGCGCCAGACGGGAGTTCTGGTAGTGGCCATATCCCAGCGCCGCCGGGTGGTGACCCTCTATCACGGCAACATATCTTTCCGCCTGCGAGAACTTTCCACTATACTGGTTAAAGCCAACCAGGCTCTGCAGACCCTGGAAAAGTACCGGAACGTTCTGAACCGGGAACTGCAGAGACTGAGCGGGCTGGAATTCGAAGATATGGTTACGGTGTCGGAAGTATGCGAAGTGCTGCGCCGCAGTATAAAAGTCCTGCATATTGCCCAGGAAATTGAAAACTATATTGTGGAGCTGGGAACCGAAGGCCGCCTGGTCAAAATGCAGCTGGATGAACTGATAGCCAATGTCCATGATGAAGCTCTTTATATAATACAGGACTACTTAAATTCTACCGAACGGTCACCCCAGGAAGTAATGAACAGCCTGCTGCGGGGATTTGAAGAAGATATTTCGGATACTGTATATATTGCCAGGATACTGGGATTGGGCAGCACTACCAGCCATCTGGACCAGCAGGTATCTCCCCGGGGATACCGGATGTTGCAGAAACTGCCCCGGATACCGGTTTCCATTATTGAAAACCTGGTACAGCGCTTCGGGCTCCTCAGCCATATCATGCGAGCCACTATCGAGGAACTGGACGATGTAGAAGGTATCGGCGAAGTAAGAGCTCGTTCCATAAAAAATGGACTGAAGCGCATGCAGGAACAGGTAATCCTGGAATATGTGGTTTAGCTTAGGCTTCTGAACGGAGGGCGTCCAGGGCACTCAGGTGCATAGCCCGCCGGGCTGGCAGGTAACCAGCTAGCAGGCCTATCATAGTAGCAAAAACCAGAGCACTTACTGCCAGGAGCGGGGTAATTATGGATATTTGTCCGGGCGTTCCTCCTAACATCCCTCCCATCAGCCCAGCCGACAGGCGGTTCAGCAGGAAGGATATTAAATAGCTGAAGGCTACACCCAGACCTCCTCCCCAAAAGCCGATTAAACCAGCTTCCAGCAAAAACATCTGGCCGATATCCTTGAGGCCGGCTCCCAGGACTTTCATAACCCCGATCTCCCGGGTCCTTTCATAAATGCTCATCACCATAGTGTTGGTGATACCTATGGCTGCCACCAGCAGGCTGACTGCTCCTATGCCTCCCAGGATCGCCTGGACGGTACGGGAGTATTCTTTTATAGAGTTCAGCATATCCAGCAAGCTGTGGGATTCAAATCCCAGGTTTCTTATCTGTTTTTGCACTTCTTCCACCAGTTCGATGTCAGCTACTTTTACTTTCACCTGTTCATAACCGGATTGCTGAAAACTGCTGCCCCGGGACCACCGGCCCGAGGATTGGGAGCGCTGGAAGCGCTCATCTGCCTTCAGTATCTCCTCCAGGGCGGTGATATTCATATAAGCCTGATAATCCTTTTCCGAACCGCTTTCCTTTATTATTCCCACCCCTTTTATTTCATGGGGCTGTGGGGGTTTGCTGTCATCCCCGGTGTCAGAAGAACGGCGACGTTCTCCGTAACTTAAATCAGAGGTGATCAACAGGTTATTGCTCAAAAGATCCACCTGGGATTGGCCGGATGAATTCGGACCCCAGCGTTGGCTGGAAAGGCGGGGGTTGAAAAAGAAGTTGGAGACATATTTGCCGAATATCACGGCATTTTTATCACCAGCCTGCAGCAGGCGACCGCTTTCCACCTCAAAATCGAAGGCTTCCAGCAACTCCGGCTTTATGCCCACCACCGTCATATCTGCCACCATTCGTCCCGCCGCTACCCGCATATAAGCGGTTTTCTGGGGCATCACAGCTTCTACGCCGGGAATGGATTTAAACTGCTCGATAGCCTGGTCATCCAGACGCACCTCACCAGGATTATAGGAAACGCTCCCCTCGATATAGGGAGCAAAAGGGTAAACATCAATAATACTAAGGCTGCCCATTTGACCCAATTGCTCCTGATAAGTCTTATCTATAGCCAGACCCAATGACATCATGACCACTATGGCACTAGTGCCGATGACAACGCCGATAATGGTCAGAACAGAGCGGGTCTTGCGCCGCAGCATATTTACCAGGCTCATATGCAGTATGTCCCGCTTATTCATCCAGTTCAACCTCTTTCATACGGCGGCGGTGGCGGCGGCGTACTAATACTACTGTAACAACTGCAGCCAGCACCAGCAGGATTCCGCCAGCTATCAGCCAGTTCTTTACTGACTTCTGGCCGGTTTGTTCCCCAGGCATTTCCGGTCCCATGGACGGAGGGGCAGGAAAAGCCATGACATTAAGGGTAAAGCTCTTTTCCAGCTGGTAGGGGTTGCCCAGTTCATCTTCATAGGTGAGAATGACTTTTCCGGTTAGTTCTCCCTCCTGCCGGGGTATGATAGTGGCATCATAATAATCATCCCGGCCTGCTTCCAGGGTTCCGATAAACAGAGCAGCGTTCTGTACTTCAAAATCCCCTTCGGTGGTGATCATCAGATTGCGTATGGGGCTGCGCCCGGTATTATAGAGGTCCAGGGAGATGCTGGTTGGGCTGCCCGGGTAGGCTTCCGCAGGTACGATTACATCAGAGATTACCAGCTTGGTTTCCTTAACCACTGGCAGGCTGATGGTTTCCTGTTCTTCCAGCTTGTTGCCGTCCTCATCCTGGTAATCTATCCGGGCGGTCAGGTTATATACTCTGTGCTCCGCAGTGACCTGGGGATGCAGGTATATGGTATGTTCCGCGGTGCCCTGAGGGGGTATTTCGGCAAAATAAAAAGAGTTGCTGCTGCCCACCGGGGAAAAGATATCCCCTTCAGAAGAAAGGCTGACTTTAATATTGCGCACCGGGGACGTTTCGCTGGTGTTGCGGAAAACCAAGGTCAAGGGAAAGGTTTGGCCGGCTTGCACGTAATCCGTCCCCAGAAAGTAGTTTTCCAGCAAAATGCGGGGAACCAACTCGCCTGTGTCGCCTTTTCCTGCTACTGGTACGTAAACCTTTTGTTCTTGAGTGTATTTTAGATCGTACTGGTCTTTAAACTCGATGGCAAGATCCAGTGGATAGATGCCGCTTTCCATTTTTCCTCCCGCCTGCAGGCGGAATTCCACCGGGTGCAGTTCACCAGCTTCCATGCTGGTGACAAACTGGGTGTCCGGCCAGTTGTCCAAATTTATCCCATCAGTTGAAAAACCGCTTAAGCGCAGGTTTATGGAATAGATGGGAATATCACTTTCATTTTTTAAGTTCAATTTCACCACCTGGCTGGTACCAGCCTTCAATTTGTCAGCTTCCGTCTGGATTCCCAGCAGTTTAAGCTGGGGCTGGCGCAGGTTGTTGGTGATCTTTATGTACACAGTAGCGGAGGCGCTGCCGCCTCCTCCTGAAGGGCTTTCATAGGTGACAGTTATTGGTAAAGGATAAATCCCCGGAGCAGTGTTGGCTGGTATGGTAATGGGAATGCTATAGACAATATCCCCGGTAAAACTGGAAATATACCGGGTAAAGGACATTTTATCTGCCTGGAAGGGAAAGGTCTTGGGATCACCGACATTTAGGGAAATAACTGTATTAATGGCCCGTCCCCCCGCATTTTTAATAGGGATGTTCAGTACCTGATTGCTTCCCGCTTCAAATACCGGCATCCATCTATCAGCGGCGATTACTATTACCGGTTCTGGTTCAGTGTATTCAGGAACAAAAACTGTGACAGGTGGATCACTAGGGGTAGGTGCCTCTGCTGCCGGCAGTGAAACAGGAAACGACCAGCAGATTAGACAAATCAGGATAAATGCCCCAAAGACACTTTTTTTCATTTCTTCACTCCCTCATTAATTGCTTTCTATACGTTCAATGCGCCCGTCCAAAATATGGACAATCTTGCTGGCATAAGCAGCCACATCCTGATCATGGGTAACTATAAGCAGAGTTTGACGGTGTTTAGCTGCCAGACCGGTAATCAGGTTCATTATCTCCCGGGTGGTGACCGAATCCAGATTGCCGGTAGGCTCATCGGCAAAAACCAGCGGGGGATTTCCCACAAAAGCCCGGGCAATGCCCACCCGCTGCTGTTGCCCGCCGCTCATTTGCGTAGGTCTATGCAGCAAATGCTTAGACAGCCCAACATCTGTTAATATCCGCCGGGCTTCCCGTTGCCGGGTACGGCGATCCACCCCACGGAAAGCCAGGGGTAGGCTGACATTTTCCAGAGCTGTTAAAGCGGGCAGCAGGTGATAGGCTTGAAAAATAAACCCCAAGTAGCGCTGGCGAAAATGCGCCAGCTGCCGTTCATCCATTTTATGAACCGGTTTGCCCAATAGATATATTTCTCCCCGGGTGGGTTTTTCCAGGCCGGCTAACAGATTCAGCAGGGTGGTTTTTCCTGAGCCGGAGGTTCCCAGTATGCAGCAGATTTCTCCCGGCTCAATGGTGAGGGATATGTTATCCAGGGCTACTACTTTCTCCTCACCCACCCGGTATACTTTGCGCAGATCCTTGACTTGAACCGCATAATCCAATCAGTATCGCCACTTTCCGCATTATAAAATTCAAGAGTTCCCAGCCAACTGCTTCCATTTCCCCTAATTACGCAGGTCAAGGGAAAATCCTTTCTAATAAACATAAATAATTTACCATTAATAAAAAAACCCGGCTGCCAGCAGACAGACGGGTTTGCCTTTATCAAGGAAGCTAAGAATCAAGTCATGTTAAAGATGCCCAGAGTAGAGACTTCTTTGTACTCTTTAATGAATACGTCGTACAGGCTTATATTAAGAACGTTGCACAGAGCCGCTGAATAAAACAGCAGTTTGCCCATTTCACTGATAATAATTTCCTCGCAATTGGGACACAACTCACCACGAAGATGGTTATCCAAGTATTGACGGAGTTCCTGAATGGATTCAACATGATCGGGAATTTGCACCTTATGGGCTTCCACCGACAGGCAGCCGCAATTGGTGATTCCCTTGGCAACAGCCCGGTTTACGCGACTGGTGGCTTCGGAAAGCTTGGTAAGAATGTCCAGAATGCTGCTATGGCGTATTAAAAGATCACCCACAATATTCTGAAACTCGTCACAAATCAAGTCCTTCATGTAAAGACTTGCCCCCTCTTCTGGTGGTCTAACTAATTATAGCCCTGCCCGTACGGCACTGTCAATTCGCGTGGGGACGGTGAAGTTAACTCCTGCCTTATCAATTAGGAAAATTTGCCTTCCTAAGTATAATTATACAGCCCTTATAGAAAAATAAAGGTGGAGGTGTATAAAGTGTATGGCCACCTGAAAGTCTCAAAACTGGTTATCGTGCTTGCTATTATATGTGCGGCTTGGATCACTTATGTATCCCACCTGTTTCTGCCCACCCAGAAGCCGCAGCTGGTTATGATCGCTCTGGCTTCCCTGGTGATCTCCTATGCAGCTTTTGGCTGGATTAAAAGTGTAATCAGCCGTTCCATGGCTGCATTAAACCGCTATTTGGACTCGGTCTCCATGGAGGTACTGATCGGCGGCACTTCCGGTTTGCTGGTGGGAATTCTTACCGGAGTCCTGAGCAGTTATCCCTTATCCATGCTCAAGGGAATCGGGGTGTACCTCACTCTTTTGGTTTTTATTCTTTGTGCTTACCTGGGATTAAAAGTAGGTACCCGGCGGGGTATGGAGATATTGCGTCTCCTCCCAGGGGTTGCCAAGCGCTTGGACGTAAAAGCGCCCATCACCCGCATAGCACCCAAAGTAGTTGATACCAGCGCTATTATTGACGGGCGCATATATGATGTGTGCTTGAGTCATTTCCTGGAAGGCTGCCTGATTGTTCCTACCTTTGTTATTGAAGAACTGCAGCATATAGCTGATTCCTCGGACAATATCCGCCGCAACAAAGGGAGACGGGGCCTGGAACTTCTGTCCAAAATGCAAAAACACTCTGGTATAAAAATTGATATAATGGATGTGACAGATGCGGCCATTCTGGAAGAAAAAGAAGTGGACGCCAAATTAATTCGGCTCTGCAAGCAGTTGAATGCCAGCATTATTACCAATGATTATAATCTCAACAAAGTTGCCGAACTGCAGGGAATAACCGTACTCAACATCAACGAACTGGCCAATGCGGTGAAGATGATTGTCTATCCAGGAGAGACCATGCACGTAACGGTGATCAAAGAAGGTAAGGAAAACGGGCAGGGCGTAGGCTACCTGGAGGACGGGACCATGGTAGTGGTGGAAGATGCCCAGCAGCAGATAGGCCAGGAATTAGAGGTTATGGTTACCAGTGTTTTTCAAACTGCGGCAGGCAGGATGATATTTACCCGTAAAGTCAGAGAAGAAACTCATTACCACCAGGAGCAGAACTTGCAGAGTGTACCAGAGGTGAACATGTATGGATGACAACCTTCGGGTTGTTATCGCGGCGGCCGGCGCCGGCAGCCGCATGGGGAGCAGGATCAACAAGCAGTACCTTTTGCTGAATAACCGGCCGGTATTGGCTTACTCTCTGGATATATTTGAACAGTTTGAGGCTGTAGATGAAATTGTCATTGTAGCCAGGGCCTCGGAGATCAGTTACTGTGAAGAGGAAATAGTCAGGAAATATAAATATCGCAAAGTGTCCCGGGTGGTAGCTGGAGGTCCGGAACGTCAGGACTCTGTCTGGGCAGGTTTAAGCCAGCTTAATGACCAAACTGCTTATGTGGCTGTGCACGACGGTGCACGGCCCCTTTTGTCCCTGGACCTACTACAGGCTTTGTACCGGGAAGCCCGGCGCTGGGGAGCGGCCATACCCGGAGTAATTTCCCGGGATACCTTAAAGATGGTAGACCGGGACAGTTTTGTCAGCCATACCCTGGATCGCAATTCCGTGGTAGCCGTACAAACCCCCCAGATCTTTGAGTTTCATGAGCTGAAGAAAGCCTACCAGGAAGCTTTTTGTGACAATTTCCGGGCTACTGATGATGCTTCGCTGTTTGAAAGATACATAGGCCGGGTCAAAGTAGTTGCCGGCCAGTACGATAATTTGAAAATCACTACCCCTGAGGACATAATCATTGCCGAAAGCCTGCTCAAAGCTCGCCGGCACAGCAAAGGAGACTAGTAATATGCGCATCGGCATTGGTTATGATGTGCACCCCTTGGTGTCAGGCCGCAAATTGATTTTAGGCGGAGTGGATATACCCCACTCGGCTGGTTTGCTGGGACATTCCGATGCAGATGTTCTGGCCCACGCTATCGGGGACGCCCTGCTGGGAGCAGCGGCCTTGGGGGATCTGGGACATCATTTCCCCGATAATGATGAACGGTATAGAGACGCCGACAGTCTGAAACTGCTGGCTCAGATCGGCCAGCTTCTGCAGCAGGCGGGTTACCGGATTGTGAATATAGACAGCACCATAGCTGCTCAAGCCCCTCGCTTAGCTCCCTACATAGAGAAGATGCGCACCAATATAGCGGCAGCTCTGGACCTGCCGGTAGGACAGGTGAGTGTCAAGGCAACCACCACGGAAAAGCTGGGCTTTGTGGGACGCCAGGAAGGCATATCAGCTCAGGCCATAGTATTAATAGAAGAAATACCCGGTTAGAATGGCAGGGAAATCATATTGTTTTTATTCCCCTGAGATTTATTTCATAAAACAGGAGGTTAATTATGAGCAAGGTACGAGTCAGGTTTGCACCTAGTCCTACTGGACCTTTGCATATCGGCGGCGCCCGTTCGGCCTTATTTAATTATCTTTTTGCGGTTCACGAGGGCGGAGAACTGGTAGTGCGGATAGAGGATACTGATTTGGACCGCTCCAAGCGGGAATACGAAGAGGAGATACTGGCTTCTTTGCGCTGGCTGGGATTGAGCTGGCAGGAAGGAGTGGACGTGGGAGGACCCCATGCCCCCTATCGCCAGACGGAGCGTTTAGCCATATACCAGGAGTATGCCCGGGAATTGCTGGATCGGGGTCTGGCTTACCCCTGCTTTTGTACGGAAGAAGAGCTGGAAGCTGAGCGGCAGGCAGCGGCAGCCAAGGGGGAAATGCCCCGTTATTCCGGTAAATGCCGCTATCTTACCGATGAGGAAAGACAGGCCCTGATTGACAGCGGTCGTACCCCGGCTATTCGCTTCAAAGTGCCGGAAAACCAGGTTTATGTTGTTCATGATCTGGTGCGGGGACAGGTGGTTTTTGAAAGCGACAACACCGGAGATTTTATAATAATGAAGTCGGATGGCATCCCTACCTATAATTTTGCGGTGGTAATAGATGATGCCCTGATGGGAATAACCCATGTGATAAGAGCCGAGGAACATTTGCCCAATACTCCCCGCCAGCTTATGCTTTATGAAGCCCTGCGGTTTAAGCGGCCGGAGTTTGCTCATATTTCTCTCATACTGGGGGAAGACCGGCAGAAAATGAGCAAACGCCATGGGGCAACCTCCCTGATACAATACCGGGAAATGGGCTACCTGCCCCAAGCCCTGTTTAACTTTTTAGCCCTACTGGGATGGTCGCCCGAGGGAGAAGAAGAAATCCTGGACCGGCGGCAGATTGAGGCCAGCTTTACCTTGGACAGGGTTTCCCGCAGTCCGGCAGTTTTTGACCTGGACAAATTAAACTGGATGAACCAGCAGTATATCAAGAAACTGGATAACCAGGAGCTAAGCGAAAGATTGGAGCCTTTCATCGCTGCCACTCCTTATGCGGGCCAGGTGGCCCAATTGACCCCTCAGCAGAGAGAATGGCTGATGGAAGCAGTACGGGAGCGGATGGTGTGCCTGAAGGATATCGAAAACCTGCTGCCGGTGTTCTTTGATCAGCCCGATCCGGATGAAGAAGCCCGGGCGGTATTAAGTCAACCGGGAGTGAGGCAGGTATTGGAAGCCATACAGGCCAAGCTGCCCCTTAAGGAAGATCCTGAGGAGTACCGGCAGTGTATCAGGGCCACAGTCAAAGAATTGAAGCTGAAGGCCAAGGATGTGTTCATGCCGGTGCGCTGTGCCCTGACCGGGCTGGTACATGGACCTGATCTGCATCTGATCATGGCGGTATGGGGACGCCAGGAAACTGCCCGGCGCCTGGAGAAGGCCCTGGCCGGATTAAAGGAATAGCTACCTTTCTTCCGGTTTTGATAAGGATAAGTTATAATTAAAATAAATCAGATTTTACCTGCAGGATTAGGTTGACATCCCCAGATGGGGCGCATATAATGCAACTAACTATATCATAAAAATTCACATAATTTAATGCTATGAACGGGAGAAGTAAGCGACCACTCGCTGCCAGAGAGGAGAGGGCCACCGGCTGAAAGCCCTTTCTCAGAAAGAAGTCGCCGAAATGCGCCCAGGAGCAGGTATGCCGAAATTCCAGTAGGCTTACCCGGTGAAAAACCGTTATCATTTTCGAGTGGAGCTGTCATTATTACAGCTCAATGAGAGTGGAACCACGGAAGTGAAGCCTTTCGTCTCTTATGGGGACGAAAGGCTTTTTTGCAGCTAACCAGAAGGGACCACGATGAATGAAAAGTCACCTTTTGTGTCATTGCTGTGAAAATAGCTCCCAATTTTGTCATTGCTGTGAAAAGAGCTCTCTTCGTGTCATCGCGAGGAGCAAAGCGACGTGGCGATCTGTTAACTCACACCGTTAGTTGCCATAGAGATTGCCACGCGCTACGCGCTCGCAATGACACAATGGTTGCCTTTTTACTGACATAAAAGCCATTTTCACAGCAATGACAATTAAGAATTCCTTTCATAGCGATGACAGACTTAAGTTTTCGTTTATCGTGGCCTGTTATTCAGGTGATAATTGCGAGCGCAGCGAAGCAATCTCTAACGATGCCTGCAGTCATGTGAACGAGATCGCCACGGCACTTCGTGCCTCGCGATGACAAAGCCCAGTCATTTTTACAGCGAGGACCCGAGAGGAGATTTTTCATTAATCGTGGCCTGGGCCACGGTAACCATTGCAAAAAAGGAGTCAATATTTAAGGAGGTTGGCCCCTATGTTCAAAACTCTAAAGGAAGAAATTCAGGTGATATTTGAAAGAGACCCGGCCGCACGCAGTGTGTGGGAAGTAATATTCTGTTATCCCGGTTTTCATGCTATTATTAATCACCGTATCGCCCACTGGTTCTACCGGCATCGCATGTTTTTCATAGCTCGGCTGATTTCTCATATAAGCCGGTTCTTTACCGGCATTGAAATTCACCCCGGGGCGAAAATAGGCCGGAAGTTTTTCATTGATCACGGCATGGGCGTAGTGATCGGCGAGACTGCAGAAATCGGTGACAATGTTACCCTTTATCAGGGGGTGACCCTGGGGGGAACCGGCAAGGAAAAAGGCAAGCGCCACCCCACTATAGGCAATAATGTGGTAATCAGTGCCGGGGCAAAGGTGCTGGGTTCTATCACCATCGGCGACAATGTGAAGATAGGCGGAGGATCAGTGGTACTCAAAAGTGTTCCTGACAACTGCACCGTGGTTGGAGTTCCCGGCCGCATTGTAGTTCGCGACGGAGCTAAAGTTACCGACGGCAAAATGGAAGTGGACCTGGAGCACCACCTGCTGCCTGACCCCATTGCTGACACCCTGACGGCCATGCAGGAGCGGATAAACGAGCTGGAGCGCCGCTTAGAGGAACTTATGAGAAAGGAGCTTGAAGATGCGCCTTTACAATACAGCCAGCGGGCAAAAAGAAGAGCTAAAAACATTGAAACCGCATGAAGTGAGCATGTATGTGTGCGGCCCTACTACTTATAACCTGATTCACCTGGGAAATGCCAGGCCTCTGGTGGTATTTGATACCGTACGCCGTTACCTGGAGTACCGGGGTTATAAGGTAAACTATGTCCAGAACTTCACGGATGTGGACGACAAGATTATCAAGCGGGCCCAGGAAGAGGGGGAAGATCCCCTTAAGCTGGCCCAGCGCTATATCGACGAGTATTTTGTGGATGCCGAAGCCCTGGGTATCAGGCCTGCCCAGGAGCATCCCCGGGTCAGCCAGCACATTCCTGAGATAATAGACGCTATCGCCAAGCTGATTGACAAGGGTTATGCCTATGAATCCCAGGGAGATGTTTTCTTCCGGGTGCGGGCTTTCAGCGGCTATGGCAAATTGTCCGGCCGTTCCCTGGATGAAATGCAGGCCGGCGCCCGTATCGACATAAATGAACTAAAAGAAGACCCTATGGACTTTGCTCTCTGGAAAGCCGCCAAACCCGGAGAACCAGCCTGGGACAGTCCCTGGGGACCGGGCCGGCCCGGATGGCATATTGAATGCTCTGTTATGTCCACCAATTGCCTGGGTGAAACTATAGATATTCATGGCGGGGGCAGTGACCTGATTTTTCCCCACCATGAAAACGAAATTGCGCAGGCGGAAGCTCTGACCGGCAAGCCCTTCGTGCGTTACTGGATGCACAATGGGTTTATCACCGTCAACAAGGAGAAAATGTCCAAATCCCTGGGCAACTTTTTCCTGCTGCGGGAGATTTTAGACAAGTATCCCGCAGATGTGGTGCGCTACTACTTGATAGCCACCCATTACCGCAGTCCCCTGGATTTTGACGATGGTAAACTGGAAGAAGCCCGCCGGGCCTTGATGCGCTTGAAGAATACCCGCACCCTCCTGGGGGAATTTTTAGATGACAGTTCCGGGGCTGACCAGGATTTGCATGAAAAGGGCACCCAGTTTTGGGCCAAGCTGTGCCAGATCAGGGACAGCTTTATCGAAGCCATGGACGATGATTTTAATACCGCCCGTGCGATCGGCCATTTGTTTGAAATGTCCCATGAAATCAATGCCTACCTGGCCCAGGCGGATCCCGAAGACCCGGCTGATCAGGCAGCCCTGGGCAGAGCCCGTGATCTGTATTTGGAATTAGGGAACCTGCTGGGTATTTTTATGGACAAGACTCCCCATGATAAGGAAGAAATGATCGACAAAGTTTTGGGGGTAGTGGTGAGCCTGCGCCAGGCAGCCCGGCAAGCCAAGAACTATGCAATGGCTGATTCCCTGCGGGATTACCTGCGTGATCTGGGCGTAGCGGTAGAGGACCGGGGAGAGGAAAGCCGCTTCCGCTATGACAGCCCTCCCCAACTAAGCAGCCTGGTGGATTATTTGTTATCCATACGCAAATCCCTGAAGGCCGAACGCAATTATGAATGGGCTGACCAGATCCGCGACCAGCTTTCAGAGGCAGGTATAATTGTAGAAGATACCCGGGAAGGAGTTCGCTGGAGAATTGCTGAATCACGAACCCTTGGATGAGAATGCTTTGAAAGAGTACTCAGCTGTGGTTCTCGCTTATATAGGGGATGCCGTATTTGAACTGCTGGTGCGCACTCACCTGGTGGCTGCCGGCAACCGGCGGGTAAAGGATATCCATCATGACACCGTTGAATTAGTCCGGGCCCAGAGCCAGGCCCGGGCCATGCGGCTTCTCTATGATCAGCTTAGTGAACAGGAACAGGATATTGTGCGCCGGGGACGTAATGCCAAAAGCATCTCTCCGCGGCATGCCAATCCTGCCGATTATCAGATGAGTACCGGATTTGAGGCTTTGCTGGGTTACCTATACCTCAAGGGTGACGACCAGAGGCTATTAGAACTGGTAAACCAGACCCTGGAATTCAACGATAAAGATAATGACAATAATGAAGATTCCGGTCCCATTAATTGATAGAGGGAGGATTTGCCATGATCGTAATCAACCCCCGGGTTATGGTACCGCGGGATGAACTGGACGCCGGCAAACTGGTGCGGCTGGAACGATGCGCACGTATTTGCTACAAATCGGAAGGACGCATGGAAAATGATTTTAATCCCCAGTTTTTGGCCTCAATCCTGACCCGGGGTCATGAATCCGTTATAGAGCATGAAAAAGTTACAGTGCTGTTTATAGTTGACCGGGGCGTATCCCACGAAATAGTGCGCCACCGTATTGCTTCCTACAGCCAGGAATCCACCCGTTACTGCAATTACAGCCAGGATAAATTCGGGCGGGAAATCACCGTAATAGAGCCTTTCTTCCTAACTGATCCGGAGGCCTACTCTCTATGGAAGCAAGCCTGCCAGACGGCGGAGGACTGCTACATGAAAATGCTGGAAAAGGGCTGTTCACCCCAGGAAGCCCGCTCAGTGCTCCCTAACAGTCTGAAAACGGAGATAGCTGTGACCTTCAATATGCGGGAATGGCGCCACTTTTTCCAGCTGCGCTGTGCGGGAGCCGCCCATCCCCAGATGCGCCAGGTAGCTATTCCCTTGCTGTTGTTATTTAAGGAAAAGTTCCCGGTGTTATTTGATGATATCCCCTATGATGAGAGTTTTCCCGCCCAGCACTACGCAGAAATCATCATCACTGACGAGCTGTTTCGGCCTGAGCAACTCTAAGCTTGGGTAAACTTATGAGGAAAGGACAAAATATGAAAAAAGTCAGGCAGGTAGAGCCAGTGAGAGAAATACTGGGCGGCATCAACAGCGTGACCGAAGCCCTGCGCGGCCCGAGAAAAATCTATAAATTATATATAGGAAAGGACAGCCGCAATCCCCGTATTGAAGAAATAGTAAACCTGGCACAAAATAAAGGCATAGCTGTAAAGCTTACTGACCGGGGTGAATTGGACCGTCTTTATTCCCAGGCTCCTCACCAGGGAGTAGTTATGGAGGCCGAGCCATACCGGTATGCTGACCTGCAGGATGTTTTAGAGCAGGTGGCTGCGGCTGGAGATCAAGCCCTGCTGTTGGTCCTGGACGGAGTTGAAGATCCCCAGAATTTGGGGGCAATAATCAGAACAGCCGAATGCGCGGGAGTGAACGGCATTATACTGCCCCGTCATCATTCCGCTGCCATTACCCCCGCTGTAGTGCGGGCTTCAGCCGGTGCCACCGAACATATGGCGGTAGTCAGGGAGACCAATCTGGTTAACACCCTAAAAGAATTAAAGAAAGCAGGCATGTGGGTTGTCGGAGCCGACATGGAAGGTTCTGCCGAGTATTTTCGCACGAAAATGCCCTGCCCGGCAGTTTTGGTGATTGGCGGAGAGGGCCGGGGCATCAGGCGTTTGGTACGGGAAAATTGTGATCTGCTGGTGCGCATCCCCATGTACGGGCAGGTTAACTCCCTCAATGCGTCCGTGGCCGCTGCACTGCTTATTTACGAGCTGGTTCGCCAGAGATCTGCGGCAAATCCAGCCGTCAGCCCGGGGGCGTATCTTGACGAGACTTTGACCAATAGCTATAATTAGGTATACGCCTACAGAAGCTGCCCAGTCAGCATTTTACCCAGCGAAAAAAGTATCGACGGAGGCGACGGAATGCACAGTTCTATCGCTGCACAGATTTATACATTTGCTGAGATGAGTGACGAGGAAATCGTAGAATTAGCTCAGCAAGGCGACCAAGCGGCAGTAGAGTATTTGGTTGATAAATACCGGAACTTTGTGCGAGCCAAAGCACGCTCCTATTTTCTAATTGGTGCCGACAAGGAAGACATAATTCAAGAGGGAATGATTGGTCTTTTCAAGGCCATTCGCGATTACAAGAAGGACAAGCTTACTTCCTTCAGAGCCTTTGCGGAATTGTGTATAACCCGGCAGATAATTACTGCCATAAAGACAGCTACCCGTCAGAAGCATATCCCCCTGAACTCCTACGTCTCTTTGAACAAGCCCATATATGATGAAGAATCTGACCGAACCTTGATGGATATACTTTCCACCACCAAGATTACCAATCCGGAAGAGATTATCATCAGCCGGGAGGAATTTATATTTATTGAAAGAAAGATGGGGGAGATTCTCAGTTCCCTGGAATGGAAAGTTCTGATGGCTTACCTGGAAGGGAAGTCCTACCAGGAGATAGCGGTGGAACTGAAAAGGCATGTTAAATCCATCGACAATGCCTTGCAGAGAGTAAAACGCAAGCTGGAGAAATACCTTGAGGATCGCAATGAACTGTAACCTTATACATACATGTTAGAATAATATGTAGTGGCAGTAACAAAGCGTCTTCTCAATAGCAAGACGCTTTTTTACTGCCATTGGAATCCAATATAGATTCTATTGACTTTGCTTAGGGCAGCAGTTAAAATAGTATTTGCTTGAGCCGAGCTAGCTCAATGGTAGAGCAGCTGATTTGTAATCAGCAGGTTGCGGGTTCGAGTCCTGTGCTCGGCTCCAATAGCAAGGCTCAATATGGAGGGATACCCAAGCGGCCAAAGGGGGCAGACTGTAAATCTGTTGGCGACGCCTTCGAAGGTTCGAATCCTTCTCCCTCCACCATGATATCGCGGGATGGAGCAGTTGGTAGCTCGTCGGGCTCATAACCCGAAGGTTGCAGGTTCAAATCCTGCTCCCGCAACCAAAGCTGATAATTCCCCCAGGGAATTGAAATAATATCCGAGCCCATATAGCTCAGTCGGCAGAGCGCATCCTTGGTAAGGATGAGGTCACCGGTTCAAGTCCGGTTATGGGCTCCATTTAGGCGGCGTAGCTCAGTTGGCTAGAGCATACGGTTCATACCCGTAGTGTCCGGGGTTCGAATCCCTGCGCCGCTACCATGGTTTATCAGGAAGTGGGACTTTATCTCACTTCTTTTATTTTATGTGCAGATTGGTTACAATATAGCTTGACGGTCAAAAATTTACCCAACAGGAAAGGGGAAAGGTGAGAACAGATGGCAAAGGCAAAATTCGAGAGGACCAAACCTCACTTAAACATTG
>LFSR01000056.1 GCA_001513155.1 Syntrophomonas sp. DTU018
CCGGTCTCTCCAGTGGCCCCGGTCTCGCCAGTAGCTCCGGTCTCACCAGTGGCTCCAGTCTCACCAGTAGCTCCGGTCTCTCCTGTTGAACCGGTCTCGCCAGTGGCTCCAGTCTCTCCGGTAGCACCAGTCTCTCCGGTAGCTCCCGTCTCGCCGGTAGCGCCGGTCTCTCCAGTGGCCCCGGTCTCACCAGTAGCCCCAGTCTCGCCTGTAGCGCCGGTCTCACCAGTGGCTCCGGTCTCTCCGGTAGCGCCCGTCTCACCAGTGGCTCCGGTCTCTCCAGTGGTCCCGGTCTCACCAGTCTCACCAGTGGCTCCGGTCTCTCCAGTGGCGCCGGTAGCACCAGTAGCGCCGGTAGCACCAGTAGCTCCGGTCTCGCCAGTAGAGCCGGTAGCTTGGTCTAAATTTTCAATAGATACAGTAGCCGAGCCTTCGGTAACTGTTATCTGGAGAGTTGTTGATACAAAGTTCAGATTTTCGCCCAATCCAACCGTGCCAGATCCTGTGGTGCCAATTACAGTAAACAATAATGTTCCTGTAGCAATTGTTCCTGTGGGGCCGGTTGCACCGGTTGCTCCAGTTGCACCAGTGGCTCCTGTTTCACCTGTTGCACCCGTGCTGCCTGTGTTTCCTGTAGCACCGGTAGACCCAGTGGCACCAGTTGTACCTGTCCCGGTAGCTCCAGTAGCTCCGGTATTTCCGGTGGCACCTGTATTTCCTGTTGCACCGGTAGATCCGGTAGCCCCAGTTGTTCCAGTTCCAGTAGCTCCAGTAGCCCCAGTGTTGCCTGTAGCACCTGTATTTCCTGTAGCACCAGTAGCGCCGGTTGTTCCTGTTCCAGTGGCTCCTGTACTGCCCGTATTGCCGGTGGCACCAGTAGATCCAGTAGCACCAGTTGGCCCGGCAGGACCCCTTTTAGGTGGAATTATTGGAGGAGGCGGTGGCCAAGGGGGAAAAGGATGACAATGATCAATATGAATAAAATGATGATGACCCGGTGGACCACCCTTGCATGCCTTTAATGAGGGTATAGGGCGCATGTCAAAATCATCGTGCACCTTCACTGACCTCCTTTCTAAAGTTATATAGCAATATATGGAATCCATGGAAAAGCTGTGCTGCTATTCACCATTTTTTTTAAGGCCAGCCTATACTGCAGCCCTATTTTGTCACGCCTTGAACAAAATTTGACCAATAGAAACTATTTTTGAGGCTGAGACATATTGTAACAACAAATATCTGCATGACTGTGCAGGTACAAAGTAGCTACCCGACGGTTAAGGAAGCTTGTCAGGATGGAAAGGACAGATGGGATGGAATCATATAAAGTTCTGATACTTGGCGGAAGCGGAATGTTAGGACATAAACTCTTCCTGTATCTTTCCCAACAGGCGCACTTGGAAGTTTTCGCTACCGTGCGCAGCAATGATCTAGCCCAATATGTACCCGAATCCCTGATTACTGCCATGATATGTGGTGTTGATGCTGGCAATTTCCCAACGATAGTTGAAGTTTTGGATACCGTTAAACCTCATGTGGTGATTAATTGCATAGGCATAGTGAAGCAGAGCCTCCTGGCCAATGACGCATTATTGAATATATCTGTTAATGCTCTCTTGCCCCATCTGATTGCTAAGGCATGCGGGGAAAGAGGCATACGTTTTATTCATATCAGTACTGATTGTGTTTTTGCAGGTACCAAGGGTTACTATACTGAGGATGATGTAGCGGACGCTGCGGATCTTTACGGAAGAACGAAGCTGTTAGGTGAAGTAAATTATCCCCATACTTTGACTTTGCGCACGTCGATTATCGGCCATGAGTTAAAAACCAAACAAGGTCTGGTGGAATGGTTTCTCAGCCAAAAAAGTAAGGTTCAGGGCTATTACCGCCACATTTTTTCGGGTTTTCCAACCATAGAACTGGCCAAAATATTGGCCGATTATATCATTCCCAACACTAGTTTAAGTGGTGTATACCATTTATCTTCCCAGCCCATTTCCAAATACGAATTGCTGAAGTTAATAGCCCGGCAATATGGCAGATCAATTGTGATTGAACCCTACTTCGATACTGCTTGTGATCGTTCTCTTAATTCTCAGCGCCTGCGCAGCTTAATCAACTATACTCCACCTAGCTGGCCAGATATGGTAGCTGCCATGCATCAGGACTACCTTGACTCACCTTATTATCAACATGGGGAGGCTTAATTATGTCATTGGTTAAAGATAAAACCGTGCTGATCAGCGGAGGTACCGGGTCACTAGGGAAAGTATTGACTCGCCGGTTGTTAAATGATCAGGCTAATCTGCCGCGAAAGATAATTATTTTTTCCCGGGATGAAGCTAAACAGCATTTCATGAGAGTGGAATACCAGCAGAAAAACAGAGTTACTGATGAAATAATTTATGAAGATTTTCACCGTTTAGTAGAATTCCGCATTGGGGATATCCGGAATTACCATTCCGTATGTTCCGTCCTGGATGGTGTAGATGTGGTAATTAACGCGGCTGCTCTGAAACAGGTACCCTCTTGTGAATACTTTCCATATGAAGCGGTGCAGACCAATATAGTTGGCGCCTACAATATCGTACAGGCTATAAAAGAGCATAAATTTCCCATTCATACGGTGGTGGGAGTATCCACCGATAAGGCATGCAAGCCTATAAACGTAATGGGGATGAGTAAAGCCATCCAGGAAAGGATATTCATTGCTGCCAATATTACTGTACCTTCTACACGCTTTATCTGTGTTCGTTACGGCAATGTGCTGGCCTCACGGGGTTCAGTGATACCTCTTTTCCACGAGCAGATCAAAAACGGAGGACCCGTAACCATTACTACAGCTGATATGACCCGTTTCCTGCTGTCCCTTGACCGGGCTGTTGATACGATACTGACCGCTATGGAGGAAGCAAGCCCCGGAGAAATATATGTTCCCAAAGTACCTTCTGCCCGCATAGTGGATGTAGCTAAAGCGTTAATCGGCTCTCGCCCAATAGAAACAGTATATACCGGGATCAGACCGGGAGAAAAGGTGCACGAAATACTGGTTTCCGAAGAGGAGGCTTGGCATTCGTTCCCCCGGGGGGACTATTATGTTATAAAACCAATGCTGCCTGAACTCTGGAAGCCCGCTCTCAACGAGACCCCTCTTACCAAAGAATACAGTTCCAGGGACAATGTGCTCAGCCTGGAGCAGATCACGGAATTGTTAAAAAGTCATAATCTAGATATTGATTCAGAAATAAAATACGATGGAGAGTTTCTGCGATGAAAGTAATGACCATTCTGGGAACACGGCCGGAAATCATCAGGTTAAGCCAAGTAATTCCTCTGCTGGATCGATTGTGCCGGCATGTTGTTGTCCATACAGGTCAAAACTTTGATTTCCGCCTCAAGGATGTTTTTTTTGAGGAGTTGGGGCTGCGATCGCCTGATTACGAATTTGATTGCCCTTTGACCAGCAACATGGAACAGATAGGCACAATTCTGAAAGCCTGCGAACAGGTTATTTCCATCGAACAGCCCGACCGGGTTCTCATATTGGGAGATACTAACAGCGCTCTGGCAGCTATCGCTGCCAAACGGGCAAGCATTCCGGTATTTCACATGGAGGCGGGCAATCGCTGCTACGATGACCAGGTGCCGGAAGAGGTCAACCGACGTATTGTTGACCATTGCAGTGACATACTTCTTCCTTATACTGAAAGAAGTCGTGCCAATTTACTTAAAGAGGGAATATCACCGGAAAGGATCTTTGTTATCGGCAATCCTATTTTTGAAGTCCTCCAGTATTACGCACCCCAGATCCAAGCCAGCACTATTCTGCAAGACCTGGAACTGGAGCCCCGCAAGTACTTCCTGGTGACCCTGCACCGGTCGGAGAATGTAGATAATGTAGAACGTCTGAGCCAGCTGGTTGAAGCTTTACAGCTGCTCAATCTTGAATATGAAGTTCCAGTAATCTGCAGCCTGCATCCCCGTACTCGCTCACAGCTTATGAAAAGGGGATTATCCATGACAGGGACGGGGGTTCGATTGCTGGAGCCTTTTGGATTGTTTGATTTTGTCTGTCTGGAACAGCAAGCCATGTGTGTATTAAGTGACAGCGGAACCGTTCAGGAAGAATGCTGTATCATGCAAATCCCCAATGTTACTCTCCGCCATGTTACGGAAAGACCGGAGACTGTTGAATGCGGCAGCAGCATTTTGGCTGGATGGGATCCGGACATGATTTTGCAGGCAGTGGATGCGGTTTTGAATCTGAGCTGCAAATGGGCAATACCTCCCGAATATCTGAAGGATTCAGTCAGCACGACGGTTGCCAAAATCATTCTGGGAAAATTTCCGGATAAATAAGAGGTGATATCATGAGCAATTCGCATTTGATCGATTTAAGCCACCACCGGGGATTACTCTGGCATGAAGATTTTATTGTGCATTTAGCCAGCATCATAAGACCCCGGATTTATGTTGAACTGGGAATCGCTAAATGTGCAGTTTTTAACCGTATCATACCCTATGCGGAAAAGCTGATCGGTGTAGATGTGGATCCCCAGGCAGAAACTTTCATGCAGAAAAGTGAAAAAACCCGCTTTGTTCTGGCTAATACCCAGGAGTTTGTCAAGCAACTGCCTCACGAATCATTAATGATTGATATGCTATTTATAGACGCCGATCATGATCGGGAAGCAGTGTTAAAGGATTTCCGCAATTATTTTCCTTTTGTATCACCCCATGGTATCATCCTCCTCCATGATGTCCACCCCGGCCATGAATCTTTAATCAGGCCGGAATGGTGCGGTACCGCTTACCTGGCGGCGGAAGAACTGTCCCACCACACAGACGAGTATGAGATGGTGACCATTCCTGTATCTCCTGGCCTAGCTATCTGCCGGAAACGGCGGAGCCAATTGTCCTGGAAAGAACCGCGTCTGCCTGTTCCCCGGAAGAGATACTCAATTGTGTGTATTTGTCAGATATATAATGAACTGAGCAAAGGTAACCTGGAACGCTTTGTCAGGTACGTTAAGCCTCTGGTGGATGCTCTGGTAGTCTACGATGATGGCAGTACAGATGGCAGTTATGAATACATGCTCCAGCATACTCCCTATGTAATTCGCGGACTTAAAAACGACTTTGCCAATGAAAGAAGTCACAAGCAGAGGCTGTTGGAAGAAGCTTTGAAATTATCTCCCGATTTCATTTTGTGGCTGGATGCCGATGAAGTGCTTACTGCCAATGCTGGCAACCACCTGCAATCCCTATGTGCTCTATGTGAAGAAGAACAAGCAGACGGGGTAGTGTTTCATGAAATAAACCTGTGGCGGAGTCAAAGCTGGAGACGAGTGGACAGTTTATATGATGCGGGCTGGTTTGTGCGCTTATGGCGGGTCACTCCGGGGATGCGTTATGAAGAAACCAACCCAGGACTGCACCAGCGTCCTTATCCTGACACTATTAAACGTTTGCAGTGGACCGATGCGGTGAAGGTATTACACTATGGGTTTTCCTCCAAGCAGCGTTTGGCTCACAAGTATCTGACTTATCAGGCCCACGGGCAAAGAGGCTATGAAATGCTGGACAGGTTAATAAGTGAGGAACAGTTAGTGCTGGAGAAGGTGCCCAGTTTCTGGTTCCCGCCCGGGTTGTACCAGGATGATGAAAAACCGATTCCCCTTACCTGGGAGGAATCCCTGGCCTATGTGGAAGAATACCGCTCCGAAGTATTCCGGCCTCATTTCTCTATTATCTGTTTAATTTATAAAAGCATTGAATGGCTGAAATTTGTATATGAACAGGTATTAAAATACACGGATATGTCCGACAAGGAATTTTTCTTTGTTGCAAACGATGCTACTGAAGAAGTTTTAGCCTATCTCAGGGAACATAATATTCCCCATTACGAGTTTAACAATCCTGTCGAACTGCAGGCTGAGTGGTATGTGAACCGGGTATACCGGGCCTACAATTATGCAGCCAGCAGAGCCCGGGGAGATTTCCTGGTCTTTATCAATTCAGATATGGCTTTCAGCCCCGGTTGGTTCGACAACCTGTGGAAGGCCTACAATGGCTCCAATTGTATAACATCCCGTCTGGTAGAATCGGGGAAATTGCCCAGCGGGCAGTATGGGATTTCCAGAAATTTTGGACGGGACGTTTCCAGTTATCAAGAGGAGCAATTCTTGCAATTTGCCGCTTCCATATCCGAATCCCGGGTAGAAAACGGTGGCTTGTTTATGCCATTGCTGATACGCAAGGATCATTTTGAAATGGTGGGGGGATATCCGGAAGGGTCGGTCTTGTTGGGAAGTGACATATATGAACCTGTTATTGCCAAGTGGGGAGAGCCCTGTATTTCCGGCGATACCGTCTTAATGCGCAAACTGAAACATAAGGGAATAATTCATCAAACCGCCTTTGACAGCATTGTTTATCATTTCCAGTGGGGGGAAAAGGACAGTTAAAACCTTGGGCATGCTGTTGGTTCATTAATACACTCTGGGAAAGGATAATGCTGATGAGCTGTACTGTTTCTATCCTCATTACCACATTTCATAGGCCGCATCTTTTGAAATGGGGACTTTTTTCCTTAGCTAAACAGGCCATGCCTGTGGAGTTTGAAACCATTGTGCTTAACGATGGGATTGATGATGAAACGGAAAGTATTTGCCGGCAGTATAAGGAACAATTGAATATACGCTATGTTTTTACCGGTCAAAGAAATCTGGACGGCCAAATCAAGTGGAGAGTACCCGGTTTTGCTATCAATATCGGCGCTAGATTATCCAAGGGCAAAGTATTGATTATTTCCTGCGCTGAAATGTTTCATTTGAATGATTGTATTGCTCACCTGACTTTTCCCGTACTGGTCAATCAAAAACGCCTTAGCATTCCTATTGCCCGGGATGACCAGGATGCCTCATTTCTGCGCAAGCTGGAAACCACTGATGGGAAATTTGATTTCGTGGAGTTCTATAATAATTATCCACATTTGAACATCCGGCTTCCTTTTTTGATGGCAGTAAGTCGGGAGGAATTTTTCGCTATCGGAGGCTATGACGAAGATTTTATAGGAATTGGTTATGACGATAATGACTTAGTATTGAGGCTGCAAAAAAACGGATGCAGTTATTATCAAACCCCGGCGGCAACCATACACCTTTTTCACGAAAGGATATGGTTTGCCAAGGAACACGATCCGGAGACTGCCTATAACCGTCGTCTTTATTACTCCCGGCAAAATCAAATCGTTCGCAACCAGGGGCGGGAATGGGGAGTATGTCCGCCCGGTGCAGAAAAATAAAAAATCCTTGATGAACTGCGTTCTTCAAGGATTGGGAATATTCTGGTAGCCCCAAGGGGAATCGAACCCCTGTCTCCGCCGTGAGAGGGCGGCATCCTAGGCCTCTAGACGATGGGGCCATAATAAGATATGGCAGCCGGACAAGGATTCGAACCCTGGCGAACTGATCCAGAGTCAGTCGTGCTACCACTACACCATCCGGCTGCATCCGGGTATCCCCGGCGATGATTATTATAATACAGGCCATAATTATTGTCAAAGGGGAGGCCTATTTTTTATTTTCCATGTTTTGGCATAATGACGCCACAAAATGCAGGGCAGATTTGATACGCTGACGGCAAGTATTTTTTCCTAACACTTCCATTACTTCAAAAAGTCCCGGCGAAGAAGTACGACCGGTTAAAGCAAGCCGAGTAGGGTGAATTAAACTGGCTGCTTTGACCCCCATCTTTTCCGCCCGTTGCCGAAAAGCCGATTCCAGTGAATTGGCGTCAAAGGCGGTGTGTTCAATGATGTTGGCTACCTCAGCCAGGATTTCCTCCGCCCCTTCCTGCCGCCAGTACTTGTTAACCCCTTTCTCTTCATAACTGCCAACTTCATTAAAGAAGTAATCAGCCTGCTCAAAAAACTGGTTAACTGTTTTTAAGCGAGGCTGCAGCAGCTTGACTACCTGCAGCGCATATTCATCATCAGGTTTTGTCCACCAACCCAAGGAAAATGCCTGGGGATAAAGCAACTCCAGAAGTCGTTCTGGCCTGGATTGGGCAATATAGTTGCCATTCATCCAGGTGAGTTTTTCCAGGTCGTAAATGGCAGCGGAGCGGGAAACATTGTTAAGATTGAACTGTTTTACCAGTTCTTCTTTAGACAGCAAAGTTGCTTCCTCCCCGGCAGACCAGCCTAGTAAAGCCAGGTAATTGATCAGAGCCTCCGGGAGGTAGCCCAGCTCACGAAACTCCTGAACAGAAGTGGCTCCATGTCGTTTGGACAATTTGCTGCGGTCCGGTGCCAGGATCATGGAAACATGAGCAAATTGGGGAGGCTCCCAGCCAAAAGCGTCATAAATATGTAATTGTTTGGGGGTGTTGCTCAGATGCTCCTCAGCGCGGATTACATGGCTGATTTGCATAAGATAGTCATCCACTACAACGGCAAAGTTATAGGTGGGCCAGCTGTCTGATTTCTGAATGATAATATCATCCAACAGCTGATTGTCAAAAGATACGTCCCCGCGCACCAGATCATGTACCGTTATTGAACCAGATTCAGGCATTTTCAATCGTACCGCTGCCTGCTTGCCGCTATCTAGAAGTTCTTTAGCCTGGCGGGCAGAAAGCTCACGGTAAGGACAGTGATGGCGGTAATTGAGCTTTTCCTCTGCGGCTTTGGAGCGTTCGGCAGCCAGTTCTTCTGGGGTACAGAAGCAGTAGTAAGCGCGGCCATTGTCCAGCAGTTGTTTTACATATTCCTGATAGATAGGCAGTCTGTCGCTCTGGCGGTAAGGGCCCAAAGGCCCGCCTATGTCGGGCCCTTCATCCCAATCTAATCCCAGCCATTTTAATCCGTCGATAATTCCAGCAGCCGATTCCAAAGTAGAACGATGCAAATCAGTGTCTTCCAGGCGAAGAATAAATTTGCCGCCCTGATTTCGGGCGAAAAGCCAGTTGAATAAGGCAGTCCGAGCGCCGCCTATATGAAGAGCCCCAGTAGGGCTGGGAGCAAAACGAACTCGTATGTTCTGCAACAATCTCACTCCTTCTTAATTAGTCTATACAATAGCTCGAGTTTTTCAAAGGGAATCAATATTTTTTCGAGTGTTCACACTATGTAACTACTTTACATATATTGTAGAAACGGAGGTGAGCCAATATTGTCTTCACGCAGAAATTGGTCAGCAGTTTTGCCCCTGCTGTTAATCATTAGTCTGATTATTTCTTTTTTATATGTAGACTATCGTCTAAAATCCAGCATTCTGGCCATAGCCAAATCCAGAGCTCAGGCAGAGCAGTCAGAACGGATAAGTCAAATTGTCAATGAACAAGTGGTTGCTCAATATAATTACCAGGACATAGTGGAAATTCATAAAGATAATCAGGGTCGGATAGTACTGATTCAGCCAAATACCATTATACTTAACAAAATGATGAGCAATACTGTTAAGGAAGTTTCAGCTTCCCTGAAAAACATGGAAGAACAGAGTTTGTACATCCCCCTGGGAGAAGTCACCGGATCCAAGTTATTGGCCGGATATGGCCCGCGCATGAAGGTAAGGATTATACCGGTGGGGCAAGTACATGTATCGGTACAAAATCAATTTGACCAAGCGGGAATAAATCAAACCCGTCATTTAATTTATTTCAACATTGAGAACACTATGAAAGTAGCTGTGCCATTTATGGATGAGGAAATTAAGGTTTCAGCTGTAGTGCCATTAGCTGAAACTATAATCGTGGGAACCGTTCCCGACACCTATGTAGGATGGAGCGGAACTCCTACCGAGTTATTATATCCGCTGCTGCAGCGGGAGCGAATGGAGAACCAATAGAATGGCATTTTGTTTAAAATATGTTTAGAAAAAAGGTCTGCAATTCCTTGACAGTGTATACACGCCATGATAATATAAATCTTGCGCCGCGAGGCGAGGGCTGACAATACCTAACTGGTTGACAAAGAGGTTGGCCAGGTGATAGCATAGTCGAGCGCGCCTCAAGAAGGCAAGGTGCCAACTGGCAGGAACTACCGGGTTGACAGGAGGTCAGCCAGGTGATAGGATAGTCAAGCGCGCCAGAGGCAAGCCAGCCGAGAACGGCGCAGGACTTCTTAAGGAAGTCCGCAGGTCTTGATAAAACTGAACAGCAAGGACCGAAGTGCGAGGAAGATATGGTCGTTAAGAGGCCATATAGCCCAAGGAAGAAAAGCCAAGCGAAAAGCTGGGATAGAAGTTAAAGATTTTAACGGAGAGTTTGATCCTGGCTC
>LFSR01000030.1 GCA_001513155.1 Syntrophomonas sp. DTU018
TAAGATAAATATTATTTTTCTAAGACCAGGAGTTCCCCCTACTAAATCTTGACACAGACATTACAGATGCTTGATTTGACAAAGATTGATTTGAATTATATACTCTATAGGCGATAATGGTGCGGAGGCGGATCGGTCCTGGTGGGCCGCCTGGACTTCAAATCCAGCCGAGCGGTAGTGATCCTGCCGTTGGTGTGTTCGATTCGCACACGCCTCCGCCAATTTTGAAAAAATGGCGTTCATAGCGCGAAAATATCATAAACTGAGACTATAATTGCTAGTTATTTGACTGGAATCAGCAGAATGTGCCCCCTACTTGGGAAATAGTGAGGGGGTTTTTATTTTTGCGTAAAAAAGTTATCAATTTGCAGCGAAACACCAACAGTGCAACAAATGCTGGAACAATAAGCAAATAGTCTTGACAGCACTCAAGGTTTACCATAAATTGGGATCTATAAACCAATGTGGAACAGAGAGATATGCGAGTAACACCTAATGAAGTACTAAAAATACGCAGCATCAAAGAGTAAAATATATCATTCATAACATGTGATGATTTCACTATATAAGGAAAAGGGAGGTGTAAACCTGGTTGCAATCTACCTTGCAAAGAGAAAATGGTAAATTGAACCTGTCACCTTTCAGGTTTTCTTGGTTCAATATCGACATGGACTGTGTAGATTTTAGCAACCAGGAGGCAAATGAATAAAAGAATACTTATACTGGTGGTTACAATTTTTTTGCTAATAGGGACTTCTCCGGCCTATGCGGATGTTACCTTAAGCATTAACGGCAAAAGCTACTTTCCGTTAACGCCGGCGTACTTGGAGAACGGTGTGACCATGATCGGGCTCGATAATGTATCTAGGGTCATGGGAGGTACTGTTTTAATCGATGGTGATCTATATGTCCTGTCCAAAAATGATATCAAATTAGAATTGATGGTGGGCCAAACCACCGCAAAATTAAACGGTAGGACTTATAACCTGGCAGCGGCACCCAAGATGGTTGATGAAGAGGTTATGGTGCCTCTCAGGTCAGTTATGGAGGCATTAGGGGCTGAAGTGGAATGGCAACCTCAAACTCGGACGGTGGCAGTTACTTATCTTGAGACACGCAAAGGCATGACTCCGAAAGAGGTTATGCTAAAGTCCAACCAGGTCTTAACGGAGCATAATACATACAAAATTAGGGCTGAATTACTTGAAAAAGCAGATACGGGTATTCCTGACCAATCTTTAAAGAATTTCAGGGTTTTGGATCTGGCGGTCCAGAGGAATCCGGTTCTGGCACATGCGAAGACTAGCGTGCGGGTAGAAGATCCGTCACCACATCTGGAGACGAGCTCATCAGAGCTTATCATTGATGAACGTGTGATTACATATGAAGGTGAGTTCTATACCGTCCCTAATTTTGAGAGATGGGTAAAGGACATATCTGGGAAGGATAACCAGAATCTATTGGAGGCATTTCTACAGTTTTACGAACCGATGAAGAACATAAAAAGACTGTGTGATGCTGGGGCAATTATTAGTTTTGCCGATGATTGCATTATAGATGAGCAGGAATGCTGGACTGTTAGGGTCGTTAGAGAACATAGACGGGAACAATTTTATGACAAGCAGCAAGCAGCATCCGAATATGTACGCTGCACTGCCGAAGTTTACGATATTTTTATTAATCAATCCAGCTTTGAATTACTATCTATTAAGTCGGAGCTAACATCTCTTTCGCATTGGCAAGATACTGGAATACAGACAAAAACGGAAACGACAGGCTATTATTACATTTATGATCTAGATCAGCCGGTTACCGTGCCTGATGTGAGTGATTATATAACTAAGGATGATTATAGACAGATCATACTAGCGCCTGGGGTTCCAGACGATATAAAAGAAATGCTGTTAACGGATTAGTTAGGAAGATGTTTTTTAGAATTAATTATTGATGCTCGACTTCTTATCCAGCCGAGCTGTAGTGATCCTGCCGTTGTTGATATGGTTTGTTAGTTTTTCGGAGATGAGTGGATAGACTCTTTATTATCTAACGTGCGTGGCGGCACACATAGGGCTAAAACTAAAAAAGCAGACCCAAGGATGAAGGAATGCTCACATGTTGTATAACATGCTACCATTTACATGACCTTCATTTTCCCTACGCCGGTCTGCTTTTTAAAATAGTATCAACAAATGAACACTATTTCAATTTAAGTTTTGCTTTTTTTACTAGCTGAATATGCATTCCTAGCTTTGGATAAATATTTATCATCGTTCTCAATTTTTGCCACGATGAAGTCAACTAAATCCATTGAATATTTATGTACTTCTGGTTTTTGTAGCAAATAGTGAAATTTGGGGTTACTTTTGATTTTTTCTTTAAAAACAATTGCTTGAAAATCATAATTATTAAACGGTACACTAGGAAGACGCTTTTTAACTTCCTCCACTACACCCTTTTGTATCAAAGGATGTGTTTCGTTTACATCTTTAGGGACTTCAATAATTATACCCATTTTATCTCCATCCAGTCCTTTTGATAGAACAATATCAGCTTTTCCAGGAGACTTAACCAGTGCAAGTTTGTAGTCTATGGGAATGGAATACTCTATACTATTTTCTGTAGTTCTTGTTTTAGTTAATCTTTCTTGTTCAGATTGTATAAATTCTAGGATGTAAGGATCATACTTCTTTTTTAGTTTTACGGAATCGATATCCTTGACATCCGTAAACAGACTTAGCATTGCTGGAGAGCATCTATCGGTTATCGACAAAGAAAACCACTGTGCCAAATAAGTAACATAATTCAAAACTGCTGATTGGAACAAACCTGTGTATATAACTTCTAATTCTTCAACTAAAAAATGTGTTGCTGCATTTCTAATTTTTGTTATAGAGTCTAAGTTTTTCTTGACGGGGTTATCCTCAGGAAATACTCTTTTTAAACAATCCTCTATTGATAAAGAACGTCGCTCTTGCCCCCTGCTTTTTTTATAATAAATCACTTTTTCATTACCGCTAGTTTCAATCAACCGGGCTTTTAGTAATAACTCCCAAGCATTGATTATAAAAAAGCTGAAACCTTCTATTCGGTATGTTATGGTTGGTTTATTATATATTTCTAGGGCTAGTAAAAATGCTTCTTGGCTTTTTTGAAGCAATACCCGTGATACCTTTTTCAAAGAGAAACCCCCTCGGTTTATACTTCTCAGACAGCTATTATCAGAAGTATATTTGTTAATTGATAAGGTAGAATTTATCCGATACGATGTTTCCGATAGCAGACAGTGAAGCATTCCGAGATCTCTGTTGGTATTGTTGGCACTATGTCCAAAATTCATCCGTTTATACCACGATTCTGCTTTATTATCAATTTTACATCAATATGTAATAAAATACCATGTATAGAAAAGTGTAACACTAATTCTATGATCGTTGTATTTATTTCTCCTACACACATTTAACTTAGCTTCCATATAATTCACTTGTTCTCGGTATCAGACCCCTGTTATACTCTACATACCCAACATATTTAGGTGTCTAACCTGCAAGGATCGCGAAACGGTATTATTTTTATCCACAAATTGAGCCCAGGGAGTTTAGGTCTGACTGGGGATAGTCATGCCTGACTGGAGGATGATGGTAGGCAGATGCAGTTAGCCGGACACCCACCTTTTAGGAAAGTGGGTTTCAAAAGAAACCAGGAACGACTGCGCGGGAAAGACAAAGCCACTTGGGCTTGAGAGCTCAAGTGGCTTTAATTTTTTTTCAGTATAGGAAACGATTAATCAGTAAACCACTGGGTTACATACAGGTAGCGGCCATCTTGGTAAAAGCCCAGTCCCACCTTCTTAAAATTTTCTCCTAGGATATTCTGGCGGTGGCCGGCAGAATTCATGAACCCCTCATGAGCGCCTTTGACGCTGGTGGTTTTGGAAATGTTTTCTGCAGCTGTACGGAAGGATATGCCCAGGCTTTTCATCATGTCAAAAGGGCTTCCATATAGAGGTGAGTTATGGTTGAAATAGCCGGTTTCAGCCATGTCCTTGGATTTCAGGTAAGCTCCATAGCTTAAAGTGCTGTCCAGGGTGAGGGGTGCTAAATTATGCTGGGCTCTGGCTGTATTGATATATTCCAGCATTTCCTCCTCCATAGCCGAGAAATTGTTGGAGAGCTCCTCTTCCGGAGCAGGTTCAGGGATAGGCTCTGCTTCCTGGGCAGGCACTGGCGCCGGTGTCTCAGGCTGGGGCAAAGGGGACGGTTCCGGTGCCTGAGGTTGTGGCTGGGGGGCCTGGGGATCTGAATGGGGCCCTTTATCTTCTGGAGTCTGGCCCGGGTAATTGGTTTTATTCTGAACGGTTTTGCTTGCTTGGTAATCGGGAGGCGCCGTATCTGACCAGGGATTGGTTTTCATCAAGGACGCGACCTTAGATGGGTCAAAAAGATCCAAATAGTATAAAGAGGAGCAGATGAGTGCCAACATAATGAACACCATCAGCAGCTTTTTCATACTTATCTACCCCCTTGTCCCCATCCTAACTAAATTTATCCAGCATGCCTAGAGGGCAAATATTACCAGTCCCTGATACTGCAAAATACTTTTGCCAGCAAGACCATAAATAAACATGGATAATTACTCCATGGAATAAAGAGGCAGAGCGGCAGCTACAGCAGCCCCAATGCTGGAACCATCGGGAGTGAGTTTCAGCCGGGGTGGGTTTTCCGGCAGCAAGTCGGCCAGCAGTCTTTCCACACCGCTGGTAAAACCGGGCAGGAAATGAAAAACAGCACCATCAACGGCAATAGTAGAGGGGTGGATTACTGCGGGAAGGGCAGTTATTATTCCAGCGTAACCGGCAGCTATAAAGCCCATACTGCGCTGAATGATTGCGCTGGCTATGGCCTGTAATACAGATAATTGCTCAGGTGGATAATGGTCCAGGCCCCATTGCCGGGACCACTGCCGGGAAGAGGGACTGGCAGGATCGGCATAAATATAGCCTATTTGTTCCGTGTTTACCGAAAAGGGCTGTTCCAGCCAGGCTAAAGCCGGCGGGGGCAAAACATTTTTCTGCACCATTTCCCAGTAAACCAAACGCCAAAGCTCTCCCATATATTTGCCGGCCGTCATTTTTTCCAATCGCTGCTGGCCCGGATTTTCAGTGAGGGCATCCAGCTGGGCATCAAAGTCGTTGGCAGGCAGGAGGTGGAAGTTGCCTGATTCCAGATTAATGATTATCGGAGGATTACCGGGGAAAAACGGGTAAAGACAGCAGGTATTGTGACCGGTACCGCAGATGGAGCCGGCTATAACCCCTCGTTCCTGGTAGGAAGCAGTTAGAAAGCAGGCGGTGGTGTCGTTAAGAATAGCTTCCAGGGTTATTTCCTGCAAGCCCCGGCGGTTTAAGGCATCCATCAGCATTTGGTCGATCCTTCTGCCCACCGTGTTGCGGGGCTTCAATTCTTTGGTCCAGCGCAGCAGGCGGGCTTCCTTTCTGCTTTGCTGCTCCATAGGATAGGAAAAAGTCATGGCCAACTTACGGGTCGGAAAGTGCGCATATGCTTGGGCAACCAGATCAGCCACAAAGTCAAATAGCTCCTCACCGTCAGTAT
The DNA here is from genome assembly GCA_001513155.1 of Syntrophomonas sp. DTU018. GTDB lineage: Bacteria > Bacillota > Syntrophomonadia > Syntrophomonadales > Syntrophomonadaceae > DTU018. The sequence continues at coordinate 5,610 of LFSR01000030.1, forward strand.
CGGCGGTGGTCAGATCATAGCCCTGCTCCGGATCTCGCCAGGGACGCTGTACTTTAGCCTGTACCAACCAGGTCCCATCACCATTTAAGGTTACCCCGCTGACCCGGATATTGGTTCCTCCCAGGTCAATGGCTAAAAATTTTCCCTGTTCCCGGCCGGTGGCGGCAGGCAGAAATGATGGCAGGGCCTGCAGGGAGGAAGGCTGCCCCTCTATGGCCTGCAGCATTTGCTCTTTGAAAAGCCCGGCTATGTTGCGGAGGGCTTTTTTATCCACAGCGAAGAGTTCCTTGATCTCTTTAACAACCGGATGATTGACCATGACCATCCATCTCCTTATATTCTCTTCTGACTATAATATGCTCACCAGGCGGCAGCCAAATCAAGGGGTGTTAGAAATACCGGAGTATCACCGCCAGGAACGAAGCGACATGGCAAGTCAAAGCTTTCTTGTGTGTTATTGATAGGAACTTGGCAACGAAGCGATCTCGAGGAACAATGACTGGGGGAAAATAAAGGGCGCCAATATTAGTGATGCTGGCTGGGGGTTTTGAAGAAGCGTTCTTTGGCATAATAGCGTCCTGCCACTGCTAGGGCGATGATGGCGGCTATTATAATCAAAGCCAGCTTTATATCACGGGTTCGGAAAAGAGCCAGACCCAGGCCGGTATATAAGACGGCAGAAGGTATTTTGCCTATGGCGGAGGAAAAGAAAAAGTTCCAGAAGGAAACCCCGCCCACGGCAGCTGCCGCATTTATTATGGGCGTGGGAATGACCGGGACAATACGGGCCACCACGATGCTCCAAAAGGCCAGCCAGCCGTCGGTACGGTTCACATCATAGCCAAAGCGCTGTTTGAGCTTGCGCTCGGCCCAATCGGCGGCCAGCAAACGGCATACCCAATAGGCGATGGTAGCCCCCGCCAGGGCCCCGGACCAGGACAGTAAGAAGCCCAATTTAAAGCCGAAAAGAATCCCGCCGGCTGCGGCCAGAATAATGTAGGGGAAGACCGGCAGCGCCGCCTGCACCACGAAAAGGCCGAAAGCAACCAGGGGGGCCATAACTCCAAAAGTTCTTACATAGTCTATAACCGCATCTATAGTGTTTAAGTCGGTCAGTTCCAAATCGCTACACCTCATTTAATAATTTACTATGAAGCAGACTTTATATACAATAGCCGGATAAAGCTGGTAAACCGGGATACAGGTATCAATAAAATATTCAGCCGCCGCAAAATTCATGTAGCGCGGGCAAATTTCCAACAAATTTTTGCCTGAATTCCCCGGAAAACTTAGCTGCCCTCCTGGTGTGCTATAATATGGTTGTCATCTTAAGGCAGGTGAGATTTTGCAGGCTAACCTGGTTGACCTTATCATACTGGCCCTGATTGTATTAAGCGGCCTGGCCGGACTGCGGCAGGGATTGGTTAAGTCCTTTGGCGGCTTGTTCGGAACCATCACCGCCTTTATAATCGCCTTGCTGTTCAGTGACGATTTGGTACTGCTGTTGGAGGCCAAGTTTGGCGCCCGGGCGGCCGTGGCGAATGCTCTGGCTGGGCACCTGCCGGTAACGGCCTTGCCGCTGCCGATATCCCGGATTGCAGGAGATGAACTGGTTGCCGCCACCGCGGCTGATGCTCTGGCCCATTTTATACTTATTCTGGCCTGCTTTTTGCTGATAACTTTTGCGGGGGCTAAAGTCCTCCAAATACTGTTCAGTATCCTAAACGCCCTGGTTTCCTGGGGAATCCTGGGATGGCTGAATTCCGTCCTGGGCCTGGTGCTGGTGGTGGTAAAAAACCTGCTCATACTGACGATAATCCTGGGACTGATTCAACCCGCCCTTAACCTGGCGGCCCAATTGGGTTATGCAGCGGCTCAGGGACTGGTCAATGCCATGAACGGATCCTATCTGGTTCCCAAGCTGCTGTATGTTTTCATATTGCTGAAAAACCTGCTAGGAATGGGCGGCGGTGCATAGATCCGGAAAAGGACAGGGAAACTAATTTTAATTGATTAAAGGAGGCCTAATTATGAAGGAGTTAGGAGAAGATCTCAAAAACAATGCCTGGCTGAAAATGAGCGAAGAAGAAATTCAAGCAGCGTATCTTTTTGCTGACTATTATATTGATTTTCTTAATCGGGCTAAAACGGAGCGGGAGGCCGTGGATTATGTACGCAGACTAGCCCAGGCCCACGGGTTTCAGCCCCTGGATCAGGTCAGCGATATGAAACCCGGCGATAAGATATACATGGAAGCCAAAGGGAAAATCTGTGCCCTGGTTGTTGTGGGTCACCAGGATCTGCGGCAGGGCATAAACCTGATTGTGTCTCACATAGACACTCCCCGGCTGGATCTGAAACCCCGTCCGTTATATGAAGCCGAGGGGCTGGGTCTGCTGAAGACTCACTATTACGGCGGGATCAAGAAATACCAGTGGCTGGCCATACCCTTAGCCCTGCACGGAGTGGTCCTGAAAAAAGACGGTACCCGGGTGGACGTTTGCCTGGGTGAGGACGAGGATGATTTGGTACTTACTATTGCTGACCTGCTGCCCCATCTGGCCAAGGAACAGATGGAACAGAAGATGGCCGATGCCATCAAGGGAGAAAGCCTCAATGCTCTCATCGGCAGCCGGCCGGAGGGGGACACGGGCAAGGACCCGGTAAAGGCCGCCGTTTTGAAGTTATTGCAGCAGCGTTATGACATAGAGGAAGATGACTTTACCTCAGCGGAACTCCAGCTGGTACCCGCTTTCAAAGCCCGCCACGTGGGCCTGGACCGCAGCATGGTGGGCGGGTATGGCCAGGATGACCGGATCTGTGCCTATACCGCGCTGCGGGCCATATTGGACATAGACACACCCCAGCGCACAGCCATGTGCCTGCTGGCGGACAAAGAGGAAATCGGCAGCAGCGGCAACACCGGCCTGCAGTCCCTGGTAGTGGAGCTGTTTGTAGCTGACCTGATGCAGAAGGCCGGTTATGGGGACTATTATACGGTCAGGAAAGCCCTGGCCGATTCCTACGCTCTGTCAGCGGATGTCAACGGAGCAGTGGACCCCAACTATCCAGATGTCTTTGAAAAGATGAACAACAGTTTCCTGGGGCGCGGTGTGGTGCTGACCAAATATACCGGTTCCAGAGGCAAGTATGACTCCAATGATGCCAACCCGGAATTCCTCAGCCAGATACGCCGGCTTTTCGATGATAACCGGGTCATCTGGCAGGTAGGAGAATTGGGTAAGGTTGATGCCGGAGGAGGAGGTACCGTAGCCCAGTACGTGGCCCGCTACGGTATGGAGGTTGTGGATTGCGGACCGGCGCTGCTGGGAATGCATTCGCCTTTTGAAATCTCCAGCAAAGCCGATCTTTACATGACTTATAAAGCTTATAAAGCCTTTTTCGCTTCCTTTGCCGGCTAGGTCATCCAGAAAGAAAGGGGGATGGAGAATGGAGCAGAAGCGTTTGACCCAGATGGTCAGGGCGGCGGGATGAGCAGCGAAAATGGGTCCGGGGACCCTGGAAGAGGTTTTGAAAGATTCCGTTTTCCCCAAGCACCCTGACTTGCTGGTGGGAACTGAAACCCGTGATGATGCCGGAGTTTTCCGTATCAGTCCCGATACAGCCCTGATACTGACCGTGGATTTCTTCACCCCTATGGTGGATGATCCCTATCTCTTTGGGCAGATTGCGGCTACCAACGCTATCAACGATGTTTATGCTATGGGGGGAACTCCCCGGCTAGCCATGAATATTGTATGTTTTCCGGAATGCGAGGATTTGCAGGTACTGCGGCGTATCCTGGCCGGAGGTCTGTCCAAAGTGGAGGAAGCGGGTGCCCTTTTGGTGGGAGGGCATACCGTCGATGATCAGGAACCCAAGTATGGCCTGTCCGTTACGGGCATGGTACACCCCGACCATATCATCACCAATGCCGGAGCCCAGCCCGGAGATGTGCTGGTATTAACCAAACCGATCGGCAATGGTATTATAGCTACAGCATTGAAAGCCGACATGGCCTCCCAGGAGGCTTATGAGGATGCTGCCTGCTGGATGACCACTCTGAACCGGGAAGCCAGTGAGGCCATGCAGGAAGTAGGGGTTCATGCCGCAACCGATATTACCGGTTTCGGACTGATGGGGCACCTGCACGAAATGGCAGCGGCGGCCCAGGCAGAAGCCGAGCTGTGGGCGGATAATGTCCCGTTAATGAAGGGAGCCCTGGATTATGCCTCCATGGGATTGGTACCCGGGGGAGCCTACCGCAACCGGGACTATATAGCCCCTCAAGTAGTATACGAACAGGATCCTGATGAGGCCGTAAAGGATATCCTGTTTTGCCCGGAGACAGCGGGAGGCTTATTGATTGCCGTCAGCGAGTCCAAAGCAGATGCCTTGCTCCAGGCTCTAAAAAACCGGCAGGTTCCGGCGGCCCTGGTGGGAAGGATACGCTCTAAAACCGACGGGCGGCCGGGAACCATATACGTACGCCGCAGATAGCGGACAACATGCGGAGTTGGGAGGGGTTTCATGCAGAGAAAGACCTTTAAGCTGGGAGACATAGTGCGCATGAAAAAGAAGCACCCCTGCGGCAGCTTTAACTGGGAGGTAACCCGCATGGGAGCGGATATCAAAATCCGCTGCCAGGGATGCGGCCGCTTGGTGATGATGCCCCGCTCGGAGTTTGAGCGGCGGATGATCAAGGTAGTTGAGACGGCAGATCCATCTTGACAACACTTCCTCCCGGGAGTGCATATAATATGGTATCTACCACCGGGAGGAGGGAGAGGTTAAGTGAACCTTAAATTAGTAGGCAAAACAGAATTTCAAATCGGCGATCTGGTAACGGTTAACCACCTGCCCCAGCACTGGCGGTTCTGCATAATCGGTATTAAACATGACGAGCAAAACCGGCCCCTGGCCGTTTTGAAAGCCTTGTTTAACGATACATTCATCATTGAGAAACCCTGCTCCGAGTTAAAGAGCCTGCTTATCAAAGGCTTGCTTTGAAAAGATTGAAAATACCAGCCCTTTGACCAATTTCAGTTGCGCCCGCTGACATTTATGCGGTATAATGTATGGCAGTCCCTGCTCCGGTTTTTGACCGGAGCCGGCCCATTTATGGGTTAGTCCAGAGGGAGGAGGTGTAACGGTGCGCGCATATGAAATAATGTTTATCCTCAAGCCCGACCTTGATGAGGAAGCCGTTAATGAGGTTAAAGAACGCCTGCAGAAGGTTATTGCTGACTTTGGAGGCGAATTCCTGGAAGAGGTTAGCGGCTGGGGCAAAAAACGCCTTGCCTATAGTATTCAAGACTATACGGAAGGTGTTTATTATTTGTGGAACTTTAACGGCACCCCCGAGACGGTAGCAGAGCTTGACCGCGTTATCAAGATATCTGACCGTTTCCTGCGGTATATAATCGTCCGTAAGGATGAGAAGTAGGTCCTTAAGGCTTGGGAGGGAAGAGCTATGCTCAATAGAGTGATATTGATCGGCCGTTTAACCCATGATCCGGAACTTCGCTATACCCCTAACGGTACGGCTGTGTGTCGGTTTACCCTGGCGGTGAATCGCCGCTATAACCGGGAGCAAACTGATTTTATTGATGTTGTTGCCTGGAGAGGGCTGGCAGAGAACTGTGCCAACTATTTGGGCAAAGGCCGTTTGGCGGCTGTGGATGGCAGTCTCCAAGTCCGTACCTACGAAACCCAGGATGGGCAGAAACGCAAGGTATCGGAAGTGGTGGCCGAGGATATACGCTTTTTGGACCGAGCAGGGACAAGCGGATCAGAAGCAAAAGGGTCTTTCCAGAGCCAGCCTAAAAAAGACCAATGGGATGAACTCGGGACCGAGATCAGCCTTGACGATATTGATTTTGTTGACAGTACGGAGGATGACGAGATTCCTTTCTAAGGAGGGATAGGGATGATCAAGAAAGAACGCCGCAAGAAAAAGCGCCAGTGCAATTTCTGCGCAGATAAGATAGAACATATAGATTACAAGGAAGTCCCGCGGCTGAGACGCTATATCACCGAGCGGGGCAAGATTCTCCCCCGGAGAATTACCGGCAACTGTGCCCGTCACCAGCGCCAGTTGACCACCGCTATCAAGCGGGCCAGGATTATGGCTCTGCTGCCCTACACCAGCGAATAATAACAAGCCCCCATTTCGGGGGCTTTGCCTTTTATCAGCCTCCCCGCCAGCACCTGAAACAGCAGGAAAAAGAATAATTGGCGCAGAACTCAGAAATCCGGGGAGGTGTATAATTTGGCCAGTAAAAACCGGGGGATAGATGTTGCCAAAAACCTGAAGATCATAGAGTGGCTTAAAGCCGAGATGGTAGATTCAGTGGGGGCTTTGTTCAAAGCCCTGTTGAAAACAGGAAATGATGCGGCGGCCGACGCGCTGGCTGCTATAATAATCGTAGCCTACCTGCTGGGCAAGCGGGTGGGAGTGAGTTTTTATACCGTGGATGCCAGGATTAAAGCTCAGCTTATGGCTAATATCAATGACGGCCATGAAGTGGAACAATGGTATGGAGATCTCTCTGATTTGCTGCATTATCTAGAGACTCAAAAGAGGTGATCCCTTGACCCGGTTTATTAAAATTGCCTTATGGACTTCTGCATTCGCTTTACTTATGGCAGCAGTGCCTTTCCTTGCCTTACCTGCAGCTATCTTATGGGGAAGCAGCCTTTTGATCGGGGCTTTGCACCTGGATACCAGAGGATTAACGGCCATTATTATCCTGAATGTGCTGATTGTTTCTTCCCTGACCGGACTGAATAACACCATTACCCTGATGTGTTTTTTCATTATCCCGGCGGTGATGATGAGCTGGTGGGCTCAACAAGGTGCTGATTATTATTTCTTGCAGCGCTGGGGAGTCATAACCGCTGTCATAGGGGTAAGCCTGTTGCTGGGATGGCTGTATTACAAATCCGGCGGCCTGGCCATGGAGCAGATAGAACAGCAAATGCAGGCGCAAGTGGAAGAAACTATTAAGTATTATGAAGACTCAGGCATGATGGCATTATACGAAAAACAAGGATTAAGCTCAGAGGAAGTAAAAAAAGCGCTCCTGTCATTTATGCACGCAGCAATACGGCATTTGCCGGCTTTTTACTATCTTCAGTCTATAATGGCAGTATTTTTCATGCTTTTTTTGGCCTCTTTTTGGGCCCAAAAACGCAACCTTAACCGTCTAATAAGAAAACCTTTTGATCAGGAGATCATGCCCTGGCAGATGGCCTGGGTCGTCATCGTTGGTCTTGTCATGTGGTTGTGGGGCCGTGATCAGCTGTCAGCGATCTACTATGCGGGATCGAATATACTGCTGATCAGCGTACCCATTGCGCTTTATTACGGATTAGCCGCCATTGTCTATATGATAAGGCGGTTCCAGAAGCGCACCCGAAAGATATTGGTGATCGTCCTAGTCGTCCTGTCACTGCTGTTCACTGCTTCAGCAATCATCTTTTTGACGGTGATCGGGTTGTTTGATTCATTGCTGGACTACCGTAGATTGCGGACGAAGGAGGAATAAAGATGAAAGTGATCTTTCTGCAGGATGTGAAAGGACAGGGCAAAAAAGGTGAAATCAAGGAAGTGGCCGATGGGTATGCGCGTAATTACCTGATTCCCAAGGGATTGGCAGTGGAGGCTACCAAAGCTCGCCTGAAAGAGATGCAGGAACAACAGGAAAAACAACGCAAAACCCAGGAAAAAGAAAAAACCGAAGCTGTTAAAATACAGCAGGTTTTGCATGGTCAATCAGTGACCATAAAAGCACGGACCGGAGGCGGGGACAAGCTCTTTGGTGCAGTAACCGCCAAGGAAATAGCGGAAACCATTGAAAAACAGTTCAAGGTGACCATAGACCGGAAAAAGATTGAATTGACCGAACCCATAAAACATCTGGGAGAGTATGCGATAAAAATAAAAATTTACCCCTCTGTCCAGGCGGACATGCAAGTTATCGTCACAGCAGCAGATTAACTAGGAGGATAAGTCGTGCAGTATGAGGTAAGGAAGAGGAGAAAGAAGGACCATCAGAAGCGCAGAACATCTCAAATACTCTGGAAAATAGAAGCAATATACAAGAGTTTGGACCAACTGTACGGTACCCAGGGGTTGATACTCAGAGCCAGCAAGTTGGATGCTATAGATTTAATGAGTTCCCAGGATGTCAGAGACCGTATCCTGGCTTTAAAGCGGGTATTATGGGAAAACCCAACCTTAACGGAACTGGACCCCGGAGAGGATCTGGAAAAAACCCTTAATGAAATAGAAGACCTGATTGCGGAAAAATTTGCCCGCAAAGCGGTGGAAGAAGACCTGCAGCAGCGCATTCAGGATAAGATGAATGAAAAATACAACGAATACCTGCGGGATCTTCAGGTCCAGGTATTGAAAGAACAGAGCAGCAGCCGGGAAAATGCCCAAACTCTCAAAAAATATGGCCAACTGGAAAAGATGGAACAAATCAGCCTGAACCGGTCCGCTCTGGAAATCCTTCGCCCTTCCTCTTTAGAAGAGATCGTTGGCCAGGAAAAGGCTATACGGTCTCTGGTCTCCAAGTTGAATACCCCTTATCCCCAACATATTCTTCTTTACGGACCCCCAGGTGTAGGCAAGACCACCTGTGCCCGGCTGGCCCTGGAAATAATCCGCGGAAGGCAGCAGAATCCTTTCGGCCCCAATGCGCCTTTTGTAGAAGTGGACGGGACGACCCTGCGCTGGGACCCGCGGGAATCCACCAATCCTCTGCTGGGTTCCGTTCATGACCCCATCTACCAGGGGGCGCGCCGGGAACTGGCCGAAGACGGCATCCCTGAACCTAAATTAGGTTTGGTGTCGGAGGCTCACGGGGGGATTTTATTTATAGATGAAATCGGCGAAATGGATCAGGTCCTGCAGAACAAACTGCTCAAAGTCATGGAGGACAAGCGGGTTTATTTTGAGTCCTCCTATTACGATCCCCATGATGAACGCATCCCCCGCTACATAAAGAAGATTTTCGAAGAAGGGGTTCCGGCGGATTTCGTGCTGATAGGCGCTACCACCCGCAGTCCGGAGGAGATCAGCCCGGCATTTCGCTCCCGCTGTATGGAGATCTTTTTTGAACCCCTGACCCCGGCCCACATCCAGCAAATAGTGGAGATGTCTGCCCGCAGGCTGCAGATTCATATTGAACCAGGGGTGGCCGAGGCCATCGGCAACTATACTGCAGAAGGCCGGGGAGCCAACAAGCTTTTGGTGGATGCCTATGCCCTGGCCTTAAATGAAGACAACAGGGATCCTGACCATCTGGTGGTCACCTGTGCCCATGTTTACCAGGCAATTCAGAACAGTCGTCTCACCCCGCCGGTATACGCCCGGGCCGGACATGAGCCGGAAGTAGGGTGCATCTTTGGGGTAGGTGTTTATGGGTATCAAGGAAGCTTAATCGAACTGGAGGCAATAGCCTTCCCGGCCCAGACGCCCGGGCAGGGAACTATTCGCTTTAACGATACCGCCGGCTCCATGACCCGGGACTCGGTCTTCAACGCGGCAGCGGTGCTGCGCCAGACCACCGGGAAAAATATCAAGGATTATGACCTGCACATCAATGTGGTGGGGGGCGGCAAAATCGACGGACCCTCCGCCGGGGTAGCCATTTACCTGGCTATCCTGTCTGCCATCGAGCAAAAACCAGTTTACCAGGATGTAGCCGTTACCGGGGAACTGTCAATCCGCGGGCGGGTCAAGGCGGTAGGCGGACTCAGCGAAAAACTGCAGGGTGCCAGGCAAGCCGGCGTACATAAGATTCTGATTCCCGCAGACAACCTGAGCGATGTGCCCCTGCAAATGGACGGCCTGGAGGTCATTCCGGTAAAACATGTACAGGAAACCTTTGAGCATGTGTTTGCTGGATAACCAGTATACATAACCTGCAAGGAACCGGGGAAAATCCCCGGTTGAGAGTGTCAAAAAAGTTGCTAAAAGAGATCGCCACGTCGCTACGCTCCTCGCGATGACATACCAAAAGGCCATCTTATGTGTCATTGCGAGCCCCGGAGGGGCGTGGCAATCTCGAACGTCTAACCGCTAATATACTTCTTTGACAGTCTGACCGGGGAAAATCCCCGGTTTTTTCTATGTGCCTATAGCAAAATGCCCAATGTTGACACTCCAGGGTGCTTCTGTTAAGATAGGTTTGCTGGAAAAAACGCTTTAGCAGCCTAAAATGGAGCATTATGACCTGGGGGTGGACGAATGTCTGCTGTGGTATTGGTCGGCGCCCAATGGGGTGACGAAGGAAAAGGGAAAATAACGGATTTTTTGGCCGAGAGAGCTGATTGCGTAGTACGCTATCAAGGGGGCAGCAACGCCGGCCATACCGTAGAAGTGCAAAATGAGAAATTCATGCTGCATTTGATCCCTTCCGGGATATTGTACCCGAATACCCTTTGTGTAGTTGGCAACGGGGTAGTTGTGGATATGGGGAAACTCATCGAAGAGATCCAGGGATTGCAGGCCCGGGGTATAGATACCGGCAACCTGTGCATTAGCTTCAGAGCACCCCTGGTATTGCCCTATCATAAAAAACTGGATGAAATCGAGGATCGTAAAAGCTGCATCGGTACCACCAAGCGGGGTATCGGTCCGGCTTATGCCGATAAAATCAACCGTACCGGATTTCGCCTCGGTGACCTGGTGGTAGATCGGGATGGATTTAAGGAACGCTTTAAACAGCAAGTTGAGGATAAAAACCGGATAATTCAGGAGCTCTATGGGGAAGCAGGCTTTGACTATAAGGAATTGCTGGACCAGCTGCTAAGCCAGATCGAATTTTTAAAGCCCTACCTGGCGGATACTTCCTTGCTGGTGCACAACGCAATAAAAGAAGGCAAGAGAGTGCTTTTTGAGGGTGCCCAGGGTACTCTCTTGGATATTGACCACGGCACCTATCCCTATGTAACCTCCTCCAATCCCACCGCAGGAGGGGCCTGCGTGGGAACCGGGATCGGACCCACCTGTATTAACCAGGTAATCGGCGTGGTCAAGGCTTATACCACCCGGGTAGGAGAAGGACCATTCCCCACCGAGTTGACTGATGAACTGGGAGAAACCCTGCGGCAGAAAGGGGTCGAGTTTGGGACCACCACCGGCAGGCCGCGCCGCTGTGGCTGGCTAGATGCGGTGATACTGCGCTATGCTGTCCGTATCAACGGCTTGACCGATCTGGCTATTACCAAACTGGATGTTCTGGACAGTTTTGAAACCATAAAAATCTGTGTGGCCTATCGATACGATGGCCAGCTTCTGGAGGAGTTCCCTGAAAATCTGGCCATCCTGGGCAAATGCGAACCGGTGTACATCGAAGTGCCCGGCTGGCAGCAGGATATAACCGGTGTAACTTCTTATGAGGAGCTACCGGCCAACGCCAAGGCTTATATTGAAAAAATTGAGGAATTGACCGGGGTAAAACAAGCCCTGGTAGCTGTGGGCCCCAAACGCAGCCAGACCATAGTCAGCCGCCAGATTTTTGACTAATTTTCTGCAGGCAGTTACCTTTGAATATCGCCTGCCGAAATGCTATAATAAAAAAGCTCACTGGGCGCATAACTCAGCGGGAGAGTGCTACCTTCACACGGTAGAAGCCACAGGTTCGAATCCTGTTGCGCCCACCATAAGAAGTAATAATCAGCGAGGGTTACAAGCCCTCGCTTCAGACTGTCGAAAAAGGCCATGTAAAGAGATCGCCACGTCGCTGCGCTCCTCGCGATGACATACCAAAAGGCCATCATATGTGTCATTGCGAGCCCCGGAGGGGCGTGGCAATCTCAAATGTTGAACCGTTAATAGACTTCTTTGACACTCTGTAGCGAGGGTAACAAGCCCTCGCTTTTTTGATGACGAAATACCTGTAGATAAATCGGCATTTTAAAGTAATAATTAATATCAGCGAAAAAATCCTCGCAAAATTAGCTCTTAAAGATGGTGATTATACTGAACAAGACAGTGTTACCGGTTAGGGCAGCGGAAATGCCGCCTTTTATCGTTATGGATGTATTGGAAAGAGCCCAGGAAATGGAGGCCAGGGGGAAAAGCATAATACATATGGAAATAGGCGAACCTGATTTTGACACCCCCCTGCCCATAAAGGAAGCCGCCATCCGAGCCATTACCGCGGGCGATACCCATTATACCTCCAGCCCGGGCAAGATGGAGCTGCGGGAAGCGATCGCCGCTCATTATGAGAGGAAATACAATGTAGAGGTGTCCCCCGAGCGAATTTTGATCACAGCCGGTACCTCCCCTGGAATGCTGCTGGTTTTTTCAGCGCTGATGGAACAGGGGGATGAGATTATTCTGCCTGATCCTTATTACGCCTGCTATCCCAATTTCATACGTTACCTGGGCGGGCAACCGGTTTTTGTACCCGTTTGGGAGGAAGACGGATTCAAATACCGCCCGGAAGAAATCAAGAAATCAATCAGCGCTCGCACCAGAGCGATAATAGTGAATTCACCGTCCAATCCCACCGGTACGGTTTTTTCCGGTGAGGAACTGGCAGCTATGGCTGAGATAGGCCCAACCATAATATCGGATGAAATCTATCACGGCCTCATTTATGAAGGTGAAGAACACACTATTCTGGAGTACACCGACCAGGCCTTCGTTATCAACGGTTTTTCCAAACTCTATGCTATGACCGGCTGGCGCTTGGGCTGGGTTATTACTCCTCCGGAATATATCCGCGCCATGCAGAAGATGCAGCAGAACTTATTTATATGTGCTCCTTCCTTTGCCCAAACTGCGGCAATCTCAGCCTTGACCGAATGTGACAGGTATATTGAAGACATGGTACAGGCTTATGACGAAAGGCGGCGCTATGTTCTAAAGAGACTCAATGAAATGGGGATCGCCACCAGGGTGGCACCCACCGGAGCCTTTTATGCTCTGGCCAATGTGAAAAAGTATACCAGCGATTCCTATGCCTTCGCTTTTGAAATACTTGAAAAAGCCGGCGTAGCAGTTACCCCCGGCATTGACTTCGGACCCAATTGCGAAGGGTACCTGCGCTTGTCCTATGCCAATTCATTGGAAAATCTCAAAGAGGGAATGGACCGGATCGAGAGATTCCTGGCTCAATTACCTTAGTAAATCAAGTGCCAATCCAAACCTATGCAACCATGCGGCACGACAACATTGCAGGAGGAATATCAATAACCGAAAGTGCATTAAACTTTCCAAAAAGCCATGTCCTAATTAGGAACCATGGCTTTTCTGCAATCTGAATCGAGCCCAGGTTGATGAATAAAGTCTGTAACAGAAGCAGATAGTGAGAAAAACAATGGGAGGGCAAAAGGTGAAAATATTCGCTACGTCAGATATTCATGGCAATAAAAATATCATGCAAAAGATAGAACAGGTTTTACAGCAGTATCAGCCAGATATGCTGTTAATCTGCGGGGATGTTCTGGTAAACCCGCGTGCATCGAGTTTTGATAAGTATATTCAAAAACAGCATCGCAATTACCAGGAGTTCAAAGAATATGTAAGCAGCCTGAACACGCAGGTTTTCTATATTCTCGGAAACGATGATTTTTTAGAAGGCGATGCAACCGATAAATGCTACCTGAACTCTCCCCAGGGGGTCTTGGTACCCTTTGATTCGGTTTCGATTACTCCTTTTTCCACCTACCGGGAGGTAACCGTTGAGCAGCAAAGGGTTGAGCTGAGCCAAATCCCGGTACAGCCTGATACCATTGTTGTTGCCCATGATGTTCCCTATGGCTGCCTGGACCAGATATACAGCGGCCGATCGGTAGGCAGCACTGCCATACTGGAATTCATAAAGGAAAAACAGCCCTCCATATGGCTCTGCGGGCATATCCACGAAGCCTTCGGGGCCCAGAGACTTTATAACACTAGCGTCTTCAACTGCGCCTGCGATCCCAGAATCAGCAAGTTGAGGGGATGGATTATAGACACGGAGAAGGATTACCGAAGTAATTTCATCCGGATTGAGGTTTGATGAGGGCAAGATGGTTTTCTTTATAGCCCGACAGGTATTAGGGTGGAATGCTGCAAGCGGGGAAAAATACAAACTATACTTTTTAAAAATACCCGAAAAATATAAAGTATGTTTTACTTTTTTACAATCAAAATGCAAAATATGATTTACATATATGGCCGCCATAAGGGCGAAAGTGCCGCATATTCGTACTTGCAGGGAAGTTCATTTATCTAAGCTTACTCTATAGGTAATAATTTGGAGCTGAGGTGTAAACCTATTGACATAAACCAGGGCGGCGGGGATTTCCCCGCCGCCCGGTTCTGCTGCTAAATCCTTATTTGATTAGTTTTTGCTCTGTTCCATTTCTTTAAGGGCTTTCTTGTCGGGTTTGCCCACGGCGGTTCTGGGCAGGGCATCCAGGAACTCGACAATGGTGGGTACTTTATAGGGAGCCAGGCTTTGACGGCAATGGGCAATAACGTCTTCCGCGGTCAGGGTCTCGCCCGGTTTCACCACTACAAAGGCTTTTACCGTTTCACCCCGCTTGGGATCAGGTACTCCGATTACACAGGCTTCTACAATCTTGGGATGAGCAAACAGGACTTCTTCCACATCGCGGGGATATACATTGAAGCCGCTGCAGATAATCATATCTTTCTTGCGGTCGACGATGAAGACGAAGCCTTCTTCGTCAATGTAGCCGATGTCGCCGGTGTAGAGCCAACCGCCCCGGATGGCTTTGGCAGTTTCTTCCGGGTTCTGCCAGTATTCTTTGATTACCTGGGGACCGCGGCAAATAATCTCACCCAGTTCGCCCCGGGGCATTACCTTGGTGCCGGTCTCCACGTCTACGATGGTTAGGTCGGTATCCGGCCATACCAGGCCGACACTGCCGTATTTGCGCACATTAAAGGCATTGGCGGTGATAATGTTCAGGGTTTCCGACAGGCCGTAACCTTCAATGATATAGCCGCCGGTGAGGCGTTCGAATTCTTTCAGGGTTTCCACTGCCAGAGCGGCTGAACCGCAGAACATGCCTTTCAATGAGCTGATGTCCGCCTTGGCTATGTCGGGATGATTTATCAAGCCGATTAGCATCGTGGGAACCGCAGCAAAGATGGTGGGCTTGTTCTTCTGAATGAACATCAGCAGGTTATCGGCAGTTGGCTGGGGCACCAGCACCATGCTGCCGCCGGTATAGAGGTTAACGCCGATATTGAAGTTGTAGCCGTAGACATGGTTTAATGGGATGGCCGCCAGGGTGCGGTAATCTTCCTTGGAAACGATGGTAAAGCCCCGGGAGCTGATGGTGGATGTGCGGATGGCCTGGGTCATTACCATGAAATTGGTCAGGACGCATCCCTTGGGGACCCCGGTGGTACCGCCGGTATACTGCAGCCGGCAGATGTCGTCGCCGGTTACTTCAATATCCGGTTCAGCATTGCTGGCCTTGGCAATAAGGTCATTCAAGTCGTAGATTCCTTCCCCGGATTCCACTTCTACTTGCACACTGGGAACCTGGAAGTAGATGACTCTTTTGACGGGGGAATTGGGATCTTTTAATAATTCGATGGCTTTGGAAGCGAACGGAGCCATAACAATAACGGTTTCCGTGCCGCTGTCAGCAAACTGGTGAGCCAGTTCCGGTACGGTGTAGAGCGGGTTGGTAGGTACTTCGATCATACCGGTTTTGAACAGGGCCTGTACAGCCAACACATATTGAGGGACGTTGGGAGCCATAACTGCCACCCGGTCGCCTTTTTTTACTCCCAGGTCCAGCAGGGCATTGGCAATGCGGCGGCTCATGTCGTTGCATACTCCGTAGGTCAAAACCAGGTCGCCCATTAATAAGTAAGGCCGGTCAGGGTATTCTTCCGCCCACTTGTTGAACCACCATCTGGGGGGTTCAGAAGGATAATCATAGTGGATAGGGTTCTCCTTGTCCAAACGGGATTCCCAGGTGTGCCGCCATTTTTCCACATCAGCTTCAAATTCTTTCAAATAATCTTCCATACAATAAACCCCCTTGTTATTAATAAACTGCAGAATTTATTAAAGTTCTGGTATCGGTTTGAGATCGCCACGCCGCTGGGCTCCTGGTGACGACTATTGTTACTCACCCAAGAGGCGTGGCGATCTAAAGGGCACAATGGTTATTGAAATTTGGCCAGTGTTTTCGCCAGGATCTCTTCAGCCTCTTTAACCATACGGTCCAGCAGTTCCTGGCAGGTCACTACATCGTGAACCAAACCGACAGACTGCCCCACCATAAAAGCGGCGTAATTAACATCTCCGGTCTTATAGGCTTCTTTCATCCTCTGTCCGGAGATGTATGGCGCCAGTTCGCTCAAACCACCTCCCTTGCTTTCGATCTCCAGGATTTTGGCTACAGTATCGTTTTTCAGGGCACGTCCCTGCAGGTTGATACTTTTGTTGATCAGGGTGGTTTCATATTCCTGGCGGTTAATCAGCTCCTGCCGGAAGTTTTCATGGATTTGGCATTCCTTGGTGGCTATAAACCGGGTGGCCATCAGCACTCCTTCCGCTCCCAGGGCTAAGGCTGCCGCCAGCCCGCGGCCATCGGCAATACCGCCGGTGGTTATGACTGGGATGGATACTGATTCAGCGATTCTCGGGGTAAGAACCATAGTGGTGACGTCGTCGTTTAAGGGGTGCCCGCCTTCTTCAATGCCAGCGGCGATTACGGCGTCATAGCCCAGTTTCTCGATGTTGCGGGCGTGTCTTACCGCACCCACTTTGTGCATGATTTTGACCCCGGCTTCATGGACCATATCAATATACTTGGTAGCGGGCTTGCCGGAAACTTCGATAGCAGTGACTTTTTCCTCGCAGCAGACCTGGAAATAGTCGTCATAGGTTTCCTCCGTGATTCTAAAAGAGGGCAGCAGGGTGATATTGACACCAATGGGCTTGTCGGTGAGTTTTCTGGCTTCCCGGATGGCTGCCCGCAGCTCTTCGCCGGTGTCGTAATTAGCGGCAGTTATGTTGCCCAACCCCCCCGCATTGGATATGGCGGCGCACAGCTGCGGGGTGGAAAGCCACAGCATCCCGCCGCAGATAATGGGATACTTGATGCCAAACAGTTCAGTGATCCTGGTCTTCATTTAGTTCCTCCTTTGCTTGCTGTTGATGTTAACGATTTTTGAATACTGGTGGCCGTTTCTCGATAAAGGCCTGCAAAGCTTCCTTTTGATCTTCTGTCCCGCAGCAGTAGGTGGCCTGGGCTTGTTCGAAGAATAGCCCGGCCGCTACACTGCTTTCATTGGCCAGGTTGATGCCCAGTTTGGCGAACCTTAACCCGGCCGGCGGGAAGTTACACATATTTTTTGCCATTTTGAAGGCATAATCCCGGACTTCTTCGGGTTTGACCACTACTTCCACCAGGCCGATGCGCAAGGCTTCGTCCGCCTTGATTTGCTCACAGTTCATAATCAGGCGCTTGGCCTGGCCGATGCCTACCAGTTGGGTCAGGCGGGTGGTGCCGCCATGATCCGGGGACAAGCCGAAGCGTACCTCCTGGATGGCGAATTCGCTGTCTTCAGAGGCAATGCGGATGTCACAGGCCAGAATTAATTCCGTGGCGATGCCGAAGCACAAACCGTTTACAGCGGCGATCACGGGGATCCCTATTTCCTGCCAGAAGGAGTAAATGCGCTGGTTGCGGTACAGCTTCTCCATTACCAGCTGGGAGTTCAAGATCCCCAGACTCTTAAAATGAATGCCGGCCGAAAAATGCTTGCCTTTGCTCTGAATAATCACGGCTCTTAAAGAAGTATCCTGAGCAATTTCTTCCTGGATGCGGCCGATATCGTCGATAAGCTCCCAGGTGAAAAAGTTGTACCCTTTGGGATCGGTCAGGCTGATAATGCCGATATTATCAACCACTTCGTAGGCAACGTTGGACGAAAATTCCATAGCTTTCTCCCCTTTCTTGTCATTGAATAACCAGAGTTAAATCGGTCAGCGGGTAAGCCCGGCAGGAATGAATATAGCCCAGCAAACGATCGGACTGGCGAACCAAAGCAGTGCTGGGCTGGAAAACCTCCCCAGCGGTCATCTTGATCCGGCACAGGCTGCATTCCCCGGTGCGACAGGCGTTGGGAATAGTCAGGCCGGCCTTTTCCAAGGCGGTCAGGACAGGTTCCCCTGCCTGGGTTTGTATAGTTACGGTCTCCCCACTGGGTCTCTGGACGGTAAGGATGACCGGTTGGTCTGGCGACACGTTCTTGGGCCAGGCGGGATCATAGAAGACATCGTTGGGAGAGGTAAAAGCTTCCCGACGGATAGACCGGCGTCTTACTCCCAGGGATTCCAGCTGGCCAGTGCAGAACTTCTGCATGGCCGAGGGCCCGCAGATGTAGAAAGTTGAGCCGCCGATATCGTCCACTAACTCCTTAATGACATTGGCATCGATAAGCCCGGTGCGGCCCTGGTCATCCGGATCCGGTTCGGACAGGACCAGTTCAAACTTGAAATTGGGATGCCGCTCCGCCCGCTCTTTCAGTTCCTGCAGGAACAGGGCATCTTTAACGCTGCGGCAGCCATAGAGCAAGAGTAGGTCCAGATCCAGGTTTTGATCGGTAAAGGTACGGATCATGCTCATAAAAGGAGTGATGCCGGTGCCGCCGGCCAAAAATACCAGCTTGGTGCCATGGAAGAGAGGATTGTAATAGAAATTGCCTAACGGCCCGCTGGTGATGAGAGTGTCGCCTGCCTTTACTTCATCTAAAAGGTAGTTGGAAACAAAACCGTCTTTCACCCGTCCCACGGTTATATCATAATAGGCAGTTTGGGTGGGGGAAGAGGATATGCTGTAGGGACGGCTGGTGCGAACCCCGTCAATCTGCACGGTTACACTGATGTACTGACCGGGCAGGAACGGGGGCAGAGCCCGCCCGCTGGCAGTTAAGCGCAGGGTTTTGGTGTTGGCGTTTTCCGGAATGATTTCCGATACGGTCAATTCCAACTGACGGGGATGGAGCCGGTCGATAATCGCTGCTTTCAAACCTCTTTGCGTGCGGTAATCCCGGCCGTACTTCTGGCAGATTTCCATTTCTTTTTTGATTTCCTGGTAGCCTTTTAATTCCTCTCTTATATCCTTGCGTGCACTCATTATTTTCCCCCTCCTAGCTGCTCTAAATAGCGTTTAATGGCTCGGGCGGCGGATCCGCCGGACATCAGGGAAGGCTGGAAACCGCCCGGTCCCGCCCATGCTCCGGCCAGTGCCAGGCCTTTAATGGGTGAGGTGGGGGGAACGAAGAAATTGGAGTTTTTGGCAAACTGGTCAAAACCATAAATGGCCCCTCCCGGACTGTTGGTATAACGCATATGGGTTAAGGGAGTTCCTACTTCAATTTCTTCAATATGGTCCCGGAAGCCGGGGAAAACCTCCTCCACCCGCTGCAGGATTCCGTCAGCGGCTTTGAATTTCACCTGGAGGTATTCCGACGGGGATAAAGTGAGCCAGGGTTCGGCATATTTCAAGTCCACAATGCAAACCTGGGAGGTACCCGGAGGGGAAGCCTGGGGGTCATCCAGGTTGTAGCAGGATAGCAGCAAATAATCATCGCGGGTGTCCAGGCGGCTCATGGAGGCAAACTGCTTGTCCGTATCGGGATCGCTGATAATGAAATTGGTGGTATCGTTTATTCCTACCTCATGGGGTTCACAGTCCAGCCCCACAAATATGGTAAGGGAGGAGGGGCCGACGGTTTGCCCGGCGAGAATTTTGAACTGTTCTTGGGGAACGTGTTCTTCGTCTATCAATTCCACATAGGTGTCGATGCTGGAGGCATTGGAAACTACCGCTTTGGCCTTGATCACATCGCCATATTCGGTTTCCACCCCCACTACCCGTCCGTCTTCCACCAGAATTTTTCTGGCTCCGCAGTTAAAGCGGGCCTGTCCGCCGTTAGCCAGAATATATTCCAGGAGAGCATTGGACAGGGCCTGGGAACCGTGGCGGATATAGGCGGGTTTCCAATGCAGGTAGGCAAAATACAAGGTAGCGTAGTCGATAAAGGGCAATTTAGATAACGGGACCCCGCTGTAGCCCCAATAGATTCCTAGAGCCGCTTTGATCAGCGGATTTTGGAAGTATTCATTCATAACTTCTTCGGTGGGCTGCAGGGAATATTTAGCCATCAACGGGTATTTCTCGGCGCTGGCTTCCGGATCACGCTGGAAAAACACAGCGGCATGTTCCATAAAGGTGCGGTAGATCAGGTCGATAAAACCCTCGATAGCTTTCTTATCCTGGGGAAATTGTTTCACTAGAGCTTGGGTAGTGCCTTCACGGTCGGCGGGCAGGGTTATGTCCAGCTGTCCGGGAAGGACCAGGCGGTAGAGGTTTTTCATATCTACAAATTCTAAGCGGTCCGGTATGCCAAACTGGCTTAAGAAACCGCGCAAAGGACCCGGGTTGTCAGCCTGGCCGTATCCGCTCAGCTGGTGCAGGGCTACTTCGAATTCGAAGCGTCCCCGGCAAAAAGAAGTGGCACAGCCGCCCGGGACATTATGGCGCTCTAAAAGCAGGGTTTTGAACCCGGCTTTGGTCAAGCTGGCAGCAGCAGTGAGACCACCGTTGCCTGCCCCGATGACCACCACATCAAAATCAGTCATACAAGTCACTCCTGTCAATTAATATGTTTAGTTTGGCTGTTTCGGTTTTTATTTATTTTGATAGCAATTTGTGTGCCATCTTGAGGCTATTGGCAAAACCGACATAAAACCCTATATTCCGGCACGAATAGGTGCAGGTGGCAGCAAGTGATGGACAAAACTGTCCCCAAAAGGGACAAAGTTGACCAAGAAACGGGCAGGTTTGTCGACTGAGGTTGTAATTTGCCGATAGAAGTGATAAGTTGGAAACAGTTAAGACCATTTTTATCTGGGAGTGAAATGGATGGTCAACGATACCATTCTGGAAGGCCTGAATTTCTCCAATTTCATTCGTAACGGGCCTATTATTATGTTTATTTACGACCAGGATTTTCAATATGTTTGGACTAACCGGGCTTTTCAGAAGTATACCGGCTACAGCAATGAAGAAGCCCTGCAGATGAAGTTCTGGGAAATCATTCACCCGGATCACCAAGGACTGGTGCGCACAAATGCCCAGGCCCGGCAGCGGGGAGAAAAAGTACCCGACAGCTATGAACTGAAGATAATCACCAAAAACGGTGAAGAAAAATGGGTGGATGTATTCCTGTTTGAAGAATGGATGGGGGACCAGCAGTATGTAATGCTGGGGGCTTATGGGATCACCGAACGGATCCATGCCCAGACCCAGCTGCAAAAAGCTCACGATCACCTGGACCAGCTGGTACAGGAACGCACCAAGGAATTAACCATTACTAACCAGGCTTTGATGCTGAAAGAAAAACTCCTCATGGATATTATCAGCAATATGTCCGATGGGGTCATCATCATTTCCCGCGAGGGAGGCATTGAATTTATCAATCAGACCCTCAAAATCATGCTGGGCAGGACGGCGACTGATATCCGGGAACAGTTAAGTTATGAGAGACTGGTAGCTGACAACAAAAACCTGGAGAGGATGCTGACCAGGAAACAGGCCTTTCGTGATGAGGAGATTGTTTTGACTATTGAAGGACGGGAAATGCAATTTCTGGCTACCGGAACCCCGATTGAGGATCCCGGCGGAAGTACCCAGAAGGGCATTGTAATGCTGAAACCTCTGGCGGAGGTACACCGGCTGGTAAATCGCTTCAGCAGTTCCCCGGCCCGGTTCTATTTTGACGACATACTGACCCGCAGCGAGATTATGCGGGATACCATAGAACTGGCCAAAGCAGCCAGCCAGAACAAGAGCACGGTCTTAATCCAGGGAGAAAGCGGTACCGGCAAGGAGATGTTTGCCCAGTCCATCCACAATCAGAGCCGCTACGCAGATGGGCCTTTTATCGCCGTTAACTGCGGGGCCATTCCCCGGGAACTGGTGGGAAGTGAGCTGTTCGGCTATGTGGAAGGTGCCTTTACCGGAGCGCGCAAGGGGGGAAGTCCCGGTAAGTTTGAGCTGGCCCAGGGAGGAACCCTGTTCCTGGATGAGATCGGGGACATGCCTTTGGAACAGCAGGCAGCTCTTTTAAGGGTTTTGCAGGAAAAACAGGTGTGCCGCCTGGGAAGTTCCAAAGCTATTCCTATTGACGTCCGGGTTATCTGTGCCACCAACCGGGATCTGTACAATGAAGTGCAGAAGGGAACCATCCGCAAGGATTTATATTTCCGGCTGAATGTTATAAGCTTGAGGATTCCTCCCCTGCGGGAGAGACCGGAAGACATTGATTTGCTGTTCCGGCATTTCCTGGCCAAAGGTGATCCCCAGTGGCTGGAGCATTTCCATGACATAGATCCGGTGGTGTGGGATTTGCTGAAGAGTTATTCCTGGCCGGGCAATGTGCGGGAACTGCAGAACTTCGCGGAAAGAATACTGTTTACAGTAAAGGATTATACCATTAAGCCGGAAGACCTGCCTGCCGAGATTCAGGCCTTATATGACAAGGATACGGACGGATCCTCCAAGTCCAGGCCTTTGAAACAGCTGAACATAAAGCAGCAGCTGGCGGAAGTGGAAGCTGAGCAGATCAAAACCCTGCTGAAGCAGTATAATGGCAATGTAAGCAAAGTGGCGGAGGCTTTGGGAGTTTCCCGCCGCACTGTGGACCGGCGCATCAAAAAGTATGGCCTGAAGAAAAAATAAAGAATTAACTGCATCGTAAGGAGGGCAAAAAAATGGAATACCAGCAGATCAAGTACGAAGTTGAAGACCGGATCCTGACCATAACCCTCAACCGCCCGGAACGCATGAATGCCTATACCGAGGTGATGCGGGCGGAATTGGTGGATGCTTTTGACCATGCTGATGCCGATGATGAGGTAAGAGCTATTATTGTTACGGGGGCCGGACGGGCTTTTTGTGCGGGCATGGACTTAGGAGAGGGAGGAGCCACCTTCGATTATACCAGTGTCCCTCAGGATGAGCACCGGGACGGCGGGGGATTAATAGCCCTGCGCATGTACCGCTGCACCAAACCTATTATTGCAGCTATTAACGG
Organism: Syntrophomonas sp. DTU018; assembly: GCA_001513155.1. Classification (GTDB taxonomy): domain Bacteria; phylum Bacillota; class Syntrophomonadia; order Syntrophomonadales; family Syntrophomonadaceae; genus DTU018. The sequence goes on from LFSR01000030.1 coordinate 28,720, forward strand.
TGCTGCCGTGGGCATAGGCTTGACCATGACCCTGCCCATGGACATCCGCATAGCTGCCAATAATGCCAAAATGGGGATTGTCTTTGCCCGCCGGGGAATTGTGGTGGATGCCTGCAGTTCCTGGTTCTTGCCCCGGGTGGTTGGTATAAGCAAAGCCCTGGATTGGGCTATGACGGGACGGGTTTTCACTGCTCAGGAAGCCTTCGAGAGCGGTCTGGTAAGTCAACTGGTAGAACCGGATCAGGTGATCCCTGCTGCCCGGGCGATAGCCTCAGAGATTGCCCGTTACTCTGCTCCCGTTTCCGTAGCCTTGATACGGCAGTTGATGTGGAGCATGCTGGGGGCATCCCATCCCATGGAAGCTCACCGCATCGAATCCAAAGGGTTTCACTATCTGGGACAGCGGCCGGATGCGGATGAAGGAATCAACGCCTTCCTGGAAAAGAGGGAACCGCACTTTACCATGAGCCCCACCAGGGACATGCCGGATTTTTATCCCTGGACGACAGAGCCTCCGTTTAAAGGGTGATAGATTGCCCGTTATTGTTGAAAAAATAGTTCCCCGTAAGTTTCATTGCTGTGAAAATGGCTTTCATGTCAGTAAAAAGGCAACCATTGTGTCATCGCGAGCGCGTAGCGCGTGGCGATCTCAATCGGGGAGACAGATAGACGAATGAGATTGCCGCGCCCCTTTCAGGGGCTCGCAATGACACATAAGAGGACTTTTCATTTATCGTGGCCTGTTCTTCAGGTGATAATTGCGAGCGCGCAGCGCGTGGCAATCTCCATGGTCAGCTAACGGCTTAAGCTAACAGATCGCCGCGTCGCTTCGCTCCTCGCGATGACACAGCGCAGCTAAGCGAATGTATTAGGCCGGCTAGGAGTCCTGGAGCGAGCCGGCTAATACTCCTGGCGTCCGGCTAACACTCCCGCCAAGCCGTGGTGAGCGTTGATCGGCTTAGAGAACGCCCCTTTCGAGGGCTTGTAACGACACAAAAGGGACGTTTTCATTCATCGCAGCCTGCGCCGTAAGTGACAATTGCCGGTGAGGGGCTCAATGATCGACTTCCTGCTCCCCAGCAGAGACGCCGGCCAGCATTTCCGCCAGAACCTTGGCCACCTTCGCAAAGTCAATACTGTTTTGATCCAGCAGGTACTGTATAGTAAGGCCGTCAATAATTGCCAGGATCAGACCTCCCAGACCGGTCAGGCTGTCCGGGTCGCTGATGCCAAACAGCCTGGAAATCTGCCGGGCTATAATTTCCCGCCAAGTCTGGTATTTTACCAGGAAACGGTCCCGCATTTCCTCATTGCTCAAAATAGCTTCCTGAAACAAGTAAATGTTCATGCGGCTGGTATCCTGGTCTTTGATCAGCTTTTCCAGGGTGCGCTGCAAAAGCTTAACTTTATCCCCGTTGGTATGCCGGGGTATGCCGGCTATAATCGAATCGGTCAGCTGAGAAAAATGCTGTTCCAGTATATCGTAGATCAGGTCATCTTTGCTCTTGTAGTAATAGAATAGAGTACCCTGGCTGATATGAGCGGCATGAGAAATATCCGCTAGAGTAGTCTGTTTGACACCTCTTTCGGCAATGAGATCTCGGGTGACTGCGAGTATCTTTTCCCGAGTAGAAACTTTTTTGGTTACTGTACTGTCTTTCAACTTCCGTTCCTCCACAGCAGCATTTCTACAACAGTATACTATATGACCTCCCTGGCTGCACCGGCCATCTTAACCTGTGACCGGCGGATAAGCCTGATTACCGCAAACATAATCGGGTGTATACCCGATTTTAATCATTATACTAAAATATTCGCTAATGCCCTACAAAAGTGGAAAATAAAGTGCTTGCTGAATTTGTATAAATTACCTATTATAAAAGTAAATCGGGTGATTGACCGATACTTTGTGTGTGGTAACTAAAAAGGGAAGGAAGGGATGGCAGTGGAAACTTACCGATTCGACAAGTCCTATGAGATGTTTGAAAAGGCCAAGAAATATGTCCCCAACGGGATATATGGGCCCAGAAGTCCCCTCGGGTTAACCTTTGGATCTTATCCCTGTTTTCTGGTCAGAGGCAAAGGCAGTCATATCTGGGATGTGGACGGTAACGAGTATATAGACTATATGTGTTCCTTCGGCACCAACATTATCGGACTCTGCAATGACGAAGTGGATGCGGCTGCCCGGGATCAGATGACCAGGGGAGATGCCTTTACTCTGCCCAGCAATCGCTGGAATGAAATGGCGGAAACTCTGGTTAACCTGATTGATGGCCAGGATTGGACGGCCTTCGGCAAAAACGGTTCGGATGTTACCACCTATGCAGTTACCATAGCCCGGGGATATACCGGCAAGAACAAGATTATCATGGCCAACGGGGCTTATCACGGAGCCCATTTCTGGTGTACCCATGCGGTTTACGGAATTCCTCAGGAGTATAAAGCTCATGTCCTCCATTTTGACTATCCCAATCTGGAACAGCTGAAAAAATTAGTGGATGAAAATAAAGATGATGTAGCCGCGATAATTCTTACCCCTCATCATCATCCGGCCGGCAGTGATCAGTGGTTGCCGGATGCCAGCTATTATGCGGAAATCAAAAAGCTCTGCCAGGAGAACAAGATGCTGCTGATATTGGATGATATCCGCTGCGGTTTCCGGCTTCATCTTCACGGATCTCATGTATATTACGGAGCGGATCCGGACATGATCTGTTTCGGCAAAGCTATGGCCAACGGCTACCCCATTTCCGCCATTACCGGTAAGGAATACCTGAAAGAAGCTGCGGCAGCCACCTTCTTTACCGGTACTCATTTCTTCAGTGCGGTGCCTATGGCCGCTTCCCTGGCTTGCCTGAAGATAATTGAACGGGATGGAATCATTCCCAAGATATATGAACTGGGTGTCAAACTGCAAAAGGGCATGGAAGAGCAAGCCCGCAGCATGGGTATAGAGATCAGCTATACCGGCCATCCGGCTATGCCTTTTATGCGTTTTGTAGGTGATGCGGATCTTTCCTACAATCGCTTCTTCTGCGGGGAAGCCGCTAAACGAGGGGTGTTCTTCCATCCTCATCACAACTGGTTTATCTCCGGAGCCCATACAGAAGAAGACATAGACCGTACCTTGCAGGTAACGGAAGAATGCTTCCGCCTCACCAAGGAGAAGTTCTATAAATAAAAACTGGAGGCTCTGGCCCCCGTCATTGTTCGCCAAAGCTAAAGCTCAGGCTCTGACTGTGATAATAGGCCATGATTCTAAAAATAGAACATGGCCCAGCGTGGCAAAAAAACTTATTAATAGTTGGAAGTTCGAGATTGCCACGGCATTTCGTGCCTCGCAATTGTCACCAGTAGCACAGGCCACGATAAACGAAAAACCACCTTTCGTGTCATTGCTGTGAAAAGAGCTCTCTTCGTGTCATCGCAAGGAGCGCGTAGCGCGTGGCAATCTCTTTACATGGCCCTTTCTTCATGTGACACATGAAACATATCAGATAAACTGCAGGCTTAGGGCGATCAGCAGTTGACCCAGGTAGTACAAAGAGAGGTTAGCGGCCCGCATGGAGAATCTCGGTGTACCGCCGAAGGTGTTGAAGATTAAAATAACGTCGCTGGCTGTGAATAATACTGCGCCTATAACATACAGCAGAGCACCCGTCGAACCGGGATTGGAAACGAGATTACCGATTGCTGCGGCAGTCATTAGGACGATAGCGCCAATATATACATAGCCGAATATTTTAAAGACTTTTTGGACTTCTCCGATCTTGCTGAAAATCCATCGCAGCAGCAGGGCTGCCGCAATTACGCCACAGATCAGACTCACAAGCAAATTATTGGATAACAGGATGAGTGCAGCCAGATACATGATGTGTCCGCATAAAAATGAGGCTATGCCCATTAAGAATATCTTCTGAGCGCTTTTCTCAAAAACAAAGCGCAGGTTAAGCAGCACATCACCGATTCCGCCAAGTATAAGGCCGATAACCACCAGCGTTGCAAAGCTGGGGTTACTTGTAAACTGAGCGCTTAACACTCCGATGATAATGAATACCGTTGCAGCGCTGCCCTTGAGTATGACCGCCGGAACATACTTTTTCCTGTTCTCCACCAGGATAAAAGCAACCTGTATGGCAAATCCGATTATACAAAGAAGCAGGTAACGCATGTTTGGCCCCTCCCCCACAAAATATTAAGTTGATTATATTATATTACAAATTTAACCACGCTTATTGTTCGGGAGAGGCAGAAAAATACAGCTAAGGGAAAAACCACTTCAGACTGTCAAAAAAGACCATGTAAACAGATCGCCACGTCGCTTCGCTCCTCGCGATGACATAACCAAAAGCCCATCATATGTGTCATTGCTGTGAAAATAGCTCTCACGTCAGAAAAAAGTAACTATAATGTCATTGCTGTGAAAACGGCTTCCTAGTATGTCATGGCTGTGAAAATAGCTCCCAATTGTGTCATTGCGAGCGCGTAGCGCGTGGCAATCTCTATGGCAACTAANNACGGTGTGAGTTAACAGATCGCCACGTCGCTTCGCTCCTCGCGATGACAGACTTAAGTTTTCGTTTATCGTGGCCTGTTATTCAGGTGATAATTGCGAGGCACGAAGTACCGTGGCAATCTCGAACGTCCAACTATTATTAATAATAAGCTTTTTTGACACGCTGCACTTGCCTGCACAGGCAAGTGCAGCTGTCAAAAAGCCTTGGCTGACAGCCTCTGCCGCTCTGCCCCTTGCACCTTTGTGTGAATGGATTATGATAAAGTTACTGAATATGTTGAGGAACGGATTGGATCGTATTAATAGGAGGTAAACATTAATTGAGCGAAGTCAGGATAATCGAAGTCAAGCAGAACATATTGGCCAACAATGACAAACAAGCGGAGAAGTTGAGAGAGACCCTGCGCCAGCAAAAGACTTTTCTTTTAAACCTGATGTCTTCACCGGGATCGGGGAAAACCAGCGTTATTTTAGGCACTATTGCACGGCTGCGGGACAAACTGCGCATAGGGGTAATGGAAGCGGATATCGATTCGGCGGTGGATGCGGAAAAGATTGCCGCGGTAGGGATACCGGTGATCCAACTGAGAACCGGAGGACTATGCCACCTGGACAGCACCATGACCGGCCGGGGGTTAAGGGAGCTTAACCCGGACGACCTGGACCTGGTGATTATCGAAAACGTGGGCAACCTGGTCTGCCCGGCGGAGTTTGATACCGGAGCAGTAAGAAACGCCATGATTCTCAGTGTGCCTGAGGGAGACGACAAGCCTCTCAAATACCCTTTGATGTTTTCCACCTGTGATGCCCTGTTAATAAACAAAATCGACTATCTGGGAATAGCCGATTTTGATGTGGAAGCGGTAAAAAAACGGGTATATGCCTTAAACCCGGATATTAAGATTTTCGAAGTGTCAGCCAAAACCGGCCAGGGTATGGAAGCCTGGGCGGACTGGCTCTACCAGGAAGTACTGGCCTGGACTAAATAATCTATTCCTCCAGGATAAACCTCCAGGCGCAGAACCATTCCTGGGGATGTTCGTCAGGAGGACAGCCTACACATTCGGTGCGAATCCGGTCATCGATGCCCCAGGCAAAGCGGCTGTATTCCACCAGGCCGGCTGATTTGCAGGGATAGTCATCCAGGCCTTTGCGCTGGCGGGCCGATTGCACCCGGCAGTCATTCATCTGAAAGATGATGCTGGTGGGGCTTTCGTCGATAATAGACTGTTTGTTGATGCGAGAGTACATGCGATAGCCCAGAGCCTGTTTGAGCCCTTCCAGACCTGGCCTTTCCGGTAAGCCCAGGAAACTTTTAATGAAGCGGGCTTCAACCTGGGAAAAACGATTCCAGCATGAATCATTGCAGCGTTTGGCATCGTTCATGCCATAGGCTCTCTCAATGGCCTGAAACCAGAGGCCATCCATGGCCAGCCAGTTTTTGCCTATCTCTCCGGTCAATTCCAGAAGCTTTTCCCGGGGCAGGTCCAGCAGGGGCTTGGGAATCCCGTCTTGGACTTCAAAACCCAGAACTTTGCCCAGGCGCTGTATCTCAATACGGCTGCTCTGCTGGGTAACCTGTTCCAGTATATCCAGGGCCCGTTCCATTCCTAACTGGTGTTCGGTTTCCCTGAACCACAGGGTATGGTGGATGTTCATGCGGTGTATCATAGACAGGATAAAGCGGGCCAGATCCTCCTGGCTTAAATCTTCTAACTGCTGGAATTGAGCTTCGCGGTCTGCTGCCATTATGCATTCCTCCTAATCAATACCGTTCCCAAAGAGTGTTGGTTAAATATTAGTTTCTCGTAAAGGGCGGCAGTTTCCTTGTACAAATATTTGCAAAATATTTCTGCTTGGCGACATAAAAGGAATAGGGCCAAACCCCGCCAATAATGCCGGGAGCAAAAAAAGAATAAACTCCCTGAAAGATACCTTGTGACCTTAATATTAAGAGGTGGCTTGCAAAAGGTATGGGTTTTTGCTAATATACTAATGCGCGGAGCCGTGGTGCAGCGGTGAGCATACTGGCCTGTCAAGCCAGAGATCGCGGGTTCAAATCCCGTCGGCTCCGCCATTTAAATAGAATATTTCCTGGTATTAAGCCATATTTTGATAAAAAGGAACTTGCCTTGACGGGGAGTCATCCCATCGGGTAAAATTTTTAGCGCGCGGGAGTAGCTCAGTGGTAGAGCACCGGCTTCCCAAGCCGGGTGTCGCGGGTTCGAACCCCGTTTCCCGCTCCATTTTTTTAAGATGAGGAGAATACTCTGGTAGAGTTTTGAGGGGGTTATATTATATGAAACATATTATTACGGTTATTAAGCCCGGCTTAAAGCGTGATGCCGGCCATATCAACTGCCAGGAGTGTGCTACTTCCTGCCAATCTGCTTGCAAAACATCCTGTACGGTAGGTAATCAGACCTGTCGGAACCAATAGAAAAACTACATATAGGGGGCTTTGTGCCCCTTTTTTTGTATTAACCTGGAGGAATTGTCATGATTATCCTGTCTGATTATGATTTTCCCGCCAATGTCCACCTTTACCCCTTTCAGGAGCTCTATATAGTCCTGGATGTCAACAGCGGAGCCATTCACGTAGTTGACCAACTGGCCGCTGAGCTTATTCAGGCAATTATCAACTGCCGGGGCGATTTTTACCGGGCCATGGAGATCTGTGCGTCCCGCTATGATTGGGAAAAAGTGACGGAAGTGGCCATGGAAGTAACCGGGCTATGGGAAGACGGCAGCCTGTTCAGTGAACCGGAAGATCCGGTTATAGATTTGACCGGTGCTCCCATTAAAGCCCTGTGCCTTAATGTAGCCCATGCTTGCAATATGAAGTGCAGCTATTGTTTTGCCAGTCAGGGCAGCTTTGGCCTGCGCCCCTCTCTGATGAGCAGTGAGGTGGGACGCCGGGCGGTGGATTTTCTGGTGGAAAACAGTCAGGGAGTAAAGCACCTGGAAGTGGACTTTTTCGGGGGAGAGCCCCTGCTTAATTGGGAAGTTGTCAAGGATATCGTAAACTACGGCCGGCAGATTGAAGCCGGTACCGGCAAAATAATCAATTTCACTCTGACCACCAATTGCCTCCTGCTGGATGAGGAGATAATGGATTACCTGGTGCAGGAAAAGATAGGGGTTATACTCAGCCTGGACGGCCGGGAGGAAGTTAACGATCGCTATCGAGTGCTAAACAATGGTCAGGGAAGTTATAAAACCATATTGCCTAAGATTCATAAAATGATAGAAAAGGGACCGATCAGCTATTATGTCCGCGGCACCTATACCCGCAGCAATCTGGACTTTTGCGAAGATGTACGCCATATAGCGGATCTGGGCATTGATGCTTTGTCCCTGGAACCAGCGGTAGGGGTTAACAGTGATCTGGCCATCCGGGAGGAAGACCTGCCCCAAGTGTTAAAAGAATACGAAAAACTGGCTTTGCTGCTGCTGGAGTATCACCAGCAAGGCCGGCAGGTTCACTTTTTCCACTATGACCTTGACCTGCAGAAAGGACCCTGCCTGGCCAAACGACAAACCGGCTGCGGAGCGGGGATACATTACCTGGCCATTACCCCGGAAGGAGATATTTATCCCTGTCACCAGTTCGTAGGCCAGAATGATTATCGCCTGGGAAATATTCTGGAAAACAGTCCATTGCGAGCAGACCTGCGCCAGAAGTTTATCAGCAATACCCTGCTGGCCAAAGAAGAATGCCGCCGCTGCTGGGCGCGCAATTTTTGCGGCGGGGGCTGCCATGCCAATAATTACTTCACCAACGGAGATATCAGCCAGCCTGCCCGGTTGACCTGTGCCATGCACAGGAGACGGATAGAAGCGGCAATTTACCTGGATATAAAAAAACGTTTGGTGCCCTAAGAAAAAAACTTTGGTTCAAAAGCAGGAGAAATACTGGAACAAATAGAATGTTTTTCAGGTCTAATAAATTTTATATTTCGTGGAGAGTGTCCTATGATTGATTATTTACTGCAGAATAAGAAGCTGTCAGTCAGAGTAGCTATTGGGATTGTCATCATAACGGTACTGTCTATCCTGTGGACAAATGTTATCCGGACACCAGCCTATTTAGTAATAGTAGACGGGAAAAAAGCTTTTGTAGTTAAGCATAAATCTGATGTTGAAGAGGCTCTGCTCAGCTTACAGGAGCAGCAAGCCGAGCAAATTAAATCAAAGCTGGAATTAGGCAACCAAATTGACTACCGGCGCACCTTTGCCAGCCGGGGTGATGTTATCTCCGGGGATGAGCTGGAAAAGGCCCTGCGCAAAACGGTCAATTTCAAGATGCTGGCTGGTGCCTTGATAGTTGACGGGAAGACCATTGCCTACCTGGAAAGCAAAGCCGAAGCTGAGAAACTGTTGAAGAAACTGAAGGAAGAATATACGGCAGTAGATGAGGGAGAAAAGCTCATTTCCGTTGATTTTGCCGAAAAAGTTGCTGTTGCCGAAAAAAGCGTTAACTCAGCCAAGGTCATGTCCTTTGACGAAGCCTACCAGTTGATCACCACGGGAACTGACAAACCGGAGAAGTATATTGTTAAGGAAGGAGACAATCTGTGGCTGATTGCCCGCCGCAACGACATGTATGTAGATGACATAATGCGGGCCAATAAACTGACATCGGAAAATCTCCAGATCGGGGATGAGCTGATTCTGGTAAAAAGCCAGCCGTACATAAATGTTGTTGCCAAAGTAGAAGGGGAAAAAATCGAGACTATTCCCTTTGAAACCAAAACGGAAATAAGCTCAAGTGCCAGCGGGGTCCGGATCAAACAGGAAGGCCGCAACGGAGAAAAGAAAATTGTCTACGTAGCCACCAAGGTTAACGGGGTGATAGAAGAGCGGGAAGTTAAAGAGGAAACCATTCTCAAAGAAGCAGTTACCAGGATTTTAGTTAAAGGAAATCAGGTAACGGTAGCTTCCCGCGGTGGCGGAGGAGGAACTCTGGACTGGCCTGCCTATGGACCCATTACCTGCTATTATGGCAGAGGACATACCGGTCTGGATATTGGGGCGAAGGCTGGATCAGCTATTAAGGCAGCTGACAGCGGAACTGTTACTTTTGCCGGCTGGCAGGGCGGGTACGGTAATTTTATAATCGTCAACCACGGCAATGGCCTTATCACCCGTTATGCTCATTGCGCCAGCATATCCGTATCTAAAGGCCAGCAGGTGGCCCGCGGTCAAGTCTTGGGGACAGTAGGATCTACCGGACGCAGTACCGGGCCTCACCTCCACTTTGAGGTACTATCGGGAGGCTCCTTCCAAAATCCGCTAAACTATTTACGCTAAAGGAAACAAAACCCTGTCCCAAAGGGTCAGGGTTTTATTTTTATGTGTAAGCAAAGGAGAGGTCAAAGTGTATGATGTAATAATCATTGGTGCAGGACCGGCCGGATTGACTGCTGCTATATATACCGGCAGAGCCAAATTAAACACTTTGATAATTGAATCCAATATTATCGGGGGAAACACGGCCATGACTGATCTGATAGAAAACTATCCCGGTTTTCCCTTTGGCATTAATGGTGCTGAGCTGATGGAAAACTTTTGGCGGCAGGCCCAGCGCTTTGGTGCCCAGCTGAAAATGGAAGAAGTGGTTGACCTGCAAGTGGTGCCGGAGGGCAAAAAGGTTATTACCACCGAAGGGGAGTACCTGGCCCGGGCAGTTATTATTGCCATGGGTGCCCGCCGCCGGGAGCTGCAGGTACCGGGAGAAAAGGAGTATTTAGGCCGGGGAGTCTCTTACTGTGCTACCTGCGATGGGGCTTTTTTTCAAGGGGTACCGGTAGCGGTAGTAGGGGGAGGAGATTCCGCCGTGAAAGAAGCTCTCTACTTATCTGATATAGCTTCCAAGGTTTACCTGATCCATCGCCGGGAACAGTTCAGAGCCCATCAGACCGCGGTAGACAAAATGCTGGAGAATGACAAGATAGAACTGAAGCTTAACAAAGTGGTTAAGCGGGTGGAAGGCAACCAAAGCATGATGCAGCGGCTGGTACTGGCTGATGTAAAAACCGGCCAGGAAGAAATCCTGGAAGCGGAAGGCTTGTTTGTTGCCATTGGCCTGGTCGCGGCCGCTGATTTCCTGGATACCCTGGTGGAAACCGTGGATGGATATATTGTTACTGATCAGAACATGCAAACCTCGGTGGAAGGCATATTTGCCGCCGGAGATATCCGCTTCAAACAATACCGTCAGGTGGCCACCGCCGTAGGGGATGGCGCTCTGGCAGGGATTGCCGTGACTGGATACCTGAAGGAATAGTGCCACTATTTGCTTACTCTCCTGGAAGAGGGGCCATTGTATAATGGCTCTAGAGAGGAGAGGAAAGCATGTTGGGGATAAGGGAGTTTGGCTCCGTCAAGACCGCCAGCTTAATTCTGGTTCTGCTCCTGCTGGCCGTTTTGGCGATAACCAGATATAGCAATGTATTGCTGAGGTTTGCCGTAGGACAGGAGATTAATCTGAAAACCGCTCACTTCAGTGTGGCGGAAACGGAGCATTTCAAAATAAAATATACTGCCGTAGACCAGGACTATGTCCCTATAATCTCCCGGGCATCCGAACAGGCTTACCGGTCAGTGAGTCAGGTTTTCGGCCGGGAACCCCAGGGCAAGACGGTTATTGTGGTTTATCCCGACAGTGAGAGTCTGGCAGCCAGTTTCGGCTGGGACAGGGATCAAAAGGCAATGGGAGTTTACTGGGGCGGGTCAATTCGTATCCTGTCACCGCGAGCATGGATTGATGCTGCTGACGCGGAGAAAGTTTTTACCCGGGAAGGGCCCATGGTTCACGAATTTGCTCACCTGATGGTTGACGAAATCACCCGGGGAAACTATAATCGCTGGTGGACCGAAGGAATTGCTCAGTATGTAGAAAAAAACCTTACCGGTTTTGAGTTTGCTGATCCTTTTGCAAATGGACGCACCCCGTACTATTACCAGCTGGATTCCCTGGAAAGAAGTTTTGACAGCCTGGATCAGCAAGTGGCTTACTGGCAGTCTCTGAAAATAGTAGAATACTTGGTAGATGAATACGGACAGGAATGCCTGTTTGAGATTTTGGAATATTTGGGACAAGGGTTAAGCATGAAACAGGCTGTTGAGAATGCCCTGGAAGTGGACTACAGTTCTTTTGAAAGCAAAGTATATGGCGTACTGAATGGAAATGGGCGAGAGGTGTAAAGTTATTGAAAAATACATTGTATATTGAAGGTGGGTATCCCCTGCATGGCCAGGTCCGCATCAGCGGAGCCAAAAATGCAGCTTTGGTTTTAATTGCTGCCAGCATTATGGCAGAGGGGGAAACTATTCTGGATAATGTCCCCCGTATCCGGGATGTAGAAGTCCTGGTGCAGTTATTGGAGGATTTGGGAGTAAAAGTAGGCTGGAATGAAGACGGCAGCCTGTCAATCTGCCCTCCAGCCAAGCTCAAAACCCGCACCTCTTATGAGCTGTCCAAGAAACTGCGGGCTTCCAATTTGCTCCTGGGCGCATTGTTGGGCAGTCAGAGTGAAGCCCAGGTTTCCATGCCGGGCGGCTGTGACATAGGTTCCCGGCCTATGGATTTGCACATCAAGGGAGTACAGGCCCTGGGTGCAGAAGTAGATTTGGAATACGGCTATATTAACGCCAGAGTAACCAAGCCTTCCGGCGGCCGTGTATATCTGGATTTTCCCAGTGTCGGGGCTACGGAAAACATTATGATGATGGCAGCCAAGACACCGGGTCAGACCGTAATAGAAAATGCCGCCAAAGAGCCGGAAATAGTGGATTTAGCTAACTTCCTTAACTCCATGGGAGCACGCATTCGCGGTGCCGGAACGGATGTGATCAGGATAGAAGGCGTATCCACCCTAAAGGCGGGACGCTATGCTATAATACCGGACCGGATTGAAGCAGGTACCTATATGGTAGCCGCAGCCATCACTGGGGGAGAAATTCTGGTGGAAAATGTTATCCCCACCCACCTGCACCCCATAATCGCCAAGCTGCAGGAGACCGGTACCCGGGTGGAAGAAGTCAAGCAAGGGGTTCTGGTACGGGCTGTCCGGCCCATAAACCCGGTAGACATTAAAACCCTGCCCTATCCTGGTTTTCCTACGGACATGCAGTCCCAGATGATGGCTTTGCTGTGCTATGCCCAGGGTTCCAGTATCATCGTAGAAAACGTTTTTGAGAACCGCTTCCAGGTAGTAGATGAGCTGAAGCGGATGGGAGCCCGCATAAAGGTGGAAGGGCACACGGCGGTAGTTGAGGGAGGGACCCGGCTGTGCGGGGCCAAGGTCAGGGCTACCGATCTGCGAGCCGGTGCCGCCCTGGTACTGGCAGCTTTGGCCGCCGAGGGCGAAACAGAAATCGAAGAAGCGGGCCATATTTTCCGGGGCTACGAGAATATAGAAGAGAAGCTGAAAAACTTGGGAGCTAAGATAAGATAGAATAACCGGCAATCCAAAGAGGCCAACGGCCTCTTTTGAGAGTGTCAAAAAACTAGCTAAAAGAGATCGCCACGTCGCTACGCTCCTCGCGATGACATACCAAAAGGCCACCTTATGTGTCATTGCGAGCCCCGGAGGGGCGTGGCAATCTCGAATGTCCAACTATTAATAAGCTTTTTTACACGCTGCAAAGAGGCCAACGGCCTCTTTTTTATACGGTGATGGAAGATATTGAACAGTATAAGCCCCTCAGCATGGCACACAATATCTGTACCAAGTTATGAGGGAGGAATTTTATGAACCGGGAAAGAGCCAATGGCGTGCTGGCATTTTTGGTTCTGTTTGTAATAGGATTGGCCCTTTATAACTTAATTGATACTGCTCTGGCTCCCAGCAAACCAATAGTGCAGGAAGAGTCGCCAGCGGCAGGAGGGGTAAGTGAAGCAGCGGCTCTGGTCAGCCCGTCGGTGGTGGGGATTACCAGCTTGCAAAAAGGAGGAGGAATATTTGACGGGCGCGACAGCGAATCCACTGGCTCAGGAGTAATTTTGGACAAAGAAGGCCACATCGTTACCAACAACCATGTGGTTGCTGATGCGGACCGGTTGATTGTTACCCTGGTAAACGGAGAAGAAAGAGAAGCCGAGATAGTAGGAACTGATCCCCGTACTGACCTGGCGGTTATAAAAATAAAGGGAGATGAGGATCTGACCCCGGCTGTATTTGGAGATTCCGATAATCTGGCGGTGGGACAGGAAGTAATAGCCATCGGCAATCCCTTAGGGCTCAGTTTTGCCCGTTCCGTGACCGCCGGGGTGGTAAGCGGTCTGAACCGGTTGCTGAGCACCGATGAGGGTTTTGCCTACCGGCTTATCCAGACCGATGCCGCTATCAATCCGGGTAACAGCGGCGGTGCTCTGGCGAATCTGGAGGGAAGAGTCATTGGCATTAATACCGCCAAGATTGCCGTAGAAGGTTTTGAAGGCATGGGTTTTGCCATACCTTCCAATCAGGTGCAGATGGTAACCAAAGATCTGCTGCGCTATGGGGAGGTACAGAGGCCCAGGCTGGGAGTACGGATAGTAGGAGAAGTAAGCCCTGACCAGGCCAAGTACCACAAGCTGCCGATTTATCATGGAGTAGTAGTAGAGCCTCACGCAGGAGGCCCGGCTGACAAAGCTGGCATAGAACCTTTCGACATCATAACCCAAATTGACAACCAGAAAGTAACCACCAGTCAGGAACTGCAGGAAGCGATATTAAGCAAAAAAATTGGCCAGGTGGTGAAAGTACAGCTGATGCATCTTCCTGACGGCAATACTGCCAAAGCTCAGGTTAAAACCATTAGAGTCAAACTGACCAAATGAGCAGGTTTACTTGCCCTATATAAAATAAGCCCCGCTGCTGAAAGCGGGGCTTACAGACTGTCAAAGAAGTCTATTAGCGGTTCGACGTTCGAGATTGCCACGCCCCTCCGGGGCTCGCAATGACACATATGATGGCCTTTTGGTATGTCAACTTTTTTGACACTCTCTAAGCCCCGCTGCTGAAAGCGGGGCTTGTTATTGTTGTTATTGTTATAGACCTAACCGGGCATATTCTTCCTCATCGGGTTCGGCGTCATCGAATTTTGGTATGGAAATATCCGGAGCAGATCCATCCCGCAGATCGTGGATGCATCCTTCTTTCATATAGAAGCATTCCTTGCTGCCTATATTGACGATTATTTCCAGTCCGCCTTCTGCTGTGAGCTGGTAGAAGTTTTCGCCAATCCGCAGGATTTCCTGGATGGGGCCTTTGCCTAACAATTTAAGGCCGTACTTTTTCAGTTTGATTTTTTCTACATGAATACGCATCATGTCAAACATGGATTTCTTGGCGGCTTCCGCCATTTTAGTCAGGTCGATGGCGCTAGTATCCCGGAAAATAATACGAACTTCAAAACCAACAATATTTTTTGAGGATTCTTGACTACTCATGTAAATCAACCTCCTTTTTAACAAAATAGCATATTTGTGGCAGGATTGTAAGGTAGTATATAACAGGATAAGACAAAATATGTGTTATTATGCTAGCTGGATGATAAGCTGTTGAATATTCTTCAGCCTTTCACTGCTGAGGCTTGCCAGATAAAAAATCAGCTGGGATGTCCACTCCTTCTCTGAATGGCTGCTGCTGAACAGCTTTACCAATGGGGCATCATTCTCCGCAAAGATATCGACAACCAGTCGGGCCAGCATCGATAATTCC
Organism: Syntrophomonas sp. DTU018; assembly: GCA_001513155.1. GTDB lineage: Bacteria > Bacillota > Syntrophomonadia > Syntrophomonadales > Syntrophomonadaceae > DTU018. The sequence continues at coordinate 43,951 of LFSR01000030.1, forward strand.
AAATCCCCCAGATGCTGAAAAAGCACCGGATAGTCCTGGCTAACCAGGCAGTCTGCTTCCAAAATATCTATAAAGTCGCTGAATGTGCGGACATTGCCCATAATCAGGGCAGCCTTGGCCTGACTGTCGGTTAATTGGCGGAGTTTATCTGTTAAATGGCGAAAATCAGTATCTTTCATCGGTGCAGGTTGTTTCAAGGCCACCATTGGCTGGGGGATGGGATGGTCGGTTATGACCAATTTGTCCAGGCTGTGGTTTTGCAGCGCGGGAATTAACCTGTGAAGAAGGTTATTCTCAGCAGATTTAATGTAATCGATAAGATCGGAATCGTTTATTTCCAGCTGAACAATTAATCGGTTCACAGATTGTTTGAGCACCGGGGGAATAAAGGATAGGTCCAGGGAATAAAGCTGGGAGCGCAAAAGGTCGCTGTCCGCTTTGGAAATGGTCAAATGGCGGGCATTTTGACCCAGCATAACGGCAAATACGGCATTGGCAAACACGATTTCAAAAATATTTAATAGAAATTCAGGATAGTCGATGTGATAAGTTCTGCCGTAGTTTTGCAGCAGCCTGTTAATGTCCGGATCCGCAAAGTTGGAACAGAATTGATTTTCCAGGTTCAGTTTACTGATGTACTCCTGGATATAAAATATGCCCCGCTGGTTTTGGCAGTGGCTGGCTAAAGGATAATCAATATCAGCCATGGTGTCATGGGCCAGAAATCTAGGGTCATATTGGGCCAAAAAACCGGGCAACCCTTCATCGATTGTAGAGTTATAGGCAATCAAATCAGTTGCAATCCGCGATGCCTTGGTTTGCGCAAACAACTTCCGGGTTTCTTCCAGGCAGGATTCAACCTGGGCCAGCCCATCCTGGTATATTTCCATTATCGTTTTGCTGTGCAGTTCCCTAAGACTTTCTTCGGGGGCGTTCAGAGCCAGCAAGCGGGCGTCGATACAATAAAGAATAGAGTTGATCAAGGACTGGGCGGTGGCAGCAGTGACAGAACTGCTTTGGCCGCCGGTATATTTAAATATTACCTTTTTCAGCACTTCCATAACCTGTAACTGAATGGATTGTATCATGGTTTCATTGATTAATTGGGCAGCTAAAGCATTGTTCAGGAGAGATACCAAATAATTATCAGGATTCAGGGCAGATAATTTCCGCGTGCATTTTGGGAAAAGCGGTTTGCTCATTTGCTCACCTCATTATCTTCACCGGATAAAGTACGGTAATAATGTCCCTGGCGGGCAGCTTGGATAACATCCTCCATTCCCTGGCTTACCAATAACTCAATGGAGCCCCCACAACGGGTGTCGAAGCGTTCTTTCATAAGCTCGATTATTTCCAAATCGCCAATCTCATCCCGGGTTTCATTTTTGATATAGTAAAAGGCTTCCATTAGGTCTATAACAGCAGCAGCGTAATTTTCCTGGCTTATGAAAGGGGAGCGGCAGAATATGGTGATCAGCTGACTGATGACTCCAGTGCTTATCTCTACACGACCTAAGTTTTTCAAGATTGCCTGGCGAGCCATGAAGATCTGTTCAGCATCCTCTTCATTCAGGGACAGTCCATATTGACAAGAGACAGTATTGGTAGCCATAATTTGATGTATAGTGTCCTGCTTAGTCAAGCTGTGTAATGAAAACCTAAATGGCATGATGTTAGACATATATTTAACCTCCCGCGCCTCTTGACAAATAATAAAATATATGCTATAATTTAATTTTAAACATTAAGGGTAGTTTATTATATCTAAGAATTACAATTTAGTCAAGAAGACCAGAAGCCTTATAAAGGGCTTCTTTTGTATTAAATAGCAATTTTCACCTGTGGCACAGGCCACGATGAATGAAAAGTCACCTTTTGTGTCATTGCTGTGAAAATGGCTTTCATGTCAGTAAAAAGGCAACCATTGTGTCATCGCGAGCGCGTAGCGCGTGGCAATCTCAAGCGTCTAAGCCCTAGTAGATTTCTTTGACAGTCTGAGAAGCCTTAAAAGGGCTTCTTTTGTTTTAAATAGTGATGATAATTGCACAGAGCAAATAAACATCTGCTGTACCCCGGCAGGAATAAAAATCTTAAGCATTGAATATTTCGAAATAGAATTTAGGTACAGGAAACATGTGCTTCTAAACCACATTTAATTGGGAGGGATTGTGGGTGGCAACCGAAGCCTTTAAGAGTTACGCAGCCCGTTTGGGATTTCCCGATTCGGATACCATGCTGGAGATACTGGAAATGCTTTTTCCGGAAGGGGACGCAAGAAGGGTATTTGAGGCTCTGGCCAAACCGGCTACCATTGATGAAATTGCAGCGGTCACCGGTATGTCCAGGCAGCAGGTGGAAGAGGCCACTTCTTACCTGCATCGCGCCGGTGCCATTGCCCGTTATCTTGATCCTCCGGACAAGTTTAAGCTCTTTGGAGCCATGATAGAACTCAGGGATGCTTCCGTTGTGTATCCCCGTGCTCCCCAGGAACTGTTTCAGCTGTGGGATAAACTGATAACCGAGGACTTAAAGAAGGTGGTTCCGGTTTGGAAGCAAGCCAATTATCCTCAGATATTGCGTACGGTACCTATTGAAGAAGCGGTTCCCTCCCAGAATCTCATTCTGGACATTGACTCTGCCCGGCAGATCATCAAACAGGCGGAAATAATAACCGCTGCCCCCTGCCCTTGCCGGACTCAGGCCCAGCAGGTTGGCAAAATGGACGAAAAGTGCCCCGCTCCCAGGGATGTTGATCTATGCCTGCAGATAAACAGGTTTGCTTACCATTTTATACAGCGGGGTATCGGGGAACAGATCAGCCAGGAGGAAGCCCTGCGCCGCCTGGGTATGGCAGAGGATGCCGGACTGGTTCACCAGGTACGCAATAATGTGAAAAGAGACATGTTAATGTGCAACTGCTGTGCCTGCTGCTGTACCGGCCTGTACATGACCCACAAGCTTGATTATGCTGTTTATGCCAAATCCCGCTTCCAGGTTCGTCTGGATGAGGCAGCCTGCAACGGCTGCGGCAAGTGCGTCAAGCGCTGCCAGTTTAAGGCTATTACTCTGGATAAGAGCCGCCCTAAATCGGAGCGTAAAGCTGAGTTCGACCTGGATAAGTGCTATGGATGCGGCAATTGCGTAGTCACCTGCCCCACTCAGGCCCTGGCTTTAATAGAAGTGCGGCCCCGGGAATATGTGCGCAATACCTGATGCCGGGGGATAAATGATATGCACGAACTGCCGGTAGTAGAAAGCATTTTGAACATAGTAATGAAACATGCGGAAATGAACCAGGTGCAGAAAATAGTCTCCATCAGCCTCATTGTAGGGGAACTGAGTGACCTGGAAGCAGAATGGATGCAGCACTATTTCGACTTTTTAAGTAACGATACCCTGGCGGAAGGCGCCCGGCTAAAAATTACCTACACCCCTATTATCCTGCGCTGTCCCCAGTGCGGCCATTCTTTTCAGGTAAAAAAAGAGCATTTGACGACAGCTTCCTGCCCCTCCTGCGCCCATGACGGCAAGTTCGACCTGGTATCAGGCAAGGAGTATTACATAAAAGAGATGGAAGCATATTAGAAATTGGTGCCAGCGGTTAAAGGGAGATATGCAGCGGAAACGGAAGTTCCCGCTGCATCCGGTAAAACCTGCTTTGCTCAAGCTGAGGATTGAAGAATAGTGCCGAAATCGCCTACCACCACATCTCCTGCAGGGGAACAGGTTATGCCGTAGAGGAAATGATCAGTGGCGGTGTTCTGTACTTCCCATTGAGTGCCATCAATGGAGTAAGCTACTTTCCCCGGGGTGCCGCTTAAAGCAAAGCGGTCCTGGCAGAACACTACATGCAGCCAGAAGGGGGAATTCTCACCTACTCGGAGGATGGTCCAGCTGCTGCTGTCCGGGGAAGTCATCACCAGGCCGGAATCGCCGGCGGCAACAAACAGACCCTGACCATAGGCAATACTTTGCAGTGATTCAAAACCAGGTTCCACTGCCGCCTGCTGCCAGTCCTGGCCATTGGGAGAAACCAGTATGATACGGTTGTTGCCCACCGCCACAAAGCGATCCTCCCCAAAAGCCACCCCATTAAGTGTAGTGGTGGTACCCGATTCCGTTACCTGCCAGTTTCTTCCGTCCGGGGAGGTTAGGATAATACCCTTTTCCCCCACGACAACAAACTGCCCATTTCCAAAAGTTACGGCTCTAAGCCGGTTGGTTAAGGGAACTGTCTCCTGGTACCAGCTGACTCCATTGGCGGATCTGAGTATGGTCCCGTTATCTCCCACCGCAATGAAGGTTTGATGGGCATGAGTCACACCCCACAGGTGGCTGGTGGTGCCGCTGTCCCTGGCTTGCCACCTGACTCCATCGGGAGAGGTCAATATGGTTCCGTTATTGCCGACTGCCACCAGCATGTCAGCCCCGAAGACTACATCGTGGAGTTCTTCATAAACACCGGAGGTCTGCCTGGTCCAACTGGATCCATCTGGAGAAGTGAGTATTATTCCGCCTAGGCCGGTGACAACAAATAGATCAGGACTGCTGGCGATGCTTAAGGATAAAAGCAGGTCATCAGTAAGCTGCACCGTCCATTCCCGGCCATCGGCGGAAGTCAGCACCACACCGGTGTTAAGATCCAGGTCTCTCCCTACCGCAACGTAGAGGCCATTGCCAAAGGTCACTTCCTCTAAAAAAGCAGTACTGTGGGAAGCGACACTGCTCCAGGTTACCCCATCAGGAGAAGTCAGAATAGTGCCACCGCCGCCTACCGCTACAAACTGGCCTTGGGCATAGACTACACTGTTCAAGGGGAATCCCCCGAAAGACCCCCGGTTGGTCCAGGTGATCCCGTCCGGGGAGGTGAAGATGGATCCTCCCGTTCCCACTGCCACAAAGGTGTCATTGCCGAAAGCTACTCCCTGCAGCCAGAAAACCGTGACCCCGTTGGGGGTCCAGTTTTCACCGTCGGTGGAGGTGACTATGGTCCCCAGCTGTCCTACCGCCACATACATCCCATTGCCAAAGGCAACATCATCCAGCCAGGATGAGGTGCCTGATTCCTGGGATCGCCAGGTTACTCCATCAGGAGAGGTAAGAATGGTTCCTTCCATTCCCACTGCTACATACAGTCCGTTGCCATAGCCGACTCCGGACAAGTAATTAGTGGTCCCGCTGTTCTGTATAGTCCAGTTGCTGCCGTCAGAAGAGGTCATAATCGTACCGAATTGACCCGCTGCCACAAATTGTCCTTCGGCATAGGCAGCCGCCCGCAGAGCATTCCCCTGGGGAAGAGGGTTGCGCCACAGCCATTGGGTATCAGCCATATTTAAAATCACCGCTTTCTGCACAAATTTTATTGCCGGTACTTTTTACTGGTAACCGAGCAGAATATAATCGGTTCCATTAACTATGTATGCTAACCGGCATCACTTTGGTGATTTTTTCTCGCCAAAATGCAGGCGGAGCAGGAGCTTACTTGACAGACAGGAAGAAAATAAAATATACTCAAGCAGTAGATTAGTAAATTAGTAATTTACTAAAAATAAAGTAACTGAGGTGTAATAAATGAAAATTCCCGCCACCTTAAAACACAAACCGGTAATAGTGGTAAACGATTATGAGCAGGTCGACGGCAGGCAGGCTTATAATTCCGATGCCAAAGGACTGTCAGTGGGGCTGGCCCAGTGGAATGACCGCGGCAAGTTAGATATTTCCGCCAAGGTATGGAGATATACCGGGGAGAAGTGGTCGCGCCAGTCAGAGGAGCTGCCCTTGCATAGAGTACTGGATCTGGCCCTGCTCATCTGTGAAGCCCGGCGCCATTTCATGGAGGCTTACCGCTATGAAAAGCTGTATGACCCGGACAACACCACCATCGGCCGCATTGGTTTGCAGGGCGATGCCATGACGGTGGAGATATGTACGGATAATCCATTAATCGATGAGGACATGAAGTTATTCCGGGATTGCCTGGCGCGGGATGACGAATTGATAGCGGAACGATTAAAAACCTTGTCCCGGGTATTAAAAGAATTAGGGTATTAATTACAGGAGAGTGTAAAAATGAAAATATCCAGTGAAAGAAAAAAGGAACTGCAGGAGCAATACAGGCAAATGAAGCCGGATATGGGCATACTGGCGGTTATCAATAAAGACCACAAGCGCTGCTGGCTGGAGGCTGCTCCTAACTTGAAAGGCAAGCAGAACAGCGTGGCCTTTCAGTTAAAGAACGGCAGCCATGTTAACCGCCGGTTGCAGAAGGATTGGAACGAATTGGGAGAGCAAGCCTTCCAGATAGTGGTTCTGGAGCAACTGGAATATGACCAGGATGAATCTAAAACCGATTACCGGGAGGACCTGGAAGTGCTGAAAATGATGTGGATAGACAAGCTCAAGGAGCAGGGCTTCCAGTTGTATTAGCATCCAGTGGTTGATCTCCAATTCTGACTAAGGAAGAGGGCGCCCGGGGATTGCTTGCCGGAGCCTTATATTCATGCTAATATAGTTTTGTCAATGGCTGTGAAAACAGTACTTGTGTTGACCAAAAGGACATCCATAGTGTCATTGCTGTGAAAATGCCTCTCGGGGCGATGTGGGCATCGCCCCCTACGACACATAATATGGTGTTTTCATTCATCGTGGCCTGCATCACAGGTGAAAATTGCTGTGAAAATGGCGTTCTTTTGTGTCATCGCGAGCGCGAAGCGCGTGGCGATCTCTTTTGCGCAGTTAGCGTACCTCGTTAGAGATTGCTTCGCTACACTAGCGATGACATGCCAGTGGATAATTCTTAAGAAAGACCGAGGAAAGGACATGCGCAAAGGTATTCTGGCTTAAGTGAATACGGACAAATGGGCAGAGTTATTCTGCTGGTCCGGTTATGACCAGGATACTTGTTGCTGCGTTTATTTAATAGAATAGCCCCGGAGTTAAATACACCGGTATTGCTTTAAGAGCTATCAGGCTGCAGGAAACAGGAGTTCCTGGCAGCCTTATATTTTTATCGGAGGGAAAGCATGCTAATCAGCTGTCGAAACATTAAGAAGAGCTTTGGCGACAAAGTGGTGTTAAATGGCATAGATTTGGATATTTGCCGGGGGGACCGGATTGGTCTCGTGGGCAGGAACGGAGCGGGCAAGTCCACCTTGGCAGAGATTCTGACCGGTAACAGCACTGCAGATGCCGGAACCATCATTTCTTCCCGGCAGAGAATAAGAGTGGGCTACCTGCGCCAAGCGGAAGATGCTGGGATATTTCGCGATGTCATGGTCAATGAAGTCGATTTGAGCGGTGAACTGCAGCGGGTAACCAGTTATTTAGGTGTCAGGGGTTTCAGTGATTTACAGGAGGAGCAGCTGGGTAAGCTCAGCGGCGGCGAGAAAACCAAGCTGGCATTGGCAGCGGTTTGGGCTGCCCAGCCGGACCTGGCTATTCTGGATGAGCCCACCAACCACATGGACTACCAGGGAGTGGAATATTTAATTCAGGAGCTGCAGCGGTTCCCGGGAGCGGTGGTTATTATTTCCCATGACCGCTTCTTCCTGGACAATACGGTTACCAAGATTGCGGAGATAGAAAACGGGACTATTACCATTTATCCCGGCAACTACTCGGCTTTCCGGCAGGCCAAACAGCAGCAAAGAGAGAGTCAATGGCGCCTGTACCAGTCCCAGCAAAAAGAGCAGCGCCGGATCGACCAGGCCATCGAGCAGCTAAAAGCCTGGTCTGATAAAGCTCATCGGGAGTCAAGACAGAAGGGGGGAGGCAGGGTAGGCGGCAAGGAATACTATCGCAAGAAAGCCAAGAAGCGTGATCAGGCTATAAAATCCCAGATAAAGCGCTTGGAAAAAATGCGCCAGGAACAGGTGGAACGGCCTGCCGCCGATCCCCGGGTAAAGTTTTCGGTTAACTTTGCCTCCCAGGGCGGCCGCCGGGTTATAGAAGCTGAGGGCATCAGTAAAGCCTATGGAGAGAAAATTCTTTTCACTGGCAGCTCCTTTTATATAAATCGGGGGGAGAAGGTTGGCATTTTTGGTCCCAATGGGTGCGGCAAAACAACCTTGGTCCGCATTATTTTGGGCCAGGAAGAACTGAATGAAGGACAGCTGTTTGTTAGCAGTTCGGCTCGAATTGCCTATATCAGCCAGGAACTGCCCCAGGGTGAAAAGGAGAGCTTACTTAATACCATCAAGGATTGGCCTGTGGATCAACAAAAGCAGGTGATGCAGCTTTTGATAGCTTTGGGATTAAGCTATGATCGCTTCCAGGTAGCCTTGGGCCGGCTCAGCCGGGGAGAAAGAATGAAGATAGCCCTGGGACTGGCCATCTGGGGCGAGAATGACCTGTTAATACTTGATGAACCTACCAACCATCTGGATATCTACAGCCGGGAGGCCCTGGAGGAAAGCTTGCTCCAGTATCCTGGCACCATCCTGCTGGTTTCCCATGATCGCTACCTGCTGGACCAGGTTTGTGACCATATGCTGGTTTTCGAGGGGCAGCAGGTAAGAAGGATTGAAGGCCAGCTGACCGATTATTTAAGCAAGAGGCGGGAATATAACAAGACAGATCCGGCGAAGGCCAGTGCCGAGGAGAGATTAATCCTGGAGACCCGTATGTCCCGGGTCCTCAGCGAACTAAGCCTGCTCAAGCCCGACAGCCCGGAGTATGCAGCTCTGGATCAGGAGTATAAGGAATTGCTCCGGCAGCGGTCCATGCTTGAGCGTGGAAGCAGTTCCTGATAACTGGTACATCTTTCGGGCCAGTAGTAGAATAGGGACATAAAGCAGAGTTATCGATCTATTGGGGGTAGCACATGAAAGCGGTAATAATCATCCTGGCGCTGGCAGCGATTGCTCTGATCATCCTGGGCTGTGTGCCCTCCTTCGGAGCCAACCCCTTCCAGCGCCAAACCAGAGTTTATAAATCCTCACCCAATTACCGGCGGGGAAGATTTGTCAATACTAAGCCGGCACGGGGGAAAGCCAGCGGGAGTATCATTTTTTACATATTAAAAGGCCGGGTTAAAAATCGCTCCCAATTACGGCCGCCTCGCCCCCTCAAAGTTGATCGCCTGAATAGATCTTACCTGTCCGACCAGCGCAGTCAGGTCATCTGGCTGGGCCATTCCACTTTATTGCTGCGTATAGCCGGCCAACTGCTGCTATTGGACCCCATGCTGGGACCGATTGCATCGCCGCTGCCTCCCCTGGGCAGCCACAGGTACACTAAAAAACTGCCGGTCAACATAGATAATCTTCCCTTTATAGATGCGGTTCTGGTATCCCACGACCATTACGATCATCTGGATTACGGTACCATAAGAAAGTTAAGAAACCGGGTAGGGCAGTTCTTTGTTCCCCTGGGAGTAGGCCGCCACCTGGAGAGATGGGGGATCCCCTCTGCTAAAATCAAGGAGTGCAACTGGTGGGATGAGGTGGAATGCGGGCCGCTCCGATTGGCCTGTACACCAGCCCGCCATTTTTCCGGGAGAACCATAACCGGCCGGAATTCCACCCTATGGTGTTCCTGGGTCATAAATGGTCCGGAAGCAAGGGTATTTTTCAGCGGGGATGGGGGATATGGCCCGCATTTTAAAGAGATAGGAGACAAGTACGGCCCCTTTGATTTGACTTTGATGGAATGCGGGCAATACGACCGGCTCTGGGCGGCTATTCATATGACCCCTGAGCAGACTGTCCAGGCTCATATGGATTTAAGAGGCCAGGTGCTTCTGCCCATTCACTGGGCTGCTTTTACCCTGGCTTTGCACAGCTGGACCGAACCTATCCAACGGGTGACCCGGGCAGCGACCAGGCAAAACCAGCAGGTGACTACCCCGCGCATAGGGCAGCCCGTTTTCCTTGGTGATCCGGATTATCCCCGGACTGCCTGGTGGAGGGAATACAAGAGAAAATAGCCTGCGCCAGGGAAATAATGTCCAACGGGACAGCAGCAGGGTGGATGAGATTGGCGGCAATTAATGTCTCGCGATAACACTGCACGCAATTAAGCAGGAGTATTAGCCAAGATGCTGAAGTATTAGCCGGCTCGCTCCGGTATTCCTCGCCTGCAACCCATCGGCAAACTTTAAGTGCGAAGGGGACCGCTCGTAATTCGGCATCCATGCACTCAGTACTCGCTGCTCGAAACGTCCTGTTTCTCGCTCCCCTTCGCAGCCCTCAGTTTCGCCTTGGGTTGCAACGGCTCGTCGTAAGTCGCTCGCCCGGCTAATACTCCAGCTTAAGCCCTGGGTTACTGAAGATCGGTATAGAGATTGCTGATGACATTATAGGCGTCTTTTTGGCTTACAGGGTCCATGTTCACAGTTATAACACTAAACGGGATACTCAGAGAAAAGAGCGGTTTACACGAATTGGAATTATAATAGTAGTTAACGGAATCAAAAAAATTGCCGATAAGGAGTTGCCATGGCCGTATTTTCCATTGATCAGTTTGCTGAATGGCTGGAAGAGGCGGTGGAACGCATTCCGCCTCATTTTTGCCGGGGGCTGACGGGAGGATTCAACCTCCAGGAGGAAGCCCGGCGGGAAGGAGATTTCTGGATTTTAGGGGAATACATCGAAGATGAGCATTTAGGCCGGTTCATTGTATTTTATTATGGTTCCTTTGTGGAATTATTGCAGGATGAACCGGAGGAGGTCTGGAAAGAAGAGATTATAGATACCGTTTTGCACGAATTGCAGCACCACCTTGAGCTGATGGCCGGAAGAGATGATCTCGGTCGCCGGGAAATGGAGGAATTGGCCCAGGCTTTGAAAGACAGCGGAAAAAGTTAAAGGAGGGAGCATAATTGGAAGAATACCATACTATAATTTGGGAAATAGTTGATGAAGGCATCGGTTTGCTCACCCTGAACCGTCCAGCAGCCTACAACTCCATAAACGGGGAGATGCTGGATGAGCTGGAGAGATTCTGGCAAAAGCGCCTCTATGACATGGACACCAGGGTAATATTGTTGCGGGGGGCGGGGGAAAAGGGATTCTGCGCCGGCCTGGACATAAAGTACACCCTGGAACACAGTGAATTGATGCAACCCATCGATTTCTATAACTTCCAGGCCAGGCTGGGCCGCTTAAACCTGGCTATGCGCCGGGCACCGCAGCCAATTATTGCGCTGGTCCACGGAGCAGCGGCCGGTCTGGGATTCAGCTTCGTGCTGGCTTCTGATATTCGCATCGTTTCCACCGATGCCCGTTTTTGTGCGGCTTACATAAATATCGGATTGGGCGGAGCCGACATGGCCTGTAGTTACCTGCTGCCGCGCTTAATTGGAGCGGGAAGGGCTTACGAGATAATGTATATGGGTGAGTTTTTCTCTGCTCAGGAAGCTGCTGACCTGGGCATGATTTCCCGGATCGTAGACAGAGCGGACTTGTATGATACCGGGCTGGAGATGGCTCGCAAAATGGCCAGCCGCAATCCTATGGTTCTAAGACTAACCAAGGAAGCCATCAACATGAATATAGACGCGGGAAGCCTGGAACAGGCCTTGAATATGGAGGATCGCAATCAGGTTCTGCTGACGGTCATTTCCGGAGTTAAATCTACCGTATAACCCGATAAGGGGGTCAGGTCTTGAAACATTCCCAGGGCATTTGCTTCAAGACCTGACCTCTGGCTCCTATTCTTCGGCGATGGAAACCAGCCGGCGCCGGACAACTCTGATTGTGGAAGAGAATTTAGCGGTATGGAAGATGATGATGGCGGTTTTTCCTAAAATTTTTCCCGTGGAGGACATGAAGTCCGGTGCTACAGATACAGTAATCTTGGAATTAGCCGGCAGACCGTTAATGGGTGTTATAAAGACTCTTCTCCCGTTATGGGTAACGCGAATGGGAAGGCGGAAAGTTCCGGCCCACATTCTTATTTTATGACGGTTATGAGCCCATACGCCATTATCTACCACGTTTTCGTCAAAGGTCAAGGTTACGGTAAAGCGGCCGGAGCGAACGTCAACTGCACCATGGGCTGGATCGGAAGCCACTAAACTGAACAGTCTTACTTCTTCACAGAGCGGGGGTTCGCCGTCTTGGTGATGCCGCCTGTGTCCATCCCAAAAAGGGGCATGCCCCCAGGAGGGACCATCATCCCAGTGTGGTGCTCTATTATGCCAGCGGGACATTTATAAAACCTCCTTTAATCGGTTACTAAATGGGTTGCTTTATTGTATGTTTGTAACTCCTACAGGGGTACCCCGATTAGATATGTAGTTTTTTCCAAGTGAATTGCTAGCTGAATAGTGGCAAAACGGTAACGTGTGGCTACTTTGTGATTGATTTGAACAGATTGTTTTAATAACACTTGGAATAGTTTGCATAAAGCAGAGAATACCGAATGTAAGGTGGCATGCTTTTTGCGTTTTTTGGGCCAAGCTGCCTATAATATAAGCGTGTCAGTACACCAGGAAGGGAAGGAATACTATGAAGCTAGTTTACAGCGGTAAAACCAAAGATGTATATCAGCTGGAAGACGGCAATTTGCTTTTGAAGTTTAAAGACGACGCTACCGGTGAAAATGGAGTATTTGATCCCGGTGCCAATACAGTAGGACTGACTATAGAAGGTGCCGGGCGGGCTGGCTTGCGGCTGACCAAGTATTTTTTCGAAATTTTGCACCAAAAAGGGATTCCCACTCATTACATAGATGCAGATATTGAACAGGCTACCATGACGGTTAAACCAGCCACCCTGTTCGGCAAAGGACTGGAGATTATTTGCCGCTTACGGGCGGTAGGCAGTTTCCTGCGCCGCTATGGGGATTATGTGCAGGAAGGACAGCCCCTGGATTACTTTGTGGAAGTTACCCTGAAAGATGATGCCCGCCAGGACCCGCCTATCAGCGAGGATGCCCTGGATATGCTGGGTATCCTAAGCCATGAGGAATATGCTGTCTTAAAGGATTTGACCAGGAGGATTACCGCTGTAATTAAAGAGGAGCTGGCCAAAAAGGGAATCGAACTGTACGATATTAAACTGGAATTCGGCCGGGTAGGTCCGGATAAGCAGATTGTATTAATAGATGAAATATCCGGAGGCAATATGCGGGCATACAAAAATGGCCGGCATCTCCAGCCCCTGGAATTGGAAAAATTGATGCTGGAATAAAGCTGCCGGCCATGACTGATCCCCTCTGCCCCACAGCAGGAGGGGATTTGTTCTTCTTGTTGCCGTTATCTCATGAGACGTTGATGTTCTCTCATGATACAGCAGTCTTCGATGATGGTTATGTTATGTTCCCGGGCCAGTTCTTGACTGGCTTCGTTGCAGTGAACTCCTATCTGGGTCCACACCGCAGGTATGTTCTTCTCCTGAGCAGCTTTGACGATGTCGTACACTGCGTCACTGCGCCGGAAGACGTCGACCACATCTACTTCGCAGGGAATGGATTGAAGATCAGGATAGCACTTTTCCCCCAGGACTTCTGACAGACCAGGATTCACCGGGATAACCTTATAGCCTTGCTGCTGCAGGTACCTGCCGATGCGGTAACTGGGACGATCAGGATTGTCAGATAGGCCCACAATGGCAATAACCTTGGCCTTCTCTAACAGAGCCTTTTTTTGCTGATCGCTGTTGTTCATAGAATTTCTCCTTTCGCGATAAGATAAAAAACCTATTAACGCCATGTTATCCGGGCTGGCTGGCGTTGGGGGATTCTATGGTATTTATAAAGGGGGTACCCCAGCATTAGAGCTCCATAAGGCTGATGCCCTTCAGGCAGCTGGAGAACTTCCTGCAGGGGAGGGTAGTAAGTGGCAGCGGTAGTCAGGAAACCAGCCCAGCAAGTGCCCAGACCCTGGGAATAAGCGGCAAGTTCCAGATATGCCAAACTGATTGCGCAGTCAGTGGCTACCCCGAACTCACTGGCGGGAGCATGGGCAATTATTACCTGGGGAGCCCCGCGCAGGATCCTGTCCACTCCCTGGTCCCAGGCTTCCACTACCCGGCCATAGCGGCTCTTTAAAGCCTCATCCTGGCTGTGCTGCAGCATAAGGCGCATCCAGTCTGCAACCAGGCTTGCCATATGATGCAGTTTATCTCTGCCTTCTATGACCAGCCAGTAAACCTGCTGTTTATTGCTGCCAGTGGGGGCATGACGGGCAATATCGATTAATGCTTCAATCTGTTGACGGCTTACCAGCTGTTTTTTAAAAGTGCGGACAGAACGGCGGGAAGTCAGGAAATGGCGCACCTGGCTGGAGCTGGGCAGCAACTCCTGATTTACGGCTTCCAGCTCTTCAGGCTCAAGGCCTTTTAACTTTAGAGCTCCATGAGGACAAACTGCGATGCAATGACCGCAGTCGATGCAGAATTCTTCAGCCTTTTCTATAGTTGTAGGGTAGCTGTCTTTTTCCGGGAAAATTATCAGTTTGCCCGGGCATTCCTGGGCACAGATACGATCCCGCTGGCATTTGGTGGTATCAATTTCTATCAGGTTCATAGAAACATCCTCTCCTAGGTCTGTTTTTTTATGCAGTCTGGGTCGCCTGCTGTGAAGAGAATAGAATATTCTTTTCTCATACCTTAATATACCATTATTATAAAGCACATAATAACCACTACCAACAGCAGGAGTCCGGTTAATCAAACCGAAAAGTGTTATGAACCATATTTTTACTGGGAGGATATCTATGGAAAAGGTAGTAGTCAGGCAGCTATTCAGGGATATCAGCCGTTATTTGAATCAGTCGGTTGAGATTAACGGCTGGATACGCAGCAACCGCGATCAGAAATCTTTTGGCTTTATTGTCCTCAATGATGGCACTCATTTTAATTCCGTACAGGTGGTATATGAAAAAGAGGCCCTCAGCAATTTTGCCGAGGTAGCCCGGTACCGGGCCGGAGCCGCCATAACGGTACGGGGCGTGGTGGTAGCTACCCCCCAGGCCAAACAGCCCTGGGAGATCAAAGCCCAGGAAATAATCCTGGAAGGGGATGCTCCGGAAGATTACCCCATTCAACCCAAAAGGCACACCCGGGAATTCCTGCGGGAAGTGGCCCATTTGAGATCCCGCACCAACCTGTTTTCCGCCGTTTTCCGGATACGTTCCCTGGCAGCCTATGCTATCCACCAGTTTTTTCAGGAACGGGGCTTTGTTTACGTGCACACCCCCATTATCACCGCCAGTGATGCGGAAGGTGCCGGAGAAATGTTCCGGGTTACTACTCTGGATCCCCTGCAACCGCCTCTTGATGACAATGGGCAGGTTGATTTCAGTCAGGACTTCTTTGGCCGTAAAACCAATTTAACCGTAAGCGGCCAACTGGAAGCCGAGGCTTTTGCTCTCGCCTTTAGGGATGTCTACACTTTTGGACCAACCTTCCGGGCGGAAAATTCCAATACGGCCCGCCATGCGGCCGAGTTTTGGATGATTGAGCCGGAAATGGCCTTTGCAGATCTGCAGGATGACATGCGCCTGGCCGAAGCCATGGTCAAGCATATTATCAATTATGTATTGGAAAATGCCCCGGAGGAGATGGAGTTCTGCAACCAGTTCGTGGATAAAGGCCTTCTGGAGAGATTGCAGTCCATTGTCAGCCAGGAATTTGCCCAGATTACTTATACGGAAGCTATAAAGCTGCTGCAGGCTTCCGGGGAAAAATTTGATTATCCTCCTCAATGGGGCAATGACCTGCAGACTGAGCATGAACGTTATTTGACCGAGAAATACTTTCACAAGCCGGTTTTTGTTACTGATTATCCCCGGGATATCAAAGCTTTTTATATGCGGCAGAACGATGACGGGCGGACCGTAGCCGCCATGGATTTGCTGGTTCCCGGAGTGGGTGAACTGATCGGCGGCAGCCAGCGGGAAGAAAGGCTGGAACTGCTGGAAGCCCGTATCAGGGAACTGAATATGTCCCGGGATGAGCTGTGGTGGTATCTGGAACTGCGTAAATACGGCGGTGTCAAACATGCCGGCTTCGGTCTGGGCTTTGAAAGAATGATCATGTATTTGACCGGTGTCAGCAATATCCGGGATGTCATTCCCTTCCCCCGCACGGTTAATTCTTGTGAGTTCTAACGAGTTTTTCCTCTCCTTCGGCCTGCGCTTATGCCCTAATGCGCCCTTCTCAATCAAATCAGGGAGGGCGCATTGGCTTGCTTTGTAATTTTTTGATGAATTAAGCAGACGGCAGGTCTATAATGTAGAGCATGAGCTATAAATAGAGGTGCTTTTATGATCGGCTCGGGGAGAGGAAAATACAGGTATTTGTTGATAGCAATTCTTGCTATAACCTATATGCTTATCTACCTGCAGAGAACCAATGTAAGCATGCTGCTGGTGGATACTCGCTTCCTGGAGGAAATGAACTTGCTGGGGCAGACCGCCCGGCAAGGTCTTTTGATGACCGTGTTTCTATTGGCCTATTCACTGTCCAATATGTTAATGATTCCCATAATTAGCCGTCTGGGTCCAAGACGGTCTCTAATACTCGGTATTGTTATGGGATCATTGATACTAATGTTCGGAGGGTGGGCCGCCTCTTTTGCTGCTGTTATTGCCGTCCGCATACTTCTGGGTATTGCCCAGGGTATTCAATATCCCAATTTCAGTGTGCTGGTAAAAAACTGGTTTCCGCCCCAGGAACGGGGTACTGCCAATGCCGTGTATAGTATGGGCGGAACTCTTGCCGCGGCCCTGTCGGTACCCTTGTTTGGCTGGCTTATTTCCTCCTGGGGATGGGAGTACAGTTTCTTTGTTCCCGCTGCTTTGGGACTGGCCTGTATAATTCCTTTGCTGTTGGGCTGGATTACCAAC
Source organism: Syntrophomonas sp. DTU018 (assembly GCA_001513155.1). Classification (GTDB taxonomy): domain Bacteria; phylum Bacillota; class Syntrophomonadia; order Syntrophomonadales; family Syntrophomonadaceae; genus DTU018. Next base: position 60,743 of record LFSR01000030.1, read on the forward strand.
CGGCCGGAGGACAATCCTTTCATATCTGCTGGGGAAGTGGCCTCCATAAAAACCAATCAGCCCGGCTGGCCGACTCCCCAAAACAATGGCAAGAAGAAAGGAACCAGCCAGATATGGGATAATTCTACTTTTTGGTTATTGTGCATAGCCTATACGGCATTTATGTGCAACTGGTGGGGATTGCTCACCTGGATCCCTCAATACCTGGTACAAGCCCGCAACTTGGATATGTCCGGTATGACCAGTTATGTAACTATCACCTACATAGTTGCCATGGGGAGCTGCTTCATAGGCGGCAGGCTGGTGGACCGGGTACAGCGCAAGAGCCTGGTAGGATTTGGGGCTTTAGCAAGCGTAGCCCTGGCCACCTTTGGCATTTCATCCTTGCCTTCCTCAACGGGAGCAATTATCTGTATCATTTTGGCGGTAGGTATAAATGAATTTGTTTTCCCGGCAGCCTGGGCTATTTTGCAAGCTATTACACCGGATAGATTCATGGCGGCCTGCGCAGGAGTAATCAGTGGCACGTCTAACTTGTTTTCAGCCATGACTCCCTTCATAATAGGATTTTTGATTCAGATTACCGGAAGTTACGCCAGCGGGCTTATGTTCCTGGTAGGAATGTCGGTTTTGGGAGCATTAAGCTGCCTGGTGCTGCTGCGACGGGACCATTAAAGCTGGTTGAATAAAGACCATTTTCCTTTTGGTTGGAAATTCAGGGATGATGTGCTCAAGATGCAGCTGTGTACTGCATCAAGTGGAACCAATTGCCACCCGCTCCAATATTATGTATTAAAAAAAGGAAAGGGGATGGCAAAGGTGCCCAACATTTTCTTCGAGCCCCTGGGTGACACGTATGTGGCAGAGTTCTATAGGGATGTGAATTTTGGAGCTTCGCCATATTTATACGCAGGCCGCTTTCAGGGACCGGGGGACATTTATCGTACCCTGTTGCTTTTTGACTTGTCCAGTCCCCGCTTGAGTTCAAACTTGATACCACCTGGAGCCACGATAAATGAAGCTTTCCTGCGGCTGACCATATATCTTAACAATATTCCGTTAGGAACCACCATATTTTTGAATGCGTACCAGCTTCTATCCCCCTGGTCGGAGAATACTGTGACCTGGAACACCCAGCCTAACTTTAATGCCCTGACCCCAGTATACAGCGCTCCTGTCTCCAGCGGCTTTGGTACCATAGAGTTTAACCTGACCAACCTGGTCAGAGGATGGTTTGAGGGCGGAGCAGTGAATGTAGGAGTGCTGATTACCGGGGATGAGGTCAACAACCGCCTGGTAGGGTTTTTCTCCGAACAGTTCCCCAACACCAATTTATGGCCGCGCCTTTATGTGAACTGGACCTAACTAATAATAGGCTGACCGGCAAGTTTGGATAATGCCTGTTCTGATTACAGAACAGGCATTTTTTCGGGGAAATTTACTGAAAATACAGATAAAATCCTCATTTTCAGCAAACATTGACACCATTTCTAGGATGGCCAATAATAAAAACAGACAAATATACGAATCGAAAATATTGGATTCAAAGTAAAGGAGCGTGTAAGCATGGCGTATGAAATGAGGATTGAAGACAACATAGTTATCTTCCAGTTTAAGAGCAACAAAGTCAGCTCTATTCAGCTGGAAACCTTAAAGGCCCTGGACCAGGTGATTGATCGGGTTAACAATGAGGAAGAACTGAAGGGTATTGTCCTGGTGGGTACGGATCGTTATTTCTCCGGCGGTTTTGACCTTAACGAATTTGTAAGTTTCCCCGATGCTCAAGCAATTATCGACTGGTTTAAAGTGGAAGAAGAAGTGCTCTACAAGCTGTTTACCTGCAGCAAACCGGTTATTGCCGCGGTAAACGGTGCGGCTACTGCTGCCGGTATGATCGTTGCCTGTGCCGCTGACTACCGGATCGGCTTGAACCATCCCAAGATTAAAGTGGGCATGACCGAAATCAAGCTGGGCCTGTCCCTTACCCCGGCAGAAGCAGGTTTAATGCGTTGGGGCTTGGATACCGAGAAGAATTATCGTGACATTATATTCAAGGGCGATTTAATACCTATAACCGAAGCTGTGGAGAGAGGCATCTTCGATGAACTGGCTGACACTCCCGAAGAGCTTATGGAAAAGGCTAAAGCAAAAGTGGTAGCCCTCATTGACACACCGGGCAGACCCTTTATCAATTTGAAAAAGATGCATCGCCAGCACCATGCCAGCATCATTCGCAAGGGAATTGATGAGTTCGATTGGAACGAGCTGGTGAAAGTCTTTACTGACGAAAAGGTTATCGGCACTCTGAAGATGGTCAAGCAAGCTTTGGGAATCTAAGCTGAATTACACCAAAAAGCGACGGGTCTGGTTCAGTGCCAGGCCCGTTATTTTATCTGTACCCTTCCCCCATGGTCGCTTGCCTCCCCTGAATCTGACTTTAATTTACAATATTATCTATCCCAGTTTACGCCTACCAATATTTATACCAGAGGAAAATTAGGCTACAATAAACTTGATCTGCATTAATAATTGTCTTTATTCTAAAAATAATAATTTTTCACTGAACTGATCACTGTGGGAAGGGAGAATATTCCGCCATGACCGCCCCGGAAGAGATCATAAAGAAAAAGGAACGTATCATAGATCAATTGATAACCATTGCCAATCTGGTCAGTGATGGCATCCTGGTTACCAAAGCGGACAGCACCATTATAATGATCAACCAGAAACATGCCTTGCTGGATATGTTTACCATGGAAGAAATTATCGGCCGGAAACTGACCACTATAGTGGAGGACGGGTTTTACACTTTCCTGTCCCCGGTGGATGTGTACCGTATGGCAGAAATTTTGGAAGAGAGAAAAACCCTTAACTTTGAAGCCATAGTTAAAAGCGGAAGGCGTCTTCTGGTCAGTGCCAATCCTATTTTCAACGAAGACGGCAAGGTTTACCGGATAGTTTACACCTCCCGGGATATTACCGCTTTGGAGAGAATGCGCCGGGAGTTGGAAAAAGAGGCCAATTTGCGTATGTTTTATGAGCAGCAGCTGAAACATGAAGCAGGCAAGGACTTCATTTTCTCTAGTCAGGAGATGAAAGATGTTCTCGATATAGTTGTAAAGGTCAGCAAAGTTGATAGCAATGTATTCTTAAGCGGAGAATCGGGAGTGGGCAAAGGAGTAATAGCGCGGAAAATCCATGAGCTGGGGCCGAGAAAAAACCAGCCATTTGTCCAACTGAATTGCGCGGCTATTCCTGAGAGCTTGTTTGAAGCAGAATTGTTTGGCTATGAAGAAGGGGCTTTTACCGGGGCCAAAAAACAGGGCAAGCCCGGTTTGCTGGAACTGGCCGGGGATGGAACCATTTTCCTGGATGAGATAGCAGATCTGCCCGGTTCCTTGCAGGCCAAGCTCCTGCAGGTTCTGCAGGAAGGAGAATTCCGTAGGGTGGGTGGTGTAACTCCGGTTCACCTGAAAGCCCGGGTTATCACTGCCACTAACAAGAATCTGGAAGAGTTGGTGCGCCAAAACCGTTTCCGGGAAGACCTGTACTACCGTTTATGCGTAGTACCTATCCATATACCCCCTCTCAAACAGCGGCCGGGCGATATACTGGTACTGGCTGACCATTTCCTGCAGAAGTTCAATGAGAAATATGGAGTGCACAAGAGGCTGGAGGATGGGGTCAAAAAGTGGATGTGCTGCTATGACTGGCCCGGAAACGTGCGGGAATTACAGAATATTATTGAACGGCTGGCGATCGTATCGGAAACGGATTTGATTACGGTGCGGGATATCCCCGAGTCTTACCGCTCCAAAGTCCAGGGATTTGAGAATGGCATGAATTACCGGACTCCTTCCCTGAAGGAAGTTAATGAAGCAGCGGAACGACGCCTGCTGGAAAGCGTGATCAGAAGCAACAAGAGCAGCCGGCAGGCTGCCCGCGAACTGGGGATCAGCCAGGCTACTCTGCTGCGCAAAGCCCGCAAGTACGGGATATCCTTTTCCGCCCAGGATGATTAATCCAGCACGAGAAAGAAGCAGCTATTGAGGCTGCTTCTTTCTCTGGTAGAAACTGTGTGAGCTGAACTGGGGGGGGTACCAGTTACAGAGACACCGCGTTCCTTATCCTTTTAACAGCAAGTTGGAAATAACCACCCGCTGTATTTCATTGGTACCTTCATAAATTTGGGTTATTTTTGCATCCCTCATCATACGTTCCACCGGATAATCGCGGCAGTAGCCGTAACCGCCCAGGATTTGGACTGCCTCAGTGGTGACATACATGGCGGTGTCGCCGGCGAACATCTTAGCCATGGCACTGGCCAGTCCGTAAGGCTCATTCTGCCCCTCCAGCCAGGCTGCTTTGTAGGTGAGCAGTTTGGCGGCTTCAATCCTGGTGGCCATGTCCGCCAATTTAAACCGGATGGCCTGCTGTTCAGCGATGGGTTTCCCAAACTGGACTCTCTGCTTGGCATAGTCCAGGGCAAACTCGTAGGCACCTTCGGCGATCCCCAGCGCCTGTGCAGCTATGCCGTTGCGGCCCCCGTCCAAAATCATCATACCGATTTTAAAGCCTTCTCCTTCTTTGCCCAGCAAGTTCTCCTTGGGAACCCGGCAGTTATCAAATACCAGTTCATATGTGGCCGAAGAACGGATTCCCATTTTCTTTTCCTTTTTACCGAAGCTAAAGCCGGGAGTTCCCTTTTCCACAATGAAGGCACTTATGCCCCGATGGCCAAGCTCCTTGGGACCGGTGCGGGCAATTATTACATAGATGTCGGCATAATAACCGTTGGTGATAAACACTTTGGTTCCGTTCAGGACATAGGCGTCTCCGTCCAGTACCGCGGTGGTCTTGGTGCCGCTGGCATCTGAGCCCGCCGAGGGTTCCGTTATGCCGAAAGCACCCAGCTTGGTTCCTTCCGCCAGGGGTTTCAGGTATTTTAACTTTTGTTCCTCAGTGCCAAATTTCCATATGGGCCAGGAACACAAAGAAACATGGGCGGAAAGGGTTACGCCAGTTGAGGCACATACCTTGGAGAGTTCTTCTACCGCGATGGCATAAGCTAAAAAGTCAAAACCTGATCCCCCGTATTTTTCTTCCCAGGGCAGACCAGTGAGACCCAGCTCGCCCATTTTGTAAAAGAGTTCTATATCGAAGCGCTCTTCTTCGTCCCGCTCCGCAGCACTGGGAGCTACTTCATTAATGGCAAAGTCACGGATGGTTTTCTGAATCATGAGATGGTCTTCACTGAGTTTGAAATTCATACTGCATACCTCCATTGATAAATTGATAGATTTGCGGGTGATTTTTGCTGTGTCTGTTCTGTAATGGTAAAAAGTGCCCCGGTGAATTTGAAATCAGGGTTTTAAATTATAACGGGCAGGTCCTGGGAGAAGGGCAGGGGAAGATAGAAGGGATCATTCCCCTGCCGTAATCTGCTCCTTGACCGCTGAGAGGTTACTCTCCTCCAGAAAAAGGACTACCTATAGTATGAGCAAAAAATGTGCCAACTTTTAAGATAAAGTTTCTACCGGGCAATAAAAGAGCGCCAACAGGGGGTTAATCGTCTTCAGAGCACTAATAGTCAGGTATTAAGACGGATGGCCTTTGATGAAAAAGAAAGCAAGGGAGGCTGTATAAAGATACCGGGAAGTTGGCAGCTGCTGCAAAAATGAAGCACCCCTGGGGAAATGTGAATGTGAAAACAAGAGCAATTACCGGTATTTATGCTCTTCCCCCGGTGATTCAAAAATGATTCGCTGAATACTTATATGTTGCAGTTAATGATTCAGCGAAGAAGGGCAGACTCTTTTTCCGCAAATAAGAAAGCGAGCCCGAAGGCTCGCCAGGATTTGGCTTGCTGTTAACCACAGGAGGTACAGGAGGAACATCCTCCCATGTCCTGGTCAACTTTGGGAATAATACGGAACAGGGTCTGATCACCCCGTTTAACCGATTCCACGGTAAAACCTTGATACATATCTATCAGGGGCTGCATAACTACAAACTGGATTCCATCTATGACCTGTACCTGGTCCGATTCTCCTGGTTCATCCAGAACCAGATAAAAGGAGGCTCCCCCTCAGCCCATGTTCATAGCAATGCGCAGGCTGTTTTTATTAATACCCTGAGCTGAGAGTACTTGCTTGATATCCTCTACCACATCGGCAGCGGCAGTAATAATCTCCATAAAATCACCTTCTTAGCTGCATTTGGGGTATATTACCCCCTGGGGGTATTATACAATAAAATATTAACCGGCACAAGTAGTCACTTTACGAGATTTGTTCCAGCGGCCGAGGGAAACGGACATAAAAGGTGGTTCCACGGCAACTGGTTTCCACATCAATAGCCGCGTTATGGCGGGCAGCAATGCGGTAGCAGACTGACAAACCTAATCCGGTTCCATTTTCCTTGGTTGTTACAAATGGTAATCCTATTTTGTCCAAAACGACTTCATCAATACCTGGTCCTTCGTCTTGAACCATCAGAATCACTTGCCCTTTTTCTTCAAAAGTTCCCAATGTCAGGGTGCCGCCATTCTCCATGGCATCCAGGGCATTTTGGGTGAGATTGAGAATCAGCTGGCGGATTTCCTTGTCGTCTAACAGGATGTCAGGCACCGGGCAGGGTTGGTAATCCACACGTATATCGTGACTCAAAGCATGGGCTTGAATAAGGGGAATAACACTTTCTAAAATTCTTGACAGATTGCCGGGCAGCAATTCCACGTGCTTGTTTTTAGCCAGGAAAAGAAATTCAGTTATAATGGAGTTGGCCCGGTCCAGCTCTTCAATCATCAGTTCGAACAAATCCCGATCCGCCGTATATAATTCATTGCTGCTCAGCATTTGCAGCAATCCCCTCACCGTAGTCATGGGATTGCGGATTTCATGGCCTATGCTGGCGGCCATTTCCCCGATCAGGTTCAAACGGTCCAACCTTTCCATTTCCCGGTCGATGCGGCGTTTTTCGGTTATATCATTAATGGAACTTAATATGTAAGTGTCTTCCCCCAACTGAATATACTGCCCGGATATCAGGCCCACCCGCACTTCCCCTGACCTGGTGACGAAATTAAATTCGTAATCCTTAATCAGACCCTGTTCCTTGATCAATTGCTTGAAATGGTGACGCTTTTCCGGAATATTCCATATCATCATGAATGATTTGCCAATCAGTTCTTCTCGCTTATAGCCCATCAAGTCACAAAAGGCATCATTCACCTCTATACACCGGCCATCTTCCAAAGTGGTAATGCTCATAGCAACGGGGCTGGCGGTAAAGGCCTTGGCAAATTTTTCTTCCGACAACCGCAAGGCTTTAGTTTTCTGCTCCACTAGCTTTTGCAGGTGATTCCGGTGTTGCAAAAGTTCCAATTCCATGGCTTTGCGGGCAGTTATATCCTGGGCTATGATGATACATCCGCTTAAATGTTGATGAGCGTTATAAATAGGAGCTATGCTCAGTTCAGCTATAAAAGTGGAACCATCCCGCCGTATACAGGTATATTCACCCTGTTTGCAGCAGCCTGCTTCTATTATCTGGCGATAGTCCAAGCCCATGCGCCCCCATTGATCAACCCGCAGTAAAACCAGACCGCTCTGTCCCACTAGTTTAGCCGGGTCCTTCCACCCCGACATTATCAACCCTTGAGAGTTAATGAATTTGATAATCCCTCTGCGGTCAGTCAAGACAATGGCACTGGGTGAGGTTTCTACCAGGGAGCGATACAGGCTTTCGCTTTCCAGCAAGTTGGCTTCAAACTGTTTCCTTTCACTTATATCACTGATTGAACCGGCCACCTGGCTGGGATAGCCGCTGTGATTATACCGGGTTACCCGCGCTTTGAAATGAATCCACTTCCATTTGCCCTGCTTGGTCTGCATCCGGTATTCAGTGGAAATATAAGAACGATAACCTGCCAAGTGATCTTTCAGATGCTTTAACACCTGGTGGACATCACCAGGGTGAATACTGCTCAGCCAGGATTCTTCATCCATTTTGTCGGTATGGAATTCCAATATCTCTGCGCAACGGGGAGTCATGACAATAGTATTGTCCTCCTCCCAGATCCAGAAGCCGTCATTGCTTGATTCTATAATCATCATGAGGCGTTCTTCACTGGCTAAAAGCTCTCTTTCGGCTTCCAGTCTTTGTTTGCGTTCCAAGCCAATTTGGGCCAATAAGCGGGTCAGGTCGGCAAGCAAACGCAGAGTTTTCTCTATATGCTGGGGGGCTACTACTTTTACCTTGCTCAGGGCCTCCAGGTAAGCTTCTTCATCAAATCCGAATTGGCGTGCCTGCTGGAGGTAACGCTGGGGATCCGGGTCATTGTGCAATACCTGTCCGGTAATAATGGTACCCAGATGATTCCCATCTATGTTAATTGCTGCTGCGTAATAGATTAAGCCGTTCCGGCATTCCCGGGTTACATAACGTTCTTCTGTAACCAGCTGATGAAGATGCATAAAGTTCATCTGGCAGTACTCCTGAGTGACAGGACAGCGAAAATGAAAATCAGAGCAGAATGACTGCCAGCCGGAACCGGTTATTATGGCACCATTGTGGTCTATTATGGTTGTGGCAATGCCGGTTACGTCGGAAAAGCGATTAATTATAGCCTGCAGCAATTCAATATCAATTAGGTCAATCAAACGGTAATTCATAGGTCCCCCTCACCAGAATTAAACATTATCTCAGCAGGGTATGAAAGCAAATAGAAGAAAATGTTACACAAAACAACTTTGGACACCCAGCTAAAAGTTCCTTTAGAGAAAGTGTCGTATTTGGTCTACCGCGAAAAGTAAATTTTTCTATAATTCTCCATAAATCGCAGGCTGTTTTTGGCAAAGCATTATGTGTTGAGAAAGTGATAGTAGGAACACCATAAATTTGCTACACTGAAACCAGAATTGCTTATATGGGAGGGTACGGTGTGGTGGACAAGATTAAATTTGTAAGAAACTACAGTGACCTCAGCACCAGCAAAGGATTTCAATTTGAATTTTATTGTGACCGCTGCGGCAGTGGATATAGGACCAGGTTCAAGCCCTCGGTTACCGGTACTGTAGCCGGGGTTTTGGATGCCGCCGGCGGCCTTTTTGGTGGTCTTTTTAGCAGAGCCGCTGATGTAGGCGAGCGAGTCCGTTCGGCATCCTGGGAAAAAGCCCATGACGATGCTTTTGCTGCAGCCGTTGAGGAACTGAAGCCTGATTTTATCCAGTGCCCGCGCTGTATGAGCTGGGTGTGCCGGTCGGGCTGCTGGAATACCAAAAAAGGATTGTGCAAGGCATGTGCGCCGGACTTGGGTGTGGAAATGGCTGCTGCCCAGGCCAGCAAATCGGTAGAGGAAGTATGGGCTCATGCGGCCATGGCGGAAGAAGACAAAAAACTGGCTACCGAATACTGGCGGGAAAATATCAGAGCATCATGTCCCAATTGTTAAGCCCCCTTGGCCTCTAATGCCAAGTTCTGTCCGGAATGCGGTGCACCTTTGAAAGTTCGGGAAAATTGCCCTGCCTGCGGATCTAAAGTCACCCCGGGCAGCAAGTTTTGCCCCGAGTGCGGAACCAAGCTATAATCCACCCCATTTGTCAGATTTTATGATAGTTTTGCCGCGCCCTTCAGGGAGCTCAGACTGTCGAAAAAGGCCATGTAAAGAGATCGCCACGTCGCTTCGCTCCTCGCGATGACATACCAAAAGGCCATCTTATGTGTCATGGCTGTGAAAATAGCTTCCAATTTTGTCATTGCGAGCGCGTAGCGCGTGGCAATCTCTATGGCAACTAACGGTGTGAGTTAACAGATCGCCACGTCGCTTGGCTCCTCGCGATGACAGGCTTAAGTTTTCGTTTATCGTGGCCTGTGCTACTGGTGACAATTGCGAGCCCCGGAGGGGCGTGGCAATCTCGAACGTCTAACCGCTAAAAGACTTCTTTGACAGTCTGCGCGCCCTTCAGGGCGCTTTTTGTCTCCCGGTTGCATGAGAGATCTTGGTTTTTGGAAAATTAAAGACAAGTAAATGGCTATTGAAAGTACCCTAGGGATAATAAACCCGAAGCTTTCATTTGTGGCATTACCGTCTAAAATATGACTGGAAGCAGGAGAAATAGCCGGCTCGCTCCGGGACTCCTCGCCTGCAACACATCGGCAAACTTTAAGTGCGAAGGGGACCGCTCGTAATTCGGCATCCATGCACTCAGTACTCGCTGCTCGAAACGTCCTGTTTCTCGCTCCCCTTCGCAGCCCTCAGCTTCGCCGTGGGTTGCAACTGCTCGTCGTACGTCCCTCGCCTGGCTAATACTCCTGCTTCAGCGGGCGCGATGATATCGTTCATCATGGCCTGGGGCACAGGTGACAATTATGGAGGTGTACTTTATGAACAGCGAAAACCTCAAAACTGAAAAGGCTACCTTTGCCGGGGGCTGCTTCTGGTGCATGGTGGCACCTTTTCAGGAGAAGGAAGGAGTCCTGCAAGTAGTATCAGGATATACCGGCGGCCATAAGAAAAACCCCACCTATGAAGAGGTCTGTTCCGGGCAAACCGGCCATTATGAAGCCGTGCAGATAACTTATGATCCCAGCCGCATTTCTTATCCTGAGCTGCTGGAGATTTTCTGGAGGCAGATAGATCCCACTGACCCGGGCGGGCAGTTTTTCGACCGGGGGCAGTCATACCAGACGGCTATTTTTTATCATAATGAGGAGCAAAAGCGACAGGCTGAGGAATCCCGGGACCGCCTGCAGTCCAGCGGGCTCTTCCAGAAACCCATCGTTACCAAAATCCTGCCTGCCTCGGAATTCTACCCGGCGGAGGACTACCACCAGGATTATTACAGGAAAAACCCGGTGCATTATGCCCAGTACAAACGGGGCTCAGGAAGAGAATTCTTTCTGGAGGCTACCTGGGGAAAGCCAGCCAAAAATCTGGATGAGCTGCGCCACCGGTTAACCAAGCTGCAGTTTGATGTGACCCAAAACAATGCCACCGAACCGCCATTTCGCAATGAGTACTGGGATAACAAGCGGGAAGGGATTTATGTGGATGTGGTCTCCGGGGAACCGCTGTTTACCTCCCTGGATAAATTTGACTCCGGCTGCGGCTGGCCCAGTTTTACCCGCCCGCTGGATCCCGGCAGCATTGTAGAAAAGCTGGATACCAGTCACGGTATGGTGCGCACCGAGGTACGCAGCCGCCAGGCAGACTCCCATCTGGGCCATGTGTTTAACGACGGACCGGCACCTACCGGTTTGCGCTATTGCATTAATTCCGCCGCCCTGCGCTTCATACCCAAGGAAGATTTGGAGAAGGAAGGCTACGGCGAATACCTGCATCTGTTCGAGAAATGACAGCTTAGTCCAGGGGAGCAAATCCTTCCCCCAGTACTTTGTGGGTGGTTTGCACGGCAATAAAGGCGTGGTTATCCAGGCGCCGTATGTAATCCCGCAGTTTGATGTATTCCCGGCGTTTGACTATAGTCATAAGAACTTGCCTCTCCTGCAGGGAGTAACCGCCCTGAGCCTTATAGATGGTTACTCCCCGTCCCAGTTCATTCAGTATGAATTCCCTGACTTTCTCCGTTTCCCCGGTGATAATAGTCACCTGCTGGCTGGTGTCGATACCTTCAATAATATAATCGATGGTAAAGCTGTACAATATCACCCCCAATAGAGCATAAAGCCCTTTTTCCATACCGAAGGTAAAAGCAGCGGAAACAACAATGAAAAAGTCAATGACGAACAATCCCTTGCCCATATCCAGGCTGTAATACTTGTAGAGAATACGGGCGGCGATATCCGTACCTCCCGAGGAAGCGTTCTGGTTAAAGAGCAGGGCCAGGCCGATGCTGGAGATTATCACCCCGAAAATTAACTGAATAAGCAGATCCTCGGCCAGGGGAGTGTTCAGGGGGTGCAGCTTTTCCAGGGCCCAGATCCACAGGGGAATAATAATGCTGCAGTAGATGGTCTTTATCCCAAAACCGGTTCCTACCAGGATAAATCCGGCAGTCAGCAGTACAATGCTCAGGATCAGAACCAGAGCACCTAAAGGCAAAAAAGGCAGGTAATGATTAAGGACCAGCGCCAGGCCGTTAATGCCCCCAGCAGCGATATTGCCCGGAGACAGGAAAAAATAGAAGCCGGCCGCGTCCATAAATGCTCCCGCATTTAACAGTAAAAAGCTCATCAGTACTCTTTTCATAACGCCCATACCTTGTTGTTTTTTCCTATTATTTCCCTTTGTTAGTCTGGAAAATCCATTCCCATTGAAAATCCTGCAGATCAACTGTCTAAAGGAATAGAAATAAGTGGGTAAAAGCACCATTGACGGGGCAGCGCAATTCACCTAGACTGAAATTAGACCAGATGGTCTAGACCGACTGGTCGATACTGGCGGGAGTGAAAAACCTATGGTAGGCAAAGAAATTACCCCCAAGGAAAAGCTAATATTAGAAGCCTTGAAAGAGTTTGCGGACCGGGGATTTGATTCAGCCTCCCTGAATCAGATCATCAAGCGGGCGGGTATTTCCAAGGGCAGCTTTTACCATCACTTCGCTAACAAGGAAGAGTTGTTCAGCCAGGTTATTCATCGCGCGGCTCAGGAGAAGCTGGATTTTGTCAGCCTGTGGATTGAGCAGAATGGACCTGGTCATGAAAACCTGGGTTTTTTTGACCGGCTTCGTTTGCATATGGCGGGGGGAATTGAATTTGCCCGGCAGCGGCCGGAATTCAGTGCTTTTATATTAAGTGTCCTTCAAAACCCGGAATTGAAAAGCAAAGTTTTAGCCCTGATGCCCGCCTATTATGACCAGGCCTTTGATGCTGCCGTGACCGAAGCGCTGCAAAAGGGAGAACTGCGCCAGGATCTTGACCCTGATTTGGTCAAGAAAGTGCTTAAATATACCCTGCTGGGACTCAGCCAGTTGATACTGGACAGCAGTGACGGCAATCTAAATGAGAACCAGTTAAAGGAGCAGACCGATGGTTATATTGACTTCCTGCAGCGCGGGTTCGGGGCGTACCGGGATGGATAAACACGTCATTGCTGTGAGAATAGCCTTTGTGTCATCGCGAGGCACGAAGTGCCGTGGCGATCTCGTTCACATACCTGAAGGTACCGTTAGAGATTGCTTCGCTGCACTCGCAATTATCACCTGAATAACAGGCCACGATGAATGAAAAGTCCTCTTATGTGTCATTGCGAGCCCCTGAAAGGGGCGCGGCAATCTCATTCGTCTATCTGTCTCCCCGATTGAGATCGCCACGCGCTACGCGCTCGCGATGACACAATGGTTGCCTTTTTACTGACATGAAAGCCATTTTCACAGCAATGACACGAAAGGTGATTTTTCGTTCATCGTGGTCTACACCGTAGGTAATAATTGCGAACATTATCATAGCATAGGAGATAATCGGATGACACCGCCAATCTTAATGAGCCTGAAAAATGTCAGCAAAACTTATATTATGGGCGAGGTTAAAGTGGAAGCCCTAAAAACAACCACTTTGGATGTTTACGAGGGGGAACTGCTGGTGATATTGGGACCCAGCGGTTCCGGCAAAAGTACCCTTCTGAACCTGATGGGCGGCATCGATCAACCCAGCGCGGGAGAGATATTCTTTGCCGGGAAACCTCTTACCAGTGCAGGGGAAAAGGAAATGACCAATTATCGCCGCCGGGAAGTGGGGTTTGTATTCCAGTTTTACAACTTGATCCCTGACCTGACCGCTGCCGAAAATGTGGCTTTGGCTGCCGAACTGGTGCATAAGCCCCGCCCGGTAAATGAAGTCCTGGAGGAAGTGGGGCTGCTGGATCGCCGGGATCACTTCCCTTCCCAATTAAGCGGCGGGGAGCAGCAGCGGGTAGCCATAGCCCGGGCATTGGTAAAGCAGCCCCGCCTTTTGCTGTGTGATGAGCCTACGGGAGCATTGGATTTTGAAACCGGTAAAAGAGTGCTCCGTTTACTGTATGATATCCGCCAGAAAGGTTCCGGTACCGTAATCATTGTTACCCATAATACCGCTATTGGCGCTATCGCGGACCGGGTGGTGCGCATGCGCAGCGGTTCAATCGCTGACATCACAATTAACCAGAACCCGGTACCCCCAGAAAGGATTGACTGGTGATGACTACCCTGACCCGCAAACTTCTGCGTACCATTACCTCCGGCTGGGGACAATTTGTGGCTCTGGTTCTGATTGTTATGCTGGGAGTCATGATATATATCAGCATGAATACGGCTTATTCCAATCTGAGCCAGTCCCAGGAGCGGTTTTACCAGGAATACCGGTTTGCCGACTATACCTTTACCGTTGTGAAAGCTCCTGAATCAGTAATCAGCCGGATTGAGGCCGTCCCGGGAGTCATTAAAGCCACCGGCCGGGTACAGAAGGATATCCCCATTGTTAAAGCAGAAGATGAACGGGCTACCGGCAGGCTGACCGGTTATCCCTTGCCTCAGGAGGGGGAGGTAAACCGCCTGCACTTGCTGTCAGGCAGTTGGTTTGAGGAAAGCCCGGCAGGAAATATTGGGGTTCTAGTTGATCCCCAGTTTTTCGTCGCCAACCACCTTACTGCAGGTGACAGTCTGGAGGTTATAGCCGGCGGCAAGAAAGTGGTTCTGACCGTGATAGGAACCGCTGTAAGCCCGGAATTTGTTTATCCTATGCCGGATGCTGCTGCTCTGGTACCTGAGCCGGAGCGCTTTGGCATTATTATGATACCCCAGATCCAGGCCCAGCAAATCCTGGGCTATCCAGGGCAGATTAATCAGGTTGTAGTTGACCTGGCTCCCGGAGCAGATGAGACTGCGGTGGTCAGAGAAATAGAAAGGATTCTGGAGCCCTATGGGAATTTAGCCAGCTATCCCCGCCGGGACCAGTTAAGCCACGCTGCCCTGCAGGCGGAACTGGACGGGCTGAAGACCATGTCCGGCTCGTTGCCGCTGGTATTTTTCCTGATTGCGGCAGCGATTCAGTTTGTAATTATTAACCGTTTGATAAAGACCCAGCGCTTGCCTATCGGGGTAATGAAAGCTCTGGGTTACAGCAGTTTTCAGATTATCGGGAATTATACCGGTTATGCTCTGCTGGTAAGCGGTGTCGGGGCAGTATTGGGCATAATAACAGGCATTGGCATGGCGGCAGGTATGTCCCAGGTTTATGCCCAGTTTTTTAATCTTCCCAGTACTATCGGAGGAATTAATCTATCCGTAGTTATTCGCAGTGTGGTAATTAGCCTGGTGGTGGGCGGGGCAGCAGGATTGTTTGCTTCCCGGTCGGTAGTCCGCATTCGTCCTGCTGAAGCCATGCGTCCGGAACCCCCTGCTTCCGGGAAACATACCCTGCTGGAAAACTGGACCTGGCTGTGGCAGCATCTGGATAGCAGCTGGAAAATGAGCCTGCGTTCTATCCTGCGCAACCGGGTGCGTTTTGCTATTACCGTGCTGGGAGTGGTTTTTTCCGTCTGCCTGCTGATCTTCGCTCTGTTTTCCAATGATGCAGTGGACTACCTGGTACAGCAGAGCTTCACCTTAAGCAATCGCTATGATTATATAGTCAGGTTTACCCAACCGGTCAAGTATGAGGATATAACCTACTGGAACCGCTGGAGCGAAGTGCAAAAGATAGAACCTCTCCTGGAAGTGCCGGTGAAAATAAAAGCAGGTGATCGTGCTGAGGATGAATTGCTGGTAGGAGCTCAAGTAACCGGTGAACTTAGAAAAGTGTACGATATGCACGGCCAGCAGAAGCAGATCCCCGAAGAAGGTATTTTGCTCAATAAAAGTACTGCGGACAAACTGGGAATAAAGCCTGGTGATGAGGTTGAGGTGCATACCACCTTGGGAATCGGGCCTACCCGGACCGAACGGCTGCGGATAGTTGGACTAAATCAGCCTATGTCAGGCAGCGGATCTTTTATATCCTGGGAAACGGCCAACCGCCTGCTGGGGGAAAGCCGGGTGGTGTCTGCGGTGATGCTGAAGCTGGACCGGCCGGAAATGAAGGAAGTGGAGAAGCGCCTGTACGAAATGACCAGCGTAAGTTCAGTAATGAGTCCCCAGCGGGAACAGGCGGCTTTTTTGCAGTACATGGACACAATTATTGTTTTTATAGCCATCATGGTTTTAATGGCCGGATTGTTGGGGTTGGCTATTGTGTATAACACTTCGCTGATGACCTTTCAGGAGCGCCAAAGGGAGCTGGCTTCCCTGCGGGTCCTGGGTTTCTCCCGGAGGGAAATAGCCGGTTTGCTGCGTAAGGAGACCGGGGTGCAGGCTGTGCTGGGAATCATAATCGGATTGCCCGCTGGCAAAGCCATGGGAAACGTCCTCATGGCCAGTATCAGTACGGATCTTTACAGTATGCCGGCGGTTATTTATCCCCGGACCTATTTTATCGCTGCTCTGTTAGCTTTAGTTTTTATTGGGATAGGTCAGCAGCTGGCCATCCGCAAAACCGGACAGATAGATATGGTGGAAGCCCTGAAAAACCGAGATTAAAGAGGGGAGAGCGCAGATGAAAATCAAGAAAGCCTGGTTAGTGGCTGCTATAGCCCTGGTAGTGCTGCTGGCAGCAGTGGCGATGGTTATGAGCAGCGGGCAGCAGGTAGAGGTGGTCCTGGCTGAGAAGGGTACTTTTACCCAGGTTATTGAGGAAACCGGTTATGTTCAGGTTATTGAAGAGCAGCAGATTCAGGCTGCCCAGACCGCTAAGATAAGCCAGATCCTGCTGGAAGCGGGGGATCGGGTGGAGATAGGGCAACTGGTGATGGTTTTAACCAGTCCCGAATTGGAAGCGGAACTGGCTTCGGTACGCTCTCAATTGGCCCAGGCGGAAGTCCAGCTGGAGGCAGCCAAACTAGACCTGGCTTCCGGGCAAGCCCAGTTAAAGCAGGCTCAGGACAACCTGGCCAGAAAGAAAGCCCTGCTGGATGCCGGGGCTTTGGCAGAAGCCGAGTATGAGGCTGCCCAGCTGGAAGTTTCCCAAATTGAAAACCAGCTGGCCCAGTTGGAAAGCAGCGTCGCCGGACTTAGTAAGCAGCTGCAAAACCAGGAACAAATGCTGGACGCTCTGTTGCGCAAGAATACAGAACTGGAAGTCAGAAGCGGGGTAGAAGGTATCTTGCTGGATGTGCCGGTCAAGGAAGGGCAGATGGTAGGCCCTGGAACCTTGCTGGCACAGATAGCTGCCGGGAAGGGAATGGAAGTAAAAACCGAGCTCTTGAGTGATGAAATCCGGTCCGTGCAAGTTGGGCAGAAGGCTGCCATAACTTCGCCGGTTCTGGGAGAAGAAAGCCTGTCCGGACAGGTTGCCAAGATTTATCCCCAGGCCTATGAGAGAGTATCCGCTCTGGGAGTTGTCCAAAGAAGAGTACCGGTATTGATAAGCCTTGATGAAACCGGGAATTTGCGCCCAGGTTATGAAGTAAGGGTCAGCATAGAAACCCTGCGCAAGGAAAATGTGGTACTGCTGCCCCGGGAGGCGGTACAGGTCAATAGTGATGGCAGCTATCAGGTAATGAAGGTTGTTGACAACCGCATGGTTATTCAACCGGTGCAAATCGGGGAGAAAAATCAGCAGTTCGTAGAGGTGTTATCAGGAATTGAGCCTGGGCAATTGGTAGTACGAGACGGCAGCTTGGACCTGAAGGAGGGAGCCCGGCTAAAACCTGTACAACCATAAATACTAAGGACAAAAACTAAGGACGGTTGTTTATCAACCGTCCGCAGAGTATCAAAAAAGTTGCTAAAAGAGATCGCCACGTCGCTGCTCTCCTCGCNNGCTGTGAAAACGGCTTCCTTTTGTGTCATCGCGAGGCACGAAGTGCCGTGGCGATCTCAACCGGTAAGCCCGGCTGATTATGAATGAGATTGCCACGGCACTTCGTGCTGTATCGTAGGGGGCGATGCCCACATCGCCCCGAGTGGCTTTCGGTTTTGTCATCACCAGGGTGCAGCGACGTGGCGATCTCTTATTCTTTGCCTTTATCGACAGTCTGGAACGGTTGTTCATCAACCCTCCTTACATTGGCAGCGGGGTATTCTTCCTGCACTGCCCGGAATATGGAGACACAGGCTAACAGCATTACTATGGCAAAGGGGAAGGCTGCTGCTATAGAAGCGATTTGCAGGGTCTTTAAACCCCCTGCCAGCAGAAGTCCAAAGGCCAGCAGAGACTGGATTATTCCCCAAAGGAGTTTTTTGCCGGCTGCCGGGTCCAAATCGCCGTGAGAGGAAAACATTCCCAGCACAAAGGTGGCTGAATTAGCTGAGGTTACAAAGAAGGTAACCAGCAGTACCACCACAATAGCTGAGATTAAAGTAAACAGCGGGTACTGCTGCAGAACCACAAACAACGCCGTTTCTGTTACCTGCACGGCTTGCTGGGCCACTTGCGGTCCCACATCCAAAGCCAGAGTTCCGAACACCGCAAACCAGATTAGGGAGGCAATGGCGGGAACCACCGTTACCCCCAGAACAAACTCCCGGATGGTCCTGCCCCGGGAGATACGGGCAATAAAGGTTCCCACAAAAGGAGCCCAGGCAATCCACCAGGCCCAGTAGAAAATACGCCAGCCACTGATCCAGGAGTTGTCGCCAAAGGCATTGATACGCATACTCTCCTGGATAAACTGGTTTATATATATTCCCAGGGAATTAGTAAAAACGTTTATCATTTTAACAGTCGGGCCTACCAGGATAACCAGCAGCGCAATAACAAAGGCCAGAGTTAAATTTATATTGGCCAGGTACTTTATGCCTCTTTCGATACCGCTTACTGCGGTCCAGATATAGATTATCGCAATTACGGCAATAATCCCCAGAGTTGTAATGGTGGTAACCGGCAGGTTAAACAGGAAATTAAGGCCCTGGCCTATCTGCAGGGTGCCCAGTCCCAGGGAGGTAGCCACCCCAGCTACGGTGGCGAACACTGCTAAAATATCGATGGTTTGCCCGATGGGACCTTTTACCCTTTCTTCCCCTAATAGGGGAATGAAGATGGTGCTAATCAGACCCGGCTTATTCCGGCGGAACTGGAAATAAGCCAGAGCCATGCCGATTATGCAGTAGTTGGCCCAGGGATGGAACCCCCAGTGAAAGAAAGAGGCAAACATGGCAAAGTCCGCCGCTTCAGGAGTCATGGGGGTTATGCCCATGTCTGGGCTTACAAAATGGTTGAGGGGTTCGGCAGCACCCCAGAAAACCAGGCCGATGCCCATGCCGGCACCAAACAGCATACCGAACCACACCAGGGTAGAAAACTCCGGACGATCATCGTCATTGCCCAGGCGGATATTGCCATAGCGGCTGAAGGCCAATCCCAGGGAAAAGACAACAAAGGCGAACATAGCCAGCAGGTAAAGCCAGCCGAAGTCAGTAACCAGGAAATTGAAAACAGAATTTGCCACCCCGCCGAAGTGTTCAGGAAAAGCAATAGCCCAAGCTGAGATCAGGAAAGTGACTACCAGTGAAATGTAATAGACGGGGTTACTGGACCTGGAATCGCCCATGGGTTCATCTCCTTTCCGCTTATACTTTTACCCGGAAAACCGTTTGCTCGCTTATATCGGTAGCCAGAGCATCCAAAGCTACTCCCACCCGGTGATAGCGAAGTTTCCATTGTTCTTCTGGAGGGGTGTTGGGGTCTCCCAGAGGATAAGGGATAGAGATAGTAGGAACGATACGATTGGCCCCTACCGTTAAAGCTATGGGCACCAGGTTGCACATCTGCACAATGGGGAGGCCGGTCTTTTCGATTTCTTTTACGATCGTTGCACCGCAACGAGTACAGGTACCTCAGGTGGAGACAAGAATGACTGCATCTACATTTCCTTCATGCAGGTGTTGGGCAATCTCCCGGCCCATACGGGCTGCTTCTCCTTGAGTGGTACCTGTTCCCACCGTAGCGTAATAGTAATCGTGCAGTTTACCGAACTTGCCTTCCCTTTCATAAGCCCGCAGGGCATCCAGAGGGAAGATCCGGTTGGGGTCTTCGTTGGCCGCGGCCGGATCATAGCCGGCATGGATGGTTTTGTATTCTCCGGCGGGCAAGCGGTCTTTATACTGGGAAATGTTGTAACGTCCCCATTTGGTAGCCGAAGCAGACTGAATCCGGTCCGGGTTGTCCTTGGGTACAATACCCCCGGAGGTAACAAAGGCTATGGTAGCTTTGCTCAGGTCTTTAACCGCAGGAGCAATGGGAACCCGGTCCGGTTTAGGGATAGGCAACTCCGATTGGAAAGGCTGGTTGTTGAGTTTTTTCAGCAGCATATCCACTACCCGGTCAGCCGCCGGTATGGGGGGATCCATAACGGTTTGGTGACGTTCTCCCCGGCCAAAGTAGCCTTCATCTTGGGCGGCACCGATGGGTTCTCCCTTGGCCAGTTTTTGCCCCAGCTGAGCCATAGCTTTGATATCCTTGCGCATATCAGCGGCACTTTTTCCGCCTTTGAGGATGTATATTTTCTGGCGGAACATTTCCACACCGGGGTTTTCATCATTCATGGAAGTAACCACCGGCACCTTGAACTGTTCCTGGACCATCTGGCACACATTGCCGCAGGCAATGCCATAACGTCCCGCCCGGAAAGCAGGCCCGGCAAAGAAGATGTCAAAGTCCTTATCCTGCAGGAAGCCACTAATTCTCCTTAAGGCTTCTTCCGTATGGGAGCCCATGTAGTTGTCCCCGCAGATAATGGTGTGAGTTATAGTCACATCATCCAGTGCTTCGTCCAGGGCTGTGGCTGGTCCTACTAAGCCTTCCCGGATGACCGGCTCAAAGTCGGCCTGCTCTTCACCGCCGATTTGGCCAAAAAACTGGTTGATATAGAGAATACCTTTTTTCAACTTTTTCGCCCCCTTAGTATTCCTTAACCGTCTTGGTGGAGAATCCGCAGATCATATCTCCGCAGAACATGGCGTTGTCCTCAATAATGATGGAGCCGTCAGGTCTGACGGATTCAGCCCAGCCTCCGGAATTGCCGTCCCGGGCTATGGATTCCAGTTCGCCGATTACTTTATCCATAGGCGGCAGATCCAGTAATTCGGAAACATTACCCGTGGAGACAATGGCATCAGCCCTGGGATCCAGAGCCACCAGAGGCTGGGACCTGCCGTCCCGTCCGGTGCATTCATTGGTGATACCTACGGTTTTGACCCCGGCTTTTTCCAGTTCCACTATGCACTGGATAAAGTCAGCATCGGGATTGCCATAGCCTTCTTCAGCTACAATGGCTCCCTGGGCACCCAGAGTGCTGGCGATTTGGGCTACAAACAAGGCGGAACGGGTTTTTTCCTCCAATCTGACATTCAGGTTGGACATGATAACCCCCAGGAAGTTGATGGTCTTGCCATGTTCCTGGTAGAGACGCTTGATGGTCGGGTTGTTCTGGTGGTCGTAGGTGGAGAACTTGGAGGAACTGGGCATGAAACTTCCCGACACTATGGCCCCGTCCAGAACCTCGTTGGGGTGCATAAAGGTCGGGAGCATGCGATTGGAGTCCCAGCCGTACACCAGAGCATTGTAGCCCATCTCTTCCATTTGGGAATCCAACTGCATCACATATACTACTCCCGGCAAAGCCATTACTTCCGGAGAGCGCTGAGTAATGGGCGGGAGGTCATATACTTCAATTTCTTCCGGAGTCAGGTGTTCCACACACTTGGCCAGGTATTCAGCCAGACGGTGCCCGGCCCAGCGCAGGGCCCGATTCTTTTTCTGCTGCTCATGCCGTTCAAATTCTTCATCCGTATCTCCCACCAGGCACAGGTTTATCAGTTGGGAGTAATAGCTATGAACAGCACCCGGCCCGCTCATATCAATTACCCCGTCCTGGAATCCTCCCCAGTGCTTGCCCACTACGGTAAGGCTCATGCCTTTCAGAGCGTGGGTTCTGCCCTGGCCGGCCCGCACCAGATCATTGGTCATGCCCGGGAACATGACCCCGCCCGATACTTTGCAGCGGGGTTCAATAGCTTCCTTAACCGGAGTGATCCGCACCGACTCCCCGGGGCGGGCAATCACCAGGTCAGCATCGATAATGTGATCGTCCTCATAGACTACCGCCAGGGCTTCCTCTTTGTTAATGGTAAGGATGCCCTGGTGATAAGAGGTCTGATCACCGAAGCGAATGTCTTTTACAGGGAAATTACCGATTTCAAGGCGCATTGCTAACAAACTCCTTTCTGTGCCACATATTATTAATGTGAGAATTTTTCGCTGGTGGTATGCATGCCGTAAAAACTTAATTAACAGCCGGGTAACCTTATTATGAGCAGTGGGAAGCTGATCTTATGCGAAGGAGAGCAAATAGCTTGCAAGCAGCAGGGGGATTAATTATGATGGTATAAGACTCGAGATTTAAGAACAGCTGTAGTGCTTTGAGATAGGAGGAAGCTATATTATGAGTGACCGGGACGAAAAATCGCTGAGTCAGGAGACAGCTGATAATCTGCCCGTCAATTTTATTCAGAATATAATCAGCGAAGATTTAATGATGGGTAAAAATAACGGACGGGTACACACCCGCTTTCCTCCCGAACCCAATGGTTACCTGCACATTGGCCATGCCAAATCCATCTGCCTAAATTTCGGCTTGGCTGCTGCCAACGGGGGATTGTGCAACCTGCGCTTTGACGATACCAATCCCAGCAAAGAGGAAACCGAGTATGTCGAATCCATAAAAGAGGATGTGCGCTGGTTAGGATTTGACTGGGAGGACCGGCTGTATTATGCTTCCGATTACTTTGACCGGCTGTATGAGTTTGCCTGCCAACTGATAAAGAAGGGCAAGGCCTACGTCTGCGACCTGAGTGCCCAGGAAATCAAGGAGTACCGGGGTACTCTGACCGAACCCGGCCGGGAAAGTCCCTATCGCAATCGCTCCGTGGAAGAGAATCTGGAACTGTTCGAGCGCATGAAGAACGGGGAGTTCCCCGATGGGTCACGGGTGCTGCGGGCTAAGATCGATATGGCTTCTCCTAACTTGAATATGCGGGATCCGGTAATTTATCGGATTCAGCATGCCCATCACCACCGGACCGGTGACAAGTGGTGCATATATCCCATGTATGATTTTGCTCATCCCCTGTCCGATGCCCTGGAGGGCATTACCCATTCCATCTGTACTCTGGAATTTGCTGATCACCGGCCTCTGTATGATTGGTTTATAGAGAATGTGGACTACGGCAAAGAAATCTATGGTCGTCCTCAGCAGATAGAATTTGCCCGCTTGAATTTGACCTACACGGTAATGAGCAAGCGCAAGCTGCGCCTCTTGGTTGAAAAGGGTATAGTGCGGGGCTGGGATGATCCCCGCATGCCAACCATTGCCGGACTGCGGCGCCGGGGATATACTCCCGAAGCCATCCGCGATTTCTGTGAGCGCATCGGAGTAGCAAAACGGAACAGTACCGTGGATATAGCTTTGCTGGAGCACTGTATTCGTGAAGACTTGAATCTACGGGCTCCCCGGGTGATGGCGGTTCTCCGTCCTTTGAAGGTGGTTATTACCAATTATCCCGAGGGCCAGGTGGAGTGGCTGACCACGGAGAACAATGTGGAACAGCCGGAAATGGGAACCCGGGAAATTCCTTTTAGCCGGGAAATATACATCGAGCAGGAAGACTTCATGGAAGATCCTCCCAAAAAGTATTTCCGGCTCAGACCGGGCGGAGAAGTACGGCTGAAAAGTGCCTATATAATTAAATGCGAAGAGGTAATCAAGGATGACCAGGGCAATATTGTAGAACTGCACTGCACATATGACCCCGATTCCAAAACCGGCGGACCCAATGCCGGCCGCAAGGTGAAAGGCACCCTGCACTGGGTATCTGCTGCCCATGCCCTGCCGGCGGAAGTGCGCCTTTACGACAACCTTTTCCTGAAAGAGAACCCCGATGATGAAGAAGAGGGCACGGATTTTACCGAATTCTTGAATCCCAACTCCCTTGAAGTTCTCACTGATTGCCTGGTGGAACCCAGTCTCAAAGATGCTCCGGTGGAAAGCAGGTACCAGTTCCTGCGGCAGGGCTACTTTGTGGTAGACCCGGACAGCACCAGCGAACGACTGGTCTTCAATCGAATTGTAGGACTGCGGGATACCTGGGCAAAGATTCAAAGCCGGGAAGGATAAGACATACCAACGGAGGCTGCCTCTCCGGGGGCAGCCTTTTTTAATTGGGTTAATTATTACTGGTTTAGTGGAGAGGAGCAATAATGGTGAGTCCCCTTCGTATGGTCCTCTGCCTGCTGGCGTGTAATGCCATTTGGGGAGCCAATTTTACGGTAATGAAACTGGGTTTGCAGGAACTTTCCCCCCTGGTATTTAACACTACCCGGTTGATAATAAGCGCTTTAACAGCTTGGGCGTGTGTTGGGGCAATGAAGATATACCGGAGGATGCTGCCGGAGGACCGCAGGGCGGTATTGGCCTTGGGTGTTCTGGGATTTGCTTTGCCCCAGGTAGGTATAACTTTTGGCGTCAGCCTGACGGCAGCCGGAAACTGCTCCATAATTATGGCTCTGATTCCGGTAAGCGTATTGATTATCAATCGCTTTACCGGCATGGAAAAGAGCAGCCCCAAATTAGCCGCCGGGGTAGCTGTTTCTTTATCGGGAGTGATACTAATTGTGCTGGGGAGCAAGGCCGGTTTGTCCATATCCCCTGCTGATATAAAAGGGGTACTGGTTATGCTGGCTGCCCAGTTCCTATGCGGTTACTTTACCGTGTATTCACGGCCTTTAGTTGAGAAATACCATCCCTTCCAGATAATAGCCTGGGTGCTGACGGTGGCGGCAGGATTTTTTACTGTCGTTACCTTGCCGGAGATGGTGTTCGTTGACTGGCATAAGGTTACCATCCAAGGATGGTCGAGTGCGGTTTATTCCGGAGTCCTGGCTTTAGCCCTGGCCAATATGATCTGGGTATGGGGAATAAGATATCTGGGAAGTACACGGGTAGCGATATTCAATAATATAACTCCTGTTTTTGCCGTAGCCACAGCCTGGCTGGTCCTGGGAGAAAGTTTCAGCCTGCTGCAGTTTGCGGGCGCCCTGGTTGTTTTAGCAGGTGTACAGTTTACCCAGAAGGCTGCCCGTGAACTGTATAACCAGCCGGTAGAAGATGTGACCGGATACATGAAAAGTGGGCGGGAAGAGTCCTCAGGCTGTCCCCCTGCTCCCTAATTGCTAGAAGCTGGGGATAAAATAAAAAGATCATGAAATGCTAATAAAAAACCTCCCTCTTCAGCCAGCGGGAGGTTTTGCAGTTCGCGGTGAAATTAACCACTCTGTTCTCAGAAGATAGCGATATTGTCATCGTGAGGAGCGAAACTACATGGCGATCTCAATACTGATAAACGCTAACCGCAGTTTAGCAGGACTATTAGCCGGCTCGCTCCATGACTCCTTGCCTGCAGCACATCGGCAAACTTTAAGTGCGAAGCGGACCACTCGTAATTCGGCATCCATGCACTCAGTACTCGCTGCTCGAAACATCCTGTTTCTCGCTCCGCTTCGCAGCCCTCCGTTTCGCCGTGTGCTGCAACGGCTCGTCGTAAGTCACTCGCCAGCTAATATTCCTGCTAAACTGCGTTGTGTCATCGTGAGGCACGAAGTGCTGTGGCGATCTGTTGACTAAAAACGTGAACTTGCATTGAGATTGCCGCCCTCCTTTCAGGGGTTCGCAATGATACACTAGAAAAGCCATTTTCACAACAAAAGTACTCAAATGGTTATTCATTCGTAGTGGCCGACACCGAATGTGACATCGCAATACCTTTATCACGGGGGTGAAGACGCTGATCGGTCTGGTATTGGAAGGGGGCGGAGCCCGGGGCGCCTATCAAATCGGAGCTTACCGGGCGATTCAGGAAATGGGAATAGAGATCAAAGGCATTGCCGGAACCTCAGTAGGAGCCCTTAACGGTGCCATGATAGCTCAAGGGGATACTGAGCTGGCTTATCAGCTGTGGTGGGATATTACCCCGGATCGGGTATTTAAGCTGGATTCTGCAGAAATGCAGCACATCACCCGCCTGGGCTTAAGCCGGGAAAGCCTGCCCCGCTTAATTCAGCGCCTGCGGGTTATTTTCCGGGAAAGAGGTCTGGATGTAACACCGTTAAAAGAATTAATAGCCCAGATGGTAAAGGAAGAGGTAATTCGCCAGGCCGGGCTGGATTTTGGCCTGGTAACCATATCCCTCCCTGATATGCGGCCTCTGGAGTTGTTTTTGGAAGATATTCCTGAGGGAATGCTGGCTGATTACCTGATGGCCAGCGCTAGTCTGCCGGGGTTCAAAGTAGATCCGGTAGAAGGCCGCCGGATGCTGGACGGGGGACTGCACGACAATCTGCCGGTTAAGCTGTTGGTAGACAAAGGCTACCGGGAGATTATTGTCCTGCGCACCCATGGACCAGGGCGCTACCGGCGGGTGCGGCAGAAAGACCTGCATCTTACTTATATAAGCCCATCCGACCACTTGGGAGGCATACTGCAGTTCAGCCCGGAAAGAGCCCGCACCAATTTGAAAATGGGCTATTATGATGCCTTAAAGACCATGCACCAGCTGAAGGGATTCCGCTTTTATATCCACCCCTGGAATAAGGATTATTTTTTGGATTGTTTTCTGGCCCTGGATGCAGAGCTAGTCCGTGACCTGGGGCGGTTAATGGGTTTTAGAGGAGGATCACACCGGCGCATGCTGTTTGAGCAGATTTTGCCCCGTTACTGCCAGTTGTTGGAAATTACCCGGCAGTCAGATTATGAGGAAATAGGGCTGCGGTTGCTGGAGGAAATTGCCGAGCGATGCGGTGTGGAACGATTCCGAATCTATCACCTGGACGAATTCCTGGACATAATTGGAGCCAATTACCAAAATTTCTACCAGACGGGAAATAGGCCCGATCCGGATAAAAACAGGCCAGGGTGGCCCCGGGGTGCCCGTCAGCGGATAATGGATCAGACCGCCGGCCATTGGTACAGGGGTTTGGTGGAGTCCAGGAAAAGCCCATCACCAGTTTAAAACCCCCGGCGGACCAGTACCGCATTTAATTCCCCTCCCAGCAGAATTACTGCCGAGCTTAAATACAGCCAGATCAGCAGTATTACGATTCCTCCCAGACTGCCGTAGATCAGGGAGTAATCGGCAAAGTGCTCCACATACCAAGCAAAAACGGATGAGGTGGCAATCCAGCCCACACTGGCCAGTATGGTTCCGGGCAGGACTTCCCGGGAATTCAGCTTAAGGTTGGGGCTGAACCGGTAAAGGAGGTTAAAAACCAGCAGCATAGTAGTCAGGGGAATCAAGTAGCGGATATATCTCCACAAACGGGTGAAGTAATGATCAGCCCCCAGCAGGGAGAACAAAGACTCCCCCATTATCCTGCCCAGGACCAGCATTATAAAAGCAAATAAAATAATTAAAGCTAAAGCCAGGGTGAATAGCAGTGATAATCCGCGCACTTTCCAGAAGGAGCGGGTTTCTTTATCACAATGGGCTTGATTTATGCCGTAAATGAGAGCGCTGACACCCGTGGAAGAAGCCCAGACAGCGATAAGCATGCCGATAGAAAGGAGGGTATGGGAGCGGGCTTGCAGGGTTTCCTCGATTATTTTCCGCACCTGCACATAAGCTTCCCAGGGTAATATTCCCGCAAGTTGGTCCAGAGGCAGATCACTGGCCAGGGGAAAATAGCTGAGCAGGGTAATCAAAAAGATAAGAAAGGGGAAGAAGGCCAGCACCAGGTAAAAGGTAAGCTGGGCGGCCAGGGCAGTCAATTGATGGTCTTTACAGCGCTGGTATAGTTGGATTATTACTTCCCGCCATAAGGCCAAGGGCTGTCCTCCTTTTAGTTCAAAGGATTAACTTGTTTACCACAGTGTAGGACAATAAAAAGCTTTTTATTACTCAATAGCCAAATAAAATGCCCCCGTTAGAAAAACCTACCGGGGGCATTGGTTTTGTTGCATTAAAATTGTCATAAGCACCTGGGCGGAGGAATCCGGCCTGTGCCCACAGGGCAATTTTTAAGCTGCCATAGGGCCGGGTTTATTTTTAGCTTGGGCACCAGCTCTGATCTTGTGAATAACAAAGGCCACCATCAACAGTACAAAACCGATGACATCTGTGGTGACACTGGGATCTATCATCAGCAAACCGCCCACAAAGAACATGATGCGCTCTAGCCAGTGGGCATGGGTCAGCAGGTATCCGGCAACGGCGGTTGCCAATCCCAGCATCCCCAGAGTAGAGGTTAATATTATCAACAGCACCTTGGGCAGTGTAACATCTACCATCAACATAACCGGTGACAATACAAAGATATAGGGCACGATAAAAGCAGCTATGGCCAGTTTGGAAGCCTGTATCCCCGTTTTGAGCGGATCACTCCTGGCAATACCGGATCCGGCAAAGGCTGCCAGGGCTACCGGAGGAGTAATATCGGCAATGATTCCGAAATAGAAGACAAACATATGAGCCGCCAATATAGGAACTCCCAGCTGTATGATTGCAGGAGCGGCTATGGTAGAAGTAATAACGTAGTTGGCCGTGGTGGGAACTCCCATACCCAATAGAATAGAGGTAATCATGGTAAAGAACAGGGTGGGAAGCAAATAGCCATGGGCCAAATCCACCAGGGAAGAAGCCAGTTTTAATCCCAGGCCGGTTTTAGTTACCACCCCAATGATAATACCAGCGGTGGCACAGGCAATGATTACTCCCAGGGCTGAGCGAGCTCCATCCTCCAGACCCTTAATGATATCCCGCCAAGATATGCGAGTGGATTTGCGCAGCATAGCGCATACGATGGAAAGACCAATAGCCCATAAAGCGGCCCGCATGGGCGTATAGCCAGCTACCAGCAAGTAAACTATAGCTATTAAAGGCAGCGCCAGATGGCCCCGGTCCATTAACAGACGTAATACATTCGGTAACTCATCGCGGGACATACCTCTTAATCCATTCTTTTTGGCTTCTAAATGAACACCGATCATAACACCGGTAAAATAGAGCAGGGCGGGAATTATTGCGGCTTTGACAATTTGTATATAGGGTATACCCACAAAGTCGGCCATCAAAAAGGCGGCTGCTCCCATAATAGGAGGCATAAGCTGACCGCCGGTGGAGGCAGCAGCTTCCACCGCACCGGCAAACTCCGGACGGTAGCCCAATTTCTTCATCATGGGAATGGTAAAGCTTCCGGTGCCTACCACGTTGGCCACGGAACTTCCCGATACGGTCCCCATTAAACCACTGGAGATAACCGCTACTTTGGCAGGGCCGCCGCTGGCCCAGCCCGCTATAGCATTGGCCAGATCTATAAAGAACTTGCCCAGTCCGGTTTTATCCAGATAAGCACCAAAAAGAATAAACAAAAAGATAAAAGTAGACGAAACCCCCAAAGGTATGCCGAAAATACCCTCCGTTGTGAAAAATAAATGGTCTACCAGTAATTCCAATTGTACACCCCGGTGACCAAAGGTGCCGGGGATATAAGGTCCGGCAAAGGCATAGACAACAAATATCAGAGCTACAGTCACCAGTGGCCAACCTACCACACGGCGGGCGGCTTCTAAAACCAGCAGGATACCCAGAGCTCCGATTATCATATCGGTAGTAGTTGTCATTCCCGCACGGTACACCAGCTCTTTATAGAAGACCACTATATACAAGGGCATAGCCGTGGCAACCACCGCCAAAACCGCATCTATCCAGTGCAGGTGTTCACGGGACCAGCTTTTGCGGCTGGGATACAGCAAAAACACCAACGCCATGGCAAAAGCCAGGTGCACTGCCCGCTGCAGGTGGGCATCCAGTACCCCGAAAGCGGCAGTGTAAAGCTGGAATAGTGAAAAGCTTATGGCTATAAGGGCTACTACCCATTTCCCATAGCCTCCGAAGCGGCGGTAATCGGATTCTCGATCGTAGCGGGCCAGCAATTCATCTATATTTACTTCATTTCCTGGTGTAGTGACTGGTTTATCCACAATAATCCTCCCTTAAAAATAACTGCAATTCTATGCCAGATCAGGTAACCTGGGGAATACGACTGGATACTGATTTCTACCAGGCTTCCCGGCAAAAAATAATTACTCAGTAAATACTGGTGATTATTATACACCAAGCCTTGATAGGATACGGGCATAACCGCCAGTCGTATTTCCCGGAATACCCGGTTTTGGCCGGTTAATTCAAAGGTACCCTGGTTGTTGACCAACTGACCTTCAGTTGACAGGAAAGGCAGGCCGACTCCCAGTGTTTGGAAGGTGGTAGAAGTAAGTTGTATTTGATTCCCCGCCACTGCAGCAAAATTCTCCCGGACCGGGGACTTTTGTACCGAGTGGACATATTCCAGAGAAAAGCTTTTTCCCCTTAGCAAGGGAATCAGCAAAGCCTGGTCGTTAGTATCCTTAACCTGCAGCACTGGCAGCGGGTAAAATATTAACCCGGCTGCCAGGCTTAGGGCAAAAAAACCTAATAGCACTTTGATCCAGGCTTTGCTTAGCACCTATCTTCAATCCCTATTCATTGAAATACTTTTCTGCTCCCGGATGCATGGGAATAGAAATACCTTCTTGAGCTGTTTCCTTGGTTATAAGTTCACCCACCGAGTGAGCAGCCTTTAATCTATCCAGGTTGGAATAGATAGCCTTAACAATATCATAAGCCAATTGCTCATCCATATCCTCCATGGCTACCAGCATGGCTTTAACTGCTAATGACTGCACATCAGCTTCCTGCTTGGGATAAGTACCCGCAGGAATGGTGATTTTAGTATAGAACGGGTACTGGGCCATCAGCTTGTCAGCAGTGGCATCATCTACCGGGATCAGCACTACATCATGTTGTGCGGCAATGTCCTGGATAGCTGCCGTGGGGAACCCAGCGGTTATGAATCCGGCATCAATATTGCCGTCCTTCAAGCCATTGGCAGCTTCGGCAAAGGACAGGTATTGTACTTTTATATCATCATAAGTAATACCATTGGCTAGCAGGATCTGACGGGCGTTAGCTTCAACACCGCTGCCGGCAGCACCCACCGCAATACGTTTGCCCTTCATGTCAGCCACAGACTTAATGCCCGAGCTTTTCAGGGTAATCATCTGCACGGTTTCCGGATAAAGGGTAGCTAGAGCCCGCAAACCGGTGACCTGATTGCCTTCAAAAAGTTCTTGTCCTTTATCAGCGTAATAACTGACATCATTCTGTATAAAAGCTAATTGTACACTGCCGCCGTTTAACAGGTTTACGTTAGCTACCGATGCGTTGGTAGCCTCGGCGGTAGCATTCACTCCGGGAATGCTGTCATTCAGTATTTCTGCTATAGCTCCGCCCAGGGGGAAGTAAGTACCGGCGGTTCCGCCCGTAGCAATATTTATGTATTGGGTCTCAGCTTTCGGGGCCTGGTCACCGGTTTCGGTTTTAGAAGAACTGCAGCCAACTACCAGGGAAGCCAGCATAGCCATAACTACCAGCAAAACAATACTACGCCTAACAGGTTTCATCAATGCAATCACCCTCCTCATTTTATAAATATGAGGATTTTGCATAACTCCGTTTTTCTTGAAGTCAGTGCAGTGAATACATCGTTAAA
>LFSR01000047.1:0-45111 GCA_001513155.1 Syntrophomonas sp. DTU018
ATTTAACTTCCTGCAACCCCAGTCGCTGCTTTTCTGTTTCCAATATTGACTTAACTGTATCTTGTTACTGCCACTCTAACCTGACCAAAAGCTGACAAAATTGCCTGTCCAAGAATTGCTGGATATAATGACCATAGATTATTTCAAAGAAAGGAAAAGACGTCCTTGTTTAATGTGCTGCTGGGTCAAAGAAGCACCAAGGACGTCCAAACAAAGTCAGTATGGTCATTGTAACAGATTATGAGCTGATAGAGAACCCCGCAAAAGGGGTTTTTTGTTAGGAGCGAGGAGCAGATTTGTTGCCCCTGCTGTAACGGACGGCTGAAAGTAATCGGCAGCAGAAAGCGGATCTGCATTGATGATAAGGGGGAAAAAATAATCCTGGTCATCCGCAGACTGCGATGCCAAGAGTGCAGGCGCATTCATCATGAACTTCCTGACAAACTCGTTCCCTACAAGCTCCACGTCAGTGAAAGTATTGAAGCAGTGATAACCGGAAAACCAGGACTGAGCATACCCACAGATGAATCAACCCTAAGCCGCTGGCGGCATTGGTTTAACAACCTGGCTGATTACTTTCAGGGCTGCCTGCAAGCCATCAAGATCAGGTACGGCTATGAATCTGTGAAGGATGCATCCCTACTTCCCCAGTCCAAGCTCCACAGAATTTGGCATCATGTTGGAGATGCCCCGGGATGGCTGGCAAGAATTGTCCGACCGCTGGCAAATTTAAATCTTTGGCCACATACCCGTTTGGCATTCTGTCCATAATGGACATGGTCTAGACTCATGCTGAAACCTAACCCTGACAAAGGAGGAACAGCATGAAAGACCAAAAGAAAGCCGAAGAAATTGCTGCCCAGCGGATGCAGCTGTTATCCCCGCTTCTGGACAAAGGTTTAGATCCTGGCCAGGCCCGGCAAATTAAAGCCAGGATATGCGAAGAATCCGGGATATCAGAACGAACCTTGCGCCGTTATTTGTCCCATTACCGAAAAGATGGCTTTAACGGCCTCAAGCCCAAAGGCAAAGGAGGGCGAGGGGGAGAAGCCATACCAGAGAACATTCTGGAACAAGCCATCCTGCTGCGCCGGCAGGTACCCAGCCGCAGCATATCCCAGATAATTCAGATTCTGGAGTGGGAGGGCCTGGTAGAGCCAGGCCAGATCAAGCGCAGCACCCTGCAGGAAAAACTGGCCGAGCGAGGGTACAGTGCCCGGCATATGAAGCTTTATGCCCAAAGCGGTACCGCCGCCCGGCGCTTTCAAAGGAAATATCGCAACCAGTTATGGCATTCCGACGTGAAATACGGCCCCTACCTGCCTATTGGCCAGTATGGACGCAAGAAGCAGGTTTACCTGGTAACCTTCATTGATGACGCCACCCGGTTTATTCTCCACGGAGAATTCTATCCCACCCTGGATCAAATCATTGTAGAAGACGCCTTCCGCAAGGCAATTCTAAAGTACGGAGTACCCGAAAGAGTATACTTCGATAACGGCAAACAGTACCGGAACAATTGGATGGTCAGAGCCTGTTCCCAAATGGGCATACGCTTGCTCTATGCCAAGCCTTATTCACCGGAATCCACCGGAAAACCGGAAAGATTCAACAGATTAATTGACTCATTTTTAGCCGAGGTATCATTAGAAAAACCGCAAACCCTGGAACGATTGAACCAGCTATTCGCCGTCTGGCTGGAAGAATGTTATCAGCACAAACCCCACACAGCATTGGGCGAAAACATCAGCCCCTATACCGCTTATCACAGCGACAAACATCCCTTGAAATACCTGGACCCCGAAATACTAGCCGACGCCTTCATGCATTGTGAAGAAAGAAAAGTAGACAAATCGGGCTGCATCAGCTTTCAAGGGCGCAAGTATGAGGTAGGTCTCAACTTTATCGGCTGTAAGGTAAATGTTGTTTATGACCCGGCCGATACAAGCGAATTAAACATTGAATACCAAAACCATGAACCCTTTAGAGTACGCCCATTGGAAGTAGGAGAGCATAGCGGGAAAAGACCCCAGATGCCAGATCATTTACTGCCCCAACCAGCCGATTCCTCCCGGCTGCTGAGTGCCGCAGCCAAAAAGAATCAGGAGCGCCAAAAGATTCCCGCCCCCGTGGTCTCTTATCGGAAAGTGCGCAAGGAGGGCAAAGATAGTGTTTGAGGAATTCTATGGATTTAAGCGAACTCCCTTTTGCCGGGATATTCCCACCGATCAGTTGTACCAGTCCCACTGGTTGGAAGAGACCCTGGGGAGACTGGAATACGCCGCAGAGCGCCAGCATTTTGTAGTAGTAACCGGGGACTGTGGCACAGGAAAGACCACCACTATACGCAAGTTCAAAGATATCCTGAACAATTCGCGATTCATGGTAATGTATCTGGCCGATTCCAAGCTAACTCCCCGGCATTTTTACAAAGGTCTTCTTGAGCAGTTAGGATGTGAAGCCAAATTCTATCGGGGAGATGCCAAACGCCAGCTGCATAGGGAAATTGAGCTGCTGAAGGGCATACATAATCTGCAGCCGGTGGTAATCGTAGATGAAGCCCACCTGTTGGATAAAGAGATGTTGGAGGAAGTCCGGTTTTTGCTGAACTTCAAGATGGATGCCCAGGTCCCATGGCTTTAGTTTTGGTTGGTCAGAACGAACTATTAGAAAGACTTAAGCTGCAATCATACGCAGCGATAAGGCAAAGGATTGACCTTATATGCCGGCTTCCCCACCTGGACAGAGCTGAAGTAGGAGAATACATAAAACGGCACCTGGAATACGCAGGTGCGGACCATGATATCTTCTCCGATCAGGCAATCGATGAGATTTTCATGTTTTCCGGTGGAGCAGCCAGGATGGTTAACAAGGTCTGCACACATTGCCTGCTTTATGGGGCACAGAACAACCGGAGAATCATTGATGACCACATGGTCAAGTTGGTCATCCAGGGAGAGCTGGTTTAGTTCTCCCTGCCCCTTACGGGGGAGCAACAATTGCTATGGACACTATCTCCATCAACTTCTGGACAATTAACACTGTCTATTTCTGGATATTATGAGTTAGCAGTAACAGGAATGGTTCAACAGAAGAGTCTATATACATTACCTTGTTTATTTCATCATAGTGGAAAAATCGCCCCCGGCTGAGGAAGTTAACCGGATTTTTCCTGGCTTGATTGGCAAATTCTTTAAGTCCCCAGTTCCTCCAATTACGGTTACTGGGATCGTTCAGGTCCTTTTGGTGTAGGGGGTTGTCAAAGTAAAAACTCCGTATTTCCTCAGCTATTTGGTCAAGGTGTACTCTCGGTACAATAGTACCACCAATTAAGAATGCACTGATTGTGGGTACCTTGTAGGCTTTAGTCATATGAGTCTTCTCGATCTCTTTCAGGAATTCCTCTGCGGCTGTTCCCAGCCAGCTTTCTTCCGTTGGGTCCAAATCCCCCATTTGTTTGAGAAACCTGAGCCAGCCTTCCTTCAGGTATTCCCGGATAGGTATATCGCTTCCTTCATAAATATCTACCCTAGTTGGACGTCTTTTTAATGATTGCTTGAGGCGCGCATAGGTATCACGCATCCTGAAGCTTTTGGGATCACGGGCAGCCAGCTCCTGGAAGAGGTCAATTATACGAAAATCAAAATTAATCATGCAGCCTTCGGGCATGTTGTATTCTTCCGGATTACGTACAACCGGTTTTTGTGAGGTCCATGGGTTTTCACCGGCAAGAATTAAGGGTACATAGTGAGCTCTTTTATAGTTCCCGATAAAATCTATCACGGTTAGATAATGTTTATCTTGATATTTGCGTAGCCCCCGGCCTAACTGCTGCAGGAAAACCACGTAGGACTCTGTTGGCCGCAGGAACATTACGGTATCCACAACCGGGATATCGACACCCTCGTTAAAGATATCTACCGCGAAGATCACTTGAATTTCACCGTTCTTCAGCATTTCAACTGCCTCATGCCTGTCTGCTGAGCAGTTGTTGCCTGACAGGCCGCTGTGAACTGCAGCTGATTTAATTCCATGCTCGGTAAAATACTGTGCCATAAACTCAGCATGTTTTATGGACACGCAGAATCCCAGGGTTCTTTCTCCCGCTAGTCTCTGGTAGTGGGTCAATATCAGGTCAGCCCTGTCTGTGTGCGACAGCTCTCTTTCCAGATCCTCTATTACATATCTCCCGTTTACAAATTCAACTTTGTCGTAATCAGTGGGGTCATAGATGGCATAATAGCGGAAAGGAACCAGCATATCCCGCTCAATGGCCTGTTTCAGGGATATCTCATAAATCACATTGTCACCGCATAGCTCAAAAATGTCTTTATTATCCATGCGGAAGGGTGTTGCGGTCAAGCCGAGAAGAAAGTCCGGCTGAAAATAATTCAGAACTCTCCGGTAGCTTTCAGCAGCTGCATGGTGGAACTCATCTACAACTATGTAATTGAAATAGTCAGGAGGAAAAATTCGCAGGTTCTCAGGTCTTGAAAGGGTCTGTATGGTACTGAAGTAAATGTCTGCACCGAAGTCCTTATGCTCACCGGTAAAGAAGCCAAGCCGGGATGCAGGGCGAATGGACCTGAAAATATCATAAGCCTGTCGTACTATTTCATCCCTGTGGGCGATAAAGAGCACCCGCTCAAAAGTCAAGGAATCAAAGGCTGCCAAGTGGGTTTTCCCTATTCCGGTAGCTGCTACCACAAGTCCCTTGTTTACACCTTCGAGGCGCGCCTGTTTTAAATAATACAAAGCTTCGATCTGTGCTCCCCGGGGTTCAGGTGTGGGCAATTGCGGAGGAGATGTATTTTCCTCAGACCGCATAATTCTGGGCTTTTTGTAGGAAAGTGCATATGCTTTAAGCAGTTCCTCTGTTACCGGTTCCGAATAGTACTGGAATAGTAAATCAAAGGTATTGGAAAAGTGCTGGTAATCCTCGGGGTGTTCGCTTTTGAAAAACCGGTAATTCCATTCGACTCCTGTTGTCAATGCAGACAGGGATATATTGGACGAACCTACAAATATCTCTCCCTCATCCCTGTAGTCAAAGATATAGGCTTTCGGATGAAACGACCGCACGGTTTCGCTATAAAAACGTACGTCGATACCTTTTACATGATCATACAAATAATAAATTGCAGAAGGCTCAGTTATTGACAGGTAACGGCTAGTTAACAGCTGGATGGGAACACCGCGTTCTGAAGCCAGTTTGAGATGGGGAGCAAGCAGCTTTACGCCTGATTACATGACAAAAGCCACAATCAATCGTATTCTCTCTGCCCGTTGTATTGCCTGTTCCAGGTGAGGTTTAAGCTGGCGGTCTATTCCCGTTATAGCATTATGCAATCCAAAACCCTCCCAATTTTCATAAATACTATCTTTCTTATTCGTATCCTTCTATTTGGAAGTGAGTTTCAGGCAGAAAAATGCCATAGTTGTCGTTCGGGTTATACAGGTGTGTTGGGATGTGGGAAATCAGCAAGAATACTGGCCGTTTGTATTAATCGTATGAACTATTTCCGCTGGCAGGAGATATGCAAAGGCAGGTGAAAAACATGCTAATTCAGAATGGCCAGGCCAATATTCAAATAAGTGGCGAATATGACCCAGAGCAGGTAGGGTATCATGAGCCACTGGGCTGTTTTGTCTATCTTGCTGAAGAGATAGGTGGTATAGGCCGCTGTGATGAGGATTATTACGATGACTGCCGCGGCGGCCCAGAATAGCTCAAAGCGGAAAAACACTATGCTCCACCAGAAGTTGAAGAACATTTGCACGCCAAACCATATTAAAGCCTGCCTGCTTGCCTGGCTGTGGTGCCGGTAGATCCGGTAGGCGGCAATGCCTATCAAGGCGTACAAGACGGGCCATACTATGCTGAACACCCAGGTGGGCGGTGCCAGGGGCGGTTTTTCCAGGGGGTTATACACAGGTTTCATGTCACCTGACAGAAAACTGCCCAGGTATCCTATAGCCTCGATGAGTCCTACTGATATAAGAAGCTGCAGCCAGTTTGTTTTCTTTATTCCGATCACCCCTGGTTATTTTGTGCCATTCAGTGTGAACAAATGCATTGAGATCGCCACGCGCTGCACGCTCGCGATGACACAGGCGGAAACTGATTGAATCCGCTGCTGACTACTCCTCTGATGCAGGCTGGGGTAAGTGAAATAGCCGGGGAAAAGAGATCGCCACGCGCTGCACGCTCGCGATGACACAGGCGGAGACTGTTTGAATCCGCTGCTGACTGCTCCTCTGATGCAGGATGGGGAAGTAAAATAGCCTGGGAAAAGAGATCGCCACGTCGCTGCGCTCCTCGCGATGACACAGGCGGAGACTGTTTGAATAAGCTGCTGACTGCTCCTCTGATGCAGGCTGGGGTAAGAGCCTGAGAAAAGAGATCGCCAGGTGGCTGCGCTCCTCGCGATGGCAGGATGAAACCAGTTTCCAGGAAAGACATCTGAATATAATCCTTACATAAAAAAGGTCTGCCCCTGGGTTGGGCAGACCTTTGCTAATTCAAGCCGGGATGCACTTCGTTTAATGTGTTGA
Organism: Syntrophomonas sp. DTU018; assembly: GCA_001513155.1. Taxonomy (GTDB): domain Bacteria; phylum Bacillota; class Syntrophomonadia; order Syntrophomonadales; family Syntrophomonadaceae; genus DTU018. The sequence continues at coordinate 6,556 of LFSR01000047.1, forward strand.
TCTTTTGCCCTTTAGGCTTTACTAGCTTCGCGCAACTGGGCAATTTTATCTTCGGCTTGGCGGTTAATAGTATTGTTGCCGTCGCCTTTTCTCACTAAAGCGCCGCGGAAGAATTTCAATGCTTCTTCATTGTTACCTAATCTCAAGCTTAGCTCGCCTAAAAGCAGAGAAAGACGTTGCTCTTGTTCAACTGTTGTGGAACGGCGGCTATTGTAATAAGCAGATGGACCTCTTTGGTATCTGGTTTGGGTTTGCCCAGTTTGGAAGAACGGACACTCTTAACCTTAAAGGTTTGTGTACAAACCGGGCAAGTTACTTCCCGGTCAAACAAAAACCCTTCATCATCCGGTGAAGCAGTCAGCGGGTAAGTCTTATGATTGGGCGGGAAAATTGAGTCATCCAGAATTTTTACTGACGAACTGACTTCACTGGCCTGGGATTCCCCAGCTTCCCCTTGTTTTAGTTTGGAGATCTCTTCATTTTGCTTGCGTATACGACTGCTCATGCCCTTCATAATGCGATAAGCCAAACTGGGCTGTTGGGCAATGATCTTCTCGAAGTTATTTTCGTTGATAACCAGGACGATGCAGTCTTCCAATGCTTCAACAGTAGCACTGCGGGGCATACCTTCTAATAATGACATTTCGCCAAAGAAATCTCCTGGGCCCAGCTCTGCTACCTTAATTGGAAAGCCGTCTATGGAGTTGATAAGTACACCGACTTTGCCTTTAAGGATTATAAACATCTCATGGCCAGAGTCTCCGGCATAAACGATGGTTTCATCAATATTATATTTTCTGGCTTCCCCTAGTTTGGCTATAGACGCAATATCCACCATTTACAAATCCTCCCACAATAACTGTCCGTCAGGTTACCTTTGTTTATTCTACAGTCATGTTCATTATCCTTTGAAAATGCCGCCAATGTCCTGGTATATATGAGATCGCCGCGTCGCTTTGCTCCTGGCGATTATCACCTGATGCCCAGGCCACGATAAATGAAAAATCATCGTTCGTGTCATTGCGAGCGCAGCGAAGCAATCTCAAACATGGACTGCAGGTTTGTTGGAAGAGATCGCCGCGTGGCTTCGCTCCTCGCGATGACACTTGAGCAGAACTGCACACAAAAAAAAGTCTGCCCCTTAGCTTAGGGGAGACCAATGATATTTCAGCAGATTACTTTTTATTTTTTCCCCGCTTCATGAAATCCTCATCGATACTGGCTTTCCAGTCTTTCTTAATCTTCCGGTTGGCGCGCAGTTCACTGACGGCTTCGCTGACTGCCAGGTAGCTCAGCTGGGTACCCTGGCTGTCGGCATGGTAGTTGGCAGCCCGGTCAGCACTAATGCCCAGACCTTCGGCGGTGGCAATGGCGTCGATGTTGGCGCCCAGGAAGATGAATTCCCAGCCGTATTTTTCCTGGTGGAGTTCGATCATCTGTTTGATTTTCGCAAAGGAATACTCACGGCTGGCATTTTCCATGCCGTCGGTGGTGATTACAAACAGCACTTTGCCGGCGCGGTGTTCAGGGCTGGTATGCTGCTGAGCGTTGCTGATCTTATGAATGGTCCTGCCGATGGCATCCAGGAGAGCAGTGGTGCCGCGTACAAAATACTCGTTCTCAGTGATAGGGCGTACGCCTTTGATATTGATGCGGTCATGCAGCAGCTGGTATTCATCATCAAAGAGCACCGTGGTGACGATGGCTTCGCCGGGTTCCTGCTGCTGCTTTTTCAGCATGGCATTGTACCCGCCGATGGTGTCGCTTTCCAGACCGGACATGGAACCGCTTCTATCCAGGATGAATACTAATTCCGTTAAATCAGTTTTCATTTTGTCATCCTCCCTTTCTTTTGTTAATGGAAGGATAACAATTTTAGGGGCGGCCATGGTCGCTTGGAGAGCGACAATCAGGAACCCAGGGTGGGTTGATCAAAATAGAATAAGGCTTCATTTATCTCAAATATGTTGTAATTGCCTTCCTCAATAAAGTACTGGATGATCACATCGAATTTGCTGCTGGGAGACAGGGTGTAACCGGCTTTGCTGAGCAGATCCAGGGTCTCGTCCAGGTTCAGCTTAAGGGCAATAGCCAGGGCCAGAGCGGTTACCTTACTGGGATGGTAGTCTTTATTGCTGCGGATCTTGGAGAACAGTTTGCGGTCTATATTGGCCCGTTTGTAGGTCTCCACATCGGTCAGGCCTTTTTCATCAATTAATCGCAGCAGCATTTCCGAGAAGGATTCGTCCAACTGGTCCAATATATGCTCCAAAGACCTCCGGGGACTTTCCTGTATATGGTGGTAGCTTGTATCAAGAAGCTCGATACCCCTGCGGCGCTCCCTGAGCAGGTGTTCCTCCGCGTAATTATCATCAATATATTTGGTAATGGCCGAAAAGAGTTTTTCGCTTAAAGTGACCGCGTTTTTATCAAAAAGCACCAGGTAAACATTTGCTTCGTGAGTAAACAAAAATTCACTGATAGCGGAAACTGCCACATGTAAGGCCTGATCCTTAGGATAACCATAAATTCCGGAGGAGATCAGGGGAAAGGCTATAGATTCACATTTATGCTCTAAGGCCAGGGTCAGGGAATTGATATAGCAGTTGCGCAAAAGCTGGGGTTCATTGGCCTTGCCTCCCTGCCAGACGGGACCCACGGTGTGGATGATGTACTTGGCCGGGAGTCTGAAGCCGGGGGTAATGACCGCTTCGCCTACTTTGCATCCCCCGATTTTGTTGCAGGCTTCCTGCAGTTCCCTGGCCCCGGCGGCGGCAAAGATAGCCCCGCAGACCCCGCCGCCCCTCTGCAGAGCGGAATTGGCCGCATTGACTATGGCATCGACCTTCATTTTGGTAATATCGTTGCGCACCAAATGAAGTGGCATCAAGCCCATCTCCTTTCTGCCAGTGCTTAGGCCTGGGTTATGTTATATACATTCTACCCTCTCTCGGTTACGGCCTGCAATTTGGCTAAAGATGAGTAAGCATGGGGATCCCGGGCGGAATCCTTTAGGTTTTTGTGGGCTACGGAGAGCATCAGTTTCAGGCGGTTGATCTGGTTGATCCCGCTGGCGCCGGGGTCATAGTCAATGGCGGTGATGTTGGCTTCGGGGAAGTTCCTTCTCAATTCCTTTATCATGCCTTTGCCGGTTACATGGTTGGGGAGGCAGCCGAAGGGCTGCACACAGACGATATTGGGGATCCCGTGCTGGATAAAGTCAATCATCTCAGCGGTCAGGAACCATCCTTCCCCGCAGTGGTGCCCCAGGGACATGATCCGGCTGGCCAGGCTGGCCTTGTGATAAATGGAAGTAGGGGCATCAAAGCGCTGGCTTCTCTCCAGGAAGTATTTCATGGGCTGGCGGTATTTCTCCAGGTAGTGGATAAAATACTTGCCCAGCAGCAGCTCGCTGGTTTTGCCGGACAGGTACCGGGATTTGTATACCTGGTCATAGGCACAGTACAGGAAGAAGTCCAGCAGATCCGGGACTATGACTTCAGCACCTTCCTGTTCCAGGACCTTCACGATCTGGTTGTTGGCATCGGGATGGTATTTCACCAGGATCTCGCCCACCACCCCTACCCGGGGTTTGGTCACTGGGGAAAGGGCCAGCTGGTCAAAATCCCTGACGATTCCCTCCAGGTTGTCTGCATATACTCTCTTGTTATCCGTCTCCAGGTGAACCTTGCAGCGGTCCATCCATTTGCGGTAGAGGAGTTCGGCCGAACCGGGGATTTTTTCGTAGGGCCTTACCCGGTGCAGGACCCGCATCAGCAGATCCCCGTAGACCACTGCCCGGATAGCTTTTCTCAGAAGACGGCGGGTGATCTGAAAGCCCGGGTTTTTCTCGGCGCCGTAAAGGTTGGCGGACAGGACCGGGATGTTGTCAAAGCCGGCCTCTTTGAGGGCTTTCCGGAGCAGGGCGATATAGTTGGTAGCCCGGCACCCGCCGCCGGTCTGGGATATAATCACGGTAGTATTGTCGAGGTCATACCGGCCTGATTTCAGGGCCTGCATCAGCTGGCCGATGACAATTATGGCCGGGTAGCAGGCGTCATTGTTCACGTATTTGAGGCCCTCGTCCACCGCCTCCCTGTCCACCTCAGGCAGGATCTCCAGCCGGTAGCCCTCACTTTTCACGGCTGCTTCCAGGAGCTCAAAGTGTATGGGAGCCATCTGGGGGCACAGGATGGTATGGGTCTCTTTCATCTTTTCCGTAAACACGATCCTGTTCTGGGTATAGGGCACCGGCTCAACGGCGGGCGGATTGCTCCTCCTCTCCCGGGTAACGGCCAGGAGGGAGCGCAGCCGGATTTTGGCGGCCCCCAGGTTGCTGCCTTCGTCGATTTTAAGAAGGGTGTAGACTTTGCCTTGGGATTTGAGGATTTCCTGCACCTGGTCGGCGGTTATGGCGTCGATGCCGCAGCCGAAGGAAGTCAGCTGCACCAGTTCCAGATTAGGCTGGGTGCTCACAAAGTCGGCGGCGGCATAGAGACGGGAATGATACATCCACTGATCGATGACTCGCAAGGGGCGCTGGACATGGCCCAGGTGTGCCACCGAGTCTTCGGACAGGACCGCCATTCCCAGGGAATTTATCAGTTCCGGTATGCCGTGGTTGATCTCCGGGTCAATGTGGTACGGCCGTCCGGCCAGCACGATTCCCTGCCTGCCGGTTTCCTCCAGGTAGGCCAGGATTTCTTCCGCTTTCCGGCGTACGTCCTCCTTGAAGCGCTGGTCTTCCTGCCAGCCTTTGCTGACAGCCCGGGCGATTTCTCTTTTCGGGATTTCTTGGAATTCTTCATACAGCCGGTTGATCAGCTGCTTTTTATCATAATAGGGCAGGAAGGGAGTCATAAGCTGCACGCCCTTCACCCTTATCAAGTCTATGTTGTTTTTGATGACTTCCGGGTAGGAAATAACTATGGGGCAGTTAAAGTGGTTGTTGGCCTCCTTCTGCTCCAGGCGCTCATAAATGATGCAGGGGTAGAAGATCCTTTTTACTCCCTGTTTGATCAGGGCAATAATATGCCCGTGCACCAGTTTGGCGGGAAAGCAGATGGTGTCCGACGGGATGGTGTCCATGCCCTGTTCATAAAGGGACCGGGATGAGCGGGGCGAAGTTATCACCCGGAAGCCCAGCTCGGTAAAAAAGGTATACCAGAAGGGATAATTGTCGTACATGTTCAGGACCAGGGGGATGCCGATAGTTCCCCGGCGGGCCTGTTCCTCCGGCAGGGGCTGATAGGACCGGAGCCGTTGATACTTGTATTCATAGATATTGGGCAGGGCTTCCTTCCGGTCATGCTTTCCGGCGATGTGCCTTTCACAGCGGTTGCCGGATACAAAGCGGCTGCCGTCGGCAAATTTATTTATAGTCAGCAGGCAGGTGTTGCCGCATCCCTTGCAGTTGGTGAGATTGGTCTGCATGGAGAAATGGTCCAGTTCTTCCGGGGTCAAAAGGGTACTGATCTGGCCCTTGGACCAGCGGTCCCGGGCGATGAGAGCCGCGCCGAAGGCCCCCATCAGCGGGGCAATATTGGGGCGGATGACTTCCTTGCCGGTGATAAGCTCCAGGCTTCTTAAGACTGCATCATTTTGAAAAGTACCGCCCTGTACCACGATCCTCTCCCCTAGGTCCCGGGGATTCCTGATCTTCATCACCTTGAAAAGGGCATTTTTGATGACCGAGTAGGAGAGACCGGCGGAAATGTCCCCGACGGTGGCCCCTTCCGCCTGGGCCTGCTTCACCATGGAATTCATAAAGACCGTGCAGCGGGTGCCCAGATCCACCGGGGCTGAGGCCAGCAGTGCAGCATGGGCGAAATCCTGCACTGACAGGTTCAGGGAACTGGCGAACCCTTCGATAAAGGAGCCGCATCCCGATGAGCAGGCCTCGTTGAGCATGATGTTTTCTATATTGCCCTCCCGGATCTTGAGGCATTTCATGTCCTGGCCGCCGATGTCCAGGATCAGGTCCACGTCAGGAGCGAAAAACCGGGCCGCCCGGTAGTGGGCCATGGTTTCTACTTCACCGATGTCAACCCGCAGGGCGGTTTTTATAATTCCTTCCCCATAGCCGGTCACTGCTGCCTGGGCAATGCGGGCGCCGGCCGGCAGGTGGCTGTACAGGTTTCTCAGGATATTGATGGCAGAATTTAAAGGGCTGCCGGTATTGCTGCCGTAATAGGAATATAGCAGGGTACCTTTATCATCTATAAGGACCGCCTTGGTAGTGGTGGACCCGGCATCTATGCCCAGAAAACAATCCCCGGCAAAGGAATCCAGGTCTCCCAGGTTCACTTGGTGGAGGGAATGCCGCCGGCGGAACTGCTCCAGTTCCTCCGGGTCCTTAAAGAGAGGCTGCAACCGGAAGATTTCGTGATTTTCACTTGACTCTTCCAGACGTTTTAACAGGCTGGGCAGGTTGGTAAGGCCATCCTCCCGGGAGGTAAGGGCTGCTCCCATGGCCACATAGTACTGGGCATGATCCGGAAAGATGGCATGCTGGTCGTCCAGCTGCAGGGTGGCTTTAAATCTCTTGCGCAGTTCCGGCAAAAAGTGCAGGGGACCGCCCAGAAAAGCCACATGGCCTTTTATGGATTTTCCTGCCGCCAGGCCGCTGATGGTCTGGTTGACCACCGCCTGAAACACAGATGCGGCAATATCTTCCTTGCGGGCACCTTCATTCAACAGCACCTGGATATCCGTTTTGGCAAAAACACCGCAGCGGGCGGCTACGGGGTAGATGGTGGTAGAATTCTGGGCCAGTTGGTTTAATCCGGCAGCGTCAGTTCCCAGCAGGGTAGCCATCTGGTCGATGAAGGCGCCGGTTCCCCCGGCGCAGATGCCGTTCATGCGCTGGTCCAATCCCCCGCGCAGGAAGGTGAGCTTGGCATCTTCCCCGCCCAGTTCGATGACTACGTCGGTCTGGGGGATAAAGTGCTCCACTGCCTGGTTGCAGGCGATGACTTCCTGGGTATGCGCTATGCCCAGCATGGAGGCCAGGGCTATGCCTGCGGAACCGCTTACCCGGGCGGTGAGGGGTGCATTGCCGATCTCTGCATAGGCCTGCCTGAGGAGTTCACCGGCGTGTTTTCTGGTATCGGCATGGTGACGGCTGTAGTTTTGATAGATTATCCTGTCATTATCATCCATGATGATGAGTTTAACCGTAGTAGATCCCACATCGAGGCCCATATGCAGTGTCCGCGCCATTCCAACCCTCCACCCTTGAAGCAATAATTCAAACAATGTTTGAATAACCTGTAGTTTTATGCTATCCTAAAACGGAATTTACGTCAACGGTGGGTTTTTGGGCGATTGAGGGGGAAACAGCTATTACGTTATAATTGTTTTAAACATTGTTTAAACACTGGGGGTAGAGTCTGTGGAAAACCAGCTGAACGGCCTCAGCACCAAGGAAAGAATCATCAGGGTTACCATGGATATGATTGCTGAAGAAGGCCTCCAGAATATTACCATCCGGAAAATCGCCGCAAGGGCTGGTGTCAATGTAGCCGCCGTGAACTACCATTTTGGGTCCAAAGATGTTCTGATCAATGAAGCACTGCGGAATGTTATCGACCAGCTGAAAAGCGCTTTTGAGTATTTAAAAACGGAAGGCCAGGACGAGAAGGCCAAATTATATACCTTTGTCAGCAGCTTTATCGGCATCGTAGTTGAATATCCGGACATCTTGAAAAACATGGTCAGGCATGCCATCAACGACCACCCCCTTAATGTACAGGAAGAATACCTGGCTTTCATTCGCCATGAGGGCTTTGCCTTGATTAAGGAGACCATCGGGAAAATAACACCGGGTCTGGATGACCAGGTTCTTTCCCTGAAAGCCCTGAACCTGGTTAGTGGGTTGAATTTTCCAATCTTAATGGGTGAGCACCTGAAAGAATTACTGGGTATCGATCTGTACAATGAGGAGATGCGGCAGGCATATATCACAATACTGGTAGATAACATTTGCCGAAAGGATTAGCAGGGAAATACCGGCTCTTCCATAACAAACCTGGGGCACATGAAAACCGCCATCCATAACCGGAGGGCGGTCAGACTGTCGAAAAAGGCCATGATAAGAGATCGCCACGTCGCTGCGCTCCTCGCGATGACATAACCAAAAGCCCATCATTTGTGTCATTGCGAGGCACGGAGTGCCGTGGCAATCTCGAACGTCCAACTATTATTAAACTTTATTGACACGCTGACCGCCATCCATAACCGGAGGGCGGTTTTTGTATTTTCCGGGCCCTATATTTCCAGCAGTGCCAGCGCCACTGATGATGCTGTTATTCCAAAATGTGATAAAAAACAGTTGAAACTGTACCGACTAGTCAGTATATTAGTAGTAGATAAATCATTTTCGAATCGAAATTTTAAGGGGGGAAGTAATTACCTAATGTAACCAGTCCTGTCAGCAGCGCAAGCTGTTAACTTGTTATTGATCGCTTCAACCAACAAGAGTTCTAGCCGGCAGAGATTTGTTAATATGCCTCCATGGCGTATTCCTGCTTGAAGCTGCATTGATACCAGCCGCGGTCTCTACTTTACCCTTAATAGTTGTATGGTAATATGTCCTGTTATACAGGGAGAACTGGTGATCTGCTTTAAGCCCATGGAGAAGCTTAAGGCGTCATCAGGGACAAGGGAGGCTAATTATGTCTGGAACTTTAACAAACTTGCCTAAGGACTTGGAACAGGAATTTGCCGCATACCTGGAGAAAAACAAAACCCTGGCCTACATGATACTGAAAAAGGCAGAGGAGTTTGGGGATCAAGACGCCCTGATCCATAAAGTCAAAGGTCAATGGGTTACCATCAAGTGGAAAGATTTCGCCGAACAGATCCGGGCAGTGGCCAAAGCCCTTCTGGAGATGGGGATACAGCCCGGCGAGATGGCGGGAATTTTCTCAGCCAACCGTGCAGAATGGGCCATTGCCGACCTGGGCATTCTGGCTACAAGGGCAGTATCGGTTCCCATTTATGCCACCAATTCTGCCGAAGAAGCGGCCCATATTGTCAATGATGCCGGTATAAAGATACTGTTTGTAGGCGAGCAGATACAGTATGACCGGGCCAAGAAGGTAAAGGCCGAGAGTCCTTTCCTGGAAAAAATCGTGGCTTTCGACCGTGACATTGTCATATCCGGCGATGACAGCATGTATTTTGATGACCTCCTGGCCATAGGCCGCAGGTCCAAGCAGGATGCCGCCCTCCAGGAGCGGTTGAACAGCGTAAATCCCGATGACATTCTTACGTTGATTTACACCTCAGGGACCACCGGCAAACCGAAAGGAGCCATACATACCCACCGCAGCTTTATGAATGGAATTTACCCGTCCAGCCTGCGCTTTCTCTACACTGGTCCCCAGCATGTATCCCTGGCAATACTCCCCCTGAGCCATGTATTTGAACGGATGTGGTCCTACGGCTGTATGAGTATGGGCGTACGTATTGCCTACTGTCCAGATCCCAAGCAGTTCCTGGAAGTCATGCAGGAGATCAGGCCCCATTTGATGACCAGTGTGCCCCGTATCTGGGAAAAGGTATACGGTACCATCCATGAGGGATTGAAAACTGCTTCCCCGGTAAAAGCCAAGATGTTTAACTGGGCGGAGAAGGTGGCGCTGCAGGTTTACCGCAACAATCTGGCCGGGAAAAAGTCGGGAGTGTTCTTGCGGATCCAGCATTCCCTGGCTGATGCCCTGGTAATGAAAAAAGTACGCCAGACCCTGGGAGCGGAAAACTGCGATGTTTACCATGTGGGAGGTGCAGCCTTTGCCGCGGAGATCAACGAGTTCTTCCAGGCTTTTGGCATCAACATAATACAGGGATATGGCCTGACGGAATTCTTCCCGGTATGTGTGGGCTTTAACGGCTATGGCAGACCAGGGGAATGCGGTCCTATGATTCCTATGGTGCAGGTACGGATTTCCGATGAGGGTGAAATCCAGTTAAAGGGCGGCATGTGCATGCAGGGTTACTACAACAACCCGGAGGCCACCGCCGCATGCTTCACCGAGGATGGCTGGTTCAAGACCCAGGATGTCGGGGAAATGTCGTTTATTAAAAAAGACGGCATGGAACTTGGCTACATAAAGATTACCGACCGCATCAAAGACCTGATTATCACCGCGGGAGGCAAAAACATTTCACCCCAGCAGATAGAAATGCGTTTCGGGGAAAACCTGTTCATCGAGCAGTTTGTGACTATCGGGGAAGGAAGACCTTATATTACTGCCCTGATAGTGCCCAATTTCGTGGTTCTGGAAGAATACTGCCAGCGCAACAACATCAAATTCACCTCCCGGGAAGACCTGGTTAAAAACCCAGCGGTGATCAAACTCTATGATGATATAATTGCCAAGCAGAATGAGTCACTGGCCCGGGTGGAACAGATCAAGAAGTACACGCTGCTGACCAACGAGCTGACCCAGGAAGGCGGGGAACTGACCCCCACCATGAAGCTGAAGCGCAAGCAGATAGAACAAAAATACCAGGACGTAATCAATGCTATGTATGAGTAACTCCCTTAAGCTTATATCAATAACTGTATGAAAAAAGGAGGTTAATACTAATGGAATACAAACTGTTAAAAATGGAGAAAAGAGAAGGTGTTGGCATAGTCCTGTTTGATAATGCCAAATCCATGAACCCCACCAATCCTGAGTCGGTAGCTGAGCTTACTTCAGCTTTTACCGAAATGAACAATGACCCCGAAGTGAAGGCAGTTATAATAACCGGCGGAGACAAGGTGTTTGCCGCTGGGGGAGATATACCTTACATGGCCGAAGCGTCGGTGCAGGAAATGGAAGAGTTTATCGCTTCTGCCCACAAGATGGTGGAACTGATCCCCACATCGCCCAAGCCCTATATTGCAGCCGTTGCCGGACCGGCTCTGGGAGGCGGAACTGAAATCTGCCTGGCCTGTGACATACGCATTGCTGCTGATAATGCTATATTTGGTTTGCCGGAAATTAACCTGGGCATTATGCCCGGCTGCGGCGGAACCCAGCGCCTGGGCAGAGCCATCGGCTGGAGCCGGGCCCGTTATCTGGTTCTAACCGGGGAAATTATAGATGCCCAGACTGCCTTTAACTTGGGCATAGTCAATAAAGTGGTACCCGTTGCCGAGCTGCAGGAGGAAGCTTTTAAGCTGGCCAAGTCCCTGGCTCGCAAGAGCCCGGCCGCCCTGCGTACTGCCAAGGCAGCTATGAACTTTGCGGAAAATAACTCACTGGATGCCGGCCTGGAACACGAACAGAAAATCTGGGCGCTGTTGTTTGCTGGTGAGGACCAGACCGAGGGCATGAAGGCGTTCCTGGAAAAGAGAAAACCCGTCTACAAGGGTAAATAAATCAGTATTTTCGTGAAAACATCTCTCACGTCAGAAAAAAGCAACTAAAGTATCATCGCGAGCGCGCAGCGCGTGGCGATCTCAACCGGTAAGCCCGGCTGATTATGAATGAGATTGCCACGCCCCGTCGGGGCTCGCAATGACAATTAAGAATTCCTTTCATAGCGACGACAGACTTAAGTTTTCATTTATCGTGGCCTGTTATTCAGGTGATAATTGCGAGCGGAGCGAAGCAATCTCTAACGGTGCCTGCAGGTATGTGAACGAGATCGCCACGGCACTTCGTGCCTCGCGATGACACAAAAGGAAGCCGTTTTCACAGCAATGACACAATTGGGAGCTATTATAACAACCATGACATACTAGGGAAGCCGTTTTCACAGCAATGACACCAAAGATGATTTTTCATTTATCGTGGTCTGCACAGCAGGTGACATTTGTAATCTATGCTAGCGTTAATTGGCCATAAAGCGGATATGAGGTGAAGTTGTTGGCAAATAACAAGGGCGGCAAAGAGGCCATTCTTGATGCGGCCAGGAAAGTAATTGCCAAATTCGGAGTCCATAAAGCCAGTGTGCAATCCATCGCTGATGAAGCTGGACTCAGCAAAGGCGCAGTTTACTACCACTATGAGAGCAAGGATGAGATACTGTATGCTCTCATCGACCAGTATTTGCGCGCCGCCATAAGCCCTTTCAAAACTTCCCTTATTTCCTCCGGTTCACCGGAAGAGCTTAAAGAGAGCCTGCTTTATGGTATCCGGCAGCGGTTGGAGAACATGGAGCATAACCAACTGCAATTTTACCTGACCCATGAGGCCATAAAGAGCAACAAGGCCATGCAGGAGCGATTGGGCAGCAAGTATCGCGGCTGGGTGGACATGTCCGAGCGGGGCATGCTCCGGGCTTATGACGTGGAACCATCCCGCCTGCACCGGGCTCTGGCGGCTACATTAATAGCGGCTATCGATGGCCAGGTGCTGCAGCTGCTCCTGGAAGCAAAAATTGTTACTATCGAAGAACTCATGGGAGTATGGGAAATGCTGGTTTATAAAGGCATTCCCCATCTTATGGAAGACCTGCTGGCAATGGAGAGGGAAAAAGAAGAGAGGGAATGAACTGCTGCCAAAATTAAATACCCCTCGTTGCTGCAAGCCTGCTGACCTGATAGGGTCAGCAGGCTTGCTTTGTGTAAAAGCTTTTTGCTTTATGCCTTACAGTACAAAACGATTAACCAGTTCATGGAGTATGGCATATCAAAAATTCCGCATAAATCTGTCACAGGAATTCCCTCTGACTATATTGTGATGCTCATGCAATATTAATGCTGTTTCCGGCCATATTAATAGGTGATGGATAAACGGCAGCGGAGGCTGCCAGGGTGAAAGGTGATGGGCAATGAACAATAAAGAGGATATGGCCTGGAAAGGGGGATTTTATGACCAAGAAGGAGCAGGGTGAGGAGCAACTGAGAAAACAGGTTAAATACATCCTGGACAATGATCTGGATCTGCGCAGTTATGCTTTGAAGGCAGATGTGGCAGGGGACGAAGTGCGGGTGGAAGGGGTAGTTGACACCCTGGAGGAAAAACAGCGGGTAGAAAGACTGCTGCACTCCATACCTGGAGTCAGGACTGTGGACAGTGCTATCTCCATCAGTACTGACGGGGCCGTCAAGACCCAGGATGTTACCATGGAAGCCCAGGAGGAACTGCAGCTGGACGACCGGGTGGATCCTTACCATATCGGAGCAGAGAGTATAGGCGGGCACGGAACTGTGGTGTTAAGAGGGCGTACCGATGACCCGAAGGAACTGGAGGCAGCTATCCGTTCAGCATCCAAGGCCCGGGGGGTGACCCGGGTGCTCAACCAGGTTAAAACCAAGCCGGAAGAAATGACTTTGGAAGATATTTTCTACAGCCAGGTCAACAATGATGACCTGTAGAACGGCCATGGATAAATGGATAAATAAAAAGTCTTAAACATGTAATGGCTGTGAAAACGCCCTAGTGATAACCAAACCCGAAGCCTTCTTATAGGTCATGGCTGCGAAAATAGCTCTCCTTTGTGTCATCGCGAGGCACGGAGTGCCGTGGCAATCTCATTCAAATCAGCCGGGCCAACCGGTTGAGATCGCCACGTCGCTTTGCTCCTCGCGATGACACAGCGCAGTCATTTTCACAGCAATGACCCACATGATGGCTGTGGGTACAGATCGCCGCCCCCTTTCAGGCGGTCTTAATGACAGCTGTTACTTGGGAATAGGTCTGACGTATTTGACAAATACTAGGATAACATCAATGGCCTAACTCTAAAAAGACAGGAGGTATACTATTGAAAAACTTGGCCCCAAACGAGATTCTGGCTTTGAGTGCTCTGATAACCATGGAAACCCAAAGCTTGGCTTTGGCCAAGGCCGCTATTAACGCCCTGAATGACGAGGAACTAAGAACTATGACTGAGACAGCTATAATGTCAGCGGAAGCCAGGATCCAGGGAATGCAGCAGTTGATACATGACAAAAATATTACTTCAGGAGGGACCAATTAGTGACCAACTTCATTAGTAAAATGTTCGGTGAAAAAGCTGATCAATCAGCGGATAAAACCCTAGCTTTTGCTTTTATGGCCGCAGCTGCTGCATCGGCCCAGGCTTATTTTACGGCTGCTTTACAGTCGACTACTCCGGAAGTCAGGGCTTTGCTAAGTGGTTTTGCTACCCAAAAGGCTCTGGAGCATGAGGGGATTAGTGGTTATCTGATACAAAAAGGTTATTTCAATCCCTATGACGATTCGATTCACCAGCTTATGGCTGCAGAACAGCAAGCTCAGCAGGTAATGAGCCACCAGTAGATAATTTAGCCTTGTTAAGGGCAACTTCCCGCACCGCGGGAAGTTCAGAATACCGAAAAAGGTTAGTTAAAGAGATCGCCACGTCGCTGCCGGGACTCGCAATTACCACCTGAATAACAGGCCGCGATAAATGAAAAGTCACCATTTGTGTCATTGCTGCGAAAATGGCTTTCATGTCAGTAAAAAGGCAACCATTGTGTCATCGCGAGCGCGTAGCGCGTGGCGATCTCCAACGGGGAGACAGATAGACGAATGAGATTGCCGCGCCCCTTTCAGGGGCTCGCAATGACATATAAGAGGACTTTTCATTCATCGTGGCCTGCACTGCAGGTGATAAGAACGGGGTACCGTGGCAATCTCGAGCGCAAAATTGTCAATAAGTTTTTAACACTCAGAGGCTTCCCTTACAATGGGAAGTCTTTTTACTGCCCGTTGTATACAACCCAATGACGAAAAAAGGAGTATTATTAGATAGTAGGCTATGGATATCATCAGGGAAGCTACCGGAAAAACACCTCAAGCACAGGGAGGCTGTAAACATGTATCAATCCCGTTTCGAATCCCGCCAGGTTGCTTCAGGTTCAGTTGCTCCCCAGCCGGCAGCGGCATCCATGTGGCTGGAAAACATGGTTTCATTGCTGGGCATAGGGCTGGGAATGGGTGTTATTTGCTTTACCAGCTTTCATTTTCATATCCTGTTTCTGATACCCTCGCTGGCTTCATCGGCTATTATGCTTTTCGTGTCCTACCAAAATGTTTTTGCCCAGCCCCGCAATGTGGTAGGCGGGCACATCATGTCAGCCCTGGCGGCTTTACTGATGCTGGTGATCTGGGAACCGGCCTGGTGGTCCATTGCCCTGGTGGTGGTTTTGGCAGGACTCCTGATGATCGTCACCAATACCATTCACCCGCCGGGAGGGGGGACCGCAATTGCGGCTTACCTGGGCGGTTACTCCCCGGGAGTGCTGCTGGGCACCGTGGTGGCAGACACCATCATTATTGTGCTGGTAGCCTGGGCAGTAAACAAGTTAATAGCCCATCGCCAGTATCCCCGGTTTTGGGTATAAATAAGACTGAAAGGGAAGAGCAGGAATCAAAAAGCTGCAGCGGATCCTGTAGTACAGTCCGCTGCAGCTTTTGTTTAGGGGAATAAGCAGCTGCTTACAACATACTGGAAATCTGTCCAAGTTACCTGTGCGGGGGCTCCCAGCTTTTGGCGGTAGCCTGGGTAATACGGTCAATAATTATAGCCAGCACCACAATAGCCCAGCCTGCTTCAAAACCCTTGCCCACCGCCACCCGGTTGGTAGCTTTGAGGACTTCCTCACCCAGACCGCCGGCGCCGATCATGCTGGCAATAACCACCATGGACAAGGCCATCATGGTGGTCTGGTTTATGCCCGCCATTATGGTGGGCATGGCCAGGGGGAAGCGCACTTCCTTCATCATCTGCCAGCGGGAAGCCCCGAAAACAAGGGCTGCTTCCTGCACTTCCCGGGAAACCTGGCGAATACCCAGATTAGTCAAACGCACTACCGGAGGCAGGGCATAGATGACTGTGGCAAATACCCCAGGCACCTTGCCCAATCCGAACAGCATCAGGGCAGGGATAAGGTACACCAGACTGGGCATAGTCTGCATGGCGTCCAGGATGGGGGTGATCAGCGCATTGACCCGTTCCGAGCCGGACATGGCTATACCCAGGGGAATGCCGAAAACCAGTGATATAAATACCGCGATAATAACTATCCCCAGGGTTTCCATAGCTACTTCCCACAGCCCGAACATGCCTATGGTAAAAAAGAGTACACCGGGGAGAAGGGTTTTCAGCCAGTTATGGGTCAGCCGCCAGGCCAGGAGAGTTACTATAATTATCCAGGCCCACCAGGGAAGCCACTTCAAAAAGTATTCTACCTGCAGCAGCATCACTAACACCAGGTTGGACAAGCCATCAAAAAATGGTCCCCAGGCAGTTACCAGCCACTTTACGAAAGAGTCAATATAAGGAGCTACATGAAATTGCCATGCTTGGGGAAACAAGCTGATCACCTCCGCCCGGCAGCAGCCAGCGGAGCAGAAGGAGACGTACTCTTGGCCTGTTTGTTAGTGCGATTGGGCATGGACACATAGAATGACTGCCTTTTGGAACCGGAAAGGATGGCTCTTTCATCAGCAACAAAGCGCTCTACATATTCGTCAGCCGGATTGGTCATTATCTCTTCCGGAGTACCTTGCTGGACGAATTCCCCTTTGCGCATTACCGCCATGCGGTTACCCAACCGCACAGCTTCACTGAGGTCATGGGTTACGAAAATGATAGTTTTATTTACTTCCTTTTGCAGGCGGATAAGGGTATCCTGCATTTCCCGGCGAATCAGGGGATCCAAGCCGCTGAAAGGTTCATCCATCAGCAGCAGATCGGTTTCCTGGACCAAAGCCCGGGCAATGCCCACTCTCTGGCGCATTCCTCCGGATAACTGGGCGGGATAGTGCTTTTCCCACCCTTCCAGGCCGACCCTGGCAAGGGCGTATCGGGCGCGATCCATGCGCTCCCGTAAACTGACCCCCCGCAGCTTGAGTCCGAAAGCCACATTCTCAATAACGGTACGGTGGGGCAGCAAACCATAATGCTGGAAAACCATGGCTGTTTCATAGCGCCGGAATTCAATAAGTTCCTTTTCATCCATTTCCAGCACGTTCCGGCCTTTGACTATGATCTCTCCGCTGGTGGGATCTATCAAACGGGGGATGCAGCGTATCAACGTGGATTTGCCGCTGCCGGACAGTCCCATGATCACAAAGACTTCGCCCCGGTTGACTTGAAAGGACACATCCTTCACGGCGATTACTGCCCCATTGTTCTGCAGGCCTTCAAGGTCTTCATTATCCTGACCGTTTAAATCTACCGGGTGTTTGGCAAATATTTTCCACAAATTCCTTACTTCCAATAGACATTCATTATCAGCTGTATGATCTTTATGCATAGGCTAGTTCACCTCTTTTAACGCCTGCTCCACCTTTTGGGCTACGTCTTCCGGAACCCAGCTTTTCCAGGTTTCCGGGTAAGTTTTTAGGAAATAAACAGCCGCTACCTGGGTATCGGCATTATTATTGTTCATGTAAGAAAGAAAATCGTTGTTTTGCTCCAAAGTAGTCTCATATTTGCTGATCAGTTCCACTACTTCAGGAGCCGTTGTTTGCAGATCCACATGTACCCCTTTTAAAACTCTGGCAGCGGGGTAAGCACAACCGCGATTGCTGGGGTCGTTGTAGACTTCCGGATCATAAGGGGGCTCTTCCAGCATAGTCATGTCCAGCTTGCCCATTACCCAGGTAGGCTCCCAGTAGTAACCCACCCAAGGTTTGCCCTGTTCATAGGCAGAAACCATTGAAGCAGCCAGAGCTGAGTCAGAACCGGTGCTGAAACAGTTAAAGGTTGCATCTAATCCATAAGTTTTGAACTTGGTTTCATTAATCTCGGTTGCCATCCAACCAGGGGGACTGTTGTGGAAACGACCTTTGGAAGGTACTTCCGGATCTTTGAAGAGCTCCCAATAGCGGGGCAGGTCAAAAACTGATTTCAGATCCGGGGCTATAGGTTCAATACCGCGCTCCGGATCACCTTTGATCATGTAGGTAGGTACATACCATCCCTGCGGGGCATCCGGATAAATGGAGCCTAAATCGATAACGTTGCCGCTTTCTACCGCATCGTTCCAGGCTTCGGCGCAGTTGTCCGGCCAGACTTCCATGGTGATATGGATGTCTCCCCTAACCATACCCTGCAGTAAAGGCAGAGTATCGCCAAATTTGTACTCCGGTTCAGGATAACCATAACCATGCTGGAGAATAAAACCCACTATACGGTTGTGCACCTGGACACTGTCCCAACTTACGTCCGCCATAACCAGCTTAGGCTTGCCGTTGCCATTAGTGGAGCTGTCAACAGCACTTCCGCCGCAGCCGGTGACTGAAAAGCAGAAGACAAACAGCACCAATAATAGCAGCGACTTAGCAGCTTTCTCTCCCAAAAAATGTTTAGTTTTAATCATGAAATCCCTCCTGCCGACCTAAGCCGCAGCAAGCCGGGGGAAACAGGTGAGAAAAGGATTTATTTAAAAAGAGGAAATTTTTTATGGGCGGGTTAGTTTTACCAACCCTAACAGCGGGACACTGTATTGGTAAAATAAAAATCCCCATTCTCGCCTACGAGGTTAGCTGACGGGCTCGGGCCTGGGTTAGCCCTATTTCATGATCCCGGTTTACAGGACACATGACAACTCGCCCCAAATATTGGGTCCCCCGCGCCTCAGATGCTGAGACTTCGGCCTAATACTTACGTTTAAAATGTTACCGGACTTGATCCAGCAAAACAAATGACCCAATGCCCATTATCCGGGTTATTTCCGCCTGAGCAGATGTAACTCACAATTATGAACTGAGAACCGGTGATTCTGCGCCGAATCCTCCCTTTTCCTTCCCAATAGCTACAGGTTCAACCGTTTAATACCATACTATTATAGGAATAATAACGCCTTATTGAATGATTTCCTCTGGATTTCTGCTCTTTTTCCTATAAAGCCAATTCATAATTTTCATAAAATTGACAGAATATATTGACAACCCAGGACGAAGGTATTATATATAATAGTAGGATTAGCACTCACTGCAATAGAGTGCTAACAATAAATAAAACTTGGAGAAAGGAGTTGTTAACATGTCAGGTTTGGTTCCTTTTAACAGATGGGGGCTCAGCAGAAGCGGTTTTGAGGATTTCTATAACCTGATTGACGACTTTTTCAGCAATACATGGATGCCCATGAGAAGTATGATGAGGGATACTTTCCGCCTGGATATTCAGGAAAATGAACGGGAGTATTGCATTGAAGCCGAACTTCCCGGTGTGAAAAAAGAGGAAATAAATCTGGAACTTAAAGACGACGGCCGGCTGACTATTTCCGTAGAGCGGGAGGAAAGCCTGGAGGAAGAAAAGAAGAACTATGTACACCGGGAAAGACGGTACAGCTCCATGCAGAGATCCATTTACCTGCGTGATGCCAAGACCGAAGGAGTAAAAGCCCAGCTCAAGGACGGAATTCTTAGAATAATCGTGCCCAAAGAGGAAGCCCAGGGCGGCACACACCGTATCCAAATAAGTTAATTTAACCCAGACCCGTTGAATAACAATTCAACGGGTGTTTTTTTGCCTTTTTCTAATATTATTGTCGAATTTAAAGAATTATTTGGTATTATTATTCTATAGTCCATAGGGAAGGAAGGTTGCCGTATGGAACAGTTTAAGCTCAAGTATAATGACCGGGAGAATATTAAAGCTTTATTTATTACTCTCATGGAGACTTATCCCAATGGAGGCTGTTTCTTTTTCACCGACCGGGAAAAGGTTATTTTTAAGCAGCCAACCGACAAGTTCGATGTGCCTGACATTAAGGTGGGCATGCAAAATAAAGCCGGGGGGATAGCAGAGATCGTCCTGGCCAAAAAAGAAGTAGTTCATCTTAGACTTGATGCAAGCTACTACGGAGTCCCCGCGGAAGTATACGCCGGTCCGTTATGGACAGATGACGAACAGGAAATATTAGGTGTGTGGGCTTTGGCTCTGCCGATAATAGATCCAGTAACCGCAGCCTTTGAGCACTTTGCCCCTATGCTGACCGACATGTTCCCTGAAGGGGCCATGATGTATACTACCGACACTACCCATATTACCAAAAGGCAGGGATCCAGAAAATTTGATACCCACAAGCTGCAGGTGGGCGAAAGTGTGGACAACTACCCGGTGGCCAAGAAAGCAATTCAAACCGGGCAGCAGATTACCCAGGAACTCCCGGAGGACTTCTATGGGGTTCCCGCCATAGCCATATGCAAGCCTATAGTGGATGAAAAAGATAACAAAGTGGTGGGTATGCTGGGGGTAGCCCTGCCAAAAACCCTGGATGTGAAGCTGAGGGATATGGCCGGCAAATTAGGAGATGGATTAAATGAAGTATCCGCAGCTATGGAGCAGTTAGCCGCTTCCTCCAGTGAAATCGCGCAAAACCAGAATATGCTCAACGAAGAGATTAAAAATGTGAATCGCTTAGCCGAGGAGATTACCCAGGTTCTGGGTTTTATCAAGCAAATTGCCGATGAAACCAAAATGCTGGGCTTGAATGCGGCTATCGAGGCAGCCCGGGCAGGAGAGCAAGGCCGGGGCTTTGGTGTTGTGGCCGAGGAAATCCGCAAGCTGTCGGATGAGTCCAAAGAAACAGTTACCAGAATACGCGGATTGATCAATGAGATAGGTGAATCTTTGGCCAAAACCAGCGAGGCTTCAGCCTCAACTTTGAAGCATGCCACCGAAGTAGCCGCTGCTAATGAAGAAACCACGGCCAGCATTGAGCAAATGGCTAATTTGGCCAACGAACTGATGAAACTAGCCCAGCAGCTGTAGGTTCAGGTGATGGGATAAATACATACATATTAATTTGTAACTTGCAATAAAAAAAGGCTGATCCTTTTTCAGATCAGCCTGAGAGTGTCAAAAAATTAGCTAAAAGAGATCGCCACGTCGCTACGCTCCTCGCGATGACATACCAAAAGGCCATCTTATGTGGCATTGCTGTGAAAATAGCTCCCAATTGTGTCATTGCGAGCCCCGGAGGGGCGTGGCAATCTCGAACGTCTAACCGCTAAAAGATTTCTTTAACAGTCTGAGGCTGATCCTTTTTCAGATCAGCCTTTTTTAGCTGAAAAACTTTACAGGGTAAACTGAGCTATCAGTTCGGTCAACTTCTCGGCATTCTCTGCCATGCGGCGGGCTGCCTGGTTGATTTCTTCCGCAGCTTTAGCGGCTACTTCGCTGCCCCGGGCAATTTCTTCAGAACCGGCGGTTGATTCTTCTATAGTAGCGCTGGTAGCCTCCAGGGAACGACTGATTTCCTGCATGGCCGTTACTACCTGGTTAACAGTTTGAGTTATCTTGTCCGTTAATTGATAAATTGCTGCACTGTCATCTTTATACTGCTTGCCGATATCCACCATCAACCGGTAATCCCGCAAAACATTCTCGGACATAAATTCCAGGGCTGCATTGGAATTGTCAATCAGCACCCCGATGGCTTCCTGAACCTGGCGGGTGAGAGCTTGAATACTGGCAACTGCCTGGGAAGAGTCTTCCGCCAGCTTGCGTACCTCTTCAGCAACTACGGCGAAGCCCCGACCCTGCTCACCGGCTCGGGCTGCCTCAATAGCTGCATTCAGAGCCAACAGGTTGGTCTGGTCGGCAATGCCGGCAATATTTTCAGCCAGGTGAGAAATCTGGTCTACCACCCGGGCATCAGCTATGGATTTTTCCAGCTTGGCTTGAATAGTCTCTGAAATTTCGGCAGCAGTCTGCTGGGACTGCTGGGCGCCCTCCTGTACCCTTATGGCCCGCTTTTCGATTTCCATAGCCTGCTGCCGTCCCTGTTCAACTTCTTCTTGAAGCATATTCAGGGCGGCATTGATTTCCTCAGCGGAAGCATTTATTTGCTGGGATGATGCCGCTATTTCTTCCATTCCCGCAGCTATCTGCTGGGAAGAGGCGGCTACTTCTTCCATGGTGGAGGCTATATTTTCCCCCTGGGCGGCCAGTTCTTCGGAAGAAGCGGCTACTTCATGAGAACTGGCGGAAATAGAGTTAACCATTGCTCTTAAGTTGGTAATCATCGTTTGCAGGCTGCGGCCGGATACTCCGAATTCATCCTGGCGTTTCAATAATACCTCTTCCACTTCGCCGGTCAGGTCACCGGCAGCAACTTTGTCCAATTGCACTGCAATTCTTCTTACCCCTGTGCCCATGGTTCGGCCTATGAAATAGGTTATTATAAAGCCCAGCAGCAAAGCGACCAAAGTGGCAAGGAATATGGCGTTTCTAAGGTCTTTTACCGGTGCCAGTATTTCCCCCTGAGACACAGTGACCCCGATGGACCACTGGGTGCCGGGAATAGGGGCGTATCCCAGGTATCGTACTTCATCACTTTCTTCATATTGGCCAAAGCCTTTTTCGAAAGCCAACATCTTTTTCTCCAGTTCGGCCAGGGAGGCCAGGGATGGATCCTCTTCAGCCATCTTTATAGTGTTTTGGGCATTTATGACCAGGCTGATATTGGGATGGGCTATGGTGGTACCATCTTTATTGATAATATAGGTATAGCCTGATTCGCCGAAGGATACCTCTTTAATCATATCGCTTAACTCAAAGGAATTGCTGACGCCTACTACCACACCCTGAATTTGAGAAAGTTCATCATATATAGGTGCAGCAAAAACAAAACTTAGGGTGCCGTCCAGTCTGCTGATAATAGGATCGGACATGCCGGCTTCCCCGGATAAGGCACGTTTAAAATAATCCCGGTCGGCTATATCAATAATAGTGCCGTTGGTAAATTGGGTTTGCCCGTTCAGATCGGCTATACCCATATGTAAAAAATCCAGGCGTTGCTGTTGTTCGGCCAGGATATCAAATTGAGCTATCCAATCCAATGCCATTAAGTTAGGAATAGCAGCTATAGTGGTTACCGATTCTAAACGAGCTTTCATTTTGCTGGCCACCAGCTTGGCTCCATCCTCAGCTTTACTGGGCAACTGCTGCTCAATATTCTGAAGCAGAGCGTTGGAAGCAGTCATGTAAGATACTGCGCCTAAGCCGCCGCCGATTAATAACAACAGAGCCAGAATGTAGATTATCAATTGGGTGGTGATACTTTTGTTCATGGGTCCCTCCTAAAACTGCCAGAGTACTGGGTGTTTTATATCTTTAAAACCCTTATTCGATTTTAAATTGGTAAATCCTCCCGTAATCGACATTATTGTTGCAAAATTTAACTAAGATTGACTATTTAGCTGCAATTTCGTCATCGGAAGCCTGGAAAAGGGTATAGAAAATATGCTATTTTCGATGGGCTTTTAACAGCTTGATTTCTTCTGCATATACCGGTAAGCCTCCGGGAGTTTCCAGGCAGAAGGGCAGATGGCGCAAACGGGGATGATTGATAAGCTTGACTATGGCCTCCAGACCGATAGTACCCTGGCCGATGTTGGTATGACGGTCCTTGCGGCTGGCCAAGGGGTTCAGGCTGTCATTCAGGTGCACTGCCTTAAGTCTGGACAGGCCAATAATTTTGTCGAAGGCTTTCAAAACTCCCTCCAGGTTATTGACAATATCGTAACCAGCCGCGTAAATATGGCAGGTATCCAGGCAGACCCCTATCTTTTCCTGCAGTTTCACTCTATCCAGAATAGCAGCAATTTCCTCAAACGTGCTGCCCACTTCCGAGCCTTTGCCGGACATGGTTTCCAGCAGCACCAGGGTGTTTTGTTCCGGACGCAGGGTTTCATTGAGCAGCTGGGCTATAAGTTCAATACCAGTCTCTGCTCCCTGACCTACATGATTGCCCGGGTGAAAATTGTACAGCACTCCTGGCAAATACTCGAGATTTGCCAGATCTTCAGCTATTACCATCCGGGCAAACTCCCGCACATGGGGGTCAGCGGCACAGGGATTTAAGGTATAGGGGGCGTGGGCTATCAAAGGGCCGAAACTATGCTCCCGGGTCAGATCCACCAAAGCCCGGGCATCCCCGGGGTCCATTTTTTTTCGCCCGGGAGCCCCTGGGGTTACGGGTAAAGAACTGAAAAGTGCTGGCTCCTATTTTTAAGGCTTCCTCGCCCATGTGCCGGTAACCTTTGGCCGAGGAAAGATGACAACCAATGTAAAACATTCGGAATCTCCTTTCCTGACACCATAATAAATGAACAAAACCTGCCCATGCTCATGTCATGGGCGGGTTGGCCGTTAAACCACTTTGTTAGAAGCACAGTTCCAGGGCCTGGCGTACCACTTCGGGAGTGACATCCTGGTGTTCTCCCAGTCTTACCATGTCATGAGCCCGCAGGCTGTCCAGTATTTCGGGAATATTGTCGGGAGTCAGGCCATGGTCCCGCAAATTGGTCTTCATCTGCATAATTTCAAAGAATTCCTTGGTTTTGGCGATAGCTTGAGCGATTCTTTCCTCCTCGCTGCCTTCGGTTATACCCCAGATACGCTCTCCATACTGGAGCAGCTTGGCGCGTTTTTTGTCCTTAAGGACCGTCAGCATAGCCGGAGCCAGAGCAGCCAGAGTGGCGGCATGCTCAATACCGTATAGGGCAGTTAACTCGTGACCGACCATATGGGTGGACCAGTCCTGGGGAACTCCGGCAGCAATCAAACCATTCAAGGCCATGGTAGCACACAGCATCAGATTGGCCCGTACGTCGTAGTTCTCCGGATCTTCCAGGGCAACCGGGCCTAATTCAATTAAAGTATGCAAAATCCCTTCAGCAAAACGATCCTGCAGGCGGGCTTCCATGGGTACAGTCAGATACTGCTCGAAAACATGCATGAAAGCATCCACCACACCGTTGCTGATCTGCTGCTTGGGCAGGGTATAGGTCTTGGTGGGATCCAGAACCGCAAACCGGGGAAATACCGCGGTAGAATAGAAAGAAAGCTTGGCATTCATGGATTTGCGGCTGATAACTGCCCGGGGATTGGACTCCGAACCCGCTGCCGGCAGGGTTAATACAACGCCCAAAGGCAATGCCTTATTTATGCCCCTGCCGCGCCTGAGCAAAATCTCCCAGGGATCACCTTCATATACGGCACCGGCGGCAATAAATTTGGTCCCGTCAATTACCGAACCGCCTCCCACAGCCAACAGGAAATCAATCTGGTTTTTATGTACCAGTTCGATAGCCTTCATCAGGGTTTCGTAGGAGGGGTTGGGCTCGATGCCTCCGAATTCAGTAAGTTCATAGCCTTCCAGTGCGGCTTTCACTTCATCCAGGACTCCGGTTCGTTTCGCGCTGCCCCCGCCATAAGTAATGAGAACTTTGGCACCGGCGGGAATTTCTTTGGAGATTCTGGCTATTTGTCCCTTACCGAAAATGATTTTGGTAGGATTCTCAAATATGAAATTATCCATAGGCTGCCTCCTTTACTGCACATCTCATGCGATTACAGGTACAATTATGGCTCTGATATAGCTTCCTTTAGGCTAGTCATATCAAATAACAGGTAGCGTGTCAAGGAATCTGAAAATTTAGATACAGGTCCCCCGTAAACAAGTCCTCCGGGAATCCTCCGCTGCCGTCAGAGTTTTATCCCTTTGTGTCGAATGCAGGCAAAACTGCAAGCCAAAAAAAGAATAAAATGGTAAAATACCTTTCAAGGAGGGATACTATGATTCAATGGAAAGAAAGCTATCGTCTGGGAATAGAAGAAATCGACAATCAGCACAAAAAACTGTTTGAGATCGCCAACCGGGCTTACGAACTGCTGAAAAATGAAATGCTGGTTGATAAATACGACCACATCGTCAGTATTATTGAGGAACTGCGGGACTATGCCAAGTATCACTTTCAGTATGAGGAAGACTACATGGAAAAGATCAATTACAGAAAGCGGCTGTCCCACAAGGTGATTCATAATGATTTCGTTGAGAAAATGAATGAAATAAATCTGGATCAGGTAGATGAAAACCAGGATCAATACTTGATGAATATCCTGGATTTTGTAGTACAGTGGATCGAACAGCATATACTAGGAACAGACAAGCTCTACGCCACAGAGAATCAGTAGCTGGACCGCTGCCATTGCGGCGAAATTGACTCTTGCCTGAACATAGCGGAGGCTTGGGCTTCCGTTGAACACCGTCTGAAAAGGCCATATAAAGGGATCGCCACGTGGCTGAATGACTGGCCTTGACACAACCCAAAGCCATCATGTGGGTAATTGCTGGGAAAATGACTTTGCTGTGTCATCGCGGGGGGCGCAGCGACGTGGCGATCTCGCCGGCAAGCCCGGACACCATATCTTCGGAGCATTATAACAAAGCTATTCAGCAATAAATTCATTAAGCAAGGATGAAGCAGCATGAGCAATAACAATCATCGATCCAACCCCAATTGGCCACCCCTGCAGTTTGACCAGATCGGTCCGGCAGAACTTATCGGCGAGGGATTCCTTTTTACGGAAGGACCGCTATGGAACCGGGAGCAGGGCTTCCTGCTCTTCAGTGATATAAGCGGCAATACCATTTACAAGTGGGTTCTCCCCGACACCCTGGAAATTCTGCGGCGGCCCAGCAATTATGCCAATGGCCTGGCTTACGACCGGCACGGCAACCTTCTCGCCGCTGAGCATGGCGCTCGCCGGGTGAGCCGCTTGACTCCTGACGGCCGTTTGGAAACACTGGCTGATAATTACCAGGGCAGAAAGTTTCATTCCCCTAATGATATCGCCGTCCGATCCGATAACACTATTTATTTTACCGACCCCCCTTATGGCTTAGGGCGCCGGCCCCCCGAACTGCCCTTCATGGGGCTCTATCGTGTTGACCCATCAGGAAAGCTCCACCTGGAAGGTGAGTACGATCAGTATCCCAATGGATTAGCCTTTTCACCTGATGAAAAAACCCTTTACCTGGCTTTAACCGAAGGGGATGAAGTAGTGGCCATGGACGTGGCCGATGACGGATCCACCAGCCGTGTACGTTCTTTTGCCCGGGTGCCTTATCCGGACGGCATGGCTGTGGACCTGGCCGGAAACATATACGTAGCAGGGGAAGATGGTGTAGCGGTGTTAACCCCGGACGGAACTCAACTGGGTACCATTATCACCCAGCGTATGCCGGCCAATTGTACCTTTGCCGGACCGGAAGGCAATTGGCTCATTATCACCGCCCGGGACCAACTGTACCGGGTGCTGGTTCCCATACCTGGCTTCTAACTGCCAGGCTGGCATTAGCGCCAGTAGGTAAGGAGGCGACGGCTCTGCCGTCCTGCACCAGGCCCACCTTGCCCCGTTGTTGCTTACAGCCTTCCCATTACAATCCTATAGGGGCCGATGAAAGCGTAAGTATGCTGGTCTACCGCCTGTAGAACAATATCCTTTTCAATCAGCGGGTGGGTGAGGAACACCGCCTGCCCGTTTTCAACTTTCAGCAATCCATTCTCCAAGTGAATTAATAAAGCGGTGCCTGCCATAAGGGCTTGCCGGGCATACGCTTCTGACTGGAAGGTTTCCACGGCAATATTTCCCTGGCGGTCAATGGTCAGGATTTTGATGCAGTAGGTAGAATCTGGGTTCTGCTGCTGGTAGACGAATATTCCCTTGTCGTCTTTCTCCAGGTACTGGTGGAAAACCGGTTCAAATCCCTGGATAAGGCTGCTCTGGGGAGCCACTACGGTATGACCGCCATAAGGATAGCAGCGGATGACTTCTCCGAAATGCCATACTCTCTGATTATCGTCTACATACAGGTGATCGTAATCACCCACAGATAAGCCCCCGTCAATTAAGGGATTCATATTCACCGCCTGCTGGGTGCCCCAGGCATAATATGCTATCCCTGCCGGCCCCAGAAACCACTTGCCTCCGGTTTTATCTATAAACAGGTTGCTGACCGGATACATGAGCACATCCAATCCCCGGGCAAAAACCCATTCCCGGTTCCCCACCCGGTGGATAATACGCTGGTCTTTGACATACCAGGCAGTTCCGTCCCGGTCGGTACGGGGAGGGCTCACCTGCACTGGGTCTCCAGCCTGGTCCAGCTGGCTGACCAAGCGGTCATACCGGTCATCAGCAGCTAAAAGAAAGGATTTGTTTTCCGTCAGGTTGTAAAGCTCCCGGCCGTCATCCTTGATCCCGTATATGGTACCGCCGGCACTCAGGTATACCTGCTTGTACCCGGCCGGATTCTCAGGCCGGAAAACCTTTTTCAGCGAAGAGTCGATACTGAGTATGCCGCTGTTGGCGGTACTATATGGATCAGCGCTGGCAGGGTCAGCAGCCCCGGGAACATAAGGGCCCATGGCCACGGTTTGGGCATTAATGATAACACCGTTCAAACCCTGCCCCAGCACCTCGATGTAATTCTTCTTGAGAACAGCATTTATATGGGTCACAGACAGATCCTTCTTGACCAGGTACAGGCTTTTTTCAGTTGTCACCCGGCCGTTTCTCATACTGCCGGCTAGCCAGAGGCTGCCATCCTGGTTTTCCCATACCCCTTCCAGGCGAAAGTTCCTTTCTAAAGGAAGGCGGATTGGGCTGCCGTCCCTTATTAAAACCACATCAGCATAGCTGGGGGTATAAGGAGCGGGTATGTATGTATTCATATAAGTAATCACATAGATCAGGCTGCCGCCGGCTGAGAGCTGGCGCTGTTTAACCACATAGTGCATGGGCTGGGCTTCATATTCAGGGTTGTTCTCATAAAAACGCCGGTCTTCTGCGATGTAGGAAGAAACATCCAGAATAGGAAGCTGGTCCAGGTGAAGAATTCCATCCTTAGTATGTATTTGAGAAGCGTCAATTTCCCGCAGGCTGCCGGCACCAGAGCCTGTGTTAAGAGCTAAAATTTCCTCCTTACTAAGCTCTTGCAGGCCACCAGTCCCGTTCACATCAAACCTGCATACCTTGCCGCTAACCCTGAGCAAAAGCTGCCCTTCTACTTCGCCGAGTATCCCTTCCACTACGGTCTTGTCAATTACTTCCCAGGTAACTGTTGCATCCTTAGAAAGATCAGTAGCCTGTACATTTACCATAGGTATGGCAACCAGTAAAAGAATTAGTGCGGAAACAAGAACTCTGCGCATGATCAACCTCCAGCAGCATTCTATTAACTGTTACTTTGAATTATAATCAGTTTAACTGCTATACGCTGAAAGGTGAACTATTATTACAGTAGTGCCCAATGGGAAAAATAATGAGGCATAATTAAAGAGAGGCAGAAGCAGGGGAAGGGTGATAAAGGTGAAGGAGTCCAACCAGAAATCTCAGGTAGTTATACTGCGCTGTGAAACCTACGACCTTGAAGAGGTACGAACCCAGCTGGAGCGAGGCATTGCCCTTCTGGGAGGATGGGCACAGTGGGTGAAGCCGGGAGAAAACATTCTACTGAAACCCAATCTGCTGGCCCCCGATCCTCCGGAGAAGGCCGTCACCACTCATCCGGCTGTTTTCCGGGCGGTTGCCGAAAGCCTGCAGCAGTTCGGGGTTAACCTGACCTATGGGGATTCTCCTTCCAACGGCACCATAGAAGCCGCCGCCCGTCGATCAGGCCTGGCGGAAGTGGCCAATGAATTGAGAATAAGAATGGTCAATTTTAAGGAAGGGGATACAGTTGAGTTTGACGGAATTCATCACCGCCATAAAGCCGTTATCGCCCAGGGCGTCCTGGAGAGCGACGGGATAATAAGCCTGCCCAAGTTAAAGACCCATGCCCTGGTACGCCTGACGGGAGCTGTAAAAAACCAGTTCGGGTGTGTAGTGGGATTTAATAAAACCATGTTTCACGCTAAACATCCTGTAGTGGATCATTTCGCCGCGTTGCTGGCAGACTTGTGTCTTTATATCAAGCCGCGGCTGTATATATTGGATGCCATTGTATCCATGGAAGGCAATGGACCACGCGGTGGAGCACCTCGCCGGACCGGAGTATTAATGCTGTCCGCAGATCCGGTAGCTTTGGATGCCACCGCCAGCCGCCTGGTGGGGTTGGAACCTGACCGGGTACCTACCACTCGTGCCGGCCAGCAGAACGGCCTGGGAGTATACCGGGCAGAGGATATAGAACTGCTGGGAGATGATCTGGACCAGCTTAAAATCAAAGACTTCAACCTGGGCATCGGTATGCCAGGCTTTGTCATAAAGAACATCTGGCTGCGCAATCAAATAGTACCCCGCCCCCAGATACACCCAGACCTTTGCAAAACCTGCGGCCTGTGTGTCAATGCCTGCCCCCTGCGTCCCCCGGCAGTAGACTGGTCAAAAGCAGGCAAGGAGCAGCCGCCTCAATATAATTATTCCACCTGTATCCGCTGCTACTGCTGCCAGGAAGTCTGCCCGGAGGGAGCCATTACACTGGCAGTGCCCTGGCTGGGGAGAATTTTTGGGCACAGCAGTTCCAGATAAGTTTTTATTGCTGGAGTTCACCCTGGGAGCAATTGTCACCTGTAATTCAGGTTATGCGTGTCATGCTGTGAAAATACTCTAGCGATGGACAAGCCCGAATCCTTCTTATGTGTCATTGCTGTGAAAATGGCTTTCATGTCAGTAAAAAGGCAACCATTGTGTCATCGCGAGCGCGTAGCGCGTGGCGATCTCAAGAAGCCATCTTCTCTGTCATCGCGAAGAGCGAAGCGACGTGGTGATCTAAAGAAGCCTTCTTCGCTGTCATCGCGAGGAGCGAAGCGGCGTGGTGATCTCATCCAACAGGCCTGCTGTCCACGTTTGAGATTGCTTCGCTACGCTCGCAATGACACAAAAGGTGACTTTTCATTCATCGTGGTCTGTTCTTCAGGTGATAATTGCTGTGAAAATAGACTTCGCGATGATGAAAAGACTTCTAGTGTGTCATCGCGAGGAGCGAAGCGACGTGGCGATCTCGTTCAACATACCTGCAGGCACCGTTAAAGATTGCTTCGCTGCGCTCGCATTAATCACCTGCGGTGCAGGCTACGATAAATGAAAACTTAAGCCTGTCATCGCGAAGAGCGAAGCGAGGTGGTGATCTAAAGAAGCCTTCTTCGCTGTCATCGCGAGCGCGTAGCGCGTGGCGATCAAAAAAATTCATTTTCTCTGTCATCGCGAGGCACGAAGTGCCGTGGCGATCTCAATTGAGGATAACATGTAGAAAGTTAGATGGCCACGCCCTTCACCTGTGATGCAGGCCACGATGAATGAAAACACCATATTAGATGTAGGGGGCGATGCCTCTGTCGCCCAGCTCTGGAATACGGACAAATAGGGTCGTTTGCCCCTACTCATATAAGGCAGTTCTGTGTTGTAGGGGGCGATGCCCACATCGCCCCGAGAGGCATTTTACAGCAATGACCCATTAGGAACCCATTTTCACAGCAATCCTGGGCCGCCGGCAGTAAAAAGCCGGACACCTGCCTGTAGAACAGATTTGCCCTTTATTTGTTCCATAATGTTTCCAGATCAATGGACAGCCCTGCAAAATCAGGATGTTCCACCACCTCTTCATCCATTCCCGAAGCCACCAGAGCGTATAGACCATCCCGCAAAGCAAAACATTCCAGGGTTTTATTCTCAGGATCCACCAGCCAGTAATGCTGCACCCCGGCTCGCTGGTAAATCTGCATTTTTTTCAGCCGGTCTTTACGATGGGTGGAAGGGGATATTATTTCCACTACCAGCTTAGGTGCTCCGTCTACATGTGTGTCTTTTACTATCGACTGCTGGTCACCAGCTACATAGAAAATATCCGGCTGCACTACATTATAGTCAGAGGGAGTAACATCCAATGGTGAATAAAAAACCTCCCCTTCAGCATCAATTTCCCGAAAGTAATCTTCCAAAATCCGTAGTAAATTCCGGGAAACTCGCTGGTGTATAACACTGGGCGATGGTTCTTTGATCAAGACACCATCCAGGATTTCAAAACGATAGCCAGGCTCTTCCGGTATCTCCAGGTAGTCCTGGTAAGTCAGCTTTTTAGAAGGTTTGGCTTCATAGGTAGAAGCGTTATCTGCAATGGTGTTACCTTGGAGCGCTTTGATTACCTCATCCAGCTTATAGCGGTACTGCCTTTTGCCCAGCTCAATGTAGGGGATTTTGTTCTCCCGGGTATATCTCCAGATAGTTTCCACCGAGAGATCCAGAGCTTTCGCCAGAGCCTGGGCGGTAATCAACTCCTTTTCTTGAGCCATAACATCCCTCCTTCCTGGCTCAATTATATTTTACCGATTAACTATAATAAACTAAAACTAACTAAAACCAACAAACCAAATTTACCCGTGCCAACTTGAGTGCTATTTAATTGTCCATGGTAAAATCATATTCAAGAGGAACAGGAAGGCGGGAGAAAGTATGAAGCTGGTGGGAAGACATCTTACCGTGGGGTTGATTTATGACCGCAGTCTATGGCTGTTTCCTGCATTAATCGGAACCATCATCCCCTTTTCCTGGCAACTGGTGAACCTGTACGGCACCCTGCCCGCTATATTGATTATTCTAGGTATTTTCCAGCTTCTTATAGTCAGCCTGGCTGCTGTTTTATATCCCTTTTTACTATTATTCCAACTGAGCTTTATAACCGCCTATTACCTTGCTGCACTGGTTGTTGCCCTGGCTTTTGTAAGCTGGATGTCTGTCAATACTGTCATTAACTGCCGGGCAGGGTTTAAGCTGATCAAGCTGCAGTTTTCCACCCGGACTGCACTAATGTTAATGGGCTTGCTTTTAAGCAACTGCTGTATGTCCCTGCCGGTGTCATCGCAGACTACCTTCTGGGATATCCATTTAAAACCCCACCTGGCTGGACGGCTGCAGACCAAAAGCTGGGAGGAGATCATAGCTGCTATACGCCATGACTATCAACAGGTGCAAAACCTTTTGCCGCATGCTGTATTATTCGGCTGTTCCCCTGGTTCTTTTAAGGGTTTGTGGAGGGCAGCCGGCCTGCCTGAAAACCAGCTGTTAATCATGGAAACCATCATTCCTCAAGAACATGCCCGAGTTTTCCGCGTAGACCGGCCTTTCTATTTTTATGTAATATTTAACTCTTAATTAGAAACATAATATTTCTTTATAAAACCTTCGATAAAATCTGTTCCTGCATAACCGATTGCAACAATGGTAAACAAGGTTTGTTTATCAATTTCTTCGCCTAGCAGAGTGAGAGCGGCTATGGTTCCGGCAACAACTCCTATGAATATGCTTATAACCAGCTGTTTAGTATCAATATCTTTGCCAAAGTTTTCTGAGGGAGATCTCTCTTTGAGTTTTTTCAACCCTATTACTACCCTTATCAGCTGACCAACCATACCTAAAAAAGCTCCGGTGAAAATAAAGACAGCTGTTTCATAAATAGACACAATAATCACCTCCTATTACTAATTATGGGATATTAAGTAATAATATGATAATATATGTAAGAAAAACAATTAGGTTTTGAGACCGGGTCAAGATATCGGCTTTAATATTATAAATTATAAGTTATAAAATTTTAAAAAATGTATTGTGATTATAACTTATGGGTAATATAATACTAGTATCCAGGGAGTTTTTTTATGAACCGATGGGGAAAAGTTCTTTATCCAGAAGCTTTTAAAGGTAGTTACATTCGTACCCACTGGGACTATGAAAATGATTTAAGAAATATATTGGAACGAAGCGGGAAGAAAGATGATTTTACCAGCAAGTATAAGATGCGGTTGAGATTTTTGGAAGAGCGTCGTGAAAGCTGTGTCCAGAAAAGGGATTGGTTTGAGGTACTTAAATATGGAAACAAGTTGTATGCAATGAAGATTAAAGACGATAAAAATATCAGAATACTATTCAGCTTCGTAGAATATAAAGGCATAAAATATGCTGTCTTATTGCATGCTTTTGAAGAAAAAACGGGAAAACGAAAGAGCCCCACGAGCTATGATACAGCGATACGTGTAGCTCAGCAAAGGCTCAAGGAGGTTAATGAGTAGTGAAAGATATCCGAACTTTACCAGATGCCTGGGATATGATTGAAAGACTAGCAGGGGGAGATGGGGGTAGTAAGGATAGTTTATATGAGATCTATTACCAGATATCTACTGCGATCTTCGATTATCGCTTGAAACATAATCTGTCCCAGAAAAAACTAGCGGAAAAACTGGGTGTTTCCCAACCTATGGTAGCCAAATTGGAAAGCGGTGATTACAATTACACCATCGAGCAGTTATGGAAAATAGCTAATAAACTCGGCTTTGCTTTTCATATCGAATTCAAGGAAAAAGAACCGGAAAGTTATTCAATTATTGCCCGACCGGAAAATGAGGATCACATTATAGACTATAAAGTTGGCTATTTGGCGGTGGGCTCATGAAAGATAAAGATATTATGGCTGATTTTCAATTTCTGGGACATCGGGTAAGTAAACTGGTTTTAGATACCAGACTTGTCGAAGAGAAGGGGCCCAGCAATGTCTCCTTTGATTTTGA
This sequence comes from Syntrophomonas sp. DTU018, assembly GCA_001513155.1. Classification (GTDB taxonomy): domain Bacteria; phylum Bacillota; class Syntrophomonadia; order Syntrophomonadales; family Syntrophomonadaceae; genus DTU018. Next base: position 40,812 of record LFSR01000047.1, read on the forward strand.
CTATGAGGTTATGGATTTATTAGAAGAGGATAACCGATTTTTAGGTATTATTCAGTTAATTGTTCAGGTGAAAGCGAAAATTAAAAATAAAGTTCTATTTAAAATAGACCTGAAGATGGAAGGCGCTTTCGCCGGTAATGCTGAAAAGCTTGGTCATCAGAGATTCACTGATATGCTGGAAATGAACGGATTAATCACCTTGTTGCATATCTCCAGAGCTTACTTATTAAGTGTCACTGCCCAATCAGGCATCAATCCACCAGTAAAACTGCCCATGGTTAATGTAATAAAACTTCGCGAGAAGAAAGCCCAGCAAAGTCAGGTCGAATAGCTCAAAGAAACAAAAAAACCTACTGCCGATTCCATACTTGTCGCTTTGGAGTCGGCTTTTTGTTGGCTGTATTTGGGGACTCTTGTCATCAGATGGGAAGGATAAGCCGGCCGATTGTAGAATGGTAGTATTTAGAAGAAATAGAGTGCTTTGTTAGATAATAGGAGAGATAGTATGGGCAACTGCAAATACTGCGGGCAGCCGGCCGGATTCCTGCGCCGCCAGCACAAAGAATGCGCCGCCAAACATGACCAGGGCTGGCGGAAGATGATAGACCTGGCCCAACAAGCCGCCCAGGGCCAGGGAGATATAAATAGTTTGCATTCCCGGATAAGCAGCATAGCCGCATACAGTTTCGTACCAGCTGAACAGGTGAACCAAGCTATTATCACAGGCTGGGAACAGGCTGCCGCCCACTTTATTGAGGACGGCAACCTCAGCCTTGAGGAAGAACACCAGCTAACCCAGTTTGCTGCTCATTTTAATCTTTCCCAGAACGAACTGGATCAGCGCGGTATTTACACTCAGTTTGTCAAAGGAGCAGTGCTGCGCGAGGTCATGGAAGGCAAAATACCTGAGCGGGTCAAAACCGATGGACAGCTGCCTTTTAATTTCCAAAAATCCGAATCTCTTATCTGGGTTTTTGATGGTGTAGATTATTACGAAGATAAAACCCGCCGCCAGTATGTAGGAGGCAGCTCGGGAGTCAGCATCCGGGTAGCCAAAGGGGTATATTTTCGCACCGGCGGTTTTAAAGGCCACCCCGTAGAAACCACCGAGCGAGTCCATATGGGGACCGGCATCATGGCCGTAACCAACAAACACATCTACTTTACCAGCCCCCAGAAAACCTTCCGGGTGCGCCTGGACAAAATCGTCTCCTTCATGCCCTTTTCCGATGGAGTCGGCATCCAGCGGGACGCCGCCACCGCCAAACCCCAGTTTTTCATCACCGGGGACGGCTGGTTTACCTATAACCTGCTGATGAATGTAGGGAATGTGGAGTAGACAAGAGGCTGATTAGAAATTAGATAGTTTTGAAAGTGTGAAGGTGATTAAATGCCTAAAATCTACGATAACATTGAAAACCACTTAAAAGGTGGATTATTGATAACTCTAGACAGTTCTTATCGAGCCGATTTCTGTGTCGGTTACTTTAATCTTAGAGGATGGAAACTGCTTCAGGAATCAGTGGATAAATTTCAAGGCGGTGAAAACTGTTGCCGACTTCTGGTGGGAATGCAAAGGCCAGAAGAGGATTTATTACGACAGGCTTTGGCTGGTAAAGAAGAAGGGCTGATGGACCCGCCGAAAGCCCTAGAAATCAAAAAAGAAATAGCTCGTTCATTCAGACGGCAGCTTACTTTTGGGATACCCACTGCCGAAGATGAAACCAGCCTCCAAAAGCTTAAACAGCAGTTAATGCAGGAAAAAGTGAAAATTAAACTCTTCCTGCAATATCCTCTGCACGCTAAGCTGTACTTGATGCATAGAAACGATCCTCTGGCGCCATTGATCGGCTATGTGGGAAGCAGCAATTTAACTATGGCGGGTTTAACTGCGCAAGGTGAGCTTAATGTGGATGTACTGGAGCAGGATGCTGCGCTAAAACTCAGCCAATGGTTTGAAGACCGCTGGAATGATCGCTGGTGCATTGACATCAGCAAGGAACTTATTGAAATCCTGGATGAGAGCTGGGCCAGCGACAAGTTGATTCCACCTTATTACATCTATTTAAAAATGGCGTACCATCTTTCCCAGGAAGCCCGGAGCGGCATCAGTGATTATATAGTACCGAAAAAACTGCAGGAAGAATTACTTCCTTTCCAGGCGAAAGCTGTTAGCGTAGCCGCCAGGCATTTAGACAAACGGGGCGGAGTTTTGGTCGGGGATGTGGTGGGCCTTGGTAAGACTCTTACCGCTACAGCTATAGCCAAACTTTTTGAGGAAACATTTTTTACGGAAACCCTGGTTATATGTCCGAAGAACCTTACCCCCATGTGGGAAGATTACGTACATCGTTATCAACTGCGAGGAAAAGTCCAGAGCATATCCCAAGTGAAATCAGACTTTGTAGAAAAGACTCCCCGTTATAGAGTAGTAATAATTGACGAGAGTCATAATCTCCGCAATCGTCAGGGCAAACGCTATGCATTAATAAAAGAGTATATTGAAAAAAATGAAAGCAAGGTCATTCTGTTAACCGCTACACCATACAACAAAAGCTATCTGGACATATCCAACCAACTTCGCTTGTTTATCCCTGAAGACAAGGATATTGGCATTATGCCGGAAAAGTTTATTAATAGTGTGGGCGGTGCTACAGAGTTTGTGGCTCGTTACCAGTATCATCCCAGTACTCTCCTGGCTTTTGAGAAAAGCAATTTTATTGAAGACTGGCAACAATTATTGAAACTATATATGGTCCGCAGAACCCGCACGTTTATAAAAAACAACTATGCCGAATGGGACCCTGACAAAAAACAATATTATATTTCTTTCAGCGATGGAACCAAAAATTATTTTCCGAACCGCATACCCCAAAAAGTTGAATATAGTTTTGATGAAAAGGATCCTGATGATATCTACGTTAGGCTATATTCCTCAGAAGTAGTAGATAAGATAAACCGGTTACATCTGGCCCGCTATGGGTTAGGAAATTATATAGACACCCAGTCTGCCGGAAAACTCAGCAAAGATGAAGAACGCATCATAGCCAACCTGTCCAGGGCAGGCAGACGCTTGATGGGCTTCTGCCGTACCAATCTGTTTAAGCGTTTGGAAAGCAGTGGTTTTTCATTTTTAATTTCATTAGCCCGGCATGTACTCCGGAATACCGTTTTCTTATATGCTATCCAGAATGGCCTGCCTATTCCCATTGGAGAGCAGGAGAAAGCTGACATTGATGAGTTTTTGGAAGAAGATGAGCAATGGAATAGCGAGGTCAATTTCTCTTTTATTACCGATCGCCGCCAATACTGGAAGTTAGCAGAGGAAGTATATGAACATTGCCAGAGGGATAAACAGAAATTTGATTGGCTGGACAGCAAGCTATTTATACCTGAATTAGCCCAGGAACTGGAGGAAGACATACAAACCATATTGACTATTATTGATATCGGCAAACATTGGGATCCAGCCAGGGACAAGCATCTTAACGCTCTGGAAGAGCTATGTACAGGCAAGCATGCCACAGAAAAAATAATTGTATTTACCCAGTTTGCCGACACAGCCCGCTACCTTTACCAACAACTGTACAACCGGGGAATTGAAAATATAGCCTGTGTTACTGGAGATGTGGAGAACCCCACTGAATATGCTCACCGCTTCAGCCCAGTCAGCAACGGCATTATGAAGCACGTTCCTGACGAACTGCGCATTTTAATCAGTACTGATGTTCTCAGTGAAGGACAAAACCTGCAGGATGGGCATATCGTTGTCAACTATGATTTGCCCTGGGCTTTAATACGCCTTATCCAAAGGGCCGGACGCGTGGACCGGATTGGGCAGAAGTCTCCCAATATTATTTGCTATTCATTTTTACCCCAGGATGGACTGGAAAGAATAATTAATTTAAGAAACCGCCTGGCACAGCGTATCACTGAGAATTCCGAGGTAGTCGGATCAGATGAGGTCTTTTTCGATGGCGATCCGGTGAATATAGCCGATCTTTATAATGAAAAAGCCGGTCTGCTGGATGATGATGAGGGAGAAGTGGATCTGACTTCCCAGGCCTATGAAATATGGAACCAGGCCGCCATGGCTAATCCAGCCCTAAAGAAGATTATTCCAGCCATGCCGGATGTGGTTTACTCTACAAAACCTGGAGAAAGTGGAAGTGGCTTTAGAAACGGAGTTATAACTTTTGTCCGCAACAGCTTTGGCTTTGAAGGATTAACCTGGCTGGATGATACAGGTAAGGTGATATCAACAAATCAGTCCCGTATCTTAAAGGCTGCCGAATGTTCC
>LFSR01000047.1:45119-52542 GCA_001513155.1 Syntrophomonas sp. DTU018
CTGGCAGAACGAGAAGCTGCTGCACCCGGAGGACAACTGGGCAGCCAAAAGGGAGCACGCTATAAAGCCTATAAAATGCTAGATCGTTATTATCGCAATATGAAAGATACCATTTTTGATGTACCGGCGTTAAAACGAACCTTAGATGATCTGCTCCATTACCCCTTGAAAGAATCAGCCCGGGAGCTCATTAACCGGCGTATACGTTTTGGCATTACCGACGAGGAAATGGCTGCTATGCTAATACAACTGAGAGAAGAAGGTCGATTATGTGTAGTTGATCAGAAGCAGGCATCCGCGGTGGCTTTACCCCAGATCATCTGTTCTCTTGGAATCATTAATGAGGTGGTTGAATGAATGCTATAAGTAAAAAGCAGTTTAAGCAGCTCATTAAGGCCTTTGACTTTACAAATCTTTTCAACCTCCTGGGGTGGAACTACATTACCGGGCAGGATATGGTAAAAGTCGGGCTCGAAACCTTTACGTTGCAGTCCGTGGCAGAAAAAAGAGGATTCCGGATACTGGTATGCAGTCCGGATAGCCGGGGACGAGTACCGGACTACAGCACTCGCATGAAACTGGACCGGGCCGTATCACGCCTGTATTATGAGCACCTGATAATATTTCGGGACGAATTAAATCGTACCCAATTGTGGCAGTGGGTCATGCGGGAAGCCGATAAACCGCCTCAATTAACTGAAACCCGTTGGTATAAGGGGCAGGATCCCGAATTGCTTTACCAGAAAGCCTCCGGTCTTTTTTTCACCCTGGATGAAGAGGAGAATATCACTATTGTTGATGTTACCACCCGGGTACGGGAGAATTTCCAGCAGAACCGGGAAAAGGTCACCAAGAAGTTTTACGAGGGGTTTAAGAAGGAGCATACTGCTTTCCTTGGTTTTATAAAAGGTATAGAGTATAAAACCAGCCAGGAATGGTATACCTCGTTGATGCTAAACCGTCTGATGTTCTGCTATTTCATTCAGAAAAAAGGCTTTCTTGACAATAACAAAAACTACTTACGCGATAAACTGAAAGCTTGCCAGCAGAAAAAAGGCAAGGATAAATTCTACTCTTTCTACCGCGATTTCTTGCTAGCTCTTTTCCACAAAGGCTTGGGATCTCCTGAACGCAGCCCGGAGCTAATTGCTGAATTCGGCAAAATACCATATTTAAATGGTGGATTGTTTGACGTCCATCAACTGGAAAAAGACTTTCCCGATATCCAGATCGAGGATCGTGCTTTTGAACGCATATTTAATTTCTTTGATCAGTATGAATGGCATCTGGATACCAGGCCATCAGCCAGCGGCAGAGAAGTAAATCCTGATGTTATCGGTTATATTTTTGAAAAATACATAAATGACCGAGCCCAAATGGGGGCCTACTATACGAAAGAAGATATTACCGAATATATCAGCAAAAGCTGTATTATCCCCTTTTTATTCGATGAAACCGAAAGACATTATAAAAAAGCCTTTGATGCCCAGGGCTGGCTCTGGACTATGTTGAAAAACAGCGGGGATGCTTATATATATCCATCAGTCAAATATGGCATCGATCCCGATGATCTATGGGGTGATTTACCTGACGATGTAAAAGAAGGATTAGACCCGAATCAACCTGACCTGGTAGAAAAACGACGTTGCTGGAACCGTCCAGCACCAGCCGATATAGCTTTGCCTACGGAAATCTGGCGGGAGGTTATAGAACGCCGCAAACGCTATCAAGAGATCAGAGATAAAATAGCTGCCGGAGAAATAAGAAACATAAATGACTTTATCACATATAACCTTGATATCAAACAATTTGCCTTAGACATCATAGAAAACTGTCCCGATCCGGAGTTTATACTTCATTTTTACAAATCCCTGGCCGGGGATGGTAAAAAACGTAAACCGATCTCTATCCTAGATCCCACCTGTGGTTCGGGAGCATTCCTTTTTGCCGCTTTGAACATCCTGGAGCCTTTGTATGAAGCTTGTCTGCAACGCATGAAGGAATTTATTGACGAGGCCCCTAAAGGGAAATATAAATTCTTTGAAGAGATTCTTGTACGGGTACATGCTCCCCAGCACCCCAAGCAGGAATACTTCATTTTTAAAAGCATTATACTCAATAACCTCTATGGGGTAGATATCATGCATGAGGCCGTGGAAATAGCCAAACTTAGGCTTTTCTTAAAATTGGTTTCCACCGTAGAACCAGACTATCAAAAGCCCAATCTGGGATTGGAGCCCCTGCCGGATGTAGACTTCAACATTCGAGCTGGAAACACCCTCCTTGGTTATACCAGCGAGAAGGAAATAGAGGATGCTTTGGGAGGCCAACTGGACTTTGACAATGATTTAGAAAAAATCAAAGAAAAGTGTGATATAGTGGCTCGAACCTTTGCACGCTACAAAGAGCTTCAGTTGGAATATGGAAAAGACTATATAGACTTCTTCCAGGCGAAAGCTGAGCTTAAACAGAGGCTGGAGGAATTAAATGACCAATTAAACCTGCTCTTGCACAAACAGACTACTGATATGAACTATGACCAATGGCTTACCACCCACCAGCCCTTTCACTGGCTGGCTGAATTCTATGAAATAGTCCATGAACGCGGCGGTTTTGATGTGATCATTGGGAATCCGCCATATGTAGAGTATAGGCAGGTAAAGAAGCGATATAGTATTAAAAATTATTTTACAGAAAACTGCGGAAATCTGTATGCGTATGTAATAGAAAATAGTACAAGTCTGTTAAATTCATACGGATTTATTGGTATGATTGTACAATTACCTATAGTATGCACCGACCGAATGATTCCGTTACAACAGCATATGAAGTCGAATTACGAGATAAATTATTTTACAACGTTTGACGATCGCCCTGGAAAATTGTTTGATGGGTTAGAGCACATCAGGGCCACTATTTTCGTTTCAAAAAAATTGGAAAACAATTGCAGAGTAATATATACATCAAAATATCATAGATGGTATACAGAATTCCGTAGTTTTTTATTCGAAAACATAGTATTTCATAAGAACAGTTATGATTTTCCAGGAGCAATACCCAAAATAGGGACAAATATTCATGAAAAAATTTTCGAATCAATTTCGCATATGAATTCTATATCTCAGTTTTTGAATAACCAGAATAAGAATTTAATTTATTTCCATAATGCGCCACAATATTGGATAAGAGCCACGACGTTTGTACCTTATTTTTGGAATGAAAGGGATGGCCAAAAACCATCACAACAGATCAAAACGTTATCATTCTCTAATCGAGATACCGCAGTATTAGCGAACGCTGTGCTAAATAGCTCATTATTTTACATTTGGTTTTTAACTCTATCTGATTGTAGACATTTGAATATGAGAGAAGTAGGATCGTTTCCTATAGAATTAGAGCACATAGACAAAATACCATCGCAAGAACTCATTAATCTTAATAACAAGCTTATGGAAAGCTATATGCGAAATAAGTCAAGAAAATCAACTTATTATAAAACAACGGGAAACGTGGAATATGACGAGTTTTACCCCAAATTATCCAAGCCTATTATAGATGAAATCGATGCTGTTCTTGCTGAACACTACGGCTTTACCCCCGAGGAACTCGACTTTATTATCAACTATGATATTAAATACCGTATGGGTAAGGAGCTCGGGGAGGACGAGGATGACGAATGATCAAAGCTAGTCTTGGCAATAAGGAAATCCTCAACCTTCCTAAGACCGCTTTTCTTTGCAGCCGCCAGGTCCCGGCTAGCGTTGTACTTAAATGCTACGATTGGGCCATTGCTGAACGGGAGGCAGGCAACTGCGTTATCAGTGGTTTTCACAGCCCATTGGAAAAGGATGTTCTTCACTACCTTCTGAAAGGTACCCAACCCATCATCATCGCCTTGGCACGCGGACTGAAAATCCGCGTAGAAGCAGAACTAAAAAAACCCCTGGATCAAGGACGCCTGCTAATCATCACACCGTTTGAAGATTCCGTTAAAAGAGTTACCATAGCAACCGCCGCCATTCGCAACCGCATGATGATAGAAATTGCCGACAAAGTAGTAGTTGGATATGCAAGTCCAGGAGGGCAGTTAGAGCAGCTTTTGGCGAATTATCCAGATTTGGATATGTTGAGACTTAAGCTGTGATTAAATTGTTCAGAAAGGGGAAGTAAAATGGCGGAGGTGCTATACCGTATTCTTTTAGGGTCAAAAGAATTTATAAAGCAAGAAGATAATAATGATAAAAAGCTACTTCTAAAGAAGCTTGAAGAAATGCGTATCAGAGTTGGAACTCTCCTGAAAACGGACAATGTCTCATTTTTGTTTGGAGCCGGTGCATCTATACCAGCGGGAGGAGTATCTCTAAAAAACATACCTATAAAACTGGAAAAGCTATTGGTTGACAAAGCCTTGCAAGAACAAAAAGGCCTTAGACCTCCAAAGTGGATCGATATCTTTTATAAGACAGCTTCCGTTATTGCCGGTCAAAGCTTCTCACTTGAAGACCGAGGCCTTCATATGAACGACCCTGGATTAGAGCCTATACCAGTAAACCTGGAAGATTATTTAAGCCATTTACACATGTGGCAAGCAGGTATGAAGGGTAATAGAACAGTCCATTACTTACGCGACAATAACAGATTAAACTTGGTTGGAAATGATTTGGCCAGGCTTATCCAGGAAATTACTGATGCTCTAATTAGCCTTCTTCATTTACCCCACGAAGGAAAGCAAGATGAACTCAATGTGCATCGCAAATTCATCAAAAAAGTCCTAACTCGTCCTCTAAACCTTCGCCGTGCTAATATTTTTACCCTTAATTATGACACTTTGATTGAACAGGCCGCTGATGCAGAAGGAGTCCTTCTAGTAGATGGCTTTGTTGGTACGTTGCGCAGAGTATTTCGACCAGAATCTTATGATGTGGATTTTTACTTTCCTGCTCAAACAACTGAAGGACATGTACATAGATTTGACAGGGCATTGCACTTGTACAAACTCCATGGATCCCTTAGTTGGAGAAGCTGCACTGCCGATTGGGAAAATCCCTATGGGTTGTATTCGACTATTGATGATAATCAGCCAGGACAGGTGGTTATTTATCCTTCGCCGCTTAAGTACGGACAAGCATTGGCATTACCGTATTCAGAATTGTTTAGGAGGTTTGGCAATGCCATTGTTCAGCCGCAATCAGTGCTCTTCACCATTGGATATGGTTTTGGTGATGAACACGTGAATGCCATTATAAGACAAGCTCTGGCAGTGCCGAGTTTTACTTTGGTAGTCATTGATCCTTATCCTAATGATTTTGTTAAGAGGCTGAAGTCTCTGGAAGATGAGAGGATCTGGACTATTACAGGTTCAGAATTAGGAAGATTCGATGGTTTTGTTAAGCATTTATTGCCAGACTTAAGAGATGAAGAAATTGAAAGAAGGGTTATTCGCACATATAATGAGCTAATTAAACAAGATGGTTCAAAGGAGGAATCATCTGATGGCGACAAGTGATTACGAGATCGGCAGAGTTGTAGCAGTTGATACTGCTCAGATTACCATAGAACTGAGTCGGGATTTGAAAGCTTTGACACGAGTAACCTATGAAGGTTCAGTGGAAGTTGGCCGAATAAATTCTTATGTCATCATACCAGTTGGCAATCGACGTATTGTAGCCATGGTCACTAAAGTAGTTCTTACTGAGGAAAGTGAACTTCGTGCTGATACAACCATGGTTACTTTGCCATCTTCGCGACGTCTGATGAAGGCGACTATGATTGGAACAATAGAGGACAAGAAGTTTCGCCAAGGAATAAGTCTTTTTCCCATACTAGATTCATCTGTTTATATAACCTCCAAGGATGATTTGGACATTATTTTTGGAAGTAATCAAACGTCATACGAATCTGAAGACAAGCCTGGCTACTGCATTCCGATAGGCAAATCTGCTATATTTCAGGATTACCAAATAAAAATTGATCCAGATGCCTTTTTCGGCAAACATGCTGCTGTTATTGGCAGTACCGGTTCAGGCAAGTCCTGTTCAATTGCTACTATTCTGCAATCAATTTTAGAACAGGATAATGTCCAGCAAACTCGGTTTATTATTCTCGATACCAACGGGGAATATAGGAGCGCTTTTCAAAAGAAAATTGAGGAAAAAGACTGCTGGATAGATGCCATTGATAATTGCAAATGCCTGTATATTCCCACCGACCCAAGTGATAAAGACCGCCTAACTATTCCTTATTGGTTTATGAATTCTGAGGATTTTATAAGGCTATTTCGTGCTGCTCCCGGAGTACAGAGGCCAGTCTTGATAAATGCATTATCGTGTGCACGCGATGAAGTGACGGAATTAGAGCAGTGTTCTGCAACTGCAGATAACCCCAGGTATTTTAACAAATCTGCGTTCCGATATAGGTATCTTGAAAATGCTTTGACCCGGGATGAATTGAATTTAGCCCGGGCTCGTGAAAATAGTTCTACTATGTTAATGCGTATATATAGACTGCTAGAGGATTCTCGATTTGAATTCCTCTTTGGACCAACTTCTTCTGAATGGCCTTATGTTGAGCATTCTCTGGCTTCTTTTCTGCGGGATATCCTTGGTATGAAAAGTAATCCAGATATAACTCTTTCGGGTGAAGATAATTTGCCGCCTGGTGAGCTCCCATTTTATGATCGCCAAAGAAAAGGAGCCGGGGCTTCCAATGTGGTTATCATCGATTTGAGTTTGCTCGCTTCCGAAGTTTTAGAGAATGTCACAGCATTAATTGGCCGGCTTATTTTAGAGTTCCTGCAGCGACTATCTGATCAAGAGGTAAGTAAGGTTCAACGCGGATACTTTCCTGTAGTTCTCATATTGGAAGAAGCTCAAAATTATATAAAGGAGCATACTGGAAAAAGTGTAGAAGAATCTATTTCCAAGCAGGTATTTGAACGTGTTGCCCGTGAGGGCAGAAAATTTGGGCTTGGTCTGGTGGTAGCTTCTCAGCGTCCTAGCGAACTGTCCAAAACGGTTCTGTCCCAATGCAATAGTTTTATAGTTCACCGTTTGCAGAATCCCGAAGATTTACGCTATTTTAAGGAAATTGTCCCTAGTATCTACGGCCAACTACTTGATCAACTTCCAGCATTGGTACCGCGAATGGCCCTGGTTCTCGGAGAATGTGTCCAAGCCCCGGCATTAGTAGAGATGCGCGAAGTAAATCCAGCTCCAAGCAGTAAGAATCCGAAATTCTATAAGAGCTGGGTAAACCCTGAACAAGAACCTGATGTTGAAGCTGTATGTGCCAAGTGGGAAGGGATTTAACTTAAGAAGCGCACACAAAAGAAAAAAACGTAACTAATGGGGAGTGATAAATAAATGGCGGTTTGGCTAATAAGGGCAGGGGCTCATGGAGAATATGAAGAGAAGTATATTACTGA
>LFSR01000051.1 GCA_001513155.1 Syntrophomonas sp. DTU018
TTCTAAACCAGGGGCCTTGTCTTGGCTCTTCATTTTACACAATTATATGGACTTAACTTCCACCTTTATCTTATACATTCCAAGATATATTATCGTTGACCTCGCCTGGGGGCGAGGTTTTTGTATAGATGGGAGCAGCGAGGGAATAATTGTAACTGGACCCTAGATAAGATATAATCCTAAATGATAATAATTCTTATTTAGGAGGGAGTATTGTTGTCTGCATGGGTAGAAGAACTATCTGCCCGGGGGTACAAAATCACCCCGCAGCGCCGGCTTATCTTAGAGATCCTCAGCAATACCCAGCGTCATTTGACGGCCGAAGAAATCGGCCTCAGGATAAGAGAGATTGAGCCCAGCATATCCCTGGCCACTGTATATAGAAACCTTAATCTGCTGCTGGAGCTGAACATGGTATGCCGCCTGGACATGCCCGAGGGTCCGGTGCGCTATGGACTTCACGGCGGGCATGACCATCACTTGGTATGCCTGGAGTGCGGAACCGCTGTTCAGTTAGGGGTATGCCCCATGCAGGGAGAGATAAAGCGTATTGTAGAAGAGAGCGGTTTTGAAATCAACAGTCATCATTTTGAGATTATGGGCTACTGCCCGGAGTGCAGCGCCAAAAGAAAGCAGCAGATATCAGCGGGCAAGGGAGGCACAAGGGTTGAGGATAAATAAAACCCTTCCAGTATTACTCATATTGGGAGTACTTATGTTGTCAAAGACGGGCTGCTCTTCCCACCAGCCGGCCATGGAAAGCACTGACAGCCGGGTGCAGGTTTTTGTAAGCTTACTGCCCCAGGCATATTTTGCGGAAAAGGTGGGCGGAGAGCATGTGCAAGTGTCAGTACTGATTCCGCCAGGGGCTGATCCCCATACTTACGAGCCTACTCCTCAGCAGATGAAGGACCTGGCCAAAGCCGATTTATATCTGAAAGTAGGCACCATTGAATTCGAGGAAATGTGGATGGACCGCATTGTTGATGTAAATCCGGGAATGCTGGTGGTGGATACCTCCCAGTCAATTGATCTCATTGACCAGGATCCTCATATCTGGTTGTCACCGAATCTTGCCCGGCAGCAAGCCCAGAGCATATACCAGGCCTTAATTACCATTGATGCTGCTCACCAGCCGGACTACCAGAGGAACCTGCAAGCGTTTCAGGGGGAGATGGACCAGCTGGACCAGTATATAAAAGAGCAGCTGAAAAACATTAAGCATCGTGAACTGTTAGTTTTTCACCCGGCCTGGAGATATTTCTGTGCCGATTATGGCCTGGAAGAAATAGCTATTGAGCAAGAAGGCAAGGAACCTACTGTCCAGGAGATGGTCCGGATAATTAATGATGCCAGGGAAAAAGGAATCCGGGCGGTTATTGTCTCACCCCAGCACAGCACCCACCAGGCTGAAGCCATAGCCGGTGATATAGGAGCGGAAATAATAACCCTTGATCCTCTGGCTCGAGATTACACAGCCAACTTGCGCCAAGCCGCTGATGAGCTGGCCAGAGCCCTTTCCAGGGACTAATCAGGGAGGATAGACTTTATGCACAATACTGCTATATCCGATACCGCTATACCCGCGATTGAAATAAACAATCTATACGTTGCCTTCGATGGCGACCTGGTTTTGGAAGATATTAATTTAACGGTGGAAAAGGGAGATTATCTGGGCATCATTGGACCCAACGGCGGCGGCAAAAGCACCCTGCTGCGCACCATACTGGGCCTGATTGCTCCGCTGCGAGGATCTATAAAGGTATTAGGGCAGCCGGCTCAGGAGAATCACCAGCAGATCGGGTATGTACCCCAGTATATACTGTTTGACAGGTATTTTCCTGTAAAAGTGGGCGAAGTGGTTCTGATGGGGAGACTGGGCAAGAGACAGGGGTTCAGTTATTCCCGCCGGGACCGGCAGATTGCTGAGCAGGCCTTGCAAAGAGCGGGAGTGGAACACCTGAAAAACCGACAAATTGGCGAACTGTCAGGGGGGGAGCGCCAGCGGGTTTTGCTGGCCAGGGCGCTGGCCGCGGAACCAAGCATACTCCTGCTGGATGAGCCTACCGCCAGTGTTGATCCTGGTTTTCAGGTTACCTTTTACGAGCTCCTGGCAGAGTTAAATGAGAACATGACCATAATTCTGGTGTCCCACGATATCTCGGCCGTCTCACGCTATGTGAAAAGAATTGCCTGCCTTAACCGGCGCATGTTCTGCAGTGATGGTCTGGAGATCACTGCGGAAATAGTGGAAGAAATGTACCACTGCCCGGTGGATCTGATTGCTCATGGTATTCCTCACCGGGTCCTTCCTGCCCATGAGGGGGTGGCAGGGCATTGAGTGAGATCCTGCAGTATGATTTTATGCGCCATGCCCTAATGGTAGGTTTGCTGGTAAGTATTGCCTGTGGTATAGTGGGAACTTACGTAGTGGTGAAGAGGATTGCCTTTATCAGCGGGGCCATATCCCATACTGCTTATGGCGGGGTAGGCCTGGGCTACTTGCTGGGAATACCGCCCATGGCGGGGGCTACTGTTTTTACCGTGGCAGCAGCTTTGGCAATGGGAGAGGTGAGCCATCGCAGCAAACAACGGGAAGATACTATTATCGGCATGATGTGGGCGGTAGGCATGGCTCTAGGGGTAATTTTCGTCAAGCTGTCCCCCGGTTATACCGGGGATTTAATGAGTTACCTGTTCGGCAGCATTTTGGCGGTCCCTCTGAGGGATCTTTATTTAATACTTGTCCTGGATGCCATTATCGTGCTGGCAGTAGGACTTTACCGGGATCAGTTTACCCTGGTAGCATTCGACGAGGAGTATGCCCGGGTGATAGGCCTGAAGACCAGGTTTTACAATCAACTGTTGCTGGTGCTGATAGCCTTCACGGTGGTGGTAATGATCAGGGCAGTAGGTATTATCCTGGTTATTGCCCTGCTCACCATACCTCCGGCTACGGCAGCATTATTTACCCGCAGTATGAACGGAATGATGGCCTTATCCATGGTGCTAAGCGCGGTTTTTACTACCGGAGGGCTTTTGCTGTCCTATTGGTTTGATCTGCCTTCCGGGGCTGCCATTATTATTCTGTCAGCTCTGGGCTTTATTGGGGCAGGTTTGCTGGAAAAGCTGCGGTCCAGACTGGCGGAAAGCCGTTCCGCCCGGTATTCGTCAGAATCGGTATGATTAACCGGCCTGTGTTATAATATAATTTAAGTATGCACAAACTTGGCAAGGAGGTGTATTTATGGAAACCCGTGAATGCATAAAAACCAGACGCAGTATCAGACGTTTCACGGATCAGGATGTTCCAGACGAACTGCTCACTGAGATTCTGGAAGCAGCGCGTTGGGCTCCCTCCTGGGCTAATACTCAATGCTGGGAGATAATTGTGGTCAGGGATTCCGAAACCAAGCAAAAGCTGGCTGAGCTGTGCGGTACCAACAATCCCGCTACCAAAGGCGTTGCCGCCGCCCCTGTCGTTCTGGTTCTCTGCGGGCGCAAAGGAGTCTCGGGTTACAAGCAGGGTAAATTGGAAAGTGTCAAAGGCGACTGGTGCATGTTCGATTTAGGTATCGCCGCTCAAAACATATGCCTGGCTGCCCATGACCTGGGTTTGGGGACAGTTCACGTGGGCTTGATAGATAATGAGGGGATAGATAAACTGTTTGATCTGCCTCCTGGTGTAGAAAGCTATGAGCTTATTCCCATAGGCTACCCGGCCAAAGAAGGGAAGGCTCCTCCCCGCAAGGAACTGTCCGAATTTGTGCACTGGGAAAAGTTCGGAAACAAGCAAAAACCCAATTAATTGCAATCTGGGCCGCAAGGCCCTTTGCTTTTATGGAGTATTCTTAAATGATGCATACTGTTAATGGGTGAACAGATAAGGAGTGATACGGTGGCAGTCAGCCTATTTGATGTGATCGGGCCCGTAATGGTGGGACCCTCTAGTTCCCATACAGCCGGTGCTGTTCGCCTGGGGAACATCGCCCGACGCATTTGCCAGACTCAGCCGCGCCGGGTTGAGTTTTATCTGCATGGTTCATTTGCCCGTACCTATCTTGGACATGGTACGGGCAAAGCTTTGGTAGGCGGTATCCTGGGGTTGCTCCCGGATGATGAACGGCTGCGGGACTCTTACCAGTTAGCTTTGCAGAATGGCCTGGAGTATGCTTTTTTTGCTGAGGACCTGGGAGATGTGCATCCCAATACGGTACGGATAGTGTCTTTTATCCCCGGTGGCAGCCGCAGTGAGATGGTGGGCTCTTCCACCGGGGGAGGAAAAGTCCTGGTTACCAGGGTAAACGGTATGGACGTGAGATTTACCGGACAGTATCCTACCATAATAACCCGTCACCAGGATCAGCCGGGTATAGTGGCTCATATCAGCGGAATACTGGCCAAACATATGATAAATATTGCTTTTCTGGAAGTCTTTCGTTCGGCCCGGGGCGGTTTGGCCTCCATGGTTATCGAGACCGACCAGAATGTAAGCCCGGAGATTGTTCAGGAATTGACCCGGCTGGAAGGAGTACAGGAAGTGCTGTTTATTGACTGCTCTTATATCTAGGAAAGGCAGGGGATTCTGTGTACCAGTTTCATCGCGGCCAGGATCTGCTTAATATATGCGCCCAGCAGAATATGTCCATTGCCCAGGTCATGCTTAGAGCAGAAGCTGAGGAACGGGGATGGGAAGAGAAGCAGGTAATGCATCAGCTGGACAGAGCTTTTAGGGTAATGGAAGAATCAGTGAAAAAAGGACTGAACGCAGAGATAAAGTCCATGAGCGGGCTTATCGGCGGCAACGGCTTCAAACTGTACCAGAGAACAGCCACAGGAGGTATGTGCGGAAACCTGGTACTGAAGGCCGTCAGTTATTCTCTGGCCGTGACGGAAGTAAATGCAGCCATGGGCCGTATAGTAGCCGCCCCCACTGCCGGGGCCAGCGGGGTTATTCCCGGTATTATTCTGGCGGTAACCGAGGAGAGAAAAAAGTCCCGCCAGCAGGCAGTAGAAGCCTTGCTGGTGGCAGGAGCAGTAGGCAAGATTATTGCCGCTAATGCAACTTTGTCGGGAGCAGAGGGCGGATGTCAAGCGGAAGTGGGATCGGCTTCGGCTATGGCTTCCGCTGCAGCGGTATACCTGGAAGATGGAACACCGGCTATGTCTTTAAATGCTGCCGCTATGGCTTTGAAAGGTTTGCTGGGTTTGGTATGTGATCCAGTAGCAGGTCTGGTGGAAGTGCCCTGTTCCAAACGCAATGCCACTGGTACAGTCAACGCTTTGATCTGTGCCGAGATGGCTTTAGCCGGTATTGAAAGTGTTATCCCCTTTGATGAAATAGTGGATGCCATGTTTCGGGTAGGACGGATGATGTCTCCCGATCTGCGGGAGACCGCCAGAGGAGGCTGTGCCCTTACCCCTACCGCCCAAACCATTAGCCGGAATATTTTATCTGCTCTTTAATACAATTTATAAGGCGGGTTTTGTCGAGCTTGTCTTACCTTGCGGATTTTTTGCAGACCCGGGAATATTACAGCTATTTCAGTCCATTGGGAGGTAGGCGGTTTGCCCAAGATACTGGTTATCCTTGTTATCCTGTGTTTTTTGTTTGCCGGAATGGGAGGTAACCTGGCTCTGGGGGCTGTTGTTATTGACCGCACCGATTATCCTGTCCTTTACCCCAGCACTCCCAACCTGCAGGGGGAAGCAGTGTGGATGCTGCAAGCTCGCCTGAGGGAACTGGGTTATGATGTGGTTCCCAACGGCCAGTACGATGCCAGTACCTGGCGGGCAGTGAGCATGTACCAGGTAGCCAACGGCTTTGAAGAAAATGCTACTGTTACTCAGCCTATTTGGGAATGTCTCCTGCAGGCGGAACAAGACGAACCTTGTGTCACTGAGGAAGTTACTGAACAGAACAAGAAAATGCTGATTGTAATTGACGTGGCCAAACTCAATCTTACTGTTTATGAAAACGACCAAGTTATTGCTACCTTCCCGGTGGCGGTAGGGAAATCTTCCACTCCCACTCCCCTGGGAGAGTGGAAAGTAATTCACAAATCGATGAACTGGGGCAACGGTTTCGGTACCCGCTGGATGGGGTTGAATGTCCCCTGGGGGATATATGGCATCCATGGAACCAATAAACCGGGGTCTATTGGTACTTATGCCTCCCATGGATGCATTCGCATGTTCAATCGGGACGTGGAGAAACTGTATCCTTTGATTCCCTGGGGAACTCCGGTGCGCATCGTTAAAAACGGCCGTATTGTTCCCGAAAATTTTACGCCCCCGCCCAGCATGAAAAAAGGCTCATCGGGCCAAAAAGTAGTTTATGTGCAGAGCCGTCTCAAAGAACTGGGGATAGTATTTGATATGGCCGACGGCAGGTACGGTCCCATGACTGAATTTGCCGTGAAATACTATCAGGCCTGGCATGGTTTGCCCATTACCGGAGAAATGGATGAAGCTACCTATCGTTCCATGGGTCTGATCAAATAGATGGAATGATCAGGCAGGCTGTGGAGATTTGGAACTTATGCCGATTTCAATGTTGTTTATGTGTTCCAGCATCATTCGGCGCGCTAATTCGTGGTCCCGGTTGCATATAGCTCTGAGGATAGCTTCATGTTCCCGGATGATTTGGCCTTCCTTTTGGGTGCGGGCATATAAATCTTCCCGGTCACTGCGAAACATATGATGCATCAGATCTGCCACCGTGTTCATCATACGGAGCAATATGGTATTTTGAGTAGCTTCGGCAATTAAAAAGTGAAAGCGCAGGTCATGCTGTACTGCTTCAGGCACATTGGGAGCCGTCTTCATATCGTTCAGACTTTTTTCAATTCTGGCCAGCTGTTCCGGAGTGGCCCGCAAAGCGGCCAGGGCAGCACATTCGGTTTCGATGACCCGGCGTACTTCCATCATCTGCGCCAGGGGATTTCTTTCAACTGCCAGAACCAGAGCTAAAGGTTCAAAAGTCTCGGCGATACTGGTCTGCTTTACATAAGTACCTTCACCAGGGCGGATATCCAGGATACCTATGGCCTCCAAGGCAGTTAAAGCTTCCCGGACCGATGCCCGGCTTACCCCCAGGGATTCAGCCATTTCCCGTTCTGAGGGCAGACGGTCTCCCGGCCTTAATTCCCCGCGGCTGAGCATGTCTTTGAGTTGTTCCACAATCTCTTCGTAAATTTTCCGAGTCTTGATGGGGCGGAAGCCCAAATAGATCTCCTGCCTTCCTGTACTACTGGAAAGTAATGGTGATAATTTCATTTTACCCGATTAGCGGGGAAACAACAATTAAAGCTATCGTACTATCCTTTATACGAAGTTTGCGCTGCATGTATAACCCTTTAAGATTAAATTTTTCTGCTATTTTTGTTGCCTCATAGTTTGCCAGTAAAAGGTTATGATACAATTAGGCTACAATTCTTTAAGAGGGAGCTTCTGGCATGAGTGCTTTAGGATATGGCTGCAAACCAATACCAGGTGAAATGCCGGTATTGCTTGCCAAGGAGAAAAGGCAGGGCAGCGGAACGGAAGGCAGTTTAGCCGATCCTCATTATTTTTCCATTCTGGAGGAACATACTGCTCATCAAATGGAAGTGACCGCCTCCCTGGCACCCCATACGGCGATACTGATTACCAGCACCGGTATAGGACAAGGTGACCACCAGCTGGGTATAACCTTGATGAAAAGTTTTATTTACAGCCTGAGCCGGCTGGAAGAGGCTGTAAAGTATATACTGCTGGTTAACGGCGGGGTCTTCCTGGCTACGGAAGGTTCCGAGGTTTTGCCTTATTTACATATACTGGAGGAACGGGGAGCGGAAATAATCAGCAGTTCTACCTGCCTGGAGCATTACCGTGTGAAAGAAAAACTGTGCATAGGAACCACTGCCAACATGTTCACCATCTGCGAGAAACTTATGAGCTGCCTGCGTGTAATCACTCTGTAAGTATCTTGATCAGGGAACTAAGGGCTTTGATTTAGGAGGATACCTAATGCTGGAACGGGATATGGCACAAATTCAGGAATTGATCAATCAACAGCAATGGTCCGAACTTCGCGACCTGTTTTCCCAATACCCGGTACCGGATATAGCTGACCTGCTCATGCGCGCCCAGCAAACGGATCGGGTACTGCTATTCCGGTTGCTGCCCCGGGCCATTTCCTCCGATGTATTTTCTTATCTGGAATCGGAAGATCAAAATGAGATACTGAAAGGCCTGACCCATGAAGAAACCCGCAACCTGCTCCTTAACCTCCGTCCTGATGACCGCACCGTATTATTTGAGGAATTGCCCGGGCGGGTTACCCAGAAACTGCTCAATCTGTTAACCCCGGAAGAGCTGGAGAAAACCAGACTGCTCCTGGGCTACCCGGAAGAAAGCGTTGGCCGCTTGATGACTCCCGATTATGTCGCCGTGCGGCCTGAATGGACCGTGGGAGAAGCTTTGGATCATATCCGCAAGAAGGGACGGGACAGTGAAACTCTCAATATTATTTATGTAACCGATACCGAATGGAAGCTGATGGATGCAGTAGAGCTGCACCGTTTTATCCTGGCGGATCCCAGGCAAAAAGTAGCGGAATTGATGAGTCATTCGGTTATAAGCATATCTGCTTTTGAAGACCGGGAAGAAGCCGTGCATATGATGCTGAGATACGACATATTAGCCCTGCCGGTGGTGGATTCGGAAGGAGTTCTGCTGGGGGTAGTAACTTTTGACGATGTAATGGATGTAGCTCAAGCCGAAGCCACTGAGGACTTCCACAAGGGAGCAGCTGTTACCCCCTTAAAGGGGAGTTACCGGGAAACGGGCATATGGGAATTGTATAAAAGCCGCATTGTGTGGTTGTTGGGACTGGTGGTTGTCAACCTGCTGTCCCTGGAATTGATGGCTTATTATGAGGAATTGCTGGCCTCCACCATTGCCCTGACCTTTTTCATTCCGCTCCTGCTGGGGAGCGGGGGCAATACTGGTTCTCAATCCTCTACCATAATGGTGCGGGGTCTGGCTACTGGTGACATTGAAGTAAGCCAATGGGCAGCTTCCCTGGCTAAGGAACTGATTGTCGGACTGGCATTGGGCCTCACCATGGGACTGGCTGGGGTTGTGCTGGGAACCTGGAAGGGGGGATTGACAATTGCCCTAATAGTAGGTTTAACCATGCTGTTAATTATCGTAGTTGCCAATCTGATCGGGGTGATACTGCCCCTGGTTTTAACCAAACTTGATTTAGATCCGGCAGTAGCCAGCAATCCCTTAATCACTTCAATAACCGATGCTACTGGTTTGCTAATATTTTTTGCTATTTCCCGATGGATACTGGTCTGGATACATTAGGCATTTATTCACATCCTGGCATGGCCAGCGGCAGGAAAAAATCCTGCTATGAAGAAATATTTCTATAAAATTTATCCGTCAAATTGACTTTTCTTAACACATTTCCTTATTTTGAGGAGGGTATAATATGGCTGACGAAATCCAACTGGTGGTCTTTACACTCAAGCAGGGCGATACGGTCTGTGAATACGGAGTTCCCATAACCCAGGTACAGGAAATAATCCCCATGGCTAAACCGACCAGGCTTCCCCAGGTTCCAGATTTTGTGGAAGGAATTATTAACTTACGCGGCAAGATCATTCCCATAATTGATCTGAAGAAGCGCTTTGACATGGAAGCTACCGAGATTACCAGCGATACCCGCAGCGTAGTAGTGGAAGTTTCCGGGCAAACAGTAGGTATCATTGTGGATGAGGTTAGTGAAGTATTAAGGCTTTCTAAGGACAATATTGAGCCCCCACCAGCAGCCATAGGAGGCATTACCGCTGAGTACTTGACGGGAGTAGGTAAACTGGAAGATAGGCTGCTAATACTTCTGGATATGGATAAGATACTTACTGAGCAGGAAAAAGCCGAACTGGTAGGTGTCGGCGAACTTGAATAGTCAGCAGGCGCCCTGAAATCGGTTACGGTTTCAGGGTTTTGACTTTTTTGCAGGAGGATCTATGAGGATAGGAATAGATATTGTGGATATAGGCCGCTTCAAAACGGTGGCCCAACGTACACCTCGTTTATTGCAGCGGGTATTTACTGAAAACGAACTGTCTTACTGCCTGGCCAAAGCTAATCCTTACCCGTCCCTGGCGGCTCGCTTTGCTGCCAAAGAGGCTTTTCGCAAGCTGCACCCGGATCTGCGGCGGGGAATACGTTTTCACGATGTGGAAGTTACCGTGGATGAACAGGGCAGGCCGGAAGTAGCCCTGCACGGGGCAGCCCTGGCCAACTGCCAGGCAGCAGGTTTACAGTCTCTCAGAATATCCCTTTCCCATAGCAAAATGCAGGCGATTGCCGCCATAATAGCTGAAGGAGGGAATGATACTGATGAAGGTAGTTCGGGCTGAGGAAATGCGGGCTATCGACAACCGGGCTATCAATGAATATGGAATACCTGGTGTGGTACTGATGGAAAATGCCGGCATCAGGACCGTGGAGATAATAGAGGAAATCCTGACTGGCTTATCCAACCAGCAGGTGGTAATACTGGCAGGAAGGGGTAACAATGGCGGGGATGGTTTTGTGGTGGCCCGCCATCTGATGAACGCGGGAATCCCGGTAAGTGTTTTTCTGCTGGGCGAACCGGAGCAGCTGACTCCGGATGCCAAAGTTAACTACCAGATCCTGGAGCGTATGCGGGCTCCCCTGTACCCGCTGCAAACCGAGGAGGATTTGGACCGGCTGACCCTGGCTTTGCTGAAAGCCGGCTTGATTGTCGATGCTATTTATGGTATCGGCTTTAAGGGAAGCCTGAATGAATTCGAGACCCAGGTAGTTAAAATGGTGAACTGGAGCCGGCTTCCCGTAGTAGCCGTAGACATTGCTTCCGGTATAGAAGCTGACAGCGGGCGGGTCCATGGAATAGCTGTTCAAGCTTCCCATACGGTTACTTTTGGTTTGCCGAAATTAGGCCAGCTATTGGAACCTGGCCGGTCTTATACCGGAACCCTTACGGTAGCCGATATTTCCCTGCCTCGGGATCTGCTTACTGCTTCTGAATTAAAAACCAATCTTATTACTGATGAACTGGTTCAGCCTTTCCTGGCTCCCCGCCCTGCGGAATCCCATAAGGGGACTTACGGGCATGCTTTAATCATCGGCGGATCCATCGGCATGACCGGAGCAGTCATTATGGCTGCCTATGCGGCTTTACGAGTTGGGGCTGGGCTGGTTACCGCGGCTCTGCCTGAATCCCTGCAGGGGGGAGTGGAAAACGAGATAGTGGAAGTCATGACAGTGCCTCTGGCGGAAACTGCTCAGGGGACCATTGCCAGAGAAGCTCTCCCGGCTATCGAAAATTTGCTGGGAACCACTTCGGTATGCGCTATTGGACCGGGCATGTCCCGGTACCAGGAAGCCCCGGCGGTTCTGTATCAGGTATTGCACAGCTCTGGCATTCCCGTGGTAATTGATGCTGATGGGCTTAATGCCCTCAGCCAGGATATAAGCATGCTGAACAACCGGCAGATACCGGTGGTGTTAACTCCCCATCCCGGTGAGATGGCCAGACTGACCGGATTATCCGTTGAGGAAATTCAAGCCGACCGCCTGGAAATCGCCCGCAGTTTTGCCCAGAAGTGGGGCGTTACCCTGGTTCTGAAAGGGAATGGCACCGTGGTGGCTTATCCCAGCGGGGAAGCTTTTTTGAACTTAAGCGGCAACCCGGGAATGGCCACGGCCGGCAGCGGCGATGTGCTCTGCGGAATGATAGCCGGCCTTATAGCTCAGGGTCTACGGCCTCAGGATGCCGCCATGGCAGCAGTTTACCTGCACGGTCTGGCTGGCGATCATGCTGCCCAAGTCAAAGGCCAGCGGGGTCTGATTGCCGGAGATCTGATCCAGGCTCTGCCCGAAGTATTGAGAAATTATGAATCAGCTGCCGGCTAGTGTATTAATATAATTACAGCAGCAGGATATTACCGGAGTTTATTATTTAACCAAAAAGAGGTGGAAAAATGTTAGCCAGGGACATTATGACCCGGGAGGTTATTACGGTAAAACCTAAAGACCGGGTGGACGAAGTGGCTCGGCTGCTGGTGGACCATAAGATCAGCGGCATTCCCGTGGTGGATGAAGAGAATCACGTGGTGGGAATTATTACGGAAAAGGACCTGATTGTCAAAGCTTCTGAACTGAGAGTGCCTTTCTATATAACACTTTTTGACAGTATTATTTTTTTAGAAAACCCCATACGTTTTAATAACGATTTGAAGAAATATACCGCTGTTAATGTGGAAGATGCCATGACCAAGCAGGTAGTAACGGTAGAAGAAGATACCGAAGTTAGTGAAGTAGCCAAAATAATGCAGAATAAGCGCATCAACCGGGTCCCGGTAGTTCGCAACGGCAAATTGGTAGGCATTATCACCCGCAATGATGTGCTTAAATCATTGGTAAAACGCAATGGATAATATTCGACCGACCTGGGCAGAAATAGATTTAGCAGTTATACAGCGCAATTTTACCCAGATTCGCAATAAAGCAGGCAAAGCCCGGGTAATGGCTGTGGTAAAGGCCAATGCATATGGTCATGGCGTGCGGGAAGTGGCTGGAGTTTGTGCTCAGAATGGAGCCGACTTTTTTGGTGTAGCCACCCTGGAAGAAGCTCTGGAACTATACGAGTGTGGGTTTGGCATCCCTATATTGGTTTTAGGTTACATTCCCCCGGCTTATGCCCGGGAGGTAGTCCGCTGCGGCATAAGGGCAACGGTCTTCAATGAAGAGCTGGCTCTGGCTATGAGTAAAGAAGCCGGCCGGCAGGGAATCCCGGGATATATCCACCTGAAGATGGATACCGGCATGGGCAGGATAGGATTCAAACCCGGTCCGGAGGCGCTGGAAACTATCCTGCGCATAAACCGGCTGCCAGGTCTGATACTGGAAGGTATTTATACTCATTTCGCGGTTGCTGATTGGGCTGACAAGACCTATACCTTCGAGCAGTTCCATCAGTTCAATCAGTGGATAGCACAGTTGGAGAGAAGGGGGATTAATATTCCCATAAAACACTGTTCCAACAGTGCGGGCCTGATAGATCTTGCGGAGACAGTCAGCCTGGACATGGTGCGAGCCGGGATTATTCTGTATGGATTGTATCCATCCGCTGAGGTCAAGCGGGAGGAGCTGCCGATTACGCCGGCAATGCGGTTAAAAAGCCGCATTGCTTTTATCAAGACCATGGAACCGGGGCAAACGGTCAGCTATGGAAGAACCTACCGGTGTGACCGGGTTCTCCGGGTAGCCACCGTCCCCATTGGGTATGCTGATGGATACAGCCGCCGGTTGTCCAACCGAACCTGGGGCGTGGTACGAGGCCAAAAAGCGCCGCAGATCGGAACCATCTGTATGGATCAGTGCATGTTTGATATAACTGGTTTGGAAGGAGTGGAAGAAGGAGACGAAATAATACTGTTTGGCCGACCCGAGGATGGAGTAACTGCTGATGATCTGGCTGACATCATGGGTACTATTAATTATGAAGTAATCTGTGCAGTTAGCAGCCGGGTTCCCCGAATATACCTTTAAGGCAGAATTGATGCAAATCTTGGATTTGCTAGCTGGCGAGCATATAACTATAATGAAACTATCGGGTTAATACTCTGTACATTTTTCTGGAGGTGCTCGCTTTGCCAGCCTCAAAACGTATAATTGTTACTGTTCCCGAAAATCTGCTAGCTGAAATGGATGATGTCACCATAATTGAATGCAAAAACCGCAGCGAGATAGTTCGAGAAGCAATTCGTTTTTATTTAGGGGAGCGCAAAAGAACCTTGATGATAGAGCAAATGAAAAGAGGATATATAGAAATGGCTGAGATTAACTTACGGCTTGCCTGTGACGATTCTGGGGTTGAAGACGAAGCGCTGGCCAACTGTATAGAAAAATTGCTGGAGTGATCTCGTATGATAAAACGAGGTGAGATTTATTTCGCTCAGTTAAACCCAGTTATTGGATCGGAACAAGGTGGAATACGGCCGGTTCTCATTGTCCAAAATGATATCGGCAATCAATATAGCCCCACTACCATCATACTGGCTATTACTTCCCAGATTAACAAAGCCAAACTCCCTACCCATGTGGAATTAAAGGCCAAGGAATACGGCCTGGAAAGAGATTCGGTTATCTTGGCCGAGCAGATTCGGACCATTGATAAAAGCCGGCTCAAGCAACGCATTGCTGTCCTGAAGCAGGAGACCATGCAGCGGGTTGACCAGGCCTTGGCCATTAGTCTGGGCCTCCAACAACTGTAGGTACATAACCAACCTAGAATTACCATGGAGCAGGAAACAGGTTCTTTCAGAGCCTGTTTTTTTGTCTGTGGACATGGGGGAGGAGGAATTGGTTTTGCGGCCGGTTATAGGGGTCACCGGTAATTATGATGATGAGCAAAACAGTTTCTGGGTAAGAGGTTATTATGTAGAATCCCTGGCCTCAGCGGGGGCCACCCCCCTGATACTGCCCCCTACGGAAGATATGGAAGTAATTGTGGATTACCTGCAGATATGCCAGGGCTTGCTGTTTTCCGGCGGCGGGGATGTGGACCCGGTTCATTGGGGAGAGATGGCTCACCCGGGACTGGGGCAGATCAACCCCTTGCGGGATGCGTTCGAATTGGAACTGGCCCGGCAGGCCCTGAAGGCTGACCTGCCAGTTTTGGGGATCTGCCGGGGCTGCCAGGTACTCAACGTAGCCGCAGGGGGAAGTCTGCTGCAGGACGTCCAGTCTCACCTGCTGCATGATCAAAATGCTCCGAGGAATTACCCCATTCATGCTATAGTAGTAGAAAAGGGCAGCCTTTTGCATAGGATAGTTGATAGCCGGGAATTCCGGGTGAACAGCTTTCATCACCAGGCGGTCAAAAACCTGGGCCAGGGTTTCAAGGCCAGTGCCTGGGCTCCCGATGGAGTTATCGAAGCTATAGAAAACCCCAAGTGCCGGTGGGTATTAGGGGTGCAGTGGCACCCGGAATGTATGACCGATGAGTTTTCCCGGCGTCTTTTTGCAGCCCTGGTCAATGCAAGCCGTTATTAAAATAAAGAAAGGATGATTACTATGCTGGTAATTTCAGGCGGCAAGATTCTCACCATGGGACCGGAAGGAACTCTCCAGTCCAAACAGATTGTTGTAGAAGGGGAGCGTATCGCAGCAATAACTGATAAGGGCCAGATACCGGAAGACGCTGAACACCTGGATGCCAGCGGCAGCTACATACTGCCAGCTTTTATCGATGCCCATACCCATATCGGGCTGGAAGAAGAAATATACCGGGTAGAAGGCAATGACGTCAATGAAACCACGGATCCAGTGACTCCCCAGCTGCAGGCTGTGGACGGGATTCATTTTCGTGACCTGGCCTTTCAGGACGCTTTGCGAGGGGGCATTGCCCGGGTTATGTCCATGCCCGGAAGCGCCAACGTTATTGGCGGGCAGGCAGTATTTTTGAAAACCCTGGCCTCCGATATGAGCGGTATGATATACAAAAATCCCTGGGGATTGAAAGCTGCTCTCGGCGAGAATCCCAAACGGGTTTACGGGGAACAGCAGAAGAAAGCCCCCCGGACGCGGATGGCCAATGCCAGCCTCTTGCGGGAAGCCTTGTACAAAGCAGCCCGCAACCTGGAGAAAGATTCCCTGGATCCGGAAGTAGAGTATAAACAGGGCCCCCTTTTCAAAGTGCTCAGGAAAGAGATGCCCTTGTTCCTGCATGCCCACCGCACCGATGATATGCTGACCGCCTTGCGAATCAAGGAAGAATTTGATATAGATATGATCATCCAGCATGCCACCGAAGGGGTGCTGATTGCCGAGGAACTGAGCCGCAAACAAATTCCGATATTTATTGGTCCTCTCATGGTAAACCGGGCTAAGGTAGAAATGCAGGAAGTAGCATTTAAAAATGCCCGATTACTGAAGGAGAAGGGAGTCACCTTCAGTTTGATCAGCGACCATCCGGTAACCCCTGTGGAACACCTGCGGGTATACGCAGCTTTGATGGTACGGGAGGGTCTGGATGAAGAAACTGCCTTGAAGGCCATGACCCTGCACCCTGCTCAAGCCCTTAAGGTAGACAATGAACTGGGATCTATTGAGGTAGGAAAACGGGCTGATCTGGTCTGCTTTGATGGTCACCCCCTGGATTATCGCTCCCGGGTCAAATGGGTAGTAGTGGACGGGCAGGTATGGCATAACCGGGATGAGTACTAATCTCATATGGATAGACAGGATAAATGAGGCAGTCACCATCTGGCAAACTATGCAATAGGATAAGGTGAAAGGGGGAAGGAGACGTGAACAAAGGGGATATTTTTACTATTTATATGGATGGAGTAGCCATGACCGTATGTGTGCTGGGATTTTACAGTGAGGAGTTCACTGGCGAAGAGATGGTTATTCTAGCCCTGGTGAGTCAGGAGAACCTGGTTCATGTCCCCCTGGAAGATCTGCAATCTCTGTTTCCCCAGCCGAAATATATAAACTGATACTCTTCCAACCAAGCCCAGATAAACAGCAGCGCAAGACAGGGATTTATCCCTATCTTGCGCCTGTTTGTTTTTTTTATAGTTCATCTTCTTCCTTATCTAACTCAGCATTGATACTTTGCTGCTTCTTATTATTCAGGTAATAGATAAGTGAAAAACCCGCAAAGGCAGCAACCGTTCCACACACAAATGTAATGGACAAAGCTGCCAGCCAGGTGCCCGGAGCAGCATTATCTCCATAGCGTGCATAATTAGCTATTCCGGTTACTAAACAGATAGTTAAACCGCTGATCACACTGTATATCAAAACGTTCCTGATCCGGGTGATCTCCCGGCTGAATAAATTGATTCCTGAGGCTATATTCCTTATTAACAAATAAAAACAGGCCCCAAAAAAGCAGATGAATTCCGCCGCATAATTGGCAAAGGGGACGTTTAATACATACTGCTGGACTAATATGGCAACCATCAGTGCCAGTAGCAGCAAGCTGCAGGTTTCACTGGCAATTTTGCGCCTTTGGGCAGTGGTTCGCTCGTCCTGAATTAAGTCTCTCATGGTGTTTCCTCCCAAAATAATTCATCCAGGGTCTTTCCCAGTGCTTTGCATATGGCAATGCAGAGTTTTAAAGAAGGATTGTATTTTCCTGCCTCAATTAACCCTATGGTCTGACGGGTAACACCTACTGCCCGCGCCAGATCCTCTTGTTTCATATTCCGCTCAATACGGGCTACCTTCATCTTTATGTTTTTCATATGCAACCTCCACATTGCCTATTGTAATATATAAATTACTAAATGTAAATTATATATTGCATTTAATTTTCGACGGCAATGCTGGCTGAGGAAATGGCAGCACAACCATTATTTACATCAAGGTAAAAGGGAGCGCCGGTAGAATCTTGATCAATAGGTCACAATTAGAAACATTCGAGGTGATGCTGTTGATTAAGTGGTTGCAGCAATTGGCTGCAGTGATGATCTTGGTTCTCTTTCCGGTTACATATGGGGCTCAGGCCGCCAGCATTGTAAACATAAGCATTGACGGGAAAGAACGTAATTTAAATCCGCCGGCGCAAATAGTCAATGACCGCACGATGGTTCCTCTGCGCTTTATTGTCGAGGACCCTGCTTTACAGGGCCAGGTCTATTGGGATGAGAGCCAGCAGAAGGTGGCTATGGACTGCCGGGGTCATTACATTGAGCTGTATATCGGCAACAAACAGGCCACCGTAGACGGGCAAATCCACACCCTGGATGCTTCTCCCTATATCTATCAGGGACGTACTTATGTGCCCCTGCGGTTTTTAACGGAAAGCTTAGGTGCCCGGGTAGAATGGAAGGCAGGCCAGCGCCGGGTTGATATTAAATTTGCCCAGTCCCAGCCCCGGGTGTTCGCCTATTATTACTATTCTCCCCGGGAGGAGTTGGAGAAAAACGCTCATCTGTTCACGGATATAGCTTTTCGCTGGTTTGCCACCAACAGCCAAGGAGAGCTTTACTACGAGTACCAAGCGGATTATGCCAAAACCCTGGCCTGGGCAAAATCCAAGGGAATACGCACCCATGCCAGTGTTGTATTAATGGGCAGCGACCCTCTCCATACCCTCTTGTCCAACCAGCAAAACCGAACCCGGCTAATCAATGCTTTGGTTCAGGAAGTCAAGAAAAGCGGGTATGACGGGGTGAATATTGATTTCGAACTTATCGCTGCCAGTGATGCTGACTACTTTACTGCATTTTTAAGAGAATTGAAACAAGCTCTGGGCAGCGATACCGAACTGTCGGTAGCCGTTTTTGCCCGCACCGGCAAAGAAAAATGGGCTACTCCTTACCAGTATGACAAAATCGGCCAAATAGCAGACAGTGTAGTGGTTATGGCCTATGATTATCACTACACCACCACCGCTCCCGGGGCGATTGCTCCCCTGGGGTGGGTCAAGGAAGTAGCCCAGTATATGAGTAAAGTTATGCCGGCAGAAAAGGTGCTGCTGGGTATGGCTACTTATGGGTATGACTGGCCGCAGAACAGCAAGGGGACCTCAGTAACCGCCGCCAAGCTGGCCCAGCTCCAGAGCAAATACCAGGTGCAAAGTCACTGGGACGAAGCCAGCTACAGTCCTTATTATACCTACTGGGATGAAAAAGGACGCTATCATGAGGTGTGGCTGGAAAACTATCAGAGCCTGACAGCCAAATGGCAGGTAGCCGATGATTACGGCTTAGGCGGAGTGTCCTTCTGGCGTATAGGTACCGGTTTTACCGATCTGTACCGGGTGCTGGAGGAAAGACTCTAACCACTCTTTCTCTCCGAAAATGGTGCGCAGTTTATTGTGGCCAGAAGGTTTACCTAAGCACCTTGGTGCAGGAGTCTGATATAGTCGGCGAAGATGGGCAGACGAAGGGGAGAGAGGGACAGGATGTCCTTAAGAGGCTATCAAACAGGATGTTTGTTTAGCCCGGTACCCCCCAAGTCGCACATCGAGCCGTTACTATATCGTGACGACGGAACAGGTGCGAAGGGCAAACCCAAATTAAGAATTCCTTTCATAGCGATGATAGACTTAAGTTTTCGTTTATCGTGGCCTGTTATTCAGGTGATAATTGCGATGTTCCTCATCCTCGTCCACTGCTCATTTCAACTAATCCCCCACATTAATCGCCAACCCATTCCGGTTAGGATATAATTATAATCATCAACTGGTCAATTATTCCTGATAAAAGTCAGGTTATAGTTATAAAAGGGGCAGGAGGGGAGACAATGTCAACAGAACAGCCTTCTCTATTTGGTGATATAGAACCGGAGCCTGAAGCAGCGACATCATCCCAGAACCAGGTGAACATTGTGCCTGCTGCCGCCAATGAACCCTTTTTGCCTGGCGTGGAACTGAAAGCAGCTTATCCGGATATACATGATCACCAGAAATTATGGGATCTGGCTTTAAAATGTGACCGCTGCCGTTTGCGGGAAACCTGCCAGCAGGTAGTGTTTTGTGACGGGCCCTGGACGTCGAAAATAATGTTTGTCGGGGAAGGTCCGGGAAAAGATGAGGATATTCAGGGACGTCCTTTTGTGGGACGGGCCGGGCAGCTTCTGGACAAGATACTGGCGGCGGCTGGCTTTGACCGCCGGCAGGTTTACATAACCAATGTGGTTAAGTGCCGGCCTCCGGGAAATCGCCTGCCTAACCCGGATGAAGTCAACCAGTGCAGGGGCTATTTGGAAGCCCAGATACGTATAATTCGCCCCGCTATTATAGTTTGCTTGGGTTCCCTGGCCAGCCAGGTGATCATAGATCCTAAGGCGCGCATTACCAAAATCAGGGGACAATGGCTGCAAAGGCAGGGCATCAAGATAATGGCCACTTTTCATCCCGCTGCCCTGCTGAGAAACGAAGGGTATAAACGACCCACCTGGGAAGACTTTAAGAAGATCCGGGACGAATACCAGCGTTTGTAGGAGTGAGGACCTGATGCAGCTGTGTATACCCCATGAGGAAAATATGATAAGATTGGGAATGTCCCTGGCAAAACTTTTAAAGGGGGACGAAATTATTTACCTGCGGGGAGAACTGGGGGCGGGCAAGACCACTCTGGTTCGCGGCATATTAAAGGGTTTAGGTTTTAAGGGAAGGGTAACCAGCCCTACTTTTACCTTAATGAATATCTATGATTCCCAGCCGCCGGTTTATCATTTTGATTTTTACCGGTTGGAGGGAGCCGACTTGACTGATCTGGGACTGGAGGATTATCTCGGCAAAAAGGGGATAACTATTATTGAATGGCCGGAAATTGGCGCCTCTGATTTGCCCCAGGATGCCCTGGTAATCAACATAGAACTGGCAGATGGAGACTATGACCGGGAGAGAATAGTACACATCAGTGCATCGGGTCCGGATCACAGCAAGCTTTTGGAGGAGCTGACCACACATGTACATACTGGCCATTGACAGCGCCACACCGGTAGCCGGCGCAGCCTTGCTGCGGGACGAGGTTTTGATAGCCGAGGCCTTTGCCAATGTGGGCTTAACTCATTCGGAGACCTTAATGCCTATGGTTGACAGGATATTGAAGGATACCTCCCTGAAGGCAAGGGATGTGGACGTTTTTGCCGTTACCATCGGGCCAGGTTCTTTTACCGGTTTGCGTATAGGGCTGGCCGCGGCCAAAGGCCTGGCCTTGGCAGCGGACAAACCTTTGATAGGTATATCAACTCTTGAGGTTTTGGCTCACAACTTAAGCTTCAGCCCCCTTTTGGTGGGGACGGTTTTGGATGCCCGCAAGGGGGAAATCTACGGAGCCTGTTTTGATGTAAGCCAGGCCTATCCCCAGCGTCTGGGAGAGGAAATGGCCTGTTCACCGGAAAGCTTTTGTCATCATATGGACAGCCTGTTAGAGGCCACCGGACGATCGGACTTGGTTTTACTTGGGGATGGATTCATTACCTACAGACAGCAGTTTGCGCAGCACTGGGGACCCAAACTCAAAACCGTGCCTTTGCACCAGCAATTGCCCCGGGCGGCTTCTTTGGCCAGCCTGGCCAGGCAAAGGGCCCTGCAGGATGACTATGATGACCGGTTGTTGCTGCGCCCGACTTATATACGCCTTTCAGAAGCGCAAAACCGTTTGGGAGTAGGAGATCTGTAATGGGTGTTTCCAATTACTTAATACGCCGCATGACGGTGCGGGATTTGGATGAAGTAATGGCTATTGAAGCGCAGGTTTTTTCCCTGCCCTGGTCCAAGCAGTCCTATATGGGTGAATTGAAAAACCAGTTTGCCACTTATCTGGTCTGTGACAAAGAGGCTGAGGTAGCAGGTTACGTGGGTATATGGGTGGTATTTGAAGAAGCCCACATTACCAATGTAGCGGTTGCTCCTAAATGGCAAGGCCAGGGTTTGGGAAGGGTTTTGATGGAAGAAGCAGAAAAGGTGGCCCGCAGCAAAAACGCCCTGCGTATCCTGTTGGAAGTCCGGCCTTCCAATCATGCGGCATTATCCCTGTATAAAAGTTTGGGCTATATGGAAACCGGCCGCCGCAAAGAGTACTATTCCGACAATGGTGAGGATGCCATTGTCATGACGAAATTGCTTTTTTAGGAGATAGGGAAATGACGGTCAATATTCTGGGAATAGAAACCTCCTGTGATGAGACTGCTGCGGCAGTAGTGCAGAACGGGCGGCATATTTTGTCCAATGTGGTCAATTCACAGATTGACATCCACCGGCTCTTCGGCGGGGTAGTACCGGAAGTGGCTTCCCGCAAACATGTGGAAAACATCGGCCTGGTGGTGGAGCAGGCTATAAAGGACAGCGGTTTGAGCTATGCCGATTTGGACGCGGTGGCGGTAACTAACCGCCCTGGTCTGATCGGGGCCTTGCTGGTGGGCTTGTCCTTTGCCAAGGCCTTTGCTTTCACCTTGGATAAACCCCTTATTACTGTGAACCATCTCTATGGTCACATATACGCCAACCTGCTGGAGCATCCCCAACTAGAGTTCCCAGTTGTCTGTTTGGTGGTATCTGGAGGACATACCAGTTTGCTGCTGATGCACAGCGAAAGTGAGTATGAATTGATTGGGGAAACTCTGGATGATGCAGCGGGGGAAGCTTTTGACAAGGTTGCCCGGTTTCTGGGACTGGGGTATCCGGGAGGTCCCGCTGTTCAAAAAGCTGCTGCTGCAGGACAGCCCGGACGCTTTTCCCTGCCCCGGGTATTTTTACATCGTGATGATTTTGACTTTAGTTTCAGCGGCCTGAAGACCGCGGTGATGAATGAATGGCGCAAAGCCCAGCAGCAGGGGGAAGCCAATGTGTATGACATGGCCGCTGAGTTTCAGAACGCCCTGGTAGAGGTTCTGGTGGGCAAGACTATGCAGGCTGCAGAAAAGTATAACGCCCGCAGTGTTATTATGGCCGGAGGTGTTGCTGCCAACAGCCTCCTGCGGGAATTAATGACCCGGCGCGGCCAGGAGTTGGGAAAACCAGTTTACTATCCCTCCCTGCCATTGTGTACTGATAATGCGGCCATGATCGCAGCGGCTGCTTATCCCTTATATTTGCAGGGACAATTTGCTCCTTTGAATGTGAATGCACAAGCAAGTCTATAGTCCCTGTGAACAATATCTGTGGATAATGTGGATAAGTCTGTTGATAATTATCATTCCAACACTTTGTCGCTCTTACTCATGATCAATCAGGTCCTAGGTTTGAGCAAAGGAGCCGATTTCTCAACCTAGTTCCGCTGTGGATAACCATCACTTTAAGGAGGAAATAAGGTGTATCCAGTGCTGTTTGAATTTGGGAGTCTGCGCTTGTACTCCTGGGGATTTATGCTGGCAGTGGCCGTACTGATTGCCATCTGGGGAATAGGACGTCTGTTTGAACGAGAAGGCTACGATCGGGACTCGGTTTTCGAAATGATAATCCTGATGGTTATCTGCGGCTTAATTGGATCTCATTTGGCCTATATCCTGGTATACCAATGGGAAGAGTTTCTGGCTGACCCTTTGATATTCTTCAATATTAAAAACGGGATAGAAGGCATGATCTGGTATGGTGCATTTATCGGAGGATTAATACCTTTCATAATCTATATATACAGAATGGGTCTGTCCTTTTGGAAAATGGCCGACATATTCTCTCCCTATCTGGCCCTGGGATATGCTTTGGTGAGGATAGGCTGCTTTCTGCGAGGCTGCTGTTATGGGGAGATTACCACCTCACCCTGGGGGGTAGTTTTCCCGGTTGTGGATGAATTTGCCCGTCACCCCACC
Source organism: Syntrophomonas sp. DTU018 (assembly GCA_001513155.1). Lineage (GTDB taxonomy): Bacteria > Bacillota > Syntrophomonadia > Syntrophomonadales > Syntrophomonadaceae > DTU018. The sequence continues at coordinate 23,323 of LFSR01000051.1, forward strand.
CAATTGTACAGTTCGGCTCTGAATTTCCTGTTATTTCTATTCTTGATATGGTTTTACCCCCGGCGCAGGTTCCATGGTCAGGTATTCCTGTTCTACTTGATAGGGTACAGTATTTACCGCTTTATTGTGGAATTCTTCCGGGAAACGGTTATCTTCTATGGGTTTTTATCCATGGGTCAGGTATATACTCTGGGTCTGCTGGTGATAGCCATCTTGCTGTATTTCTGGCAGCGTTCCCGCTCTGCCCGGTATTGGTTTTGATTATGACGGGGGATGGATATGCAGGATATATTGGCCTGGAAAAAACAGATCAGAAATGAGATGAAAGAGCGGCGCCAGCAGTTATCTCCCGCTGAGGTGGAGCAGTTAAGCCAGCAGATCAGGCAAAGGATAGAGGAATTGTATCCCATCCAGAAAGCCGGCCGCATCATGGCCTATGCCAGCATTGGCAATGAAGTGAACCTGGTGCCCCTATTAGAAAAATGGCGCCGGGAAGGGCGGACCATCCTGCTGCCCCGGGTGGAAAGGGGCGGTAGGATGGAAGCGGTTGTATGGACCGGCTGGGATCAGGTACAATCAGGACCTTTCGGCATACGGGAACCGTTGGGGGAGCCCTTTGATCCCGCTGCCATTGACGCGGTCCTGACCCCAGGATTGGTTTTTGACTATAAGGGTTATCGGCTGGGATACGGAAAGGGATATTATGACCGGTTTCTCCCCCGGCTGCGCTCTTCTGCCTTTATCTGCGGCATATGCTACGAATTTCAGGTAGTTGAGAATGTGTTTCCCCATGAGGGAGATATCCCCATGCACTGGATAGTAACCGATCGCTCCGAGCTGGTTATCAGCTGGGATTATTTTTAGATCTTTCACAAAGGGGCTGCACCGGATTGCCGCGCAGCATCAGCTACTGCCCTTGTTAAGGCTTGGGTTGCACGAAGAAGCCACGGGTCCCGTTGGAGCCGTGGCTTTGGGTTGGTTTATAAGGGATTATAGGATTGGTTGGTACGGCTTATTCGGCCGGATTGGTGCTGGCTTCCTTGAGGGCAGCAAACACGCCGGCCAGACCGGCTAGATCACTGGGGATAATCAGTTTGGTGGCCTGACCTTCAGCCAGGTCCTTAATCGCTTCCAGGGATTTTAAGGCCAGCACTTTGTTGTCAGCCTGGGCTTCTTTGATCATAACCAAACTGTCAGCAAAAGCCTTCTGAACAGTGAGAATGGCCTGGGCTTCACCCTCGGCTTTCAAAATCTGAGCCTGGCGAAGACCTTCTGCCTCACGGATAGCAGCTTCCCTGACTGCTTCCGCATTTAATATGGCTGCCTGTTTGCGGCCTTCCGCTTCCAGGATGGCGGCCGTCTTTTGACCTTCCGCTCTCAGGATAGCTTCCCGCTTTTCCCGCTCAGCCCGCATCTGTTTTTCCATGGCATTCTGAATATCCTGGGGAGGAAGAATGTTTTTCAGCTCTACCCGGTTTACCTTGATTCCCCACTTGTCAGTAGCTTCATCCAAAATAGAGCGCAGTTTTGCATTTACCAGATCTCGGGAAGTCAGAGTTTCGTCCAATTCCAGGTCACCCACTATATTGCGGAGGGTAGTAGCGGTCAGGTTTTCAATAGCCACAATAGCGTTGGCTATTTCGTACGTGACCTTAAAGGGGTCGGTTATCTGGTAGAAGACTACAGTATCAATCATCATGGTGACGTTATCTTTGGTAATAACCGGTTGGGGAGGGAAGTCCACCACCTGTTCCCGCAAATCTATGATGGCCCGGAAACGGTCTATAAAAGGGATAATTACATTAATGCCCTGTTCGGCGGTTTTGTGATATTTGCCCAAGCGCTCCACAATACCTACTGTGGACTGTCTTATAATTTTAATTGACGACAGGGCAATAATAATTACGAACAGGACCAAAATGATATTAACAAATACGCTCAACACCTAATTCCGCTCCTTTCTAGGTAGACGCCTTTTTCACTAATAGTTTCACACCATCTATACCGATAACCTCTATACGTGTATTCTCTTCCAATTCTTCTTCAGATATAGCAGTCCAGATTTCTCCGTTTACTTTTACCTGACCGAACTGCATAGGTACTATCCGGGATATAGTTATGCCATGCTGCCCAATCAGGGCTTTCACATTGCTCACAGCATCATTGGACTTTACAAACTTCATAACCAGAGGGCGGGTGAAGATAATCAACAGCAGGGTAATTAAGGCAAAAATAAGCAATTGCAGTTCCAAGGACGGCAGCAGGCCGAACTGAACCAGCAACGCCACGACAACTCCGGCTATGGCTAACCACAAGAACCAAAAACCGGCGGTAAATATTTCTATAGCGCCGCATACGATAGCCACCAGGATCCATTCCAGGAAGGTCACAGGCTAACCTCCTTTCATGCTGCAAATTTAACGACAGTCTAATCATAACATACCTGTTCTTTAGATTGACCAGCAATAAAGCCATAATTCATGTGCATAATGCAATTATTTGTTGAATTTATATGCCTTGGTGTATAATTTTAGATACGGAACAAATCTATAGACTCCGATTCAAACTGCCTAAGGCTGCGGCTAGGGCGGTTGGAACGCAGGGTGTACCGGGAAACTGGTGCGCCTCCCATTTGGAAAGGAGTTTAGTGCATGACTGAGATACCCTTTTCCAGGGTATTTATTTATTGGGGAGGTTGACCTATGCCAGATAATGCTCAGATCCTAGAAAAACTGCGTAAATTGGCACCGGAAGGCAGGATATCCTGTACCGATGCCCGCAAGCTGGCAGAAGAGCTGAAAGTTCATCCCAGCGTAGTTGGGAAATTGTGCGATGAGGCAAAAATTAAAATAACAGGTTGTGAACTGGGGTGTTTTTAGTCTAATAACACCCAGCCATCCGGGGAAGGGGGGAATTTTAATGGACTCCTTTGGACGCCACATAAATTATATGCGTATTTCCGTAACTGATCGCTGCAATTTGCGCTGCCGCTACTGCATGCCCGAAGATGGAGTCCAGGACCTGGGACACGGAAAAATACTGAGCCTGGAAGACATAGCCCGGTTGACCCGCATTGGTGCTCAGATAGGAATCCGCAAAGTGCGCTTGACCGGAGGAGAGCCGCTGGTGCGCAAGAATATTACCGGACTCATTCAATGTATAGCTGATATTCCTGAAATTGATGATATTGCCTTAACTACCAACGGGATTCTCTTTCCCGCGATGGCTGAAGATTTAAAGGCAGCAGGATTAAAACGGGTTAACATCAGTATGGATACCCTTCAGGAAGAGCGCTTTCTTTATATAACCCGCCGGGGAGGATTAAATCTGGTGTGGGAGGCGGTCTTTAAGGCTTTGGAGTTGGACATGCATCCGGTGAAAATAAATGTGGTAGTGATTCGCGGTTTTAATGATGATGAGATAGGTGATTTTGTCCGTTTGGCTTATATTTATCCCTTGCACATCCGTTTCATTGAGTATATGCCGGTGGGAGATTTGCAGTTTTGGGATCCGGACCGTATGGTGAGCAGTGCGGAGATCCTAAATAAGCTGCAAGCAGATTATGAATTGACCCCGGAAAAAATCGTAGCAGGCAACGGTCCCGCCCGTTATTATCACATTGCCGGGGGAGCTGGCTCCATAGGTTTTATCAGTCCTATGAGCCACCAGTTCTGCTCGGAATGTAACCGGATACGTTTAACCGCCGATGGCAAGCTTAGAGGCTGCCTTTATGCCAAGCAGGAAGTTGACCTGAAAGCAGCCCTGGAACAAGGGGCATCCGATGAGGAACTGCAGGAGTTATTCTTTGCAGCTATTAAAGCTAAGCCTGCTCACCATGATATGGGTTCTGGTTGGGGTGAGCAAAACTTCCGCAAAATGTATCAAATCGGAGGTTAATCATGGATTTTACTCATATCAATGATGAGGGCCGTGCCCGTATGGTTGATGTTTCCGGAAAAGCTGACACGGAACGGGTAGCTGAAGCCCGGGCCGCGGTGCGCATGCAGCCGGAGACCCTGGAAGCAATTCGCAGCGGGGGAGTGAAAAAAGGAGATGTACTAGCCGTTGCCCAGGTGGCAGGTATTATGGCCGCCAAGCAGACCTCCAGCCTGATACCCATGTGCCATCCCCTCATGCTGACCTCCGTGGACATCAGCTTTAGTTTTGATACAGATAATAATAGGATAGTAATTCATTCCCAGGTCAAAACTACCGGGAAAACGGGAGTGGAAATGGAAGCCATGACCGCTGCTGCTGTAGCGGCCTTGACTATATACGATATGGCCAAGGCTATTGACCGGTGGATGGTAATCGAAGAGGTGCTCCTGTTGGAAAAGAGCGGCGGCAAGAGCGGGCATGTCAGGCGCTCCGCATCAAAATAATTGCCTAGCATGGAAACCTACTGTCTGCCGCGAGTTAGTCAAGAGGTATTTGCAAGCAATGAGGAGAGATGCTTATGGAACGAGGAGTATTGTACTCCATATGCATCAGCCCGGAAAGAGGACAGTTGAAGAAGCAAGTCTCCGAAGCAAAAGTAATAACCAACTATGGTATTGAGAATGACGGTCATGCCGGTGATTGGGATCGGCAGGTGACCTGCTTGAACTATGCCAGCGTGCAGAAGATAAACCAGGAAAAGGGCTTAAATGCCGGGCCGGGTGATTTTGCTGAAAACCTGCTTATCCAAGGTATCGATTTAGTGAAAGTGGGTGTGGGGGGACAGTTACGCATAGGAAATGATGTAATTCTAAAAGTCTCCCAGATCGGCAAAGAAGATCATCCCAGTGTAGTTACTCGTACTCTGGGGGTAACCCTGCTGCCTTATGAGGGATTGTTTTGTCGCGTAGTGCAGGGCGGAACCATACGCCCCGGGGATATAGTTGAGGTGATTTGATGTATAAAGTCGGCATATTGATACTGAGCGACAAGGGCTTCCGGGGTGAGCGGGAAGATTTGAGCGGGGAGCAGATTCGCCAATCCCTGGGACCTAACTATAGTGTGGAATACTACCAGATAATACCTGATGAAAAGGAACTGATCATTGAGCAGCTTAAACATGCCTGTGACCAGCTGGGGCTGGATCTGTTGCTGACTTCCGGAGGAACGGGATTTTCCCTGCGGGATGTCACTCCAGAGGCTACCAAAGCAGTGATTGAAAAAGAAGTACCGGGCATACCGGAAGCTATCCGCTATTATGGGCTGCAAAAGACTCCCAAGGCCATGCTGTCCCGGGGCATAGCCGGTATCAGGGGAAAGACTCTGATTATAAATTTGCCGGGCAGTGTCAAAGGAGTCAGGGAATCATTGGAAGCGATCATGCCGGCTTTAGACCACGGGCTGGATATATTGATTGGCTCCGCTGCGGAATGCGGGCAGATTTGAGAGACGAAATTAAGTGTAATTTAAAGGTATAAAAAGAAAAGCACCGAACCATAATATAAATCGATGATATTAGGCAGATTCAGATCCATTTGTAGATTGAAACCAACTGAGCTCTTGCCTATATTTATTACAGTGATGTTAGCACTCGCAGTTATCGAGTGCTAATAATAATACATAACCTAATATTTAAATTATAAAGGGGGTATACCTTTGAGGATTCAACCTTTAGGAGACCGTTTGGTGGTAAAAGTAGCAGAAATCGCTGAAGAGAAGACCAAGAGTGGTCTGTATGTACCCGATACCGCCAAAGAGAAGCCTCAAGAAGGAGAAGTACTGGCCGTAGGACCAGGTGCCCGCGATGAGAAGGGTGAGCGCATCCCTATGGACGTTAAAGTTGGGGATAGAGTGATTTTCTCCAAGTACTCTGGAACTGAGGTTAAAGTTGATGGGGAAGAATACCTGATCCTATCGGAAAGTAATGTTTTAGCCATTTTAAAACCAGCGGAATAAGGGAGGTACATAGATGATAGCCAAAGAGATCAAATTCGGCGAAGAAGCAAGAAGAGCTTTGGAAAGAGGAGTTGACAAACTGGCGAATACTGTCAAAGTCACCCTTGGCCCAAAGGGTCGCAACGTAGTACTGGACCGCAAGTTTGGTTCCCCCACCATCACCAATGACGGTGTTACCATTGCCCGTGATATAGATCTGGATGATCCCTGGGAAAACCTGGGCTGCCAGTTAGTTAAAGAAGTTGCCACCAAAACCAATGATGTAGCCGGTGACGGAACCACTACCGCTACGGTTCTGGCTCAGGCTATGATCAAAGAAGGCCTCAAGAATGTGGCTGCCGGTGCCAACCCCATGATTATGAGAAGGGGTATTGAAAAAGCTGTTCAGGCTGTAGTGGATGAGATCAAAGCTATCAGCCAGCCGGTAGAAACTAAAGAGGCTATTGCTCAGGTAGCCGCTATTTCTGCTGATGATCAGGAAATCGGTGCCCTGATTGCCGATGCTATGGAAAAAGTCGGCCGGGATGGGGTTATCACAGTTGAAGAATCCCAGTCGGTAGGTACTTCTCTGGAAGTCGTGGAAGGCATGAGCTTTGACCGCGGCTACATTTCCCCCTATATGGTTACCAACAGCGAAAAGATGGAAGCTGTTTTGGATGAACCCTATATTCTTATCAGTGATAAAAAACTGACTTCAATTCAAGAGGTACTTCCGGTTCTGGAAAAAGTAGTTCAGACCGGCAAGCCCATGCTGATTATTGCCGAAGAGGTTGAAGGCGAAGCCCTGGCTACTATAGTGCTGAACAAGCTGCGTGGTACTTTCACCGCAGTAGCCGTAAAAGCTCCTGCTTTTGGTGAGCGGCGTAAAGCCATGCTGGAAGACATTGCTATTCTCACCAAGGGTCAAGTTGCTTCCGAAGATCTGGGCGTCAAGCTGGAGAATGTGACCCTGGATATGCTGGGCAGAGCCCGCCAGGTAGTAGTAAAGAAAGAGGAGACTATCATTATCGACGGCGCTGGTGACGAGAAAGCCATTAAAGAACGGATCGCCAACATTAAGCGGCAAATAGAAGAGACTGATTCTGAATATGATCGGGAAAAACTTCAGGAGCGCATGGCTAAGCTGTCCGGCGGCGTAGCTGTAATTCAGGTTGGTGCCGCAACTGAAACCGAGCTGAAAGAACGAAAACACCGCATTGAAGACGCCCTGGCAGCTACCAAAGCCGGTGTTGAAGAAGGTATGGTACCGGGAGGCGGAGCCGCTCTGATTCATGTGATCAAGGCTATTGAAAAAATTCAAGCCGAAGGCGATGAACTTACCGGTATTAACCTGGTCAAGAAAGCTCTGGAAGAACCCCTGCGCCAGATTGCTTACAATGCCGGCGCAGAAGGATCAGTAGTCGTGGAAAAGGTTAAGGCTTCCGAATTTGGTATCGGCTACAATGCTCTGACCGGCGAATATGAGGATATGATCAAAGCCGGAATTATCGACCCGGCCAAGGTAACTCGTTCCGCCGTTCAGAATGCAGCTTCCATCGCTGCTATGGTGCTGACCACCGAAGCAGTTGTCTGCGAACTGCCCAAAGAGGATCCCATGAAGAATATGCCCGGCGGCGGCATGCCCCCGATGTAATTCCTGCATATAACCAGGCGCCATCTGCGGATGGCGCCTGATAGTGTTAAAAAAGTTGCTAAAAGAGATCGCCACGTCGCTACGCTCCTCGCGATGACATACCAAAAGGCCATCTTATGTGTCATTGCGAGCCCCGGAGGGGCGTGGCAATCTCGAATGTCTAACCGCTAATATACTTCTTTGACAGTCTGAGGCGCCATCTGCGGATGGCGCCTTTTGTTTTCCGCAAAAAATCCCTGGTGAAGGAACACCAGGGATTTTCTCTATTACTCTACAGTATAAGTACTCTTATAGGTCATAGTATAATTCAAACTCCAGGGGATGGGGCTGATCCAGCACTCGCCGGGATTCCTTGCGTTTGGCCTCCAGCCAAACTTCGATCAATCGCTGGGGGAATACCCCTCCCGCCAGCAAAAAGTCATGGTCTTTTTCCAGGGCATCCAGGGCTTCATCCAGGGTACGGGGCAGGCTCTTGATCTTGGCTTGCTCCTCGGGAGGCAGGTTGTATAGATTAACGTCATAAGGCCCGAATCCTTCGGCAACAGGGTCGATTTTGTTCTGAATACCGTCCAGGCCGGCCATCAGCATAGCCGAATAAGCCAGGTACGGGTTGCAGGTAGCATCGGAGGAGCGGAATTCAAAGCGTTTGTGTTCAGGAGCCTTGGCATAGGCGGGAATTCTGATAACAGCACTGCGGTTAGCGGTAGCAAAGCATATGCTCACCGGTGCTTCATAGCCAGGTACCAGGCGTTTGTAGGAATTGGTGCTGGGATTGGTAAAAGCCAGCAAGGCAGGTGCGTGTTTCAACATGCCGCCTATGAAGTAAAGAGCAGTTTGGCTTAGGCACGAGTAACCGTTGGGATCATAAAAAACCGGCTGGCCGTTTTTGAACATATGGATATGAACGTGCATACCGCTGCCGGCTTCCCCGTACAAGGGTTTAGGCATAAAAGTAGCCGTTTTGCCCTCTTGGAAAGCCAAATTTTTAACCAGATACTTAAGGAGCATGGTTTTGTCGGCCATTTCCCGCATACCGCCAAACTCAACCTCTATCTCTATCTGTCCCGGACCTCCCACTTCGTGATGATGATATTTCACCGCGATGTTGTTTTCTTCCAACAGGGTGCACATGCGGGAGCGCAAATCATACAGGACATCATGGGGCGGAGTGATATGATAGCCGCCTTTGAGGGGCACTTTATAGCCCAGGTTCTGGTACCCGCTCTCCCCGCTGTTCCAAATGGCCTGCTCGGCATCAATGGAAAAGCCGCTTTTATGGGGCAAACACTGGTAATCCACATGATCAAATACATAGAACTCGAACTCCGGGCCTATCCGGATTTCATCGGCGACCTGCAGGTCCTGCATATATTTTTCAGCCTTATTGGCAATATTGCGAGGGTACTGATCAAATGGGTAATTATGAGGCTCGGCGATTACGAAGACATCTCCAATCATGCTTAAGGTAGGAACTTTGGAAAAAGGATCATGAACAGCAGTAGTTATATCAGGTATGAAGACCATATCGCTCTTCTCTATGGGGGCATATCCGTAATTGGATCCGTCGAACCCGATTCCGTATTCAAGGGTTTCAGGGGTGAAACGTTTCACAGGAAGGGTAAGGTGGCGCCACCTGCCCAGCAGATCAATCATCTTAAAATCGATCATCTCGATCTGCTCATCTCGGCAGTACTCCATAACTTCGTCGTAGGTGCTAAACACAAGTATAAGCCTCCTTTGCCTTATACAAAATACGTGGAAATTATAGCAGATGCCTGTTTTGAAATAAAGTATTTTGAATTAGGTATGCTGTATCCATGGAATAATATTCTAGCAGCTTTACGGTAATATCCCCCCACCCCATCTAATAATAATGTATTACTTGAGACTCCAGACAGGTGTCAACCTTAAGGGGTGAGAGTTATAAACAGGAAGCGCTGGATTGCTTTAGCTGTTATCGCTTTGCTGGCATTGGGAGCAGCCCTGGCTTATCAGCCTGCTAAGGATTATTATGTAAAATCCAAGCTGGACCCGCAGGTCGAGCTTGACAACTCTATTAAAAAGATGGCACAGGTACAGAGCTACCGTTATGTGCTCAAATCAGGATTTACCGTCGAGGGAAGGGAGGAGGTGATAAGTCAGGTAGAAGGTGAGAAAGAGCAGGGAAATACTCATTTAAAGGGGGAGATGGTACACACACCGGTTGATATTTATTATATTGACCGTACCATTTACAATTATGACTCCTTCTCCAAAAGATGGCTGGTGATCGACAGCGGCACTGCCAATTCGGAAGAACTGCTGATATCAGAACTAAATCCTCTGTCCAACTTCAGGTTTAAGAATGTTACAGCAGTCAAAAAAGTAGGGTTTGAACCGGTAGATGGTACGGAATGTTTGGTGGTAAGCTGTCAGCCTTCTGTAGAGAGTCAACTGTTAGAAAGCCTTTGGCAGGACTTTGATTACCAGATATGGATCGACTATAAGCAGCAGGTTATCCGCAAAGCTACTCTGAAGGCAGTAAACAAGCAGAACCCTACCACCCGTTTGAGCATAGCCGTGGAATTCTATGATATCGACCAGCCTATTAAAATCAAACCGCCGGATATTACGCAAGCAGTTAATTGACCGCCGGGGTGAAAGCCCCGGCTAGATTGTAAAAAAGGTTGCTAAAAGAGATCGCCACGTCACTACGCTCCTCGCGATGACATACCAAAAGGCCATCTTATGTGTCATTGCGAGCCCCGGAGGGGCGTGGCAATCTCGAACGTCTAACCGCTAATAGACTTCTTTGACAGTCTGCGCCGGGGTGAAAGCCCCGGCTTTTAATATTATTGCCGCCTTCGATAAGCCTAACCATGGCCGGTCGAAGGCTTTTTTATGGGATATAAACTCACAAAAAGCATTACATAGGAGGGACAAGACCTATCTAAGAACAGCTCCAGCAACAGGCAATGTAAGGCGATTTGTGCATCAATGCCATATTATGGAACCAGATCCACCTGGATTCCATAAGATGTAGTGTAATTCCTATAAAAGGAGTGAAAGCAATTGGATAGGTGCGACGATAGAAAAAAGGAATTAGAGTTGGCCCGCGCCTTTGTTCCCTTCCAGCCGTTCTGTGATGTGCTTCCCCTGGAGGTTGCTCTTGCCAAGGGTACCATCTGGACCTGCCTCCTAGACTACCCGCCCAGGGAAAAAGGCAGAGAAAAGGGGGATGACCGGTATGAGTAACGATCGTGGGAAAGCAAACCGGGAAAAGCTTATCCGGGCGATTCAAGAATACGAGTTCGCAGCGGTAGAACTCAATTTGTACCTGGATAATTTCCCCCGCTGCAGAGAAGCTCTGGAAGACTACAACTATATAACCAGGGAATTAAACAAACTAAAAGCAGAGTACGTGAAAAATTTTGGCCCTTTGCGTAATTTCGGCGAAGATCCGAGCAGTTTTCCATGGCAGTGGGTGGATGAACCCTGGCCCTGGGAACGCGGCTATTAAGGGGGGAATAACATGTGGATTTATGAAAAGAAATTGGAGATACCGGTCAATATTCGCAGCAAGGACCTGAAGATGGCTAAAGCCCTGTTTTCCCAGTACGGCGGGCCTGACGGGGAATTAAGCGCTTCCTTGCGTTATCTGACCCAGAGATATAATATGCCTACCGGCAAAACCAAAGCCCTGCTCACCGATATTGGTACCGAGGAAATGGCTCATGTTGAGATAATTGCCACCATGATTCACCAGATGATTAGAGATGCCACTCCGGAAGAACTTAAAGAAGCCGGATTAGGCGGATATTACGCCCAGAATGGCAAAGACTTGTACTGGGTGGATTCGGAAGGAGTGCCCTGGACAGCGGCTTATATAAGAGCCCTGGGAGATCCGGTGGCCAACTTGATGGAAGACATGGCCGCAGAGCAGAAAGCCCGGGCGGTTTATGAACACCTGATGAGTATGACCCGGGAACCGGATATAATCAGGCCCCTGAGATTCCTGTGGCAGAGGGAGATTGTTCACTTCCAGCGCTTTGGGGAAGCCCTGCAGCACATATATGACTTTTTGGATAAGCCTCATTATTTCCATATGGGGAAGGATCATCCCTAAAAGTAACTGCCAGTTTGGTATGAATACCATTTTTGTAACTGGATCGGGAGGAGTAACTGGGTAACTCCTCCCCTTTTTACTCCGGGCCATAGTTTTCAGCAGCTTTAATTGCGCTGCTTTTTGGTTGTTGCTATAATCCTGTCTATAAGGAGGGATCGGCTTGAATTTAGAAGAAGTAGAAGTATTATTTGACCGGGAACAAGTGATGGCTCGGGTAAAAGAACTGGGACAGCAAATAACCCAGGATTATCAGGGAAAAAACCTGCTGGTAGTAGGCATTTTAAAAGGCGCTTTTATTTTTATGGCTGATCTTGTCAGGGAAATTGATCTGCCCTTGGAAATAGATTTTATGGATGTATCCAGCTATGGGGTATCCACAGTTTCCTCCGGCGAGGTTCGCATTATAAAGGATCTGGACTATTCTATCCGCGAAAAAGACGTGCTGATAATTGAAGATATTGTGGATACCGGTCTTACTCTGAAATACATCAAAGATATTCTGACTAAACGTCACCCCCGCAGTATTAGAATTTGCTGCCTGCTGGACAAACCTTCCCGGCGCAAGGCCGACATTGCTCCTGAGTATGTTGGCTTCGTTATTCCCGATAAATTTATCGTAGGCTATGGATTGGATTATGCGGAACAATACCGGAATTACCCGGCAGTGTGTGTTCTGAAACCATCAGTTTATGAGAAATAGAGGTGTGGCAATGGACAGAGAGACCGTTTTGGTTCTGGACTTTGGAGGACAGTACAATCAATTGATTGCCCGTCGGGTACGAGAGCTGTCCGTTTACAGTGAAATGGTTCCTTTTGATATCAGCTATGAGGAGATCCAGGCTTTTAAGCCCCGGGGAATGATCTTGACGGGAGGACCGGCCAGTGTCCACGAGGAAGGTGCTCCCCAGTGTGACCCTCGCATATTGGAAATGGGCATTCCGGTACTGGGAATATGTTATGGCATGCAGCTTATAGCCCAGTACCTGGGTGGAGAAGTAGGCCCCAGCCAGGTGCGGGAATATGGCCGTACCATTCTCCATGTCAGACAGGACAACCTGCTCTTTGCTGATCTGGAGAAGGACATGCAGGTATGGATGAGTCATGGGGATGCCATTCACCGTCTTCCTGAAGGTTTTGAAGTTATAGCTGATACTGATAGCTGTTCCTTTGCGGCTATCTATCATCCCCAGCGCCAACTTTACGGAGTGCAGTTCCACCCCGAGGTGCGTCATACCCTGCGGGGCATGGATATCCTTCGGAACTTCCTGTTTAAGGTATGCGGGTGTACCGGCAACTGGGATATAGAAGATTTTATCAGCGAGACGGTGGCCGACATCCGGGCCAAAGTAGGAGACAAAAGGGTGTTGTGCGCCTTGAGCGGGGGCGTAGATTCGTCAGTAGCGGCCACTTTGGTTCACAAGGCCGTAGGTGACCAACTGGTGTGCGTATATGTGGACACCGGTTTGATGCGTAAGGGAGAATCGGAACAGGTTATTGAAACCTTCCGCAATCATATGGGAATGAATTTGATATTTGTCCAGGCCCAGGAGCGCTTCCTGCAAAAACTCGCCGGGGTTACCGATCCGGAAAAGAAACGTAAAATTATCGGCGAGGAATTTATCCGGGTCTTCGAAGAAGAAAAAGCCAAGCTGGGGGAAATAGACTTCCTGGTCCAGGGAACCATTTATCCCGACGTAATTGAAAGCGGTACCAGGACCGCCCAGACCATCAAGAGCCATCATAATGTGGGCGGGCTTCCCGAAGATATGGATTTTCAGCTAATCGAGCCCTTGCGCATGCTGTTCAAGGATGAAGTGCGCATCGTAGGGAAAAAACTGGGCATACCCGACGAGATACTGTGGAGACAGCCGTTCCCCGGTCCCGGTCTGGGAGTCAGGGTGCTGGAGGAGGTTACCCGGGAGAAACTGGAAATCCTCAGAGAAGCCGATGCCATAGTACGGGAGGAAATAGCCAAAGCCGGTCTGGACCGGGAGATCTGGCAGGCTTTTGCGGTGCTTCCCCCCATTCGCAGCGTCGGAGTTATGGGTGATGCCCGCACCTATGCTTATCTTATTATAATAAGAGCGGTGATCAGCGAGGATGCCATGACAGCAGAAGTAGCCCGGCTTCCCTGGGAACTGCTGGACGTTATGGCCCGCCGCATCGTCAATGAGGTGCAGGGAGTAAACCGGGTAGCTTATGACATAACCAGCAAACCCCCCGGAACCATTGAGTGGGAATAGCAGCCACGCCCGCAAACCTGGTTATTAGGTTGGCGGGTTTTTTTATTTTTTGCACCGAGCTGCTAATTCCTCCCAACTATTGTTATAATTTATAATAGTGGGTATCTGTGGGGGGGGTTTGTTTGAAAGAAGCATTTCGCCGGATGAACACCATGGCCTACCAGCTGGAACAGGCTTATGCAGAAGGAATCTTAGACAAAGAGGTTTTGAGGAAGATTCTTGATGTATTGGAGGATTATATCGATTGGTACATACAATATGAACAATACCGGCAGCTGCAGGATTATTACAAGATGATAGAGCGAGAAACCCAGGGCAGTGTTATACAGCAGGTTATGGTTATCCTGCAGGAGGAATCCGAGGAGGATGTGATGTACCGGGAGTATATAAAAAGTCTGCCTGAGGGACTATGATATCAGGTAAAGAGCTGGAAGTATAATTGCAGCGGGGAAAAGGCAATAATCTCGGAAAAAGCAGAACAGGAGTGGAGGTATGCAACCAGAGGTTCCCAATTCTGCGGAGAGGTTAAATTGTTATTTCCCCCAGCGAAGTTCTCAGCATAATTCCCTGGATGACTTGATTCAGACCTTGGCGGAAACATTGATAGAACGGTTGGACAATATATGCAGCAGTGAAATCCTGGAGCGGCTGAGCAGAATACCTGATCCGGAATTACAGCAGGAAACCATGCTGCTCCAACAGGAAATACAGCGGCTCAAAGACCGTCTCAGCCAAATTTAAATGAATACAGAATATTTGGAGAGATGCCAACGGTTTGATTGACACCCGCCCTTGGCTTTGCTACTATCAGGATGTAAACATATATACGAGAAACTCGAAAGTGTGTCTAGGGTTCCGCATCGGCAGATGGACTGGTCCGAGTGACACAGGCACCAATTATGGGAGGTGCTACACCGTATAGGGATAAAAGCCCAGGCGGATAGGTTTCGGTTAAAGAGCCTGTCCATCTGGGCTTATTATTTAAGGGCATAATAGTTATCAAGGAGGTAGGCTGATATGCCCCGAGTGGGAATTATTATGGGCAGCGATTCCGATCTGCCGGTTATGAAAGAAGCCGGGGACATTCTGTCTCAATTCCAAGTGGATTATGAGATGGTGATTTGCTCTGCTCATCGTTTACCTGAGGAAACGGCTCGTTATGCCTCTCAGGCTGAACAGCGAGGAATACAGGTTATTATTGCCGGTGCTGGCGGAGCTGCACATCTGCCGGGAGTAATTGCCGCCTATACAGTTCTGCCGGTAATAGGAGTGCCGATGAAGACCAGTTCCCTGGGGGGAGTTGATTCACTTTATTCCATTGTCCAGATGCCCCGGGGCATACCGGTGGCCACTGTGGCTATAAACGGGGCGGCCAATGCCGGCCTGCTGGCAGTACAGATTTTGGCGCTGCAGGATGAGACCCTGCGCCAGGCTCTGGTGGACTACCGCCGGAAAATGGCGGAGGAAGTAAGAGCCAAGGATAAGCGCCTGCAAGAAAAAGGAGCCGAAGGATATCTCAAGGAGAAGGAGGGCAATAGATGATTGATCGCTACACTCTCCCGGAAATGGGCGCTATTTGGTCTGAAGAGAACAAGCTCAATAACTGGCTGCAAATTGAAATTGCTGCTTGTGAAGCCTGGGCGAAGCTGGGGAGAATTCCGGAAGAGGCTGTTGAAGTTATTAAAGCGAAAGCCCGTTTTGACGTGCAGCGGGTTAAAGAAATTGAAAAGGAAGTACGCCATGATGTGATCGCTTTCCTGACCAATGTGGCGGAAAACGTAGGTGAAGAGTCCAAATACATTCATCTGGGCATGACCTCTTCCGATATTTTAGATACCGGTCTGGCTATGCAGATGCGAGATGCGGCCGACCTTATTCTGCAAAAACTGGAAAGCCTGCAGGCAGTTGTGGGTGAAAAAGCACACCAGTATAAATATACCCTGAACATCGGCCGTACCCACGGAGTACATGGGGAACCCACCACTTTCGGGTTAAAGATGGCTTTATGGTATACCGAAATCCAGCGCAATATAGAGCGCCTTAAAGAAGCCCGCCGGGTCATTGCCTATGGAGCCATATCCGGGGCGATGGGCAACTTTGCTCACCTGGAGCCCCAGGTGGAGGAATATGTCTGCCGCAAGCTAGGCCTGGAGCCCTGTCCGGTTTCTACCCAGATTATTCAGCGGGATCGCCACGCCCAGTTCCTGACCACCCTGGCAGTGATCGGCAGTTCCCTGGAAAAAATGGCCACGGAGATACGTAACCTGCAGCGTACTGAGATACTGGAAGTGGAAGAACCCTTTGCCAAGGGGCAGAAGGGCTCTTCAGCCATGCCCCATAAACGCAATCCCATGATGAGCGAAAGAGTAGCGGGCCTGTCCCGGGTCTTAAGGGGGAATGCCCTGGCGGCCCTGGAGAATGTGGCCCTGTGGCATGAAAGAGACCTGACCCATTCCTCTGTGGAACGGGTTATTATTCCCGACAGCTGTATAGTTCTGCACTATATGCTGGATAAGTTTACCGACATTATAAAGGGCCTGATTGTTTATGAAGACAATATGTATCGAAACATTGAGATTACCCGGGGATTGATCTTTTCCCAGGAGCTTATGCTGGCTCTGGTGGGTAAGGGCATGCTGAGAGAAGATGCTTATCGCATTGTCCAGAAACATGCTATGGAGAGCTGGGCCAAGGGCCTTAATTTCAAGAAACTGGTTCTCCAGGACCAGGAGATAAACGGACGGCTTACACCTGAGGAATTGGAGAAAGTATTCTCATATGACATTTACAGAGAGAAAGTGGACTATATTTTCCGACGCTGTGGGTTGGAGTAAAGGGGGACGCGATCGTGAAAATCCTGGACATGCTCTACGAAGGCAAGGCTAAAAGAATTTATGCTACCGAAGACCCCAACCTTTTAGTAATGAATTATAAGGATGAAGCTACCGCCTTTGACGGAGCCAAGAAGGGCATTATTGCCAGCAAAGGTATAGTCAATAACCGGGTTTCCTGCCTGCTGTTTAATCTTCTGGAAAAACACGGTGTGGCCACTCATCTGGTGAAACAGCTGGATGAACGCAATGTTCTGGTAAGGCGGATGGAGATGATTCCCCTGGAAGTTGTGGTGCGCAATGTAGTAGCGGGCAGCCTGGCTAAAAGGCTGGGCCGGGAAGAAGGCCAGGTTTTGCCGGTGCCGGTTGTTGAGCTGTACTACAAAAGTGACGAACTCCATGATCCCATGGTAAACGAATCCCATGCCCAGGCTTTTGGCTGGGCTACCAAAGAACAGCTGACTGTCATGCAGCAAAAGGCCCTGCAGGTAAACCAGGTCCTGCAGCCCTTTTTTGACAGCATCGGTATCATCCTGGTGGATTTCAAACTGGAATTTGGCCTGGCGGACGGGGAAATCCTGTTGGGAGACGAGATATCCCCTGATTCCTGCCGCCTCTGGGACAAAGAAACTATGGACAAGCTGGACAAAGACAGATTCCGGCGAGACCTGGGACAGGAGGCAGAAGCCTACCAGGAAGTGGTCCGGCGGATTGAGGCTGCGCTGGGGTAGATAATTTCTGCTTTATTACTCTGCTGCGGCTAATACTCCTGCAAAGCAGTGGTTAGCGGAAGTCGACATAGAGATCGCCACGGCACTTCGTGCCTCGCGATGACACAGTGCAGAACATTTTCACAGCGCCACGGTTTTCCTCCTGGTGATGACACCAGGTGGAGCGTCATTGATTTCAGCGAGGAGGAGTTATGTAATGATACGGGCTAATATCTACGTCACCCTGAAAAAGGGCGTGCTTGATCCCCAGGGGGAAGCCGTCAGCCGTTCCCTGCAGGTGATGGGATACCAGGGGGTACAGGAGGTTCGCATCGGCAAGTTTATCCAGATTGTCCTGGACAGTGATGACCCGGAAGCCGCTGGCCGGCAATTGGAGGAGATGAGTGACAAGCTCCTGGCCAATCCGGTTATTGAGGACTTTCGCATAGAAATAGTGGCAGGTGAATAAAGTGAAGTTTGGAGTAGTGGTTTTTCCAGGGTCCAACTGTGATGCGGATTGTTACCATGTCATACGAAATGTTGCCCAACAGGATGTTGAATATATCTGGCACCAACAGCATGACGTAAAGGGTTTTGATGCCCTCGTCCTGCCGGGGGGATTTTCCTACGGGGATTACTTGCGCACTGGAGCTATCGCCCGATTTTCCCCGGTCATGCCGGCAGTAATAGAGTTTGCCCGGCGGGGCGGACCGGTTATCGGCATATGCAATGGATTTCAGATTCTGTTGGAAGCCGGGCTTCTGCCGGGTGCCATGCTCCGCAACCGGAGTCTTACCTTTATCTGTGAAACGGTCAACCTGAGAGTTAACCGGACGGATACCATGTTCACCAATCGATATGCAAAAGACCAGATACTGCAGATCCCCATTGCTCATGGGGAAGGCAATTATTACTGCGATAACGATACCTTGAAAAGACTGCAGGATAATCAACAGATCCTTTTCACCTATTGTGACAGCGAAGGCCGGGAAACCGAGGAAGCCAATCCCAATGGATCAGTGGCCAATATTGCCGGTATCATCAACGAACAAGGCAATGTACTGGGGATGATGCCCCACCCCGAGCGCTGCTCGGAACCCATCCTGGGGGGCAGTGACGGGCTGGGCATATTCCTGTCGGTAATAGATTGGTGCCAGGGGGTGAGCAGGAAATGAAGGAACTGACTTATCGCCAGATGGGACTGCTGGACGAGGAATACCAGCAGATCAAAGCCATTTTAGGCCGGGAACCCAATTACCTGGAAACCGGAATGTTTGCCGTTATGTGGTCCGAGCACTGCGGCTACAAAAATTCCCGTCCCTTGCTGAAGATGTTTCCTACGGAAGGCCCCCAGGTTATTCAGGGTCCGGGAGAAAACGCCGGAATAGTAGATATTGGTGATAATCAGGCCTTAGTGTTCAAAATCGAGAGCCATAACCACCCCTGTGCCATTGAGCCCTATCAAGGTGCCGCCACCGGTGTAGGCGGGATCGTGCGGGACATTTTCACCATGGGTGCCCGCCCCATTGCTCTCCTGAATTCCCTGCGTTTTGGTGACCTGGAAAATGCCCGGGTACGCCAGTTATTTAGAGGAGTAGTGGCAGGAATTGCCGGTTATGGGAATTGCCTGGGGATTCCTACAGTGGGGGGCGAGGTATATTTCCATCCTTCCTACCAGGAGAATCCGCTGGTCAACGCCATGTGTGTAGGATTAGTAAACCGGGATGAAATTGCCCTGGCGGTAGCCAGCGAAGTAGGAAGTCCCATTATGCTGGTAGGAGCCAAAACCGGACGGGATGGTATTCATGGTGCGACCTTTGCCTCCGAGGAACTAACGGACAGTTCTGCGGAAAAGCGTCCTTCAGTACAGGTAGGGGATCCTTTTATGGAAAAACTGCTGATCGAAGCCTGTCTGGAGTTGATCCGGGAAGACCTGGTGGCAGGGATGCAGGATTTGGGTGCAGCCGGACTAACCAGTTCTATAGCGGAAACTGCCAGTAAAAAAGGCTTGGGAGTTATGGTGGATGTAACCAAAGTACCCCTGCGGGAAGAAGGTATGACCCCTTATGAAATCATGCTTTCCGAGTCCCAGGAGCGTATGCTGATTGTTCCCCGCCCGGGCAAGGAAGAGCGCATTGCTGAGATATTTGCCAAATGGGGTTTGGATGCAGTAGTAATAGGCAAAGTGACCGGTGACGGCATGTTCAAAGTCTATGAAGGAGAGGTTCTGGTGGGGGAAGTGCCGGTAACAGCACTTACGGAAGGCTGCCCGGTATATGTCCGGCAGGGAATTGAACCTCCCTATTACCAAGAGCTCAAAGCCTATGATATTGACAATTTGCCGGATTACGACCTGCAGGAAGCCCTGCTCCAATTGCTGTCATCCCCTAATATAGCCAGCAAAAAGTGGGTTTATCGCCAGTATGATCACCAGGTGATGACCAATACCGTAATAGTACCGGGTGACGGGGATGCAGCAGTACTGAGAATTAAAAGTACGGATAAAGGAGTGGCTCTGACCACTGACTGTAACAGCCGTATGGTATACCTGGACCCCTACCGGGGCGGAAAGCTGGCCGTTTGCGAAGCCGCCCGCAACCTGGCATGCTGCGGAGCCCGTCCCCTGGCTTTGACCAACTGCCTTAACTTCGGCAATCCGGAAAAACCTCATATCTACTGGCAGATGCAGAATGCTATCCGGGGAATGGCCGATGCCGCCCGGGTCCTTAACACTCCTGTAGTAAGCGGGAATGTAAGCCTCTACAATGAAAGTACAACTGCCGCCGTGTTTCCCACTCCGGTAGTGGGCATGGTGGGACTCCTGCAGGATATAAACCAGCGCTGTACCATGTCCTTCCAGGATGAGGGGGACATGATAGTGCTCCTGGGCCAGATACGAACCGAACTGGGAGGCTCCGAATACCTAGCAGTCTGTCACCGGATCGAAGCCGGGGAAGTCCCTGACGCAGATTTGGACGAAGAAAGCCGGTTAATAGAGATGCTGTTGGAATTATGTGCCAAGGGCTTGATCAAGTCAGCCCATGATATATCCGAAGGCGGCCTGGCGGTGGCCCTGACCGAGTCAGCCATTAAAGGGCAGATGGGATTTAGGGCAGAATTGCCGGGAACCGCTGAGCAGGTAACGCAGGTATTGTTTTCCGAAGCACCCACGCGAGTGGTTATGAGCCTGGCAGCGGAAAATCTTGAGGCAGTTGAAGAGATTGCGTCCCGGTATCAGCTGCCGTTGACGATTTTGGGACGAGTGGGAGGCAGGCGCCTGATGATTAGTAATGGTGGTCATATGTTAATTGATTTGGACCTGGACCAAGCAGCTAAAACTTGGGGGGAGGCACTGACATGTATTATGAAGTAGAGGAAAAGTTCAAAGAGGAATGCGGGGTATTCGGCATATACATCAACAACCCGGAAAACATGACCGATGCGGCCCGCTCAGCTTTTTACGGCCTTTACGCCCTACAACATCGCGGCCAGGAGAGTGCAGGCATTGCCGTTTCCAATGGCCGGAACATTCAGATTCACAAAGGGGTAGGCCTGGTATCTGATGTTTTCACGCCGGAACAGATTGATAACATGAAAGGTCATATCGCTATCGGGCATGTACGGTATTCCACCACCGGTGAGAGCGGATTGATCAACGCTCAACCCCTGGTATTTCACTATTTGCAGGGCACGGTGGCCTTGGCCCACAATGGCAACCTGACCAACAATACGGTGATGAGAAGAAGACTAGCTACCTATGGGTCCATTTTTCAGACCACTACCGATACAGAAATAATAGCCAACCTTTTAGCTCGCTACTCCCTGGATAAAATGGAAGACGCTCTGGCTAAATGCATGATCGACCTGAAGGGAGCCTTTGCCCTGGTAATAATGACCGAGGATACCCTGGTGGGAGTACGGGACCCTATGGGAATAAGACCCCTGTGCCTGGGTGAAATAAACGGCAATTATGTGCTGGCTTCCGAATCCGCGGCTCTGGATACCATAGGAGCTGAGCTGATCCGGGATGTCAACCCGGGCGAAATTATAGTAATCAATAAGGATGGGCTAAAGACCCAGCAGGTGGTCAACTCTCCCGGCCGAGCCCACTGTATTTTTGAATATATCTATTTTGCCCGGCCGGACAGCACCATTGACGGCATCAACGTATACCGCAGCCGGAGGCAGATGGGCCGCCAGCTGGCCAGGGAATGCCGGGACCTGGATGTAGATTTGGTTATATCAGTTCCTGACTCAGGAACGGCAGCAGCCCTGGGCTTTGCAGAGGAAGCCGGGATTCCCTTCGAAGAAGGGCTGATGAAGAATCGCTATGTGGGGCGGACCTTTATCCAGCCCACCCAGAAGATGCGGGAATTGGGAGTTAGATTGAAATTAAACGCCATTGCTGAGATTGTCCAGGGCAAACGTATCGTGATGGTGGATGATTCTATCGTACGGGGAACTACCAGCAAAAAAATTATCCAAATGCTGCGTATGGCTGGAGCTACCGAAGTGCATATGGCGGTGGCTTCACCTCCCACCAGACACCCATGCTATTATGGGATCGATACTTCCCGGCGGGAAGAACTAATAGCCAGCACTATGGAACCTGATGAAATAAGGGATTTTATCGGTGCTGACAGTCTGCACTATCTCACTATGGAGGGCATGCTGCAGGCATTGCAGCAGGGCGAACCCTGTTTTTGTAAGGCCTGCTTCGACGGGTGTTATCCGGTGCCTTATGAAGAATAGAAGGCTGGCCTTTTGGGGCCGGCCTTTACGCTATAAACATTGCAGCAATGGAGAGGCAAAGGAGGTATATAATGAGCAACGATGGCCTGGATTACAAACAGGCAGGAGTGGACATTGATGCGGCTAACCGCTCGGTGGAACTGATCAGGAAGTGGACAGAACAAACCCGTCGCCCGGAAGTTTTATCGGGAATTGGCAGCTTTGGCGGCTTTTTCGCTCTGGATACCAGCCGTTATCCCAATCCGGTGCTGGTTTCCGGCACTGATGGAGTGGGAACCAAGCTGAAGATTGCTCAGATGCTGGATATTCATAATACGGTGGGTATAGACCTGGTGGCTATGTGTGTCAATGACATTTTGGTCCACGGTGCTGAACCCCTTTTCTTTCTGGATTACATTGCCGTGGGCAAACTAAAGCCCCACTTGGTGGAACAACTGGTACAGGGAATAAGCCAGGGATGCCTGCAAGCTGGTTGTTCCCTGATCGGAGGAGAAACTGCTGAAATGCCGGGTTTCTATGCCGAGGACGAATATGACCTGGCTGGCTTTACCGTTGGTGTAGCGGAACGGTCCCGCCTGCTGACCGGTGAAAATGTGGCCGAAGGGGATGTTTTGATCGGCCTGCCTTCCTCGGGGGTTCATTCCAACGGTTATTCCCTGGTGCGTAAAGTCCTCCTGGAGCGGGCTGGTTATAAGCTGGACCAGTATATCGGGGAACTGGGGAAGACTTTGGGGGAGGAACTGCTGACTCCTACCCGTATTTATGTAAAGCCGGTTCTAAAACTGCTGGAGAATATCGAGATTAAAGCCATGGCTCATATTACCGGCGGAGGAATAGTCGAGAACCTGCAGCGCAGTTTGCCCTCCGGTCTGGGAGCCCAGGTTGATGCTGCGGCCATACCTGATTTGCCTGTCTTCGATTTAATAGCTCAGACCGGCAAAGTTGAAAAGAAGGAGATGTACCGTACCTTTAATATGGGAATCGGATTTATAATCATCGCTTCACCACATTATTTAGATAACGCGTTAAAGTGCTTGCGTGATGAAGGAGAAAAACCTATAGTAATAGGAAGAGTATGCCAGCAAGATGAAGGGGTTGTGATCAAATGATCCAGATTCATCCTGCCGGCCGACTCAAGCTGGCCGTCCTGGCTTCAGGACGGGGCAGCAATTTTGATGCCATTTATATTGCCGCCCAGGAAGGGCGCCTGGATGCTGACATAAAAGTACTGATCAGTGACAAAGCTGAGTCACTGGCTTTGCAGAAGGCCCGTCAGCGGCAAATCCCAGCCTATTTTCTGGACCCGAAGGCTTATGGCAGCAAATCAGCTTATGAAACCGAAGTGGTCAGCCTGCTGCGCCGGCACCAGGCAGAAGTGGTGGCCCTGGCCGGATACATGCGCTTGGTAGGCAAAGTAATGCTGGAAGAGTACAAACATCGTATTGTCAATATCCATCCGGCTCTGCTGCCGGCTTTTCCCGGTCTCAATGCCCAGCGCCAAGCTTTGGAATATGGCGTGAAGTTCAGCGGCTGTACCGTGCATTTAGTAGATGAAGGCATGGATACCGGACCGATCATTATGCAGAGGGTAGTTCCGGTTTATGACGACGATGACGAAGATAGTTTAAGCGCCCGGATTCTGGAGCAGGAGCACCAGATTTACTGGCAGTCTCTGCAGCTGATGGCAGAAGGCAGACTGTATCTTGACGGCCGCCGGGTGATTGTTAAAGCATGAAAATAAACCCTTTGTGTCATTGCTGTGAAAATGGCTTTCATGTCAGTAAAAAGGCAACCATTGTGTCATCGCGAGCGCGTAGCGCGTGGCGATCTCCAACGGTAAGCCCGGCTGATTATGAATGAGATTGCCACGCCCCGCCGGGGCTCGCAATGACAATTAAGAATTCCTTTCATAGCGATGACAGACTTAAGTTTTTGTTTATCGTGGCTTGTTATTCAGGTGATAATTGCGAGCGCAGCGAAGCAATCTCAAAAGAGGCTCGCAGGCTGCGAAAAAGGGATCGCCACGGCACTTCGTGCCTCGCGATGACACAAAAGAAAGATATTTTCACATCAATCGATTTAACAAGGAGCCAAAAGAGCCCAAGGAGGTAATACTTATGAAACGTGCACTGATAAGCGTATCCAATAAGGATGGGGTAGTAGAATTCAGCCGTGGTTTGGTTGATCTGGGTTATGAGATTATTTCCACCGGCGGCACCTACCAGACGATTAAAGATGCGGGAATACCGGTGCGTAAAGTCTCTGATATCACCGGGTTTCCCGAAATCCTGGACGGCCGGGTCAAGACCCTGCACCCGAAAATTCACGGGGGTATACTGGCTTGCCGCACCCCGGAGCATCTGGCCCAGCTGGAAGCTAACCAGATTGCTCCCATCGACATTGTGGTCGTCAATCTTTATCCTTTTCGCGAAACGGTAGCCAAGCCGGGAGTTACCCTGGAAGAAGCTATTGAAAATATAGATATCGGCGGGCCGACCATGGTGCGGGCCGCAGCTAAAAATCACCAGTATGTGGTGGTCATAGTCAATCCCGCCCGTTATAACACTGTACTGGAGGAACTGCGCACAACCGGCACTGTAAGTCAGGAGACCAGGTTTAAGCTGGCCTGTGAGGCCTTTACCCACACGGCAGCTTACGACAGCATGATATCAGCCTATTTGTCCAGCCTTACCGGGGAAAGATTTGGAGATACGGTAGTAATTGGGGGAGAAAAGGTTTATGATCTGCGCTATGGTGAGAATCCCCACCAGCAGGCAGCTTTTTATAGATTTCTCACCCCGGGGCATGGTTTGCCCGATGCCCGGCAGCTCAATGGCAAAGAGCTTTCATATAACAACATCCTGGATACCCAGGCAGCCTGGGATCTGGTTGGTGAGTTCGACCAGCCGGCCTGTGTTATTATAAAACACAACAACCCCTGTGGAGCTGCAGTGGCGGCCAATCTGGAAGAAGCCTTTGACAAAGCTTTTGCCGCGGATTCCCTTTCCGCCTTCGGAGGAATAATTGCCCTGAACCGCAAGGTGGATGCCAGCACTGCCAGGAAAATGGCGGAACCTTTCATGGAAGTAATTATTGCTCCCGATTATGAGGATGAAGCCCTGGAGATTTTAAGAACCAAGAAGAATCTCAGAGTACTGAGCATGCCATTGGCTAGTAAGAGCACCTGGCGCCTGCGTACCGTGACCGGCGGGTTTGTAATTCAGGAAGAGGATAATGATCCCCAGGAACTGCCCATGCAGGTAGTTACCACGGTTTCCCCCAAACCCGAACAGGTGGATGACCTGATTTTTGCCTGGAAAGTTGTCAAACATGTGAAATCCAACGCCATAGTAGTGGTTAAAGATGGCGTCACCCTTGGGGTAGGTGCCGGGCAGATGAACCGGGTCGGTGCCGCCCGGATTGCCCTGGAACAAGCTGGGGAAAAGGCCAGGGGTGCGGTACTGGCATCGGATGCTTTCTTCCCCTTCAAGGATACCGTAGAACTGGCTGCCCAATATGGGATTACGGCTATCGTTCAGCCGGGGGGATCAGTACGGGATGAAGAAAGCATCGAGGCCTGCAATCAGAACGGTATAGCCATGATCTTCACCGGAATTAGGCACTTCCGGCACTAAAAAGAAATACAGGAGGCCACAATGGGAAAGAAGATACTGGTAGTTGGTCAGGGCGGCAGGGAACATGCTCTGGTGTGGAAGCTGTCCCAAAGCCCCCAGGCGGACAAAATCTATGCTGCACCGGGTAATCCGGGTATAGCTCAGCTGGCCCAGTGTGTTGATATAGCGGCTTCTGATGTATCCGGGCTGCTGGACTTCGCCAGGAAGGAAAAGATAGATCTTACCGTGGTTGGACCCGAAGATCCCTTGATGGCAGGTATAGTCGATGCCTTTAAGGAACAGGGTTTGAGGATATTCGGCCCTACAGCTAAAGCGGCTCAGTTGGAAGGCAGTAAAGTCTTCGCCAAAGAGCTGATGCGTAAATATAATATTCCTACAGCAGAATATAGAGTTTTTGATGAGCCAGAAGCTGCGATAGCTTTTGCCTGTTCCTTTACGGACCGGGGCCAGCCGGTGGTTATCAAAGCTGATGGCCTGGCAGCAGGCAAGGGAGTGATAATTGCCGCCGGCAGTCAGGAAGCCCGCCAGGCAGTGAATGAGATAATGCAGGAAAGAGTAT
The DNA here is from genome assembly GCA_001513155.1 of Syntrophomonas sp. DTU018. Taxonomy (GTDB): domain Bacteria; phylum Bacillota; class Syntrophomonadia; order Syntrophomonadales; family Syntrophomonadaceae; genus DTU018. Next base: position 49,683 of record LFSR01000051.1, read on the forward strand.
TCGGCGACGCTGGCCGGCGTGTAGTTGTAGAGGAATTTTTAGAGGGAGAAGAAGTCAGCGTATTTGCCCTGGCCGATGGCCAGCGGGCGGTATTCCTGGTAGCCGCTCAAGATCACAAACGAGTTTTTGATAATGATCAGGGACCCAATACCGGGGGCATGGGAGCCTACACTCATCCTCCCATATACACCCAGGCAGTGCATGAGCAGGTGGACCGGCTGATCCTGCAGCCTACGGTACGGGCGATGGCCCAGGAAGGCTGTCCCTACCAAGGTGTCTTGTATGCAGGTCTGATGATTACTCCCAGTGGACCCAAGGTTCTGGAGTTTAATGCTCGTTTCGGGGATCCGGAGACCCAGGTGATAATGCCAGTTATCGAAGGTGATCTGCTGCCCCTTTTGGAAGCTGCAGTCGATGGGGACTTAAGTTCGGTGGACATTAAGGTGCGCCCCGATTATTGTGTCTGTGTAATATTAGCCTCCGGGGGCTATCCGGGAACTTATCAAAAAGGCTATCCCATAAAAGGCCTGGAGAACCTGGCGGAAAATACCCTGGTTTTCCATGCCGGGACGGCTCTGCAAAACGGTCAGCTGGTAACCGGCGGGGGCAGAGTAATGGCTCTGGTTACCCGGGCTGGATCCATGGAGGAGGCTTTGACTGCCGTCTATAGCCAGATAAAGCATGTGCATTTTACCGGTATGCATTACCGGACCGACATTGGCCGGCGGGCCTTCAACAGGAGGAGTTAGCGTTGCCGGTTTGGCATAATCCTTTTTTTCGCCTGATAGCTTTCGCTGCGGCAGTAGCAGCCCTGCTCTACATGCCCACGCGGGAGTTTCTGAAAATAACCTTTATAATGGGTATTCCTTTCATACTGCTGCTGGGGTTCAACCGGCGCCAGCAGCCTTGGGGAATCAAGTGGTGCCTGTCCGCAGTGCTGCTTTTTGCTGTGGTCGCTGCCTATGGTTATTTTTTAACCGAACTGCCGGAACGTATTGAAATACGGCGCATTGTAAGTGAGGGCGGAGCATTAGTCGCCGAAGGGCGTTATGACGAGGCTATTAATGAATACCGCAAACTTGGCGAACTGGGCAGGCAAGACAAAATGCAAGAGAAAATTGCCCAGGCTGAGGAAGAAAAGCAGGCTGCTTTAAATCTGGAGAGAGGGAAACAACTGTTGTCTCAAGGGAACAAAGAAGCAGCTCTTCAAGTGCTGGAGAGTATACCGGAGCATACCCGGGCCGGGCATGAAGCTGTTAAACTGATAGCAGCCATAAATAGGGGGGATTCATAGTATGGTTACATTGGAGCAGGTTAAAGCCAGTGAAATAGTACAGCAATATCTGAAAATGGGCAACCAGTTTATAGGCAATATAGGAGCCATTGAACACAATATCCAGCATGCGGAGCAGACCTCTCAGCTGTGCCGCCATATACTTACTACCCTTGGTTACTCGGAAAAAGAAGCCGAACTGGGCGCTATTGCCGGTTATTTGCATGACATAGGCAACCTGGTTAATCGTTATGGGCATGGAATGTCCGGAGCCTTAATGGCCTTTAAAATACTGCTGGATTTAAATATGGATCCCGAGGATATTGCCACCATTATGGGAGCTATAGGCAATCATGAGGAGCAGGCCGGGGGGCATTGTGTCAACAATGTTGCTGCGGCTCTGATTTTAGCGGATAAATCTGATGTGCATCGTTCCCGGGTCCGCAAACAGGATTTCGCGGTATTTACTTCCCGGGACCGGGTAAACTACGCGGTTACTCATTCGGGTCTGAATGTGGATCCCCAGCAGAAGAAAATAACCTTATGTATTAATATTGATACCAGTGTCTGCTCGGTGATGGAGTATTTTGAAATCTTTCTGACCAAAATGCTGATGAGCCGGCGCGCTGCCCAGTATTTAGGCTGTGAGTTCGAGCTGCTCATAAATGATTATAAGCTGCTGTAACTAGAGGGGAGGAAAGATAATGAGCTTTGCACCCCATTGGAGAGACGAAAATACTGACTACCTGGTAGAAGCCCTGCTCTGTCTGGAAAACCAGGACGATGCCTACCGGCTGCTGGACGATTTGTGTACCATCAGTGAAATCAAAGCTCTGGCACAGCGCCTGCAGGTAGCGCGTATGCTGTCCAAAGATGTGACCTACAACACTATCGCTGCTACCACCGGGGCCAGTACCGCTACCATCAGCCGGGTCAAGCGCTGTCTTCACTACGGAGCAGAAGGCTACCGGAGAGTTCTGCAGCGGTTGGAAAAGGAGAAATAACATGAAAAACCGGGAAATACCTAAAGGACTGCGGGACCTTCTGCCTGAGGAAGTAGCGGTACATAGGGATATGCAGCAGAAGGCGGCTCGTCTCTTTACCAGTTACGGTTACCGGGAAGTGGTAACTCCCACCTTTGAATTTCTGGAGGTAGTGGAGTCCGGTACCGGGGGAGATATCCGCAAGGATTTATTTCTCTTTATGGACCGGGAGGGTGGTATTCTCTGCCTGCGCCCGGAGATGACGGTGTCAATAGCCCGCTTGGCTGCCACCCATATGCATGATCTGGATTTTCCCCAAAGACTATATTATATGTGCAATGTTTTCCGCCATGTTCAGCCCCAGCGGGCTCAGTACCGGGAGTTCTGGCAGTTGGGGATTGAATTGCTGGGTGCATCGGGGGTCTGGGCTGATGCGGAAGTAATAACCATTGCCGCCAAGACCTTGAAGGAGCTGGGCTTAAGGGATTTTAAGATAAGTCTCAACCAGATAGCCATTTTTAACAGCCTGCTCCAGGAAAGCGGCCTTAATGAAGAAGACCAGAGCCAGATCCGCCATCTGGTGGAACGAAAAGATCTGGTGGAACTGTCCCGCAGGTTGGAAAGAATGGACCTTAATGACGAGGTTAAGGAAAGCATTGCTTTAATGCCGGTATTGCACGGGGGACTGGAAATATTAAACCGGATACCTTATGCGGAACACAACCGGCAGGCCAGCGAAGCCATACAAGAACTGGACAGAATATATGAGGCCCTGAAAATTTGCGGAGTCATCGATCATATTGTGATAGATCTGGGAGTATTACGCGGCCTGGATTATTATACCGGAGTAGTGTTCGAAGGCTATTCTCCCGATTTGGGATATGGCCTGCTGGGAGGCGGGCGCTATGACAACCTGATGGGCCATTTTGGTTTGGATAGGCCGGCTACCGGATTTGCCCTGGGTTTGGACCGGTTAGCCCTGGTAGTTGGACAGCGGCAGGAACTGCCCCGCCGCTTTCTGGTAGGAGGAAAAAACTTTGCCGCTGTCGTAGCGGAAGCTGATCGGCTGCGTCAGCAGGGATGCATTGTGGAAATGGATGTGGAAGGCTGTAGCAAGGAGCAGCTGCAGTGCAAGCTGCAGGGGCGCAGTGAATACCATCTTATCTACCTGGAAGAGGAGCCGGAGGTGAACCAGTGTGGCCAGTGATTTCTTAACCATTGCTCTGTCCAAAGGCAACCTGCTGAAACCCACCGTAAAAATGCTGTCCCTGGTGGGACTGCCAGTTGAGGGAGTGGATGAGGACAGCCGCAATATGGTGTTTACCTTTGCCGAACCGGCGGTGAAATATATCATGTGCCGGCCTACCGATGTGCCCACCTATGTGGAACAAGGCGCTGCTGATCTGGGCATTGTAGGCAAGGATGTAATCGAGGAACAGTCCAAGGATGTATTCGAACTGGCTGACCTGGGATACGGTTATTGCCGTTTTGTGGTGGCAGGTCCTCAGGAGCTGCAGGGTACTCCTTTGAAGGGGCTGAACTATAAGCGGGCCGCTACCAAGTTTCCCAATGTGGCAGAGCGCTTTTTCCGCAGTCAAGGACTGCAGGTGGAAATAATCAAACTCCATGGCAACATTGAACTGGCTCCTATTATGGGCCTGTCGGATATAATAGTTGATATTGTATCTACAGGAAGGACTTTAAGGGAAAATAACCTGGTGGAACTGTTCAATATTATGGAATCTACCACCCGGCTGATCTGCAACCGGGTCAGCTACCGCACCAAGCATAAGCAGATTCAGCCCCTGGTGGAATTAATGCAAAATACGGTGAGAAGCGGGAGGATGTCATGAGATTAAGAAGAATTAAGGCTGACAGTCCGGAAATGGAGCAATTTCTCAAGAGCCATTATGCCGACCTGCAACTGTTTCAGGAGCGGGTGGAAAGCATTGCCGCTGATGTAAAGCAGCGGGGTGATCAAGCCTTATTTGAACTGACCCGCAAATTTGACGGAGCCCCAATCGACCACGGCAATTTTCGAGTATCCGACGAGGAAATAGATAAAGCCTATGATCTGGTGGATGATGAATATCTGAGCGCTTTGCGCCATGCTATAGATAATATTTACGAATTTCACCTGCGGCAGCTGCGCAATTCCTGGATGGAGCCCGATGAGAACGGCAACATCCTGGGGCAAGTGTTCCGGCCATTGGAGCGAGTGGGCATATATGTCCCGGGGGGAACCGCTGCCTATCCTTCTTCCGTCCTGATGAATGCCATTCCCGCCCAGGTAGCCGGGGTGAAAGAAATAGCCATGGTCAGCCCGCCGGCTAAGGATGGTTCCCTTAATCCCTATACTCTGGTGGCAGCTGCGGAACTGGGACTGGAGGAAATATACAAAATGGGGGGAGCCCAGGCCGTATTTGCCCTGGCCTGGGGTACGGAAACTGTTCCCAAGGTTGATTTGATCAGCGGACCGGGTAACATATATGTAACCCTGGCCAAGAAAATGGTCTACGGGGATGTAAACATTGATATGCTGGCCGGTCCCAGCGAGATTCTCATAATTGCCGACGGCAGTGCTGATCCGGCCTATATTGCCGCTGATCTAATGTCCCAGGCAGAACACGATGTGCTGGCCCGCAGTATTCTGGTTACCCACCATGAGAGCTTGGCAGAGCAGGTGGAAGCAGAACTGCAGCGTCAGATAGCTGCCCTGTCCCGCCGGGATATTATAGAGAAAGCCCTTACTGAACAAGGGGCAGTAATTCTTACCGGAGATCTGGAGCAGAGTTGTCAGGTAGCCAATCTGGTGGCCCCTGAGCACCTGGAACTCCTGGTGGATAAACCCTTTGAAATTTTGCATCTAATTGAAAATGCCGGCGCCATCTTTATGGGCGCTTATACTCCGGAACCGGTAGGGGACTACTTTGCCGGTCCCAATCACATTCTGCCTACCGGCGGTACAGCCCGGTTTTATTCCCCCGTAACGGTGGATACCTTCCGCAAAGCCTCCAGTATTATCTGCTATTCCAAGGCAGGACTGCTGGAAAGCGCTGATGAGATCATTAAACTGGCGACGGTAGAAGGGCTGACTGCCCATGCCAATTCTATTAAAGTAAGAAAGGAGAAAGCCAATGGGTGACGAGATCAGAAGTGCGGAGATCCAAAGGAAAACCGCGGAAACAGAAATACTGCTCCAAATAGGACTGGATGGCACTGGCCGTCATCAAATCGATACGGAAATTCCCTTTTTAGGTCATATGCTCACCCTGTTTTCCGTACACAGCCTGTGTGACTTGAAAATCGCCGCCCGAGGTGACATTGAGGTGGATGATCACCACAGTGTGGAAGATATAGGCATCTGCCTGGGGCAGGGCATTAAACAGGCTCTTGGGGATAAACGCGGTATAAAGCGCTATGGTGAAGCCACCGTGCCTATGGACGAGGCTTTGGTAAGAGCAGTAATTGATCTGTCAGGACGGCCCTATTTGGTTTTTAATGCCGATCTTCCCCAGGAGAAAATCGGCGGCTTGTCCCTGGAGAATGTACCGGAGTTCTTTTATGCCCTGGTATCAGCTGCGGGCATGAATTTGCATATAGATGTAATTCGCGGCCGTAATTCGCATCACATTATTGAGGCTATGTTCAAAGCCTTTGCCCGGGCTTTCAAGGAAGCCGTTTCTATAGAACCGCAGATAGAAGGAGTATGGTCTTCCAAAGGCATCCTGTAATCTAGCAGGGAGGTCAAGAATTTACTTGATTGTTATAATTGATTACGGAGTAGGAAACTTGGCCAGCGTTCAAAATGCCTTTCGCCAAGCAGGTTTTTCCAGTGTGATAACCAGTGAGCCCGAACAGATTCTGAAAGCCAGGAGAATAGTATTGCCGGGAGTAGGAGCTTTTGCCGACGGGATGAGCAGTCTTGAGAAAATGGGGCTGACCGGGGTCATATTTGAAGCGGTACAGAAGGAGATACCATTATTGGGCATATGCCTGGGAATGCAGATGCTCTTTTCCACCAGTGAAGAAGCTGGATTGCACCGGGGACTGGATTTAATACCCGGGAAGGTTAGGCGGTTTCAGCTGCCCGCTTCCTACAAGGTTCCCCACATGGGCTGGAACAGTATCAGGGTGGCTGACAACAGCAGATTGTTCAAGGATATCCCCTCGGGCAGCTACGTGTATTTCGTGCATTCCTTTTATACTGAACCGGAGGATCCGCAGGTGAGTACAGCGGTTTCTGCTTACGGTATAGAGTTTACCTGTGCTGTAGAAAAGGGCAATATCTTTGGCACCCAATTCCATCCGGAAAAATCCGGTCAGGTAGGGCTCAGAGTACTTCGCAATTTTGGGGAGCTGAAAGCATGACTATCTATCCAGCCATAGATCTTAAGGATGGCCATTGTGTAAGACTGGTGCAGGGCAAATTGACCAATCAGACCGTATACTCCAGTGCTCCCGCCGACGTGGCACGCCGTTTTCAGCAGCAGGGAGCCCGCTGGCTGCATATTGTGGATCTGGATGGAGCCTTTACCGGCACGCCCGCTAACCTCAAAGCCATCGAAGCTATTGCCGATGCGGTTACCATCCCCTTCCAGGTAGGCGGGGGACTGCGCAGGATCAGTGATGTTGAACAAATGCTGCAGGCAGGAGCCAGCCGGGTAATAATCGGGACCAGGGCGGTGGAAGGCCCTGATTTTATCAAACAGCTGCTGGATGAGTTCGGCAATGAAAGGATAGTTTTAGGTCTTGATGCCCGGGACGGGAAAGTAGCTGTGCAGGGTTGGGTGGAAACAGTGGAGATGACCGCCATTGAATTGGGAAAACAGATGCAGCAGCTGGGAATAAAGACCGCCGTATATACCGACGTTTCCCGGGATGGACTTCTGAGCGGGCCCAATCTGGAGGCCATCCGGCAGGTAGCTATTAACACCGGGCTGTCAATTATCGCTTCCGGGGGGATTTCCTCTGTAGAGCATATTAATGCTCTGCGGGATATGGAAGCAGACGGTGTAGTGGGAGCAATTATAGGCAAGGCCCTGTATGAAGGCAAGCTAACCATGGCTCAGGCTTTAGCGGCAGCCAAAACCAAAAAATGAGGTTGATAATATGTTTACCAAGCGCATTATACCCTGTCTGGATGTACATAACGGGCGGGTAGTCAAGGGTGTAAACTTTGTAAACTTAAAAGACGCCGGTGACCCGGTGGAGTTGGCTTCCTTCTATGACAAGGAAGGGGCTGACGAACTGGTGTTTTTGGATATAAGTGCCTCCCATGAAGGGCGTAAGACCATGGTTGATGTGGTGCGCCGTACCGCGGAGCAGGTGTTCATACCCCTGGCAGTTGGAGGCGGGATCAGCACTATTGACGATATACGCAGCCTCCTGGCAGCCGGAGCGGACAAGGTATCCATCAATTCCGCAGCCATAAAAGACCCGGCCTTGATCACTGAGGGGGCTCGCAAGTTCGGCAGCCAGTGCATTGTAGTGGCTATAGATGCCCGCAAAGATGGTTCGTCTTACCAGGTTTACATTAACGGCGGCCGGATTCCCACTGGCAAAGATGCCCTGGAATGGGCCAAGGAAGCCGAGCGCCGGGGAGCGGGGGAAATACTGCTTACCAGTATGGATAAGGACGGAACCAAAGATGGGTATGACCTGGAGCTTACCGCCATGATCAGCCAGGAAGTAGGCATTCCCGTAATAGCCTCAGGAGGAGCCGGCAATCTGGAACACCTTTATGAGGCAGTTACTACCGGCCAGGCTGATGCGGTATTATGCGCTTCCATTTTTCATTACCGGGAATACACCATTAAAGAGGCAAAGGAATACTTGCGTGATAAAGGAGTTTCAGTGCGTTTATGAAGGAATTAAAATTTGATGATCAAGGACTTATTCCCGCCATTATTCAGGATGTTAATTCCGGGCAGGTTTTAATGATGGCTTATATGAACCGGGAAGCTTTGGAAAAGACTCTGGCTACCGGGTGCACCTGGTTTTATTCCCGCAGCCGGCAGAGCCTGTGGATGAAGGGGGAGACCTCGGGTAATATCCAAACCGTTAAAGAGGTTCGCTATGACTGTGATCAGGACACTCTGCTGGTACTGGTGGAACAAACCGGAGTAGCCTGTCATACCGGGCATTATTCCTGCTTTTACCGCAACCTGGAGGGACAGGAGCTGGAACCGGTGCGGTTTGATGCCGGGTCTGTCTACCAGGCTAAAGAGGGGCCGGCTATTCTGCTGGAACTGATGAATGTGATACGCCAGCGCCAAAAGGACCGGCCGGAAGGTTCCTATACCGCCTATTTATTTGACAAAGGACTGGATAAAATTCTGAAAAAAGTAGGAGAGGAAACGGCAGAAGTAATAATTGCCGCCAAAAACCCCGATAATTCTGAGCTGATCTATGAAGCTGCGGATCTGATCTACCACCTGCTGGTGCTGCTGGTGGAAAAGGGTGTTGATATAACCGATATCTTTGCAGAACTGCGCTCCCGCAGGTAGCTAAGAATATGTCAACGCAAGACGGGACGGTTCTTTCTGCCATTTTAATGGCAGAAAGAACCGTCCCGTCTTGCTTGATCGAGATACCGATTTGTGCTCACCACGTGTTGGCAGAAGTTAGCCGGAAGGCAGGAGTATTAGCCGGCTCGCTCCGGGACTCCTCGCCTGCAACCCATCGGCTTACTTCGGTGCAAAGGGGACCGCTCGTAATTCGGCATCCATGCACTCAGTACTCGCTGCTCGAAACATCCTGTTTCTCGCTCCCCTTTGCAGCCCTCAGTTTCGCCGTGGGTTGCAACGGCTCGTTCGTACGTCGCTCCCCTGGCTAATACTCCTGCTTAAGCCATGCAGTAGAGGAGCGTTTATATTGAATGAGATTGCTGCGGCACTTTGAGCAGCGTAAATACACGTTGTAAACTATTTAATTAAAATGACAGACTGCCCAGGAATTCAAGGTCATCTATCCGGTGGGCTTGAATCATACTGTCTGACAGGGTGTACAGGACATCGCCAATATACAGGATGCGGTGAATATTTCTGTCGCTCCTGCCCCAGTAGTCACCGGCTTTCAGGTAATCATCATTGGTCAGGTGAGTGATGCGTCCCTTGAAGGTAAAGCCCTGATCATTCACCTGGTATATATAAGCCCCCTGGAAGGCAAAGCTCCGATAATTCAGCCTGGTGCCTGCATCGTTAACCGCTTCCATTACCGTTACTGGAAAACCCAGCAGGTTCTTCTCCCGGGAGAATAAAAGAGCCCGGTGATTATTAAGCAGTTCAGATTCAGTACCGCGAGTACCGATTATTTCCCGGTCTTTCTCTACCGGGGATGCTACATTGCTCACGTCGAACATGGCTATTTTCATGCCCTGGTAATAAGCCTGGGTACCCCAGGGTTCTTTCAATTCAATGGTGTCCTTGCCAAATCCCATAATATTATTTTCGTCGTAAGGATGGAGGTAGTTGCTGTACCCCGGTATTTTAAGCTTCCCAAGAACTTTGGGTGACTTGGGGTTGCTGACGTCAATGACAAAGAAAGGATCCACCGTTCTAAAAGTAACCATATAGGCTCTGGGCCCCATGAACCGTGTGGAGTAGATCAGTTCACCGGGGGCAATATTCTCTACTTTCCCCAGGATTTTAAGTTCCTTATCCAAAGTGTAAAGGTTGTTGCTGGATTCAGGCTGATCCCGCCACCATTCCTGGCCGGAAGTGGTGGCTATACGCAAAACCCCCTGGTATTCATCCATGGAAAACTGGTTCAGAGTATGGCCAGGTACCTCACCCCGGGCCGAGTAAGTAAAGCTGCCGTTGTTGAGCCGGAAATAAAAGATCTGGGTTTTGTCTTCATAGCGCCGGACTAGTTCCCGGTCATTAGGAACCAGCCGGGGCGTATGAATGTAATGCGGGGTGGCTATATAGAGACCTGTTTCTGAAGCGTAAACATTGTCAGCACTGCCCAGTATGGTTTCCAGTTGGGCCTCCTGCTGGGGCTGGTCCAGCCTCAATCCAGCCATAATGATGTAAGAGGAGTAAACACTGTCAGGAAAGTAAGCAATCCGGTCAAGCGGAATAACATTAAACAGGCTGCCAATAGCCGAATCCCGGTAGCGGGGCAGAAGGTTATCCTCCTTTAAGCTGTGATAAGTAGATTGATTGCTTATTACATAGAGAGCATTATCAATACGCCGGGAGGTAAGATAACTGCCTTCCAGTTCCAGTTCCCGGACTTTTACCGGATTGGTGCGGTTGGTTATATCGTAAACGACTACCTGGGTGGTAGGCCGGTAACGGTAATCAGGGGGCAGGATACGTATTTTTCCCTCAAGAGGGTAATCAATGGGTCTGATGTTAATACTGGAATTACAAATTACCACCAACTGGTTGTCAGCTACATACATTTCACAGGGGACCGAATTGGACTGGTCAAATTTAATGCGGGCTGCTACTTTCATCTGGGAAGCAGGCAAGGCCTGTATGATCAGCACTTCCCCTATATCTTTCTTAACTTGATAAATATAGCGCCCATCAGTCTTCACTAAATCCGCCTCATCGACTCCCTCCACCTGTACATTTGTAGCTGAATAATCTGCGGTGCTCTTTGCCATGGCTTGGGCACCCGCAACAGCATCCATAGCGACTGCTACTCTGCCTCTGATGATTATATCACTATCGTAGTTTTGAACCTCCAGCAATTCTTTCAAGTGCTGCAGGGACTGAACCCTGGGCAGAGGATCCACCTTTGAATTTTCCTGTTCCCGGACTGCCACGGCATTAGCAGGCCAAAAACTCAATCCGGCCAGTAAAACTCCAGCCAATACCAAGACAGCTAGTTTTCTGTGCCAGAATCTGCTCATCTTTTCTCCCCCTATTTACTGGTCTTTACTGCCTTTACGCTCTGCCGGGCAATTCTCTTGCAGCAATATATGGCAGAAAATGCGACTTAATATTACACAGGGGCGGAACGGCAAAGGAATATTGCCAGGGCATCAATATGGTAAAATAAGTATGGGGGAGGATGAGCGGGGAATGATTAGTGATCAGACGCTGATGCTGTTGCTGCTGGCACTGGCGCTGGTGCTGTCAGTTATTTTTTTGCTGGTTCGAGGGCGAATGCGGCTCAGCAACCGCCGCCGGGCTCTGGGTGCAGAGTTGGATGAAATGGATGAAGCGGTCTTTGAACGTTATCTGGCTATGTTGTTTACCCGGATGGGATATCAGGTAAGACGAATCAATTACGTAGATAATGTCAGTACCCTGGTGGCTACCGGTCATGGTATGAGTTATGTTATACAAGCCAGGCGCAACCGCCGTAAAGTGGGTATAAAAGCTATTAAGGAGGTCATCGCTACCCGCAAGTACTTGAAATGTGAACGGGCCATTGTGGTTACCAACCATTTCTTCAGCAATAAAGCCAGGCAGATGGCCAAAGCTAACCAGGTTATAACCCTGGATCGCCATGATCTTATCAAGGAACTGGGTCGCATCAAAAGCAGCGGGGCAAAGATTAATAATCCTGACAATTTAAATTAGAGCAAAAAAAAAGAGCCCTTCCGGCCTCTAATTTTTATGGTGCGGATGAAGGGACTCGAACCCCCACGCCTTGCGGCAATAGATCCTAAGTCTACCGCGTCTGCCAGTTCCGCCACATCCGCACGATACAAAAGTTATTATACTTACTTCCTTCTTGCTTTTCAACCTGATAAACTAACCAGCTTCCAGGCACCCCTAATTCTTATTATGCCGCTTCTGCAGGTACATTCTGCTGTCTGCCAGATTTACCAGTTCCTCAGCGGTCTGAGCTTCATCCGGATAATAGGCAGACCCGATAGAAACATGATCAAAGTATCCTAAATCAACAATAGAGGCTGACAGCCTCTCTATTACTGAACGACAGGTTTGATAACTTATACCGGGCAATATTATGGCAAATTCATCCCCGCCATAGCGGGCCACTATATCGCTGTCCCGCACGCTGGCCTTAATAGTTTCAGCTATTTCCCTGAGAACTCTATCTCCCTCCAGGTGACCGTGTTCATCATTAAGTTTTTTAAACTCATCCAGGTCAATCATAATAAGGCTGAAGGTCTTGAAATCATTGCTCGGCTTCAGCATGGAGTGCAGCTGATCCCAGAAGTACTGGTGGGTATATAAGCCGGTTAAACCGTCATAAACAGCGTAAGTAGGGAAAACACGTATGCCGTTAAACACCAAAATATTGATAAATACTGCCGTCAGGAGCAGACATGAAGCAAGATAAGCTACCAGTTGCCAGTTCATGGTGTTAACCAGGCCAATGATCACAAGATTGCCGATGGTTACCAGGGCTACTACCAGCAGCTTTATGGATATTGGGGATATGGAGTGAGCCATAAGAGGAAGAAACAAGGCTAATATGTACGGAGAATCCAGCCCTCCCGTATAAAAGCAGGTTGCGAAAATGAATGCTTGATCTATCAGAAGTTCTATATACTTATGATCAGCCAGCCAACGGCTTATGGGCTTATTATAATAGATTAAAGCTGATAATAGCAGAGCAGAAGCCAGCACGATTAATAATTCCCTATTCTGATGGCGATGAATCAGGAAGTGGGAGAGAATAACCACGCTGACTACCAGCAGTCTCAATAGCGCCACAGTGCGATGGTTACGCTCGCCTCGGTAGCTATACCCAAATTTGGTTTTAGGGAAATATCTGTAAATCAAATGGTCCTTATTTCCTTTCCTTTTTTCATTACCTATTGTATACGTGATGATGGCAGGGGACAATCATAATTTATCTGAAGGTCCTGTATAAAATAGGACTATTTTATCGAATCATGACTAATTGCGTCCTTCCCTGAAATGACCGGGCGAGTGCATAAGAACAGCCCTTTTTACGGCTCCTGGTGCATACTTTTGATTTAAACCATCTATAAGGGAATCAATACCCTTGTCTTTGCTGAATTCCTCAAAAAGGCTGGGCTGTTCATACTCCCTATCCTGGAATCGACTGGCGGTTAATCCTATCAGGCGCAGGGGCTTCCCTTCCAGGCCGGACTGCTGGTAAAGCATCCAAGCGGTGTCAAATAAAGTGCGCTGGTCATCCACAGCGGTGGGACTGGTTATACTGCGGCTAAAGGTTTGAAAATCAGGGGTGCGCATTTTTATAGTAATGGTCTGGCACTTGCGCTGAGCCATGCGGAGACGGTGGGCAACTTTTTCGGCCAGTTCCAGGAGTACCTGTTCAATCACCTGCTTCTCGTTGATATCTTCAGGGAAGGTAATCTCATTGCCTATGGATTTTACTTCTTCATAGGGAGTTACCGGTCGGTAATCTATACCCCGAGCCAAATCCAGGCAAAAATCGGTGCTGCTGCCCAGCAAAGTCTCCAGAAGCTGCCGGGGAGCCTCCAGTAAATCCTGGATAGTGTATATGCCGCTTCGGTTTAAGCGCCGGGTGCTTACCGTACCTATTCCCCACAAATGGTCTACCGTCAGGGTAGGCAGCAGATTTTTCACCATGTCTTCGGTAAACTCCATGATGCCATCAGGTTTGCACAGGTTAGTGGCCAATTTGGCCAAAAACTTGTTGGCACCAATGCCCACCGAAATGTTCAAACCCAGTTCGGTTTTTACCCGGCGGCGTATTTGGGTGCCGATTTCCATAGAACTGCCGAAAATCCCGTGACTGCCGGAGAGATCCAGAAAAGCCTCATCTATAGACAGGGCTTCTATTACCGGGGTATATTCAGCCAGGATAGCAAAAACCTGGTTGGAGGCCTCCCGGTAGCGTTTCATGTCCACGGGCAGGAAGACCGCCTGAGGGCAAAGACGGTAAGCCTGACTGGAGGGCATGGCTGACCTGACCCCAAACGCTCTGGCTTCATAGGAGCAGGTGGATACCACGCCCCGGCTGTTGGGGGGAGCACCTACAATAACTGGTTTACCTCGCAATTCAGGATGGTCCCTCTGTTCTACCGAAGCAAAAAAGGCATCCAGGTCACAGTGCAGGATATCCATTATGTCATCTCCGAACATCTGTTTGTATATATTATATTAAATCCTGCCTGCCTGGCAAAGGGAACCGCGCAATTTATTCCGGTCATTAAGCAACGGGAATACGGGGGGTTTCTAACAAGCGGTAATCGTGGGATAATATCAGCCGGCCGGGCAGTTGGTCTACATTGTGAGTCTGGGTATGATTATTGGCTTTAGGCTGGTTGGCCAGAAATGCATTCAGCTGGCTGCGGACTTCCGCTGGCCAGAACTTGTCCTGTCCGGGACCCTGGCGGTATTTCTCCCAGTACTCCCGGGGAATTTGCTTCCACATATAGTCATAATTAAAAGGAGCATCTCCTCCCAGAATATACGACCCCTGGGCAGTGGTTACTTCTACGGCCTGGTGCCCGCCGGTGTGTTTTCCGGTCAGGATTACCCGCAGGCCTGGTCTGACCGTGGCATTGCCATTAACCAATACAAACCGGTCCAGGAAGGGCAGCCAGTGAGCAGGACAATAGGAGCACTCTTCTACCCAGGGCAACTGCTGCAGATACAGAAGCTCGCGGATCTGCACCACAAAACGAGCCCGGGTAAAGAGTTTCATACCTCCCGTATGGTCCCAGTGCAGATGGGTCTGGATGACCAGTTCAATGTCCTCAGGAGTGAAACCATACCTTAATAGGGCCGCTTCCAACTCATATTCCGGTCTGCGCTCTGCACTGGAATTGATGCCGGGTATCCAGTTCCGGTCAAATCCGGTATCCACCAGTATGGGTTTATGGTCAGAATCAATCAGCAGAAAACAGAAGCTAGGTATTTTTTTGATGTCGGAGAAAACCTTGGGATCGCCAAAGCGCACAGTAAAGGCACCGTTGTATAACGGATAAATGGTATAGGTCATATATTCTCTTCACCCTCGCCCAAAACTCATGATGGTCTTTCTCCACAAGCATAGCATGTTTTCTGCTGATTTTCTGCCTTAATTTGGTATGAAAAACAGAATTCTATTGCTGGATCTGGTCTTCGGAATTGATGTCAATGATCTTAAAACGAGAATGTTCCAGCTGATCTTTCATAACCGCACTGTTGCAGATAATATCATACAGGTAAGCTACTGGTTTGTCATCGGATTTTTCCCGCTGCAAAAGCTTCACCTCCTTTCAGCATTAGTCTGTCACACAGAGGGTAAATTGTTGCAACCATATAAAATAAAGAAGAATTTCCAGGCAAAACCGTTTTATTTTGTTATAATTAAAATGAATACATTTCTGTAAAATGAGGAGGAAAACGTGCAAAACTTTTGGCTAGTTACCCCAATCATATTAGTTATGGGGGTAACCCTTTATTTTATTTGGGCTTTAAAAAAACGGGAAAAACAAAATAGAACCAGAAAAGAGATTATGAAGAGCGGGGATGAGGGAGAATATAAGGTCCAGGCAGTATTAAAGGCCCTGCAAAAACCCAATTCCCAATACCGGGTCTATCACAATATCAAGCTGGGGCCTGATCCGGAGCATACCAACGAGTATGACACGGTAATTGTGGGACCCAACGGCATCTTCCACATTGAGACGAAAAACTACGGCGGGGAACGGGGAGGCATAATTGATATAGACAGCCAGGAGAACTGGATACTCCATAAGCGCAACGGTTACTCCAAAATAATAGCCAATCCCACCGGACAAGTAGACTCCCACGAATACCGCTTAAGAGGTTTCCTCAACAAGGTAGTAGGTTATCGCAACATTCCCACCCAGGGTATTATTGTCCTATCCTGCGATAATGTCAAAGTCCGGTTCAATAAAAGCAGGAACAGTTCCGTGCCCATTCTCAACCGACATGAACTGGTACCTTACATCCGCAATTACCGGGGAGGGAAGATTGCCCTCTACCCGCGGACTATCAAAAAAATCTGCCAGCGCATCGAAGATATGAATCCTTCAGCTCAAGCCCGCTGAACTATCAACCCAGTATTTGTGACCGGCAGGTAAAATGAGGCGAGAGGAATGAGTTTATTCCCCTCGCCTTTGTTAATCTTTGCCGAGGCAGGTTCTGAGCAGAGCAAGGAAATGATTTAGTATGCGGGCGGTCAATCCCCATATTACCCAATGCTCCCAGATATAAAAGAACTGGGGAAGCGTACCCTTGCGGAAAGGGTAGTTTTTCCCGTGGGGTATCAGCTCAAAGGGGAAATCTTCGGTATAATCCACGGTAACCAATAAGGACTTGTATAAAGGATCGTAATTGAGTAAATAATCCAGGGGTACATAAAAAATTTCGGCTACCTCTTCCCAATTAGGGTTTATTAGTTCCGGATTAAGTATTTTGATCAGGAAAGGATATACAATAGCGTTAAAAGGACTGACCATAATATCCAGAGGAGCAATTACCTCAATACGTTCCGGCCTCAGTCCCAGTTCTTCGCAGGTTTCTCTTACGGCAGCCTCCTGGGGACTGCTGTCATCCGGTTCTATTCTGCCTCCCGGAAAAGACACTTCACCGGGCTGAAGTACATTATCCGATCTTTTTTCAAATAAAACACAAACCTGTCCGTCCTTCTCTACCAGAGGAAGAGCCACGGCTGATTCAAAACAGTTTTCATGCCCTAGTATATGGGGTTTACGTCCTCTAAGGCTCTGGATCGCATTTTCAAACACTGTGCTTTAACCTCCCCTTGGCCCTCAGATATTATCACCATAGCATTTTTTAACTTCCAGGGGAACCTGCATCAGAGAACTTTCCTGCTGCCTCCAGAACCCACAGCAAGGCAAAACGCAAATTTCAGCAGAAATTGCCACGCCCCCTTGCGGGGGCTGGGCAATGAGGCCAATGGTGTTTTTTTCTCATCAAGAGAAGTGCCGCTGCTATCAATATTTGGGAGTAAAGGTGGCACAATCTGTATCATGGGTGTTGCTGGCATTAGGCGGCTGGATTTCAATGTGGGCGGCCATACAGTGATCACCTTCACCATAATAGTGACAACTGCTAACCACACATTTTACGCCTTCCAGACAATCATTCCTGCGGGGCACTCTTCCTTGCACATGTCTACCTCCTTTATTGGGAAATCTTTTTTTAGTATTAAATCTTTATCGACGGGTTATTCTGTAATAATACAGAAATTGATTTAATTTTTTGAATCCTACTAATATATATTTTTTACCGTTGTAATAGAAAAGCTGATAAAATGTTGGATATAATCTCATTATGATGATAATGGTTGAGAAACCAAAACAATTAAAACAGTTAGAAAGGAGAATTATCTGTGAGTGATATTATCAGATGGCAGTATCAGCAAAAACTTATCACTCCTGATCAAGCTGCTAAATTAGTCAAATCCGGTGACCGGGTTTGGTACAGTGAGTTTGCCATGTTTCCAGAAGCCCTGGATGAAGCTTTGGCTAAAAGAGTGGATGAGTTGCATAATGTGCGCATCCGCAGCGTAAGCTACACCCGGGTACCCAAGGTAGTGCAGGTTGATCCAACGCGGGAACACTTTATTCTGGAAGACTGGCATATGAGCAGAATTGGTCGTATGCTCCATGATCAGGACCTGTGCAGTTACATTCCTATTACTTACCATCAGGGGCCGCGTATTGTCAAAAAGTACGAAGATGTTGACGTAGCCTTTGTCCAGGTTTCTCCCCCGGATGCACGTGGATTCTTTAATTTGGGGCCTTCTAACTCCGTTACCGGTGCTTATTTGAGCAAGGCTAAAACCATTGTAGTTGAGATTAATGACAAAGTTCCTCATTGCTTAGGCGGCAACGGGGAATCCATTCATATCAACCAGGTTGATTATGTAGTGGAGGGTCCTAATAATCCCCTGTTCCAGCTTCCGGAAGTGCAGCCCACTGAAACCGATTACAAAATAGCCGAATTCATTATGGAGGAAATCGAAGACGGCTGTACTCTTCAGCTGGGAATCGGCGGACTGCCCAATGTAATAGGGAAGAAGATTGCCGACAGTGACCTGATAGATTTGGGAATCCATACCGAAATGCTGGTGGATTCATGTGTGGATATGTATAATGCCGGCCGTATTACCGGGGCCCGGAAAAACATCGATACTTACAAGATGACCTATACTTTTGCCATGGGTACGGACAAGCTGTATAAGTTCCTGGATCACAATCCCATCTGTGCTTCCTATGGAGTAAACTACACCAATGATCCCCGCATTATTGCTCTTAATGACAAGGTCATAGCCATAAACAGCGCTGTTGAAGTGGATCTGTTTACCCAGGTCTGTTCAGAATCAGCCGGAACACGGCATATATCCGGTACCGGCGGTCAGCTGGATTTCATCTTTGGAGCTTTTGCTTCTCGCCAGGGGAAAGGTTTTATTGCCCTGAGCTCCACTTACACTGACAAGGAAGGCAATATACATTCCCGCATAAAACCGACCCTTACTCCGGGTGCCATAGTAACTGTACCTCGTTCTATAGTGCAATACATCGTGACCGAGTATGGCATAGCTCAGATGAAAGGCAAGTCTACCTGGGAAAGAGCAGAAGCTATGGTCAATCTGGCTCATCCCATGTTCCGGGACGAACTGATCAAACAGGCCAAGGAAATGAAGATCTGGACCCGTACCAACCGCATTTCCTAAAAACCTGGCTGGTATACAAGGAAGATCAGACCATTATCCTGCATTAATGGTCTGATCTTTTATTATTTGCAGGCTGCCGCCAGCATATTTTTTTGTAAACCAAGGACGCTTTCAGGCTCAGCAAAGTCGAGACCTGAGCTAAATTCTTGACAATAGGGATAACTGTAATATAATGCGTCATAAAGGTTGGGCAGATGGTCGGCAAGGAGTGTACCATGAACCAGAGCAGTTCAGGGGAAAGGGGACGCTTAAATGCCTGACTCGAACATAACCAAAAGAGCACTTTCCGCAGCAATGAAGGAGCTTATGGCCGAACGCCCCATGGAAAAGATCCGCATCGGGGACATAGTAGAACGCTGCAATATGAACCGGCAGAGCTTTTACTACCATTTTAGGGATAAGTATGATTTGGTTAACTGGATCTTTTATACTGAGTTTTTTGCCGATATCCAGCGGTCCTTCGATAAGCCAGGCTGGGAACTGATAGAAAAGATGTGCCAGTTCTTCTATGAAAACCGCACCTTCTATACCAATGCTCTGCAGGTAAGAGGGCAGAATTCCTTTTCCGAGTATTTCAATGAAGTCATGCATCCCCTCATATTAGCTCGTTTTGATGACATCTTTGCTGATGATCCAGATCGGGACTTCTATGCTACATTTCTGGCCGATTCCATCCGGGTAACCATTACCAGGTGGCTGCTGGAAGGGGCCAAACTGCCGCCGGAGAGATTCATCGAACTGCTGAAAAAAGCAGTGACTGGGCTGGCCTATAAGATAGTAATGGAAGAGGAACAGGATCACTCCCGCTCCAACTTGCAGGATGATACTAGTGCCAACTCTAATCAGAAAGTTTAGGCATAACCTGCTCCATAATACTTGGCAGGGAATGGGTGCGAATATTGTACTGGGGCAGCAGGCCACCCGTGATTCTGGTTGTGATAGTGCCATCGCTGCGGATAGCCATAAAATAATTCAGCTCATAGTTGGCGTACTCCATCAGATCCGCATAGAGGTCGATGATTAAAAAGGGGTAGCGGGGAACGGCTCTGGTCTCAGCCAGGAAATCGGTAATTAGCTGCAGGTTATCGGGCTGAGTAAAGTTCCTGCTGCGCACCATGAAATAAGCAAAACCGCGGGCTTCTTCAATCAGATCCAGGCAATCATCGCTGATCAAGTCGGCCAGATTATCATCGTCGTATTCACTGTAGGTGGCAAACAAGCATTTATGGTCAAATAATATGTTAACCGCTGTCAGGTAGTGGTGATAATCGGCCTCGGCTTGCAGGCGGATTACCGGCACAATGTTTTTGGAGTTTACTACCATTTGGGCAATACTAGGACTGATAGCTTCCGGAGGGGCCAACAGGAAATATACTCCATCTTTATGCTGGGCCAAGCCTTCCACTAGATCCGTTACCCGCTGCTGATCCCCGTTCATAAGAAAAACCCCGCAGTAAATACCTATCGTTTCCCCATCAGATATTAATTGGGATATTTCCTCTTGAGTCAAACTATCCGGGTATTCCTCACGGAAATCGAAAACCAGCGTGCGAGGCACCAGATGGCCGTGCTCCTGTTCATATTTTTGCATCTGCTGGTATCCGTAAGTGCAGCAGGTGTAGACCAGTTTAACCGCCACATTTTTCAGCACCTGATGATCCACATGTTCGATTACGTTACTGGTGAATTCATATAAACTGCTGTTATTGTCAGCCAGCATGCGCTGAACAATCTGAAAGAAATGCTGCAGCAACAGCCCCTGGGTCAGGTGAGATGCCAGATCTACCAGATTGCGAATTCCCCGCCGGGTATCACCCCGTATATCCCGGATTCCCTTGTCCACTGCTGTTTCTATAAGGGTATATGTCAATTTGGCGCTTTTTTCCATCTAGTATCACCTTTCTGCTATCATTACATCCTTGAGGATTTTGCATATTCTCTAGCCTAGAAAACTTCGGGCTTTTTCAGGGTAAAAAAAGGA